>NZ_JBIIVK010000032.1:0-40330 GCF_044339515.1 Flavobacterium sp.
CAACTTGAGATTATCTGATGCAAGAGCAAAATCAACCGTTCAATACATCTTGTCTAAAGGTATCTCCAAAGAGCAAATCTCCGGAAAAGGAATGGGTGAAACCGAACCAAAAGTAGATTGTAAAGAAACCTGCAGCGAAGAACAACACGCTGAAAACAGACGAAGTGAGTTCTTGATTGTAAAGAAATAAAATAAACCCTTTTAAACCAAAAAAACGGACTATCCTTGGATTGTCCGTTTTTTTGTTTTTGGTTTAAATGAGAGGCTAAAAAGGGTCTCTTTTCGGGTGAATTTACCCTTTTAAAAAGGGTAAGCCTATAAAACATAAAGCCACACTTCCTTTTTATGGATAGAAATGGAAGACCTATTGTATCTTATATGAATGGAATGCGGTTTTGATACGGCTTTTACTTGGCTTTGATCAGAGGATGATATGCTATACTTATGCTATAACAGTACTATATCTATACCATATCCTTACTTTAATATCTTTGGTAAAAGAGGAAAAATAAATGAAAGGGTAGCAAAAGGAGTGAATTACTTAACTGAAACAAAGATAATTTTTTGGAGAAAAGACAGTGTAATTGGAGAACTTTTTTAAAGGGGGAAATTACTTTTATCTTAATGAAACAACAGACTACGAGCAGGTTGGCTCTGAAAAACCATGCTTTTTAAACACATTACCTACAAAGGGAAACATAATCCCAAAGCAATCTCTAACAAAAACCGAATAAAACCGGAAGCGATTTTAAAGTAGAAAATAGATTATAGTAGATTTTTTTAGTGGTATAATATTACAAGAAATTATTTATCAAATGGAATTAATTATTACAAAAAAACATCAAATTAAACTAATTTTAAAATCAAAATAAAATTTTATCAAGGTTTAATTTAAAACAATTTAAGGCTATATTTTTCATAAAAAAAGCGGAACAAAGTTGTTCCGCTTTCTGTTCTTTATTGACTATCTATTTAATTAATAACGATATTATCAATTTGCATAGTTGTTGTAATTCCACCACCGGCACCAACATATTCAAATATAAAGAAACCGTTTCCTGTTAGAGATGCAGGAATGCTATAGTTTCCACTATTTGTAAAGTTTGCAGGGTAACCTGATGTTTGACCGGGAGAAATAGTAAAATTTGATGTAATATCAACTAAAGTAGCATCTTCCGCATTTCCTCCGATCACGTAATCGGTAGAATAGTAAACTTTTAACACAGAGCCGTTAGCGAAACCTGCTTTTGTTTGAAACGATAGAGCATTAGCAGCACCCATGTCAACAGGAATAATGAATAATGATCTGTTATTTTCAGGTGTGCCTCCAAAGGAAGTCATTTGAATATATTTATTTCCACCAAAAGTTGTTGCTCCCCAATATCTGCTACCAATAGCAGCATCATTGATATAGGAAGGAAATATTCTATTTGCAGGAGAAGTAGTTGAATAACTCTCAAAAGTTTCATTTAAAGAAGCTAAGAATACAATGTTATTTCCAACAATTGGAGCAGCAAAATCGATGTCAAAACGCTCATTTGTTAATTGAACATCATCAATAGTTCTGGCAATAAACTGGTAATCAGAACCAAATTTTGTCATAATTCCTCTTATTTTTCCACTTTCACCCGGAACAACAGTTCCTGCGTAATTAGCGAAACTACTGGTTCTAAAAATAACCGTATTTCCATTTGTATCAGTAATTAAATGATTAGTGGCACCTCCAATAACATTGTTAGGGTTAAAATAAGTAGAACCAACGGCAGCATCCATAAATTGAACATTTTCCAGTTCAATCAACGTGTTAAGATTTGCATCTTGCTTCGCTTCATTTACGGTTAAAGTTCTAACTAACTCTGATTCATCTTTGAATTGACATGATCTAAGAACAATATCACCATACGTTGAAGGAGAAATTCTTCCCACAGAAGCATTTCCACTTGAATTTAAGAACAATTCACCAATAATTAACGAACCGTTTGTTATGTTAAAATACCTTTCGTTTAGTTTTACGTATACTTTTCTTCCAGGCTCATAAATAGTAAACATACTAGTTTGATCAATTGGAATGCTAAATCCAAGTGGTGGAGTAGTTTCTGTTCCTAAAGTTTGAAGAGATAAACTCTTAAAGAAGTTTCCTCCTCTATCTGAAGAAACTACATAAGCTTCTAGAATATCTTCATTTACGATATTAGTAGGGAATTGAGTAATGGTAGTTGACGCCATGTCATAAACATCTTGAACAGTTTTGTTTGCTGTTAAGTTAGGATCGTTGCATTCAAAATTTGGAATTGCATAATCATCATCATTTACACAGCTAAACGTAGCAAATGAAACTAAGATTAAAAGTGATGTTTTTAAAAAAGTTGTTTTCATAATATATCTTTTTCTATAGATTTTTTTAAAAGTTTAAATAAAAGTTTACGAAATAGGTTCTTCCGTAACCGTAAAAATATTTTGGACCAAATGAACGTGTATCGCCTGCGTAATCTTGTTGAACTTGTGAATAATTAGCATTTCTCCCTTGTTCAAATCCACCGGTAATGTATTGAACGTCAAAAACATTGTTTACACTAGCAAAAAAGCCAACGGTATTTCTGTTTTTCTTGCTTATTCTCCAAGATTTTCCACCAACCAAATTTACTAAATAAAACGAATCAAATTTTTCTTGTTTTAAATATTGTCTGGCTAAATCTTCATCTACATTATCAAAAGGTAAATTATCGATAAAGATTTGATCATTATCAAAGAAATTATCCGTTCTCATGATGGCTGAAATATCCATATAATTATCAGCTAAATAGTTTACGTTTGCACCAATCCACCAAAATCTTGGGTCTCTGTATTCTAAGCCTAATGAATAGGCTTGTTGAGGAGTTCCAGGTTGTTTATAATCTTTCATCGTTGCACGACCATAATTGATAGTTCTTCGAACATTATCAACATTTAACGCCACATTTGGATTACTATCAAACGTATATTGACCATAAGCAGCGACTGCTGTAGCTTTAATTGTTGAAGTAATTTGATACTCTAAACCTAATTCAAGCCCCATGTTCTTCTTATCGAGTCCGGTTACAATTTCAGCCACAAAAGCGTTTCCATTACCAGAAGCCAATTGACCTGTGTCATCCACTACACCTAAACCTTCTGCAAAGAAGAAACCAACCTCCGTTGCATCTTGAATTTTAGAATAATAACCGGTTAATCTCGCTTTTAATTTAGGAGCTCTGATGATGTAACTCACATCTCCGCCTGAAATTGTTTCACTCGTTAATCCATTAACAATTTGATTATTTAAACGTGCATTAGGGAATGTATTTCTAATGGTTGGAGCTTTTGTCATATAAACTGCATTTACATCAAATAAATGACGTCCGGATAATTTATAAGTCATACCTCCTTTAAAACCAAAGTTGTCAAATTCTACTTTTCTACTTTTTCCAAGTGAATTTTGAGGATAAATACCATTTCTGTATAATCCTTCTCTTTGGTATTCATTTCTTGAATAAGATTGCGATAGATAAAAATCTACTTTATTGTAATTAAATTTAAATTGTGTGAAAGCGTCAATAGACGTTGCAAGTATATTATAGTTGTAACCATATTTATCACCTTCTCCCACTAAACGATTTGGATTATTTAAATCAGGTTGTGATTGATTTCCTTGGAAAAAAGGATCAATATCACGGTAATATAAACCGCCTAATAAATCCAATAAGTTTTGAAAGTTATTTGATTTTAAATTTCTATACGAAGCACTGGCATTAAAAACAATATTATCGCTTAGTTGTGTGTTTAAAATGGAGTTTACTGTAAACAAATCATCATCTGTTCTATCTTCATATAAAACATAAACACTTTCACTTGGTGTTCTACCGATAAAGTTACCATTCGAATCAGTAATTGGCACAGAGTTCGCTTCATACATCGCTTGCCAATTTATCTGGCTATTGGCTACGAATCTATTTCTAATTCTATCTGCTTCTTCAAAATTTGGTGTCCATGTCGGCACTCCATCAATTGTGGTGTGCAGTGTAGTGTAATAACTCGGAAGATTTCTGTAGTAAGTAGGATCAGGATTAGTAACATTATTGAAATCCAAACGGCTATTACCAATTTTTCCGGTTTGATAAGCGATGTTAGTATTTAATAAAGTTTTGCTGTTGATTTTCCAATAGTGACCTAAAATAGCCATTGGTTCAACTAAATCTTTATCTCTAGAATTTCTTTTCTTACCATCTTGCCAACCCCAATAGGAATTGTAATCTGTTCCCATTAAATCATTTACCTCTCTGGTGTTCGGAGAGTTTTTCCCTCTGCTGTTTTCAGCATAAATGGAAGTTAAATTCAAACTGTGTTTGCTGTTAATACGTTTTTCTACACTAGCAAAGAACGAATTGGCAGAATAATCTGTACCTTCAAAATAACCTTCTTCAGCCCATCTTCTTCCGGCAGAAATAACATATGCCCAACCGTTTTTATTCATCCCAGAGGCATGCGTACCCATCATTCTCCAATTATAATTTGTGTTTGTTCCCGAGAACGAAACGCGAGAACCAGGACGATAAACAGAAGCTCTGGTGTTAATTTCTTGTGTCCCTAAAATCCCACCAAATGTATAATCTGAAGGAGCTAATCCATTGGTAAATTCTTGATTTCTAGTTGCATCATTTAATCCACCCCAGTTACCCCATTGCGGTCTTCCGTCATACAATTTGTTCATCATAACACCATTAATCATGGTGGCACCATATTCATTGTCTAAACCTCTCACTCTAAAACGAGCTTGACCAAAATTAAATGCAGAAGCTTGCAAAAAAGCATCTCTTGTGGCCTGTAACAAGCCGGCTGTGCTCTCTGAACCACTGTTGTCATCACCCAAATCGTTTTCGGTGATAGTGATTAAACTTAATTGTTGTTCAGAAGTAATATCAAACTCTAACACAACGATACCTAAATCCAGAACTTCTCCACTAGTCAATTCAATATTTAAAAGTTGTTGAGTATACCCTTCACTTTTAATCTGAAGGAGTTGACTTCCTTGTGGGACATTTTCAAAAACAAACGCACCATCTGAAGCCGTTAACTTCATTAAGCTTGTGTTTTGAATAGTTACAATAACACTCTGTAATGGTTTTTGTGTTTTCGAATCAACCACAACCCCCTTGACTCCTCCCGAGTTTTGTGCGAATCCAAAAAACACTTGCATTACCAGTAAAATACTAAAAACAAGTTTTTTCATAAATAAAATTAAAATTATTTTTCTTACCTGTTAAGTTAATTATTTCTTAACAGCCCGCAAATGTACATTATTTAATAATATTATTTACTTTTGGTGCGAAGTTTGTATAAAACTTGACAGTAATTTAATATACAATTTATGAAAATTAAACAATTTATTGCCGCTTTTCTTGTGATTTCTTCAATGAATAGTGTCGTTGCTCAGGACAAAAAGTTTATAATGCATACCGTAGCTTTCTATAATCTAGAAAATCTTTTCGATATTAAAGACGATGCAAATGTAAATGATGAAGAATACACACCGGCGAATGGATGGACAACAGAAAAGTACCAGCAAAAATTAAAAAATTTAGAAAGAGTTATCTCAGAAATAGGCACCAGCGAACAACAAACCAATTCTCCGGTTGTTTTAGGTGTTTGTGAACTTGAAAACAGAGGTGTTTTAGAAGACTTAATTAAAATGCCAAAATTAGCTGCTAAAGATTATGGTATCGTTCACTACGATTCTCCGGATGGAAGAGGAATCGACACCGGCTTTCTTTACCAAAAAAAACATTTTACACCAACAAGTTCAGCAAACATTCCATTAATCATCGAAAATATTGACGGAAGCGGTAAACGTGTTTACACCAGAGACCAATTATTAGTTACCGGTTTTCTTGATGGGGAAGAAATGCATTTCATCGTAAACCACTGGCCATCCCGTTCCGGTGGCGAAAAAAGAAGCAGTCCTTACCGCGAAGCAGCAGGGGCTTTAAACAAAAAGATTATTGACTCTCTTCAAAAAATCAATCCGGATGCCAAAGTAATTACGATGGGCGATTTAAATGACGGACCTTATAACAAGAGTGTGAAAAAATTCTTAGGTGCAAAAGCAAAGAAAGAAGAAGTTCAACCCGGAGGAACTTATAATCCAATGGAAGAAATGTCAAACAAAGGAATCGGTTCGCTTGCCTACCGCGATGCGTGGGATTTATTTGATCAAATGATTTTTACTGAACCTTTCATCAGAAAAGACTATTCTTCGTTCCGTTTTTGGAAAGCTGGTGTTTTTAATAAACCTTATTTGGTACAAACTACAGGTCAATACAAAGGTTATCCGTTGCGAAACTCTCCGGCAGAACCCGGTTATAGCGATCACTTTGCCGTGTATGCTTACCTCATTAAAGAAGTAAAATAAAATCTAAAGCCGATGTAAATCGGCTTTTTTTATGTTATAATTCTTCACGGTTTAATTTGGTTTCTTCAACTTTTAATTTAAATGAATTCCCTTTCGGAAGATTGTAAAATTAAAATTAACATATCCTTAACTTCGTTAAATTTGCTTTTTGCGTCGTTTGTTTTTAAAACGCTGTTTATTAATTGTTTACGTTTTTATTCATAAGAAAAAATTATGTTTTTCATTAAAAATATAAATAAAAATATATAAAATTCCGTGCTTAAATTTGAAGAAAAAAGCTATGAAAAAGAATATTATTTTTGTTTTAATCAGTACTTTGATTTTACAAAGTTGTGCAATTGTTCGTCCAGGCGAAGTAGGTATCAAACAGCGTTTAGGTAAACTTTCAGATGAAATCACTACAGACGGCCCCGCATTTTACAATCCTTTCACCAGTAAAATTGTGAAAGCATCCATCCAAACCAATGACTTGGTACTCAATTTAAGTTTACCTAGCAAAGAAGGTTTAAGTGTACAATCTGATGTTTCCATTTTGTATCGTTTGGAAAAAGACAAAGTAGCTACCATAATCAACACTTATGGATTAGCTTATGAGAACATTATTTCGAATGTTTTTCGTTCTGCTGCTGCGGATGTAAGTTCTAACTTTTTTGCCAAAGACATGCATTCCGGGATGCGAGCTATGATTGAAACCGAAATTAAAACAAAAATGGAAGCTGTTTTAGCCCAACAAGGTATTGTAGTGGAATCCGTTTTAATGAAGAGTATCCAATTGCCTGCCGGTTTAGCCAATTCAGTGGAACGAAAATTGCAAGCAGAACAAGAGGCCATGAGAATGGAATTTGTGCTGCAACAAGAAAAATTGGAAGCTGAACGTAAAATCATTGAAGCAAAAGGAACTCGTGATTCTCAAAAAATTCTATCAGAAGGATTGAATGACGATATCATTAAACTTCGCTCCATTGAAGCGTTTCAAGAATTATCAAAGTCTCCAAACAGTAAAATTATTGTTACTGATGGAAAAACACCCATGTTAATTGACTAGTAAATTTCGTTCTTAAAAATAAATTCCAAAGCCGATTCCCTTCGGCTTTTTTTATTTCGTAAATTTACCTTTCTAAAAACGATACAAATGGCCATTCAAAAACCGTTCAATCTTAACCAATGGATTGAAGAAAACCGTCACCTGCTTAAACCACCTGTTGGAAACAAAAATATGTATGTAGATTCTGGCGATTATATCGTGATGATTGTTGCCGGTCCAAACGCCCGAAAAGACTATCACTACAACGAAACCGAAGAATTATTCTACCAACTCGAAGGAAACATCACCGTTTATGTGCAAGACAACGGTGAAAAAATCGCTATGAAACTCGGTCCCGGCGACATGTTTTTATTGCCTGCCAAAACACCTCATTCACCCGTTAGAGATAAAAATTCAATCGGATTAGTAGTCGAACGAAAACGAATGGGTCAAGACATTCCCGACGGATTACTTTGGTTTTGCGATAATTGCAACCATAAATTATATGAAGTCTATTTTGAACTCAAAGACATCGAAAAAGATTTCTTAGGTCATTTTCAGCACTTCTATAATTCCAAAGATCTCCGTACCTGTAAAAATTGTGGCACCGTCATGGAAACCGATCCGCGATTCGTTGCCAAAACCGACAACGGATAACCGAAAACCGAGTTATGGCAGACAATTCCCGCTGTCCGTTACAAGTTTTTCAAGAAAAATTAAGTTTCGCAAGCCACCCAAAGAGCTTCCTTTGGTCGCTTTTGTATGGCAACAAAACTAAAAATTTTTCTCGAAAAAGCTTTCCACTACCATCGGGGCTGCAATTAGGTTTTAATAGAAGTGTTTTAAAAATAACTCAACCTTTTTCCATGAGACGTTAAACGAAATGATATTTCCAAAGCTACTCCTTCACCAATTTATAATTCCCCACTAATTTACCATTTTCTTTTACCTCAACCAAATAAACACCTACCGGATAATCACTTGTATTCAAATGATATTCGTTTAACCCATCAATTTCTTGACTAATCATTATTTTTCCTGATAAATCATAGACGGTTAAAGTTACTTTTTCAAGGGAATTTTTAAAATGTAACATTGTTTTTTCTTTAGCCGGATTTGGAGCCATCACGACCGGTACTTGTTGAAAATCACTTACACTCAAGGTGCATCCTTCCACAGGAATATACAACGGTGTAGGCGAGGTAGCCGTCGTACCATTGCCATATTGCCCAAATTGATTGTTACCCCAAGCCCAAAGAGAGCCATCGGATTTTAAGGCAACGGCATGATATATACCTCCGGCTACAGAAACCCAATTGGTGTCTGTGCCTATTTGCACCGGAGCATTCCGTTGAATGGTTGTACCATCACCAAGCTCACTTTGGTCATTTCTGCCCCATGCCCAAAGGGTGTTATCAGATTTGATTCCAAACGAACTTAAATAACCAGCTGATACATAAATCCAAGTATCGGTTCCAACTTGTTGCGGCACATTAGAATTAGAACCTGTTCCATTTTGACCATAACCATTTGTTCCCCAACTCCAAAGTGAACCATCTGTTTTTAAAGCTAAGCAATGCGATGCTCCCACACTGATATATTCCCAATCGGTATCAGTACCTATTTGTGTTGGAAAATTAACAATACTCGTGCTTGGTGTGGCTACTAATCGGCTTCCGTTAGAACCCCACCCCCATAAAGTACCATTTTCTTTAATGGCAAGACCGGAACGGGTTTGACTTGCTTCTACTTGTCTCCAATCGGAATCCGTGCCAATTTGAACTGGGGAGAGTTGGTTGCTACAACAAGTGCCGTTACCCATTTGCCCTCCATCGTTTTGACCCCATCCCCATAAGGTACCGTTGATTTGGATGCCGAAGGTGTGGAGGGAAACAGATATGTTTTTCCAGGTTGTTCCACTATTTATTTGAGTTAAATTTAATATATTAGGATTTGTACTACCAACACCCATTTGTCCGAAATTATTCCCTCCACTACCCCAAAGTGTATTGTTTTGACGAATGACATAAGATGTATAAACACCTGCTTCTATGAAAAGAGAATTTGTGGTAGATGTTCCGTAATTGTTTGGAAAATAAAAATCAAAATCTAAACCATTACCATGTTGTCCCCAGTTTCCCCAACCCCATGTCCAAATTGTTCCATCGCTTTTTTGTGCAATCAAGTGATATTCGCCTGAGTTTATTTTAGTAAAACATTGGGAATAAGTTATTGTGCTAAAAAATAGCAAGAAACCTATTTTTAGAAAAATATAATTCGTTTTCATAATTTTTTTGTTAAGGCTAAATAAAATTTAAATTGAGACTGTCTAAACTAGACAGCCTCAACTAACTATATTACTTTTTAATCAATTTGTGTTGTGAGACTAATAGATTACCTTCTTTAATAACCACAATATAAATTCCAGAAGGATAATTACTTGTTTGCAAGGCTTGGTTATTTTGTTTAATAGACAATTCTCCTTGTGTCATAAGTCGTCCTGTTAAATCATATACAAAATAAGTCATATCTTTTTTAAAGCCAGTATATTGAATACTAACAGTATCTTGTGTTGGATTTGGCGAAAGAACCAGCACAGGTTCTTTATATACTTCATTAGATGCTACTTCCGGACGCATTGGCATTGTATCTTGCACACAAGCGGGTAATTCTAATTTAAAATCATATAAACATGTGTTGCCTTCTTCATCGGTTCCGGTAATTAAAAACTCAATTAATCCTCCAGCAAAATTACCCAGCGGCACTACTGTGATGGCATGAAGAGAAACGCCGTTGAAAGCAATTCCAAAAAAGAAAATTATTCTTATGATTTTTCTTTGCATTTTTTCTTACAGTTCCGTAGAAGTTTTCAATCCCTCCAAAAAAAATGGGGAGTGATTTAAATTCTACTCCTTCACCAATTTATAATTCCCAACCAAATTACCATTTTCTTTTACCTCTACCAAATAAACACTTACCGGATAATCACTTGTATTTAAATGATATTCATTTAACCCTTCAATTTCTTGATTAATCATCATTCTTCCTGAAAAATCATACACGGATAAGGTTACTTTTTCAAGTGAATTTTTAAAATGTAACGTTGTTTTTTCTTTAGCCGGATTTGGAGCCATCACGACAGGTACTTGCTGAAAATCACTCACACTCAAGGTGCATCCTTCCACAGGAATATACAAAGGAGTAGGAGAAGTAGCCGTCGTACCATTACCATACTGCCCAAATTGATTGTTACCCCAAGCCCAAAGAGAGCCATCGGATTTTAAGGCAACGGCATGAAATGAACCTCCAGCCACGGCAACCCAATTTGTATCTGTGCCTATTTGTACCGGAAATTCTCTTTCTTCAATGTTTGTACCATCGCCTAATTGTCCTTGGTTATTTCTTCCCCAAGCCCAGAGTGTTCCATCAGATTTAATACCATATGAAGACAAAAGACCCGCTGAAACATACTGCCAAGTATCACTTCCTACTTGTTGAGGAATATTGGAATTAGAGCCTGTACCATTTTGACCATAACTATTTGCACCCCAACTCCACAATGTTCCATTTGTTTTTAAGGCTAAACATTGCGAAGAACCAACACTAATAATTTCCCAGTCAGTATCTGTTCCTATTTGAATTGGAAAGGGAACAACTTGAACACTTGGCGTTGTTATTAACCTACCATTATTAGTCCCCCAACCCCACAGTGTACCATTTTCTTTCAAGGCAAGACCGGAACGGGTTTGGCTTGCCTCTACTTGTCTCCAATCGCTATCACTGCCAATTTGAACAGGTGATAGCACATTACTGCAACAGGAAGCACCACCTCCCATTTGGCTACCATCGTTTTGACCCCAACCCCATAAAGTACCGTTGGTTTGGATACCGTAAGAGTGAGCTGAAGAAGAGATATGTTTCCAATTAGAACTACCGATTTGAGTTAAAGATGAAAGACCAACGACAGAGCTACTAATTCCTAATTGACCAAATTGATTTGCTCCTATACCAAATAATTTATTATCACTTCGAATTACAAAAGTATTATTTTCTTCCCCAGCTAAGGCAAAAATCCAATCATTTAAAGTTGAAAGTTGAATTGGAAAATATTCAGGTATATTAAATTCATTCCCCATTTGCCAGCCATTATTTGAACCCCAAGTCCAAAAAGTATTATCACTTTTCATTGCCACAACATGTCCTTGAGTTCCTGTGCTTATTTTAGTAAAACACTGAGCGTAAGATTGTGATGCAAAAAAAAACAAAAAAAGTATTATTATATAAAAGTCTTTTAGTTTCATAATTTAATTGTTAAAATGAGATGTAAAAAAAGTAAAATGGAGACTATTTATTTTTTGTAGATAGTCTCCATGAAATAGATTAATTCTTAACCAATTTGTGTTGAGAAAGAAGTTTTTCGCCTTGTTTTATAACAACAATGTAAATGCCCGTTGGATAAGAAGAAACATTGAGTAAGAGATTGTTCGATTTTATAGGCAATTGTTCTGTTTTCATTAAACGCCCCGTTAAATCAAATATACTCAACTCAACATCAGAATCATAACCGCTGTATTGAATATTAACCTCACTTTGTGTTGGGTTTGGGAACATTGCAAGAACAGGTTCTTTAACCATTTGGTGAGATGCAGCAGCCTGTGCCGGGCGTGTAGTTATCGGTTCTTCTACACATGGCGGAAGCACTAAATCAAATTCATACAAGCAGGTATTGCCATCTTCATCGGTACCGGTGAGTAGCACTTCAATGGGGCCTCCGGTAAAATTACCTAATGGAACTACCGTGATAGCCAATTGAGTAATGCCGACAGGAATGTTTACTACAGATGGAGCAATCACTACATTATTGGATAATGCACTCAGAACACCTTGCAAAGCTGTGCCGGTAGCAATTTCCAAATATACGGTAAAGCTACAATATTTGTTTTCATCACGAATGGTTTCTCTTTGTACAACGGTCTCTAAACGACACGTTTCACAATCTATTTCTTGAAACGACAAAGTATTTGTTGTAAAGTCGCAATCGCCTGTGTTTAACATAAAGGCATATTCACCATTAGTGGGTAAGGTATAGGGCAATGGAAAGGTTTCCACTCCTTCCAAATCAGCTACTCCCTCTTTAATCCAACCCCAATAGGGTAATAGCACACGTGGCCCTAGGAGGGTTCGCGTTCCTTCTTTGCATTGGTTGTAGCAACCCTCCGGAAAAATCCAACTATACACCTCCGGGTCTTTGGGCACATCTATTTGTGTACTCACACTACAATTACCTACTGAGGCAGTTACTTGAATAGGACCACCTTGTGATACATAGATGGTTTGCCCCATCTGACCATCGCTCCAGTTAAAAATAGCATTAAGCGAGTTGGTCGTGGCAGTTAATTTGTATACATACGGACTACAAGTTATTACGCCGGATGATATGGTAATATCATAAGGCGATTCTTGTGCCACAATCGTGTAAGTAGCCGTATTGCTGCACCCGTTTAGCGTAACGGTTGCCGTAATGGTTTGCAATCCTAAGCTATAATTGGTAAACACAGGGTTGAAATTATTGTTAAACTGCGGTTGGTTGATGCCGTTAAGTGTCCAACTGATGGTGGTGGCATTGGTAGTGGCTTTCACCACTAACGGTTCTCCATAACAAAGGGTGGCTTCGCCGGAAAGTGTAATGGAGGGTAAAGGTTTAAAAATAGGCGTAATGCGACCGGGTGTATTGTATTCACAATCATTAGCACTTTTAAGTTTCACCCAATAAAAACCGGGTTCAAAAACCGTAATGGTTGGATTATTTATTTCCGGTAGAATTGGGTTATTTCCGTTCATCCAAACGTATTGTTCTACATTACACGTATTGGGTTGAGCAACGTCAGGCACATACATTAATGTAACCCCGCTACCGGCACAAACCGATGGAGGATTAGGACTGGCGACCACATCGCCACCAAAGCATTTTTCGGGCACAATGATTTGAGTCTGTAACGTCTCGGTGCAACCAAATCGATTGGTGATTATGACGGTTACTGTATGTGGTCCAGACGTTGTAAAAACCCTAAACGGATTTTTTAAGGTGCTTGTTGCTCCTTCATCAAAAGTCCATAAAAATGAATCTGTTGTAGTGCCAAATAATACATCAAACCCAACAGCCGTGTCATGGCATTCAGCTTCTGGGTCAATTGTAATCTCCATCGTTGGCATTGTCGCTAAGAAAACATTGATAGAGGCACTGCAAGGGGGTTGTGTCACGCCTTCATAATCGCCTTGTATGGTAATGGTAAAGGTGTAGTTCCCTCCAGATAAACCGGTTAGGGTATTGCCGGTAATGGGTTGGTTGTTGGATACAGGAGAACCTAAAGGTCTGTAAAAATAAGCTACTTGGCGGTTGTTTACCGGAGAAAAGTAATTGGTTTCATCAAAAAGAGTTATTGTAAACCCTTGGTTGTCGTTACATTCGGCTTCATACAACAGTTTTGGGATATATGGTACTACAATGTCTTTTTGAGCCCTCACTCCTAAAAGAGGTAGCGTTGGATCATTTTGACATTGGTAGGTAGCGATGTAAAACACGTGGTATAAACCCGCAGTGGCATTATATTGTGTACCGTTAAACTGCCCACCTGGGCCTACAATATCAAAATATTCTGCTATTGGTGTTTGGTTTGTACCTCCAATTAATTGAATTGTGCCACAATTATTGTAACTGTCATTATACACCTCTGGCAAAGGAGTATATACACACTCCGCAGGTGTACCACAAATTTGAACAATTGTAACATCATTGGAAAATCTAGAACAACCTTGTATGTTGGTTACTTTAAATGTGTAACTTCCAAAAGTCGTTGGATAATAGTCCGGTAAATTTGCCCCGGGAATAAGCACATTATTTTTATACCACTCAATTGTTAAACCTGTTGTAGAGGAAGCAATGGTTAAATGGGTATTAATTTCAGATTCCTCACAATACACATTACCGCCGCTTGTAATCGAAAGTGTTGCCGGAGGACTTGGATAAACGGTTACATTAAATTGGGCGGTATTTGTTGCACTGGCACAACCAGAAGGATTAGTAATTACAGCCGTGATATTTCTACCTATATTGGCGGAAGTTGTGTTAAATAATTGAAATGTATGTGAAAGACCCCCTGTAAAATTTCCTGCTCCACTATTCCATGTAACAATTGAATTTGGTGGCAATGGAACACCATTTGTTGAAGTGATAGTTAAAACAAACTGTTCACCGGAACAAATAGCATTTATTCCACCAATTTCTATAACTGGTGTTGGGTTAATACTAACTAAATAGGTGAAAATTTGTGGAGGCAATGTACATTTTTGAATGGTTAATTTAACTTCAACAGGTGTAGCGGTTTGAACATTGTTCCACAATACAGTGGCGGCGTTTGTTCCTTGTCCGGAGGTAATGCTTCCTGCACTCGTATTGGATAGCGACCACTGGTAGGTTTCACCTTCCGTATATAAATTTGTGGTTCCTTGTTGGAAGCCAAAGAAATCCTGATAAGCGTTAGCACAAACCACACTAACGTTGTTTTCGCTCATTACTTCTACCGGAACTTGTTGTAGTGTAATAGGAATTACTGTTGGTGCAGATGAACAAACAATTGGGTTAATCGTTTGTTTTACAACAGTTAATGAATGTGGGCCGGTGTTATAAAAAGTAACACTCACCTGGTTGCCTGTGTTAGAGCCATTAAAACTACCGTTTTGAACACTCCACGAATAGGTTGCATTAGGGTCGGCATTGGTAATAGTGTAATTATAAGGTGAATTTGGACAAACTATAGTTTCTCCTTGAACGTTTGCTAAACCAACACTATTTGGGGTAGCTAAAACCGTGATTACTTTTTGTTCCCCTTCGCACATTGAGTTGCCTGATGTTGATATTACATAATTTCCGGGTTGATTAAAAGTATAGGTAAATGTTTCACTATTATTTTGAGTGGTAATTAGGTTTTCATTGGCATCAAAAAGGGACCAGTTGGTATCATTACCTCCATCACTTGTGTAAGTTGTAGTACTACCTTGACATAAATTAAAAAAGCCATTGATTGCATAGGGACTTTCAACTTGAATAGTAAAAATGGCAATACCTGAACATCCAGTTAATGTATTAGTGTAGGTTACTTTTAAATAAAGTGTTTGATTCACTAAAGGTTGGACAATTACTTCATTGCGTTGATCCGTTAAAATAACATCGGCAAGATCATCGTTTTCATTCCCTATAACTTCCCATTTGAAATCAGTAGTTGGCCATTGAGGCATAACATATCTTCCCTGAGATTTAAAGCATAATGAAGCAGGACCGGTTATGGTACCTTCCGATAGAATTACGGGTACTTTTATTGTGGTTGGCACATAACAATCTAAATTACAAAACCCAGGGTTAAACGTGACATATCCAAAACCATTAGGGTTTACGTTGTCCCATACCACCGTTACATCACCATTTGCAGGATTAACATTTTCTACAGTGCCTCCTATAACACTCCAATTATAACTGCCTTGGCATAATTGTCTTCCGTCAAAAGGGAGCGAATAAACAGCTGTTTGGTCTTCACAAACAATAGAAGGGCAATAAATATCAAAACCTTTAGGTCCAACCCTAACTCTTATTCTATAATTGTCTACGCAATTACATGCATTTCTTACCATTAAGGTTATTGTATATGTTCCCTCTTCAAGATAAGCGTGCGAAGGTTCAAAGGCGGAGGAATAAGTTCCATCACCAAAATCCCATAAATAAGAAATTAATCCAGAACCATTATTAGTAGTAGATTGATTCGTAAAATAAATGGTTTGATTAACACAAGCATTAACAGAATCACCATTTTGATTATTATAAGGCACTATGCTAAACTGAGCATTTTGGATGATTATTTTTTCAAAACACAATGTTTTGGTTATCACAGAAGAACCACTAATAATTTGAAATGTAAGACTGCCCATTCCATTTACTCCCCATTCTACTTGACAATTGTTATTCGATGAACTCATAATTTCACCACCTGCAACACTCCAATTTACAACATTCCCATTGGGTACATTTTCCAAATAAAAATTAGTCAATGAATTTTCACAAACTCTGTAACACCTACTTTCTTCAATATCTTCCAAAAAAATAGGTTCTTTTTCATCTCTAATATCATAATCATCGCCATAAATTTGACACCCAACTTGTCCATCCCAAAAAATGGAAATCCCAGAGGGTGTTTGAGCTTGAGCAAAAGCTGTATTTAAGTAAATGAGAAGCCCAAGCATTATGCTAGTAAAAAGTTTTAGCGAGGTACGAGGTGCGAGGTGCGAGGTGCGAGGTGCGAAGTAATGTTGATTTCATAAAAAAACATTTATTAATTAGGAAATCAAATATAAGAAAAGAAATACAAATTCCAAACGTATAAATTTATAAAAATTTAAAAATCAATGTTTTAATTTAATTAAAATAAAGTATATTTTTTAAAACTAAGCTTTAAGAGTTTAGTGTTTTCAATGGTTTTAGCTTTACCAAACATTTCCTTTTTGTATATAAAAGGCATTATATTTTTTAAAAAAATCGGTATCTTCGCCAAAAAATATAACAAAAACCTTTAAAAAAGTTATAATGTCAACCATCACACAACAATTCGGCATGACCGAAGCCCTAGAAATATTAGGTGTCAAACCCATCAACGAAGGAACTTCTACCGGAAATAACCATTTTTCTAACGGAGAAATCATCGAAAGTTATTCTCCTGTTGACGGTCAATTGATTGCCAAAGTAAAAACCACCACCGCTGCTGATTACGAAAAAGTAATGCAAACCGCTACCGAAGCGTTTAAAACGTTTCGCTTGATGCCGGCTCCAAAACGAGGCGAAATCGTTCGTCAGTTTGGTGAAAAATTGAGAAAATATAAAGAACCACTAGGAAAATTAGTTTCCTACGAAATGGGAAAATCACTTCAAGAAGGTTACGGCGAAGTACAAGAAATGATTGATATTTGTGATTTTGCAGTCGGTTTATCACGTCAATTACACGGGTTAACCATGCATTCCGAGCGTCCCGGACACAGAATGTACGAGCAATACCATCCGCTTGGTGTAGTCGGAATCATTTCTGCCTTTAATTTTCCGGTTGCTGTTTGGTCTTGGAATACCGCTTTAGCATGGATTTGTGGCGACGTTTGCGTTTGGAAACCTTCTGAAAAAACGCCACTATGTGGTGTAGCTTGTCAAAACATCATTGCCGAAGTGTTAAAAGAAAATAATTTACCGGAAGGAATCTCTTGTTTAATCAACGGCGATTACAAAGTAGGCGAATTAATGACGCACGACAAACGTGTTCCATTAGTTTCGGCAACCGGCTCAACTAGAATGGGAAAAATTGTAGCTCAAGCTTGTGCTGCACGATTAGGAAATTCGTTGCTTGAATTAGGAGGAAACAACGCCATCATCGTTACGCCCGATGCCGATATCAAAATGACCGTTATTGGTGCCGTTTTTGGAGCGGTTGGAACAGCTGGACAACGTTGTACTTCCACCCGACGATTAATCATTCACGAAAGTATTTATGATAAAGTAAAAGAGGCTTTGGCTGGAGCTTACAAGCAATTACGCATCGGAAATCCATTAGACCAAAACAATCATGTTGGTCCGCTGATTGATGTTCACGCTGTAGAGATGTATAAAAAAGCCTTAGAAAAAGTAGTTTCCGAAGGTGGAAAACTAATCGTTCCGGGCGGTGTTTTATCCGGAGAAGGTTATGAAAGTGGTTGTTATGTAAAACCAGCCATCGCCGAAGCAGACAATTCATTTGAAATTGTTCAACACGAAACTTTTGCACCGGTTTTATATTTACTAAAATATTCCGGTGATGTGCACAATGCCATCGAAATTCAAAATGGTGTAGCACAAGGATTATCATCGGCCATTATGACCAATAATTTGCGTGAAGCAGAAGCGTTTTTATCAGTAGCCGGTTCCGATTGCGGAATAGCCAACGTAAACATCGGAACTTCCGGTGCTGAAATTGGAGGAGCTTTTGGTGGCGAAAAAGAAACTGGCGGTGGCCGCGAATCCGGTTCTGATGCTTGGAAAATTTATATGCGAAGACAAACCAATACAATTAACTATACTACCAGTTTGCCATTAGCACAAGGGATTAAATTTGATTTGTAGTTTTAGAGAATAGAATAAAGAAAATAGAGAATAGAAAACCTTGCAAATAATAAAAATTGCAGGGTTTTTATACGCAACTTTTTTAATGTTTTCGCATCTATCCAATAATCAAAAAATAAACACATGAAAAAGATTTTTTTATTATTGGCATGTATGCCATTTTTACTTGCAATGACTTGCGAAGAGGATGATGAAGTCATTTGCACTCAAGAAGTAAAAGCCGGCTTGAACATTACTTTTAAAGATGCAGTTACCAATGAATTTCTTTCATCCGGAGTTACTGTTGTTGCACAAGATGGTTCGTATACCGAAACGTTAGAAGCTTTTCCTCAAAGTGACATACCGGTTTTTATTGGAGCCTTTGAGCGTGTAGGCACTTATACATTTACAGTTTCCAAAGAAGGTTATCAAACCTACACTTCTGAACTTGTTATTCTAACAGCAGATGTTTGCCATGTTATTCCTCAAAATTTTGTGGTATCACTGCAACCCAACTAAGGCATGTTTGTTTTGTTTTATACAAGAAAAACCCTGCTAAGCTTTAAGTTTAGCAGGGTTTTTAATTAGCTGTCCATTAACACATTGTCTAATCGTCCAATTGTCACATTATTTAGTTTTCTTCACATACTGTGTCAAAATATAAATACTTTGGTTTTCCACTCTTCCTTCAATTAGATTAGCATCATCCCAAACCAATTTAATATTGTGCACAGCTGCTCCTCGTTTAGCCGTGAAGTTTGCTCCTTTTACATCTAAATCTTTAATCAAAACTACAGAATCACCGTCTTTCAATATATTTCCGTTAGAATCTTTGTGGATGATTTTTCCTTCGTCGTCATCTCCTTCTCCGGTTGATTTTGCCCATTCTAAGGCTTCTTCTTCCAGATATATCATCTCTAGCAAATCGTGGTTTTTTAGTCGAGTCAACATTCGCCAAGATACAATTTGCACCGGTAAATGTTCACTCCACATACTTTCATTCAAACCACGCCAATCTTCATGATTTGTGGTTTCAGGATTTTCGATTTGATTTTTTAAGTTTTGGGTGATTAAAAGACTGTTTTCTAAACTTTCTTCCGTTTTAGGTGCAACAGTGTACACTACTAAATTTTCATCAGTGCCACTGATTTCACAAACAGAACCACTACGGTCTCTTAATTTTTTTTCGGTAATGGTCACTTCTTGTGAGAATTATAAATTAAAAGAAGCACCAATGCTAAATTGAAATTGATTGTTTAGTTTTTCATAACCAACCGGATCATTGTCATAGGAAGCAATTGGGAAACCTATTCTGAGAACAACCCAAATCCTTCAGAAAAGAAATAACGAATACCGGCATGAGCACCAAAATTTCGTAATCCCAAATTCAACCCCGGATAAATGTCCATTTCTGCCGGTAATTTTAATACATTTCCAATGTTGGCACTAAAACGGGCTTTTAAATCAAATCGATCTTCAAAGTTGGCTCCATCGAAACCTGCAGGCTCGTCAACGCCAAGAAGATATACAGTTTGTAGACCAACCGACATATTTTCGCCAATACCACGGTCATAAAACAAAGTAATTCCAGTTCCGTGGTCTTGAATATTGGCCCCTACTTGAAATTTTTGGTCTCCTTTTCCGCTATACGCTTGTGCATTAGCTAAGAAACCACTCAAAATCAATCCAAATGTAAATAGTTTTTTCATCGTAATAAAAATTTTTACAAAGGTAAACAATTCTGTTTTAACATTAAACTACTAATTTCTTCCTTTTTCGTTGGGATATAGTTCTGATAACGGTTCACTTTGCCAGAATTCTTTTGAATCTGCATCCAAAATCGTAAGCGGCCCATAGAAAGCAGCTCCGGTATCAATATTCCAAACACAGGCTTTATGAATTGGAATAGTTTCATTAAGTCGAGTAGTGGGCGTATGACCAATGAAAATTTCTTTATAAAGTAAAAACCGCTTCGGATAATACGGACTTTCTTTGGATAATTCCGGATTTAAAGACAAAGCGGTCTCCCACAACGTTCTATCCCAATAAAATAGCCGTGGATAATATTCATACACAATGCCGTTAACATTGGTAAAACCCGCATGAATAAACAACCGATTTTGTTCATCTAAATAATAATCGCGTAATTGATTTTCAAGGAAATCAATGTGTTCTAAACGTGTTTTTTCAGAGACTTTTTGATATGCATCAATCGTAGACTGACCGCCGTGTTTGAACCATTCTTGATTATAATCGTTTGTTTTTAAATAATTCAGTAATAATTCATCATGGTTTCCCCTGATGAAAATACAGTATTGTTTCTTTCCTAAATCAATTAAAAAATCTAACACTTGTGGCGATTCGCTCCACCCGTCTACATAATCACCTAAGAAAATTAATGTATCATTTTTACTGGCTTGGCTTCTTTCTAGCACTTGGTGTAAAGCCCGTAGACCTCCGTGGACATCACCGATTACATATGTTTTAGTCATTGCTTTTATCATATTTCACTTTTCTCAAAATCCGCATAGTTTCTTTAAAATTGACATAAACCAGTGGATTTTTTACTGATTTTAGGAGTGTTTTACCATCAATTAATTTTTGTTTGGCTTCTTCAAAACCGTTTAAATAACAAATCATTAAAGTGGAAGGCAAATTTACTAAATCCTTTTGGTCAGTTAAACTTAAACCAATTCCTTTTTGCAATTTTTGTAGCAAAGCCAAATTGGAATTATAAATGTGAAACATCATTTTTCTATTGTATTGAGGTGGTTCAAACAAAAAATCGTTTTCGATTTTATAATATCCATTATCAAAAAATGTCAACGTTTGTTTCTCCAACGGATAATAGCTTGTTTTGTCATTTAAACCAAGTGGAACATATTCAGTTATTGAAAAAGTCTTTTCATCATATTCAATCAAAACTTCATCAAAAGCGGAATAAAACAGTTTGACCTGTTCGTTAATGAGTTCAATATCCACGCGTGAATAAAAGGTTTTGTCACGTACTTTTTTCTTATTTCCGGCCCAACAAACCACAAAAAGCTCTTTAAAAACGTGGTATTTGGTAGCCATGTCTTTGTGACGATTGTTCATAAAATCCAAAACACCTTCTAATGTATAAGATATACTGTTTCGCGAATTATTTTCAATCCCAATCACCGTTTCGGTATTCATTTTTGAAAACGGAATTTTGTCTTCGGTCGGAATAGAATTGCTCCCTCTTCGAACAAAAACCGTTCGAGCCGGAATGGTGTAAATTCCTTTTTTAAAGGCTGAAACTTTACTATTTGGTTTTATTGTAACTAAACCAACTACTTTATCTTTAGGTAAATTGGGAAACGGCACATTTTCATATTGAATTTTTGGTGGATTTTCTAAAAATGCATTTACTAGATTTTGAATCCTACTATCATCAAAAAAATCATCACCGGTAATTTCATTGTCTTGATCTTCAACTCCAACAACAATATAAGAATTATTGGTTGGGTTCGAATTGGATAACGCACAAATGTGCTTCAAAAACTTCGCCTTCCCTTCTTTAGTGTGCAAATTCAACTGACGCTTTTTATCATAAAAACTACTCTCATCGTTGTGAGCCAGAAGATTTTTGATAAGAAGGCGTTTATTGATCATTTTAAAGTTGCGGGTTTTAAAGTTAAGAGTTGCGGGTTACGGATTAACTCGAAACCTATAACCCACCACTATTTTTTGTCAAACTTACTTCCGTTATTGTCAGATTTTACTAAGTAAGCCATGAACGAACCTATTTTTTTGCTTTCAGTAATTGTTTTCTCTTTTAAAAATTCAAATTCTTCTTCGGTTATATGTTTTCTGTCAAAAGCTCGGTATAATTGTGATCTCAACTCGCCACAAGAACCTTTAGAATAGCTCAAAAAATTTATAAATTCTCGTCGTCCATTCCTCTCAAAACCCTCAGCAATATTATCCATTGTTGAACCGGATGATCGATTCATCTGATTTTTTAATTCAAAGTCTTTTCCTAATGAAGTGTTTTCAAAAGCATTCCAAACATCTTGACAAATTTCTCTACTTAATTGCCAAATTTCTAATTCTTCAAACGTGTTAATTGTTGCCATTTTATAATTTCTTTTTTATGGATTATATGATGAACAATCTTAATCATAAAAAACATAAAATCCAAACTTTCAACCCATAACCTGCAACTTTCCAACCCGCAAACTACGGAACTTCATTCCCCATGCTTTCTGACCAAATTTCAAACCAATCCTCCGTGTCTAAAATTAATTCAGATGCTTTTTGTAATTGTTGAATGCGAGCTACATTAACCGTCCCGGCAACAGGAATAATGTTGGATGGATGTTGCATAATCCAAGCCAATAAAATGATGTCTGAACCAAAATGATATTTTTCAACCAATCGAGCTAATAATTTTTTTAATCGACGAGTTTGTTCAGTGTCTTCTCTAAAAATTGTTCCCAATGGATTCCATGCCATCGGTCGAATATGGTGAATTTGCATATGGTTTAGACTTCCATCTACCATCGGTTCAAAATGCGTTGCCGAAAATTGAATTTGGTTGTATGAAACGTTTGTTTTTTGCTGAATTAAATCGGTTTGAAAAGGAGTAAAATTCGATAATCCGAAATCTAAAATCTTACCGTCTTTTTTTAACTTTTCAATCGCTGTTGCAATTTCATCGGCTTGCATTAAAGGACTTGGGCGATGCAATAGAAAAACATCCAAATAATCGGTTTTTAGATTTTTAAGCGAATTTTCTGCTGACCAAATGATGTATTCCTTTGAATAATCATAATGTTTGATTTTGTTGTTTCGATTGTTAGTTACTAATTGAATACCACATTTTGAAACCAACTGAATTTTTGAGCGATCAATCTTACTCTGTTTAAAACCCTCTCCAAAAGTTGCTTCGGTGGTATAACCGCCATAAATATCAGCATGATCAAATGTTGATATTTTATTTTCTAGACAAACACGAATGAGGTTGGCCATTTCGAGTGCACTTAGATTTTTGTCCCAAACGCCCCAATTCATGGTTCCTGCTACAACAGGAGATAATTTTGTTTTCATTTTTAATAGTAATAGGTAAAGGGTTATGGTTAATAGGTAGTTAAAGTTGAAATAAGAAACCTAAAACTTTCAAACCCACAAATTTTTCTAATCGGTCTTAAAATTATAAAAACTAAATCACAAATCACTCTTAAAACCTATGATTTTATTGAAGTTTTAACGGTATGTTAACATCTTGAAAGGAATAAAATTTTCAATTTGCACTGTTAATTTATACATATAAAATTCGAGCTATTAAAAGAGGAATTATGGAAGAAAATACAACTACGCTGGACATCAGAGCGATCAATGAAAAAATTGAAAGAGAAAGTGCTTTTATTGACCTGCTAACGTATGAAATGAATAAAGTTATCGTGGGCCAAAAACACATGGTTGAACGACTATTGATTGGGCTTTTGGGTCAAGGACACATCCTATTAGAAGGTGTTCCCGGTTTGGCTAAAACATTAGCCATAAACACCCTGTCACAAGCTGTTCAAGGAACTTTTAGTCGAGTCCAATTTACGCCAGATTTATTGCCTGCCGATGTGGTTGGAACCATGATTTACAACATCAAACAAAATGAATTTTCCATCAAGAAAGGACCAATTTTCGCCAATTTCGTCTTAGCTGATGAGATTAACCGTGCTCCTGCCAAAGTGCAATCGGCTTTATTAGAAGCCATGCAGGAAAAACAGGTAACCATTGGTGACACGACTTTTAAATTAGACAGACCGTTCTTAGTTTTGGCTACTCAAAACCCAATTGAACAAGAAGGAACCTATCCGTTACCGGAAGCTCAAGTCGATCGTTTTATGCTAAAGACCGTCATTGATTACCCTAAAATGGAAGATGAACGATTGGTGATTCGTCAAAACTTAAAAGGGAGTTATGAAAAAGTAAATGCCGTAATTTCGATCGATCAAATACTTCGTGCTCAACAAGCCGTTCGTGAAGTGTATATGGATGAGAAAATTGAAAAATACATTTTAGATATCATCTTCGCGACACGTTTTCCTGAAAAATATAAATTAGAAAGTTTAAAACCGTTAATCAGTTTTGGATCGTCTCCACGTGGAAGCATCAATTTAGCCACAGCTGCAAAATGTTACGCCTTTATCAAACGTCGTGGTTATGTCATTCCGGAAGATGTGCGTGCCGTTGTACATGATGTATTGCGTCACCGTATTGGAATCACCTATGAAGCCGAAGCAGAAAACATCACTTCGGTAGAAATCATTAATAAAATTGTAAACGAGATTGAAGTACCTTAATAAGTTGCGAGTTGAAAAGTTGCGAGTTGAAAGTTTTAACCCGTAACCCGTAACCCGTAACCCGTAACTAAATTATGGAAACAAAAGACTTACTCAAAAAAGTACGAAAAATAGAAATCAAAACCCGACGATTGAGCGATCATATCTTTTCGGGAGAATACCATACGTCTTTTAAAGGTCGTGGGATGACTTTTTCCGAAGTTCGTCAATACCAATTTGGCGATGACGTTCGTGCGATTGATTGGAATGTGACTGCACGTTACAACGAACCTTACATCAAAGTTTTCGAAGAAGAAAGAGAGTTAACGATGATGTTGATGGTTGACATTTCCGGTTCGGAAAGTTTTGGTACAAAAAATCAGTTGAAAAGTGAAATTATCACTGAAATAGCTGCAACTATGGCATTTTCAGCAACTCAAAACAACGATAAAATTGGTTTGATTTTGTTTTCCAATGAAATTGAGCTTTACATTCCGCCCAAAAAGGGAAAATCGCACGTGTTGCGAATTATCCGTGAGTTGATAGAATTTAAACCAAGAAGCAATAAAACGAATATTTCCAATGCGTTGAAATTTTTATCGAGTGTGATGAAAAAGAAAGCGATTGTATTTTTTATATCTGATTTTATAACGGATGATAATTATGAACACACCTTAAAAATCGCCGGAAAAAAACATGACATCACAGGAATTCGCGTGTTTGATATTCGGGAAGAAAAAATGCCAAACATCGGAATGGTGAATATGTTGGATGCTGAAACCGGCGAAACGATGTTAGTGAACACCAATTCAAAATCCATCCGAATGGAATATGAAAAATATTACCGCGAGAAAGTAACTTTTTTCAAGGAAACTTTTTCAAAATGCGGTTCAGGAACAGTAAATACAAGAGTTGACGAAAGTTATGTAACCAAATTACTAACCTATTTTAAATCAAGATAATCATACGCCAATTTCAAATAATTTTGTAAATCGCTGTGAAACAGACAATGAAAATTAAATTATATATCTTTTTTCTACTTATTTCAACCTTCGTTTGTGCTCAACAAAAAAGAGTAACAACTTCGGTTGACAGCACCAAAGTTAAGATTGGTGCACAAATCAATTTAACCTTCAAAACAACGGTGGATACACTTTCAAAAGTGGCTTTTCCGGAAGGGAAATTATTTGGCAGTTTAGAAGTGTTAGAAAGTTATCCCACCGATACTATCAAAGAAAACGAGAAGTATCAACTTATCAAAAAATATGGTTTAACGCAATTTGACAGTGGAAAATACACGATACCATCGTTAAAAGTTATCATTAATTCAAAGCCGTTTGCAACCGATAGTGTTTTAGTAGAAATTCTTCCGGTTGTGGTGGATACGTTAAAGCAACACATGTATGATATCAAAGACATTTCAACTGTTCCAAATGATTACTCGAATTGGTGGATTTATTTGTTGATTTTAATCGGAATTGCCGGAATTGGGTATCTTATTTATTATTTGATTAAGAAAAACAGGAAACCCCTAGAAGAGGAAATTGTTTATGCTTCTCCCATTGAAAAAGCGACAGCACATTTAAAATCATTAGAAAAAAAGAGTCTGGTGGAAAGGGGCGAAGTAAAAGAATATTATTCCGAACTGACTGATATTGCTCGAACGTATATTGAAGAAGCCATCGAAATTCCGGCAATGGAAAGTACGACAGACGAATTAATTTCTGCTTTCAAAATCGCCATCGTCAAAAAGAAACTTTCGCTTACGGAAGAAACCATAAAAAACTTAGAAAAGGTTTTAAAACAAGCCGATTTAGTAAAATTTGCCAAATCAAAACCATTAGAATTTGAAATAGCTGATGATAAAATTAAAATCGAAAAAACCATTTTCAAAATTCATCAATCCATTCCTGAAGAAATCGAGGAAGATGAATTAGAAGACAACGAAGCCAATCAAGCGAAAATTTTAAAACGAAAAAAAGCAAAAAAGAGAACCATTATTATCGTTTCTGCGATAATTGTTGTTTTTATCTCGTTGGGAATTGTAGTTGCCGTGAAAGGTTTCGACTTTTTAAAAGACAACATCCTTGGTCATCCAACCAAAGAATTATTAGAAGGCGAATGGGTTTCAAGTCAATACGGGAATCCGGCCATTAAAATTGAAACGCCAAAAGTGCTTCAACGAATGGATGTTTCCAAAATGATGGGCGGACAGCAGTCGGAAATGGCTGATATGCAAATGTTCGGCTACGGAGCAATGATGGATCATTTTTACATTGCGATTATGACCACCAAATTAAAACAAGAGATAAAAATTGAATTGGCTCAGGCATTGGAAGGTTCGTTAAAAATGATGGAAGCTAACGGTGCTCAAAACATTTTAGTAAAACAAGAAGAATTTAGCACTAAAGAAGGCATTAACGGATTGAGAGGTTTCGGAACCATGAACATTTTAGATCCAATTACCAAAAAAAGCAGAAAAGCGTATTACGAAGTAATGTTTTTTGGTCAAGAAGGCGGATTGCAACAAGTTATAGTACTTCATGAAGAAGGCGATGAAGTTGCCAACGAAATAACAGAACGAATTATGAATTCGGTTGAAATTGCCATAATAAAATAACTATGGAAAACATCACTTTTTTATATCCACAGTTTTTCTGGTTGTTCACCCTTCTGCCGGTGGCAATCGCTTGGTATATTTGGAAAAGAAACAAGCAAACACCTACTTTAAAAGTAAGTTCATTAAAAGGTTTTAAAGTAAAAAGTTCTATTTTACCCAAATTGAAACCGTTGTTGTTTGCGATGCGAATTTTAGCTCTAAGCTTTATCATTGTAGCGTTAGCCCGACCAAGAACAGTGGACGTTAGCAATAAAACCAAAACCACTCGCGGAATTGATATTGTGATTGCCACCGACGTTTCAGGAAGTATGTTGGCCAAAGATTTAAAGCCCAATCGCTTGGAATCATTAAAAAAAGTGGCAGCAAACTTTGTGAAAGACCGACCGAATGACCGTTTTGGAATTGTGGTTTATGCCGCAGAAAGTTATACTAAAACTCCCGTAACCAGCGATAAATCCATCGTAGTTGAAGCAATCAAAAGTATTAACTATGATAATGTTCTCAAAGACGGAACCGGAATCGGGATGGGATTGGCCACAGCCGTAAATCGTTTAAAAGACAGTAAAGCCAAAAGTAGAATTGTTATTTTGTTAACCGATGGTGTAAACAATGCCGGATTTATTGAACCGGAAACAGCCGCGGATATAGCAAGAGAATATGGAATCAAAGTGTACACGATTGGTTTAGGAACAAACGGAATGGCAGAATTCCCTTATGCCTATGCACCAAACGGAGGATTTTTATTTCGAATGATGCCGGTTGAAATTGATGAAGCCTTAATGAAAAGTATCGCAAAAAAAACCGATGGGAAATATTTTAGAGCCACAAGCAACAGCAAATTAGAGAAAATCTATAACGAAATCAATAAGTTAGAAACGACTGAAATAGAAGAACAACGTTTTTACAATTACGACGAAAAATTCCGCCCATTGATTTGGATCGCAGCCATATTATTGTTGATAGAAATTTTATTAAAACAAACCATTTTTAGAGGTTTTATATAATATGTATTCACAAATAGACGAAAAAATATATTTATACTTTTTAGCTGTTATCCCAATAATAGTGATACTTTTTTTAGTCAATTTATATTGGAAAAGAAAAAAGCAACGCGAATTTGGCGATGTTGAATTAGTGAAAAAATTGAGCCCTGAAAAGTCGGTTTTTAAGCCGGTTTTGAAAATCACCGTTCTACTTTTGGCTTTTTCGAGTTTAATCATCGGTTTAGCCAATCCAAAAATTGGTAGTAAAATGGAAACTGTGAAGCGAGAAGGAATTGATGTGGTTTTTGCTATCGACGTTTCTAAAAGTATGTTGGCCGAAGACATGGCTCCCAACCGATTAGACAAAACCAAACAAATTGTTTCACAAATCATTAATCAATTAGGAAGCGACCGAATCGGAATGGTGGCTTATGCCGGAAGTGCTTTCCCGGTTTTACCCATTACAACAGATTATGGTGTGGCAAAAATGTATTTGCAAGGCATGAATACCGATATGGTTTCATCACAAGGAACTTCACTAGAAGAAGCAATCAAATTATCTGCGAATTATTTTGATAAAGGAAATGCTACAAATAAATTAATTATTCTCATTTCGGATGGAGAAGATCATTCCGATGGTGTGGATGGAGCCATCGAAGAAGCTCTTAAAATAAAAGCAAAAGTAATCACCATTGGTGTGGGAACCGAAAAAGGCGGACCCATTCCAATCAAACGAAATGGCGTAGTCGAAAATTTCAAACGTGACCAAAACGATGAGGTTGTCGTAACCAAAATGAATCAAGAAATCCTGAAACAAATAGGAAAAGGGACAAAAGGCGGTTATGTTTATGGTGGAAACACGAAAGATGTGCTGGATTATGTGAAAAATGCATTAGATAACATTGAAAAAACCGAATTTGAAACCACACAAGTAGCCGATTTTCAATCACAATTTCAATGGTTTTTGGGCATAGCTTTTGCACTGTTGTTCATCGATATTTTTCTGTTAGAAAGAAAAACAGGTTGGATTAGTAAGTTGAATTTATTTAATGAAAAGGAATCATGAAGCAAATCGTTTTTTTAATTAGTTTATTATTTTCTTTTTTAATTTTTGCTCAAGAAGAAGTGAAAAAAGAGAAAGATAAAATTTTACCTAAAGCAAATAAGGCTTTCGCTGAAAAGAAATATACCGAAGCTGAAGCACAATACCGCATTTCCAATTCTAAAGGTTTATCAGGTGCGGCACCATCCTATAATTTAGGAAATTCTATTTACAGACAAAAACAGTTTAGCGAATCAAAATATGCGTATTCACAAGCGTATGAAAAAGCAACCACTAAAGAAGAGAAACACAAAGCATTGCACAATTTGGGCAATGTCTATATGAAAGAAAAACAATATAGCAAAGCTGTTGAAACATATAAAAACGCATTGCGAAATAATCCTTCCGATGAGCAAACCCGTTACAATTATGCTTTAGCCAAAGAATATTTAAAAAATAATCCCGAAGATCAAAACCAAGATAAAAAAGACGATAAGAAAGAGGACAAGAAGGACGATAAAAAAGACGACCAAAAACAAGACAAAGGCGACGGAGATAAAGACAAAAAAGACGATAAAAAAGAAGGCGACAAAGACAAAGGAAAAGGCGACAACAAAGAAGACAAAAATGAAGGCGATCAGAAAAAAGATCAAAATCAAGGTGGTCAGCCAAAACCGCAACCTTCGGGAATTTCTAAAGAAAGCGTCCAAAATCTATTAGATGCCGTTAATAATGAAGAAAAGAAAGTACAGGAAAAAGTGAATCTTCAAAAAGTAAAATCAAAACCTGTTCAAACGGAAAAAGATTGGTAATTTAAAATGAAAAAATTAGTATTCATACTATTATTAACTTGTCAGACAATTTTTGCTCAAGTTCAGTTTGAGGCCAAAGCGAGTAAAACTTCTTTGGGACTCAACGAACGCTTGCGGATCGATTTTACAATGAACGTAGATGGCGATAATTTTGTTCCTCCAGCTTTTGAAGGTTTCAGAGTCATTGCCGGTCCAAGTCAGCAAGTAAGTCAATCGTGGGTAAACGGGAAAAGTTCGTTTAACAAAACGTACTCCTATTTTTTATTACCTACTCAAAAAGGAACAATTTCTGTTAAGCAAGCTTCAATTGAATACAACGGACAGGTTTATAAAACTACACCAATAAGTATCAAAGTTACCGATGCCGTGCAACAACCACGTGATCCAAACGACAATTCGGTTTCCATCAATGATGCGTTGCATTTAGTTGCCGAAGTCAGTAAAACCAATCCATATGTAAACGAACCCATCACGGTAGTTTACAAATTATATTTCAGTCACAACATCGGAATTTCGAATTGGCGGGAATTGGACAAACCAAAATACAACGATTTTTGGAGTCAAAACATCGATATTAAACAATTGGTTGCTGAAGAAGGAAATTACAATGGTGAACGTTTTCGTTTTGTAGTACTTCGTAAAACGGTTTTATATCCACAAAAATCAGGAAAATTGGAAATTGAACCTTTGTCTCTAGATATTGATGTAGAATTACCAACCAATCGACGCAATATTTTTGGTCAAGTAATGTTGACTAAAGACCATAAACGTGTTTCTGCCGGAAGCAAAATTATCAATGTGAAACCACTTCCTGAAAACGGAAAACCAATCGACTTTTCTGGTGCAGTTGGTAAATTTAATTTTAAAGTTACACCTTCTAAAACCACTTTAAAAAATGGTGAAAGTATGGATTTGGAAGTCAGTGTTTCCGGTTCAGGAAATTTAAAATTATTTAGTTTACCCAAACCGGTTGTTCCTACAGCTTTGGAAATGTATGATCCGGTTCACTCCGAAAATGTAACTACGCCTTTGAGTGGGATGAATGGAAAAATCTCCGATAAATACACAATTATTCCACAATTCAAAGGAAATTATACGATTAAACCGATGCAGTTTTCGTATTTTGATTTAGGAACGAACAGTTATAAAACCATCACTTCCAACGAAATTACGATTAATGTAGCAGACGGACCGTCTTCACCTAACACAGGAACTGCTAATCAGGACAATGCTTCTGCGGAAAAAAAGACGGTTTCTGCACAAGATCAATTCAAATTTATTCATCTAAAAACTAAATTATCCCAAATAAATAAAAAGGATTTCTTTGGTTCAACGCCGTATTATGTTTTATTGGGAATACCGTTTTTATTGATTCCGTTTATTATTTTATTTAAGAAGAAAAAAGAAGCAATCGATGGTGATGTGATGGGTAATAAGTTGAAAATGAACAACAAATTGGCAAAGAAATATTTATCAGAAGCCAAAAAACAATTAGGAAACAAAGAACCATTTTATGTGGCTTTGGAAAAATCGTTGCACAACTTTTTGAAAGCAAAATTGAAAATTGAAACCTCGGAAATGAGCAAAGATTTAATCAAAGAATTATTAGCCGATAAAAAAGCTCAACCGGAAACGATTGAAAAATTTATTCAAATCACAGAAAATTGCGAATTAGCTCGCTATGCTCAATTTTCAAATGTAGCCATGCAGCAGGATTTTGACAAAGCGGCAGAAGTAATTTCGGAATTGGAAAAACAAATTAGTTAACCACAAGGTTCACTAAGAAGGCACAAAGAGCACAAAAAGTTTACTATGAGTGAAGATGAAATCGCAAAAATAGTTTTTGAATCAGCCTTAAAAGTTCACAAGGCTTTAGGTCCGGGATTGTTAGAAAGTGCTTATGAAGAGTGTTTGTTTTATGAATTAAAAAAGCAATCGTTAAAAGTAGAAAAACAGAAAGCGTTACCTTTAATTTATGAAGAAGTAAAAATGGATGTTGGCTACAGAATCGATATAATAATTGAAGATAAATTTATTGTTGAAGTGAAATCGGTTGAAGCATTAAATGAAGTTCATTTAGCTCAAATTTTGACTTATTTGAAGTTGACAGAATGTAAATTAGGAATGCTAATTAATTTTAATGTTAAACAATTAAAAAATGGAGTTCGAAGAGTAATCAATGGCGTTCTATAGTGACCTTTGTGCCTTCTTTGTGAACTTCGTGGTAAAGAAAATGAAAAATATCATCTATATTTTACTCTTGCTAACCCAAACATTTTGGGCTCAGAGTGTTTTTGATAAAGGAAACGAACACTATCGAAAAGGCAATTATCAAGAAGCGATTAATGCTTATGAGAGTATAATAAAAGGTAAAAAAGAATCGTGTGATTTGTATTTTAATTTGGCCAATAGTTATTATAAATTAAATCAAATTGCTCCTGCGATTTATTACTATGAAAAAGCACTTTTGATAAGTCCAAATGACAAAGACATTCAGAATAACTTAAAATTCGCTAAAAACAGTACGATAGACGACATAAAAGAAGTTCAAAAAGTAGGATTTGAAAAAATTCTAGGCAATTTCACAGGACTTTTTCATTATAATTCTTGGGCCTATATTTCAGTGGGATTAGCTGTTTTGTTTCTATTGTTTTTCATAGGATATTATTTCTCACAAACAACCTTGGCAAAACGCATCTTTTTTGTGGGAATGTTTATTGTTCCGATTTTGATTTTGATGGCTGTTGGTGCGGCTATTTTTGAAAGAAATCTTTACATCAGTATAAAACCGGCAATTGTTTTTGCGGATGTAATTTCCGTAAAAAACGAACCGAGAGAAAATGCAACTGAAGCATTCATTCTTCACGAAGGCACAAAAGTTTTTGTGTTAGAAACGGTTGATAATTGGAAAAAAATCGAACTTACCGATGAAACTGAAGGATGGATTTTGAGTGGAGCCATCAAGGAGTTGAAGTAGTTTCTTCATATACTTTTTTCACATCTTCAATCCAATTTGTAACCATTGGCATCATAAAAGAAGTTGTATCTAAAATTGGTCTGTAAAAAACAGATTTTTCTTGTTTTTCTTTTGAAATGAATTGATTATCGATGTTTACTTTTTGAACTAAATTTAAAACTATTCCAATCAACAAAGAAGTTTTCACAACACTAAAAATTGCACCCGCTAATTTGTTTACCCAACCTAAAAAAGCAAAATCAGCAATTTTTGTAAATATTTTTGCTAAGAAATGAACGCCAATCACCACCAAAATTAAAGTCAATACAAAAGCTGTAATTTGAATTGTTTGCGGATTCCAATTGACAAAATCTTCTAAAAAACCTTTCACCAAATACGAAAATTTAATCGCAAGAAAAACACCTAAAATAAACGAAATGATTGAAGCAATTTCAACAAACAAACCGTTTTTTACGCCTTGATACAATCCTATAATTAATAAAATTCCAATAACAATGTCCATTTTCAAAAAATAAAGTTCACTAAAATACTAATTTCCGTTTAATCGATGGCAACTTCTTATCTTTGCCAAAAAATAATTGTGGATGATTGATGAAATAACTCTTCTATCTTCCCACTTCCATCTTCCATCATGTCAAGAGATATTCAATTAAAAGAACGTTGGGAAAACGTTGTCACCATACTATCCAATCAATTTGTCGAGGGCGATGTACTCGACCTAGATGCCATTATCTATTTAATTGGCGTTCAGGAACTCGGTAAAGTAAAAAAAACTTTCAAAAAAGACGAAAAAATCGAACTCATGCACATTGCCATTTGCCGTTTATTAGAACCGTATGGCTATTATGAATTTGAGTTTTTTGATAACGACGGCTGGCCACATTACAAAGTAAAAGAAGAACTTCCGCCACTCAAAGCAGGCGAACAGTCGGTTTTGATGAAAGAAGCGATTGTGAATTATTTTTTGGAAAGGGAACTGATTAAATAGTTGTCAGTTTTTATAAAAACTCCCAACTTCCAACTTCCAACTTCCAACTTTTTACTAAATTTGCACCTTTACAGCACGAACGATGATAGATAAGATAAAAGAATACATTGGCGAAGCAGAAGCTTTTCAAACCGATAACAAAGAAACACTAGAACAGTTCCGAATTAAATTTTTAGGAAGCAAAGGTTTGTTGAAAGACTTGTTTGCCGAATTTAAAAATGTTCCAAACGAACAAAAAAAAGAATTTGGTCAGGTTATCAATACGTTGAAAAACACGGCTGAAGAAAAAGTAAAATCTATTCAGGAATTGTTGGAAAGCAAAGAAGAATCGGTTGGACTTTTTGGCGATTTAACGCGTCCGGGTGAGCCATTTCCAATTGGTTCGCGTCATCCTATTTCGTTGGTAAAAAATCAAATTATCGATATCTTTTCAAATATTGGATTCAATGTTTCCGAAGGGCCGGAAATTGAAGACGATTGGCATAATTTTACCGCTTTAAACTTACCTGAATACCATCCGGCAAGAGATATGCAAGACACGTTTTTTATTCAAACCAATCCTGATGTGTTGTTGCGAACGCATACGTCATCCGTGCAGGTGCGATACATGGAAAACAATAAACCGCCCATCAGAACGATTTCTCCGGGACGAGTTTTCCGAAATGAAGCCGTTTCTTCGCGTTCACACTGTATTTTTCATCAAGTAGAAGGACTATATATTGACAAAGATGTTTCGTTTGCCGATTTAAAGCAAACACTTTTATATTTCACCAAAGAAATGTTCGGAAAGTCCAAAATTCGTTTGCGACCTTCTTATTTTCCTTTTACCGAACCAAGTGCTGAGGTCGATATTTATTGGGGTTTAAAAACCGAAACCGATTACCGCATCACCAAAGGAACCGGATGGTTAGAAATTATGGGTTGCGGAATGGTAGATCCAAATGTGTTGAAAAACTGTGGCATTAATCCTGATGAATACAATGGTTTTGCTTTTGGTATGGGAATCGAACGTATTGCGATGCTTTTATACCAAATTGGCGATATTCGTATGTTTTATGAAAATGATGTTCGCTTTTTAGAGCAATTTAAAACGAGTATATAAGAATTTAGAATTATATGATTAACGATTTTTGATTGCAGATTTAATTCCACAATCAAAAATCGTCAATCTTCAATCGTTAATCCCATGAAATCCGATATTATCATCCCAAAAGTAGAAAACGTCTTTCTTGCCGCCATCCAAGAATGGAACGACGACTTTATGGATAACGTTTGGAATGTTTATCTCATCAACGACAGCGACTTTACATTAGACAGCGTGATGGTCGTTTCAAAAGCGTTTGGAACCGTTAATGGCGAAATGAAAAAAACATCGCTTTTGCGACATGCTTTTGTGGAAATACCTTCTGTTTCTGCTGTGAAAATTGAAATGATTGAAGCCAGTGTTTTGGCCTTAAACAATGAATTCATGGTAACCTATTTCATTGGAAACACCTTATACGACAAAAAATTTACTTTCAGAACCAATACCATCAACGAACGGGCAACGGAAGAAGTGCCTGTTTTGTTTAAGAATGGGGTGGTGGTGAAGTAAAAGAATATAGAACAAAGAGAATAGAAAATAGACTAAATCTATAAGTGTCTTGTCTATTTTCTTTATTCTATAATCTATTTTCTAAAAATTAATCCAACTTATCCGTCAATTTTTTAAACACACTTTTCGGGTCTTTACTTTCGTATAAAATTTCATAAACAGCATCAATAATTGGGGTTTTGGCTTTGTAATCTTGGTTGAGTTTGTAAGCACTTTTGACGGCATAATATCCTTCGGCAACCATACTCATTTCCATCATAGCACTTTTTACTGTGTAGCCTTTTCCAATCATATTTCCAAACATTCGGTTGCGTGAAAAAACAGAATAACCGGTTACCAATAAATCGCCCAAATAAGCCGAATTATTGATATTGCGTTTCATTTTATGTACTTTTCGGATGAATTTTTTCATTTCTCGAATCGCATTACTCATCAACAAGGCTTGAAAATTATCACCATAACCTAAACCATGAGCCATTCCTGCAGCAATGGCGTAAATGTTTTTTAGCATTGCTGCATATTCAGTTCCGATAATGTCATCGGAAATTTTTGTTTTGATGTAATTGCTGTTTAAATTCTTGGCCACAATTTTAGCTTTTGATGCATCAGCACACGCAATAGTTAAGTAGGAAAGACGTTCCAATGCCACTTCTTCTGCGTGACACGGACCGGTGATTACACCAATGTTTTCATAAGGAATGTCATATTTTTTGTGAAAATGTTCGCCAACAATCAAAAATGTTTCAGGTACGATTCCTTTGATGGCAGAAAAAATAATTTTATCACTTAATGATGCTGTTAACTTTTCTAATTCAGCACTCAAAAAAGCAGAGGGAATAGCAAAAATAAGAATGTCGGCATAATTTACCGCTTCGTTTATATCCGTAGTTAAGTGTAATTTTTTGGTGTCAAATTCAACGGAACTTAAGTAATTGGGATTGTGCTTTTCGGTTTTAATATGGTCAATAGCGTTTTGATTTCGCATGTACCAACAAATTTGAGATTGATTGACACAAAGCATTTTTGCTATGGCTGTAGCCCAACTTCCGCCACCAATTACAGCAAATTTTGGAGAATTGTTCATTTTGTTTGTTTAGTTTGCAAAGGTAAATTTAACCTAAATTTTTAAATTGATAGTTTAAAAGTTGAATCAATTTGTTTGATGAAACCGTTTTGCCTACAGAATGCTCATTTTCATTAAATTGTGGCAGAGCTAAATTTTGTTCCAACGCTTTTTCTGTATAATATTTTTTTCGGGTGGGATGAAATGGAGCAACAGCATTTAAAACCGTATTCCAAACTTCTTTTTCAATGATTTTTTGAATAATTTCTATGCAATCCTGTTGATGAATTAAGTTGATTGGTGCTTGTGGATTTTCAATATTATTTCTTCCTGCTAAAAAATTTATAGGATGACGGTCTTCGCCAATTAATCCGCCAAATCGGAGAATTGTAGATTGAAAATTTGAATTATTTAAAAGTAAATTTTCAGAAATTAGCAATTGTTTTCCACTTTCCGTTTCCGGATTTGGAACAGTTTCTTCCGTTACAACTTGATTTTCATCAGCATAAACCGAAGTAGAACTCACAAAAAGCACTTTTTTAACCGACGATTTTTCGACAAACGGAATAAAATTCTCCATTTTTGAGACGAAACTTTCACCGGAACTTCCTCTTAATCCGGGTGGAATGTTGATGATTAAAATCTCTGAATTTTCTAAAAAATCGACAATTTCATGTGAAATATCATTCGCTTGAAGCGAAATTAAAAATGATGAAATTCCTTCGTTCTTCAGAATTTCTAATTTGGCTTCGGTTGTAGTTGATCCTTTTATGGAGTAGTCCTTTTGAAGCAACTTTTTCGCCAAAGGCATTCCCAACCAACCACAACCTAAAATGCTAATTTGTTTCAAGACTGTCTTTTTGAGTGATTAATGTATCGATGTGTGTTTGAGCGTTTTCGATAATTTGAACTTTTTTTGGAACAGATTTATATATTTTCTTCTTCACAATGATTGCATCCGTCAATACAAATGGCATCGGAATAAAAGCATCCGGTCGTTTAGGAATACTGAATTGCGTATTTTCCAATAAATCAAAAGAAGAAACCATCACAGCCATGTCGAGTTTTTCGTCTTTATGAATTTGAAAACTCAATAGTAATGGTTTGTTATTAATCGGATAATAATTCAATAAATTGGATTTTTTACGTTTAAAAAAGCTTCCTTCTTGATTGATATTTTGCACACCATTTGCTTTTAAATGGTGGATTTTTAATTTTTCTGAAGCAAAAATATCCATGCGGTTTACGTTTTTATTAGCATCAATTTGAAGTGTAATGGCTCGTTGGTTCCCTACAATCGTATCTCTTAGAAAAGTAAAAGTTGGCTTAGCTATATTTTTCTTTGGAGCTATTGCAGAATAGCTGTAACCTGAATTGTACTTGCTGGATAGACCATATTGATTCAAACTATTGTCCAAACTTGGGTTTTCGCCTAAATAATTTTTGGTCCAATGGTCTAAAACTTTATCATAGGTTGCCCAATTGGCTTGCTCTTTATCGGCATCATATACATAAAGTAAACTGTTAGGTTTTCCTTTTCCTTTTTCAAATTTGCCATCAAAATGAGCTTTGATAAAAAATCCAATAGAAATGATAAATAATAGTGTTCCCCAATTGGCTTTTTTTGAATAATTGCCAAAAACAGGCAATAAAAGTGCAAAAGTTAATACCACTAAAACGGCACTTCCGGCAAGCATTTTTAAGCCCAAACCGATTGGTAACAATTGAATAAAAGGAGCAAAAATTACGAGAGCCGGAATGCTAAAAGCTAAATTTATAAAAGGATTTGATTTTTCTTTAAACACAAAATACATTAGCGTAAATACACCGAAATAGGGGGAAAATACAAAGAAAGCAGCTCCTTTTAAATAAATACACACCAATAAATTAATGATGAACCACAAAAATACCGGAGCTACAAAATGACTTGGCACCAATTTACTTTTAGTGAATTTCGCATACACCCAAAAACAAATGGCCAGCGACAGTAAAACAAACGCAGCAATATAACTATGTCCGTTGTAGGTGAATTTATGAAGCATATCTTGGTATTGCGGATAGAGTGATAAAATCATTTCCCAACCGAAAAAAGAAACCAGTCCTACGATAATTAGGGATAAAAACAAAGGAGCAAATCCGCGGATAACTTCTTTAAAATCTAATAAATGTTTGCCTAATCCAATGATTACAACACCAAGAAAAAGTACAAAAGCAACAATTAAAAGTGGAAAATTCCATGAAAACGGATAATGAAAAAAACCAATTGGTGAGCTGAAATATACGTGATCTTCGTCTGTTTTAAGATTACTCAAATCAGCATTTGAATAATAATTCAGCAATGGCATTAAATAGGTTGCTTGATGTTCAATAGATTCCGGTGTAATGTTTTCAAAATTATCTTGAACCGTATGATAATCAAAATGATCATCAATAAAGGCAAAATTAAAACCTGGAATATTGGCTTTTTCGCGAAAAGCGGTTAAATCGGTATCGTTGGGAAGCATTTTATAAATGCTGTACATCAAGGAATTAGAAACCGGATATTTAGGATTGGCGTCACTAAATGTTTTAATCAAATTGGCATTTCCGCCGTTGGTTTCGGCCAACATCATAGATGGTCCTGCTGTTCCACGAGCTTCAAAATTGATGACTAAACCTACTTCTTTTGCCCAAGGATGTTCGGAAGCAAAGGCATACGCACCATTTAAACCCAATTCTTCCGCATCAGAAAAAACTATGATAATATCGTTTTTTGGTGTTTTGTTCGTATGTAAATAGGTTCTGATTCCTTCTAAAATAACGCCCAAACCATTGGCGTCATCACTTGCACCATACGATTTGGTATGAGGAGCACTGTCAAAGTGAGTGAGTAACAAAAGTGATTTTGAAGAATCGAAACCTTTAATTTTGGCTACAATATTTTGTGTTTCCACTAAATTATTCCATTTGCTCAGAATGGTACTTTTTTGAATTTGTGGTGCAAGCCCTAATTTTTTTAACTCACTTTCTAAATAATTAATAACATTTTGATGGTATGGAGATCCCACATAATGCGGTTCTTTTGAAATTTCTTTCACATGTTTTAAAGCTCTTTCAGTTGAGAATTCTGAAAGTGGCACATTCCCTTTTGAATAATCAGACGGCATCATTCGATAAAAAATGAACCAAATAATTCCTGCAACCAAAAGAGAAAGTAATAAAGAAACGTAATTTTTTTTCATGATTGGATAAGTTTGTGGTTAGTGGTCTCTTTTGACTAACATGAAATAGTCATTTTCCAATGCCATATAGCCTTGATCATATAAAAAATGATAGGTATTTCCGGTTTTGGTAT
>NZ_JBIIVK010000033.1:0-40167 GCF_044339515.1 Flavobacterium sp.
ATTTCTTGAACAATTTGAAGCTTTAAAGACATTGAGTAGTCTTTCTGGGTTCGCTTAACATAGCGATTTTCTTGAAGGTTTTCCATAACGATGAAGTTTGTGTATCGCTATTTCAGGACAAGACAAATTATCTTGAAAAAATTATTGATAAAAAAACGTTATTCAATTCAATTTGGAATATGCTTTCTTATTGTTCTCCACAGGATTGCTTCCAGCCATCCCTCAAAGCTCCGCTTTGAAAAACCAATAGGACGAATAAAATTCTCAAGCAAGCTTGGAAATTTTATTCGTCCTATTGGTTTTATTCGTGACCGCGAAGGGATTCGAACCCCCAACCCTCAGAGCCGAAATCTGATATTCTATCCAGTTGAACTACGCAGCCATTTTGTATTTTCGGAGTGCGAATCTACAATAATTTATGTTATGCTAAAAGCTTTTTTACAATTGTTGAAATTGTTTTTCCGTCTGCACTTCCGGCTAATTTTTTAGAAGCTATTCCCATTAATTGACCCATTGCTGCCATACCAGAAAATCCATTTTCTGCAATGATTTGACTAACAACTGCTTCCACTTCTGCTTCACTTAATTGTTTGGGTAAAAACTTTTCGATAATTGCGGCTTGTTTAACTTCCGGTTCAGCCAAATCTGCCCTACCTTGCTGCTCATATATTGCCGCACTGTCTTTACGTTGTTTAACTAAACGTTTCAACAATTTAATTTCATCTTCTTGAGCTAACTCCTCTTTTGCTCCGCCTTCTGTTAACGCTAACAAAATAGCCGATTTTACAGCTCGTAATGCTTCTAATGCTAACGTGTCTTTGGCACGCATTGCATTTTTAATTTCTTCATTAATTTGGCTTTGCAGACTCATGTTTATATTTTTTAAAAAAGATTACTTTTAAAACTCGCTTTTAACGGAATGCAAAGATAAAAAAAATAACCCGAAAACCATGTGCTGATTTTCGGGCTAAAAAGGATTTGTTTGAGTTAGTTAATCCACATTATCGTGTAGAAAAGAATTGTTTGATCGCAATTGAGCATCATTATTACTATCCGTTCCTAACGAAGTTTTAGATTGATTATTTATAGGTGAATTTGTTGGTAAATCCACTCCCATTCTTTTGTAAGCCGGTACTTTTTCCATCTCATCCAAACGAGACGAATTGTTATGAAACTTATAATTGAATTCTTTTAATTTTTTTCTTCTTTCATCGGCACGCATTTTTAACGTCTCCTCGATGGTTAACTCTGTTATAGGATTGATTTCATCAAATGAAGGTGAAAAAGCAGAAGGTGTTTCAACTTTTTTCATCGTAATATTCATTTCTTCATTGATTGGCTCTTCTACCACATTTACAATTGGTTTAGAATTCAACAATTCGGATTCCACTTCCATGTATTCTTCCAAAGAATAACGCACTACGCCGGTTTCATTCACTTCGGTCATTGGAATAACCTGCTTTGGTTCATTCACAATGATTTCGTTTGTAGCAATTGGGTCAAGTTCAAAAAACACTGTTTTTTCTGCTTCTGCTTCAACCTTTTTTTCAATTGATAAATCAAAAGACAAGGTTACTTGTTCCTTTTCAACAATCACAAATTCAGGATCTTTGACGATTATCTCGCGAACTTCCTGCGTTGTAGCAAACAAATGATTATCCGAAAAAGGCGAAACAATTTCGTAAGCAACATCAATATTCTTGATAAAATCGGTTGTTGGAATTAAGTCTGAAACCATTTTAGGTTCAATAACTTCTAATTCTTCAATCAATTCAAAAACAATTTTGTCTTCTGAAACAGCTTTTGGTGTTTCTTTTTCAAAGGAAACTTCTGTCATTGGAGCCACCGCTTTTTGACTCAAATCGATCGTATTGGTTTGATTCTCTTCTAACGAATGAATTATTTTTTTAGGCTCAGCATTCACGATCTCTTTCTGCTGTTCCACATTAAAACCCGTAGCAATGATGGTTACGGCGATAGAATCACCTAATGAATCATCTTCACCAACTCCCATAATAATGTTAGCATTGTAACCTGCCTCCGCTTGAATATGGTCGTTAATTTCACCGATTTCGTCAATCGTAATTTCAGTTGAACCCGAAACGATAAGCAACAATACGTTTTTGGCTCCTGTAATTTTATTGTCGTTTAATAACGGTGAATCTAACGCAGAAACAATAGCATCTTTCGCTCTGTTTTCGCCTTCAGCGATGGCAGAACCCATGATGGCTGTTCCACTATTGGACAACACGGTTTTAGCATCTTTTAAATCGATGTTTTGTGTATAATGGTGTGTAATTACCTCTGCAATTCCACGAGAGGCAGTAGCTAATACTTCATCAGCTTTTGAAAATCCTGCTTTGAAACCAAGATTCCCGTATACTTCTCTTAATTTATTATTGTTGATAACGATAAGTGAGTCCACTTGTTTACGCAAACGTTCCACACCGGACATTGCTTGTTCGGAGCGAACTTTACCTTCAAATTGAAACGGAATGGTAACAATTCCTACCGTTAAAATATCCTTTTCTTTGGCCATTTGAGCAATTACTGGAGCAGCACCGGTTCCGGTTCCACCACCCATTCCTGCGGTGATGAAAATCATTTTGGTGTTACTGTCTAATAATTTATCAATGTCTTCCATGCTTTCCAAAGCAGATTGTTGACCTACTTCTGGATTTGCACCGGCACCTAATCCTTCGGTTAGATTTACACCCAACTGAATTTTATTAGGCACAGGACTGTTTTGAAGTGCTTGTGAGTCCGTATTACAAACAACAAAATCTACTCCTTTAATCCCTTGTTTAAACATGTGGTTGATGGCGTTACTTCCACCACCGCCAACACCAATTACTTTAATTACATTTGATTGGTTTTTAGGTAAATCAAATGAAATGCTTCCAAAATCTGAGTTGCTTATCATACTACTTGGTTTTTCTAATTCATTCTAAATTTTTCAATACTACAGAACTAGGTCTATTCCGCATTATCTAAAAATTCTTTAATCTTTTCTACATATTTATCAAAGAAAGAACGTTTGATTTTATTCTCGGTACTTTCATTTTTTGGGGCTGCTGCTTTTGGGGCTTCGGCAACAGGCTCATTTTTAGGCTCTTCAACAACTTCTTCTTTTGGAAGCGATTGTTCCATTTCAGACATCAAAATAGCACTTTTGGTGTTATTATTGATGCTGTTCATCATTAATCCGACCGCAGTAGCATATAACGGACTTGACATTTCTTCGTCAGAGTTTCCGGCCAAATGTTCATTCGGATAACCGATTCGGGTGTCCATTCCTGTGATGTATTCCACCAATTGTTTGATGTGTTTTAATTGCGAACCGCCACCTGTTAAAACAATTCCTGCAATTAGTTTCTTTTTAGGATCATCACATCCGTAGGATTTAATTTCATCAAAAACTTGTTCAATAATTTCAACTACGCGAGCATTAATTATTTTTGAAAGGTTTTTTAATGAAATTTCTTTTGGCTCACGCCCTCTCAATCCTGGAATAGAAACAATTTCGTTGTCTTTATTTTCTCCCGGCCAAGCTGATCCGAATTTAACTTTTAATAATTCAGCTTGTTTTTCAATAATTGAGCAACCTTCTTTGATATCATCCGTAATCACATTTCCACCAAAAGGAATTACAGCTGTATGACGAATGATTCCATCTTTAAAAATCGCCAAATCAGTGGTTCCTCCACCAATATCAATCAAGGCTACACCTGCTTCTTTTTCTTCTTGGCTCAAAACCGCATCGGATGAAGCAAGTGGTTCTAAGGTTAAACCGGACAATTCAATTCCAGCACTTTGAATGCATCGACCCACGTTTCGGATGGAAGCAGCATGACCCACCACTACATGAAAACTACTCTCTAATCGACCGCCATACATTCCGATAGGTTCTTTGATTTCGGCTTGACCATCGATTTTAAATTCTTGGGGTAACACATGAATAATTTCTTCGCCCGGTAGCATAGCCAATTTGTGAACCTGTCCTATCAATTGTTCAATATCTTTATCACAAATCACTTCTTCCGGGTTACTGCGGCTGATATAATCGCTGTGCTGAATACTGCGGATATGTTGACCCGCAATTCCCACTACAACGTCTTTAATCATGTAGCCCGAATTTTCTTCTGCTTCTGCAATAGCCGTTTGGATGGATTGAATAGTTTGCGTAATGTTGTTAACCACTCCTCTGTGAACACCCAAACTTTTGGATTTTCCCACACCTAAGATTTCGAGTTTGCCATACTCGTTTTTACGACCAATCATGGCCACAATTTTTGTGGTACCGATGTCTAAACCTACTGCGATGTTTTCATTTTTCATGTGCTTCTATTTTGTGCAAACTACCTGTTGCGTGAACTTCAGATTTATTAATTGGTAACCGTGAATGGAACTGTCTTGAACAGCTTTTTGAAAAAAGGCTTTGTAATTCCTAAATTTCTTTTCCATGTTGATGGTTTTTCCAAAATCGATATCGTAATTAAAATTTCTATTCTTCATTTTCAAGCTACCGGACGGCAAAACTTGAATGCCAATGATATTTTTTTTCAAAAACTCATCGTCGTGAATCATTCGAAATAATTTGTTTAAATCGTCTCTATTTTTGTCGTTTATCCCCCCCGAAACAAGCGGAACACGTGCAGTATGAATAGTTGACAACGGCATTTTAGTTCCTTTATAATCAATATAATACGAACCACTTCCTTCAAATATTCTGGCAACTGGTGTCTTCTGCTTGACAACTGCTTTTAAATGACCATCTACACTCACGAAAACTTCTGCTTTTTCAACCATGTCGTGCTGATTGATGGTATTTTCCAAATTATTCAAATCTAAAGCAACTTTCCGTATGCTGGAAGCATCTTTTTTATTTTCTATTAACAATTTATTAACCGTTTCATGTGTAATAAAAAGTTGCTCGCCATCCTGAAATTCTACGGTAGCATTTTGTAATTTCCTGTTGTCATTTCTTTTGGAAGTAAATGCATATAAAAAAGCCAAAAGCATGACTATCAGAACTAAACGCAAGTTTGTCCAGTTAAAATACTTTTTCATTTAGTCGCTCTTTTATTGGTTTAACTAATTCACCTATATCACCTGCTCCGATGGTTACAATTACGGTTGCATCAGAGGCTAAAATTGCCTCTATTAAATTATTTTTCGACACTAATTTTTTGGTTGGATTCTCAATTTTTGACAATAACCATTCCGAGGTAATGCCTAGCATGGGAAGTTCTCTGGCCGGATAAATATCCAATAAAATGACTTCATCAAACTGCGAAAGACTTTTAGCAAAATCATCGGCAAAATCTTTCGTTCTACTGAACAAATGCGGTTGAAAAACAGCCAACACTTTTTGTAGGGGATACAATTCTCTAACGGCTTGGTGAACCGCATTTATTTCAGTAGGATGATGTGCATAATCATCAATAAAAACCAATTTTTCTGTTTTAATTTGATAGGAAAAACGTCTTTTAATTCCGTTGAATGTACTCAAAGCTCTGGCAATACCGTCGGTTGGGGATCCATATGTTTTAGCCATCGCCAAAGCCATGAGAGCATTCATTAAATTGTGTCTTCCCGGCAAATTGAAATGTATATTTTTAATTGTTTCCGATGGTGTTTTTACATCAAAAACATAAGCACTATTTTCTATTCTAATATTAAAGGCGGTAAAATCGGCCTCCTCTTCAATGGCAATTTTCATTCCTTTGAGTGGTAAACTTTTGGGCGTGAAAAGCAATTTTTTATCTTCTACTTTATCAGCAAATTCAACAAATGTTGCTTCAATTTCATCTGAATTTCCATAAATATCCAAATGATCGGCATCCATTGATGTCACGCATGCCATGTTTGGATGAAGATGCAAGAACGAGCGGTCAAATTCATCGGCTTCTACCACTGTAACCGTTTTTCCGTTTCCGATAAGGTTGGAATTATAATTTTCTACAATTCCGCCCAAGAAAGCAGTGACATCCACACCACATTCATACAAAATATGACCAAGAATTGAGGAAGTTGTTGTTTTTCCGTGTGTTCCGGCAACAGCAAAACAATAAGTATCTTTGGTGATTATTCCCAAGACTTCTGCTCTTTTTTTAATGACATAGCCTTTTTCTTTGAAAAAATTCCATTCGCTATGCGAAGTTGGAACAGCCGGGGTGATTATAACTAATGTGTTTTCTTTGTTAAAATGGGATGGGATTTTATCGATTGTATCATCAAAATGAATCTGCATTCCGATCGCTTCCAATTCTTTGGTCAGTTCAGTTTCGGTTTTGTCGTAGCCGGCAATTTCTTTTCCTAAGAAACTGAAATAGCGAGCAAGAGCACTCATTCCGATTCCTCCGATTCCGATGAAATAAACGTTATGGATTTGATTTAGATTCATATACCTCACCCCCAACCCCTCTCCAAAGGAGAGGGGAGTTTTAGGATTTTATTTTTTTATTAGTTTACTAATTTCTTTAACAATGTCTTGCGTTGCATTGGGTTTAGCCAATTTCCTGATTTGATTTCCTAATTCTATTTGATGATTTTCATCGTCAATTAGATGAGTAAAAACAGATTGAAATTTCCCGTCTAACTCACTTTCTTTTAACAAAATTGCTCCGTTTTTATCTACAATTGCTTTTGCGTTTTTGGTTTGATGATCTTCGGCTACGTTGGGAGACGGAATAAAAATGACCGGTTTGCCCACCAAACAAAGCTCTGAAACAGACGATGCTCCGGCACGGGAAATAATAATATCTGCCGCCGCATAAACCAAATCCATTCTGTCGATGAAGGAAACAACTTTTACATAGGACTTTTCATTAAAATGACTGTACTCGTCAAAATAAAGTTTACCACACTGCCAAATCACTTGAATATTCTGATTGGTAATAAAATCCAATTCTTTTGCAATAAGTTGATTGATTCTTCTCGAGCCTAAACTTCCTCCCAAAACCAACAAAGTCTTTTTGGTTGCATCTAAAGCGAAGTAAGTCAACGCATCCAATCGTTTATTATCAATGGAAAGCAAATCTTCTCGAACAGGATTTCCGGTTAATTTTATTTTATTTTTTGGAAAAAAGTGTTCTAAATTATCATACGCTACACAAATCACAGAAGCTCTTTTGCTCAAAATTTTATTTGTAATTCCCGGGAAAGAGTTTTGCTCTTGCACCACAATAGGAATATTCATCACAGCCGCAGCACGTAACAAAGGACCTGACGCAAAACCTCCGGTTCCTATAACCACATCCGGTTTGAATGATTTTATGATTCGTCTTGATTTTATTAAACTATCAATAACTTTTACCGGAAATAGTAGATTCTGTAAAGTGAGCTTTCGTTGTAAACCTGCAATCCACAATCCTTTTATTGGATAGCCGGCTTGCGGTACTTTTTGCATTTCCATTTTGTCTTTTGCACCAACAAACAAAATTTCGCAATCGGGAAATTGAGCCTTTAATTCATTGGCAATAGCAATCGCCGGGTAGATATGTCCACCGGTTCCGCCACCACTTAGTATGAATTTAAAACTGCTCATCTTAACTTTTGTTTAAAACTGCATTCATCGGATTATCTTCGATAGAAAAATCTTCCTCTTTCTGTTCTTCAGATTTTATCAAAGACTCTTCATCTTCTTTCAATTGCTTATCAATCATTTTTTGAAGAGCGGTATCACGCATGGCTTTTTCTTTATTTTCGGCAGCAATTTCCTCTTCTTTTTTGGTCACATTGATGATGATTCCCAACGCCAAACAAGTTACCCAAATTGAACTTCCTCCACTACTAATTAGTGGTAACGTTTGTCCGGTTGTTGGTAATAATTCTACTGCAACTCCCATATTAATCATCGCTTGAAACACGATGGGAAAACCGAGTCCGACGACGACTAATTTTCCGAATAAAGTATTGGCTTTGTGGGCGGCAATTACTATTCTAAAAAACAGCAAAAGATAAATTCCAAGAATTGCTAATCCGCCGGCTAATCCAAATTCTTCAACAATAATGGCATAAATAAAATCGGAAGAAGATTGGGGTAAAAAGTTTTTCTGAACGCTTTTTCCCGGTCCTAATCCATAAACTCCACCGGTTGCGATAGCTGTTTTGGCTCTTTCAATTTGATAGACTTCATCCGGATCTTGTACGTCATCATTGAAAAATCGTTCGATACGGGCTTCCCATGTATTGACACGAGTTGTTAACGGATTTGGAAATGCTTTGGCTATCAGAATAAAAAATGCCAATGATACAATTCCTATTCCCAACACAGCTCCAATATATTTTAACGGATACTTTCCGATGAAGACCAACATTAGAACCATTGAAAAAATTAATGCGGCTGTTGAAAAGTTAGCCGGTAGAATAAACATCAATGTAATTCCGACCGGAAGCCATAAATCAATGAATGACGATTTAAATGTGAGTGGTTCTTCTCTGGTTTTTGATAAATAACGAGCTACAAAAATCATCAACACAATAAACGCTAAAGTAGAAGGTTGAAACGAAATTCCAACAAAAGGCACTTGAATCCATCGACTTGCATTTGCTCCAGCAATTACCGTTCCCTTAAATAGAGTATAACCAAGCAATAGCCAAATAAAAGGCAATAAAATTCTAGAAATGCTTCTGAAATAATGGTACGGAATTTTATGAATTCGGTATATAATGAAAAATCCGAGAGCTACGTGTACAAGATGTTTAATCAAATAACTTACGGTATTTCCGGTGCCTTTTCCGGCATAAGCCAAATTGCTACTCGCACTAAATACAGGCATAAAAGAAAATAGTGCCAGCAAGGCAATTAATGCCCAAATGACTTTATCTCCTCTTAAACTTTTTATTAGTGCTAACATGTTTATTAATTTATTGTTGAATACTGCCTGCTTCGCAGGAGATTTCTATTTCGACTTCGTCATCCTGCGAAATGACAAAAAATTCGTTATTCTATTTCAACTTCTTTCTTCCATCTCCCAACTCCCTACAAATTCCGAACTGCTTGCTTGAATTGTCTACCTCTGTCTTCATAATTTTCAAACAAATCGAAACTGGCACAAGCCGGTGATAATAAAACCGTATCGCCTTTTTCGGTTAAATGTTGAGCTGTTCGAACGGCATCGCTCATAGACGTAACTTCCACCATTACATCAACAACATTTCCAAAAGCATCGATAATTTTTTTATTATCAACACCTAGACAAATAATGGCTTTTACTTTTTCACGAACCAACGACATTAATTCTGAATAATCATTTCCTTTATCAACTCCACCAACAATCCAAACAGTTGGTGTGGACATGCTGTCTAGAGCAAAAAATGTAGCATTTACATTGGTTGCTTTACTATCGTTTATGTATTGCACATTTTGAATTTTCAATACACGCTCCAAACGATGTTCAACACCTTGAAAATTGGACAAACTCTCTCTGATGGTCTGCTTTCTAATTCGCATCAGTTGAGCCACAGAAGTTGCTGCCATTGCGTTTTTCATGTTGTGTTTGCCTTCCAAAGCCATTGTTTTGGTTTCCATTGTAAATTCTTCTTCGTTGATGTACATTTCCATAGTGTCGTTGTTTATAAATCCCCCCATTTGGTGCTTTTTATTAAGCGAAAATGGAATTAATTGTGCTTTTGTTTTGTTGTTTTTTAACCAATTTGTTGTTGCTTCATCATCTGCATCATAAATCAAATAATCATCTTCGGTTTGATTCATTGTTATTCTGAATTTTGACTCGATATAGTTCTCATACACATATTCATATCTGTCCAAATGATCTGGACTAATGTTGGTAAGAATAGCGATATGCGGTTTATAGTTAATGATGCCGTCTAGCTGAAAACTGCTTAACTCCAGCACATACACATCAAAATCCTCATCCGCCACTTGCCACGCAAAACTCTTTCCTATATTTCCAGCCAATCCCACATTTAAACCACCTGATTTAAGGAGATGGTAGGTTAACATAGTGGTTGTCGTTTTTCCATTACTTCCAGTAATTCCGATAGTGATGGCATCTGTAAATTGTGCTGCAAATTCAATTTCTGAAATCACCGGAATTTGCTTTTCATACAATTTCTTTACTATTGCCACTTTATCAGGAATTCCGGGACTCTTCATCACCACATCGGCATTCAAAATGAGGTCTTCGGTGTGCTTTTCATCTTCCCAATCAATTTCATTAAGCAACAGAACTTCTTTGTAATTATCTTTTATTTTACCAAAATCGGATAGAAAAACATCATATCCTTTTTTCTTTCCTAAAATGGCGGTTCCCACCCCACTTTCTCCTCCGCCAAGCACTACCAATCGCATTATCTTAGTTTTAAGGTTACGATGGATAATATGGCCAACAATATGCCAACAATCCAGAATCGGGTTACAATCTTACTTTCGTGATAGCCTTTTTTCTGGTAATGATGGTGCAAGGGCGACATGAGAAAAATTCGTCTTCCTTCGCCGAATTTCTTTTTGGTGTATTTAAAGTAGCTTACTTGCAACACTACTGATAAATTTTCGGCTAAGAAGATTCCGCAGATAACCGGAATTAGTAATTCTTTTCGAATGGCGATGGCGATTACGGCAATAATTCCCCCAATGGTTAAACTACCTGTGTCACCCATAAAAACGGCTGCCGGATAACTGTTGTACCATAAAAATCCTATGAGTGAACCCACAAACGCGGAGATAAACACGGTCATTTCACCTGAATTCGGGATGTACATAATATTGAGGTAATTAGAGAAAATGATATTACCAGAAACGAATGTAAAAATGCCTAATGTCAGCACTGAAATAGCGGAAGTTCCGGCGGCAAGACCATCAATCCCATCCGTCAAATTGGCACCATTTGAAACGGCTGTGATGATAAAAATGACTATCGGAATAAAAATCAACCAAGCCCATGTTTCGTAACCATCGCCTAAAAACGACAACAAATCGGCATAATCAAATTCATTATTTTTAAAGAAAGGAATTGTGGTTGCTGTTGATTTTTCTTCCAATGGAATAGAAGAAATCATTGTTTCGGTATTTTGTTGTAAAATGTTTGTTCGTTGTGTATCTTTCCTTACGGTTACACCCGGATTAAAATACAATACAGAACCCACTATCAAGCCTAAACCAACCTGACCAATAACTTTAAATTTACCTTTTAAACCTTGTTTATCCTTTTTAAAAATCTTGATATAATCATCAATAAAACCGATTGTTCCCATCCAAAGTGTAGTCACAATTAATAGTATGATGTAAATGTTATCTAATTTTGCCAACAAAATAACAGGAATTAAGGTAGCCATTATGATAATGAGACCGCCCATGGTTGGTGTTCCTGCTTTTTGCGTTTGTCCTTCTAAACCAAGTTCACGAACAGTTTCGCCTACTTGTTGATTACGAAGAAAATTAATTACTCTTTTTCCATAAATCGTAGAAAGTAAAAGCGACAAAAGAACCGCCAAACCGGAACGAAACGTAATGTATTGAAAAACTCCTGTTCCGGGAACATCGAGTGTTTTGTTTAAATATTCAAATAAATAATACAGCATATCGGTTCTATTGGTTTCGTTCGTCTAATAGTTCTTTTACGGTTTCCATGTCGTCAAAATGATGACGAACTCCTTTGATTTCCTGATAAGTTTCATGACCTTTTCCGGCAATCAGAATAATATCGTTTGGTTTTGCCAATTGGCATGCTAATTTGATGGCTTGTTTTCTATCTAAAATGGATAATGTTTTACGATGATTTTGTGGCTCAACTCCTTTTTCCATATCCATTAAAATATCGGTTGGATCTTCATCTCTTGGATTATCAGAGGTTAGAATCACTTTATTGCTCATTGTGGAGGCAATGTTCGCCATGATGGGTCGCTTTGTTTTATCTCTGTTTCCTCCGCAGCCAACCACTGTGATTAATTGTTCGTTTTTGGTTCGAATGTCATTGATAGTTCCTAATACATTTTCCAATGCATCGGGTGTGTGAGCATAATCCACAATGGCGGTAATTTTATCCTCTGAAACGATGAATTGAAATCGTCCCGAAACACTTTCCAGTTCAGATAATAATCGAAGAACTTCTAGACTATCCAAACCTAATTCAACAGCAGTTCCATATATTGCCAACAAATTATAAGCATTAAAAGTTCCAATCAATTTGACCCAAACTTCGTTTCCGTTAATTTTTAATAATAATCCGCTTAACTGATTTTCTAAAATGGAAGCCTTGTAATCAGCATACGATTTTAGAGCGTAGGTTAATTTCTTTGCCTTTGTGTTTTGCAACATCAAAGTGCCGTTTTTATCATCTATATTCGTTAACACAAAAGCCGTTTTAGGCAAATAATCAAAGAATGATTTTTTTACATCTCTGTATTCGGCAAAAGAACTATGATAGTCTAAATGATCATGGGAAAGATTGGTGAAAATTCCTCCAGAAAAAATTAAACCTTCCGTTCTTTTTTGATGAATTCCGTGTGAGCTGACTTCCATAAAACAAAACTCTACTCCTGCTTTATTCATTTCAGCCAAATAATAGTTTATGGTCAAAGAATCCGGAGTGGTATGTGTAGCAGGAAACTCTTCCTCATCAACCAAGATCTTTACGGTGGAAAGCAAACCAACTTCATAGCCTGCTTTTTTAAATAATTGATACAACAACGAAGCAATGGTTGTTTTGCCATTGGTTCCTGTAATTCCAACTAATTTTAAATTTTGAGATGGATTGTTATAATAATTCGATGCCAAAAAAGCCAATGCCAAATTGGTGTCTTTTACTTGAATATAGGTTACGCCATTGACTATTAAATCCGGAAAAGTATCACATACAATTACTGCCGCACCCTGATTAAGAGCTTTTTCGATAAAATCGTGACCGTTGGAAATGGTACCGCGAATCGCCACAAAAACATCATTCAACTCCACTTTTCTGGAATCAAACTCAATTTTACCAATGGCCACATCCGTTGAACCTTTCACCGCTTCAATGCTAACTTTATATAATATGTCTTTTAAGGTTATCACGATAATTCTAATATGATGGTACTATTTTTTAATAAAGGTTCTCCGGGTTGAATGGATTGTTTTTTTACTTTTCCGATTCCAATGATTTTTACTTTTATTTTTAAATTTTCTAACAAGGCAATTGCATCCATGCCGGACATTCCTTTTACGTTTGGAATTGTTTTCAAGTCTTTGGAAGAATTGGCGTAATAGGTATCATAATTTTTATCCTGAATAGGAATATTTTTCTCCAAACTTTTCACCTCGTTGGTTGAAGGAACATCGGTAAACACTTTTTGAGCAATTCGTTTAAAAACCGGTCCGGAAACATCTGCACCGTAATATCCTTTTGATTTACTGGGTTTATGTACCACAACAATACACGAATATTTTGGTTGATCTGCCGGGAAATAGCCCACAAATGAGGAAGCATAGTACAAGTTAGCCTTGTCGGAATAACCCATTTGAGCCGTTCCTGTTTTTCCTGCCATTGAAAAATCTTTGGAATACAGTTTAGAACCAGTTCCTTTTTTGACTACCTTTTCTAAAACCGCTTTTATCTTATCCAATGTTTCTTGAGAAGCTATTTTTGGATTTATTACTTCTTTATCAAACTTTTTAATGGTTTTATTCCATTCTTTAATTTCTTTTACAAATAAAGGTTTTACCATTTCACCATCATTAGCCACGGCATTATACAAGGTTAATGTTTGCAATGGTGTCATCGAAACTCCATAACCATAAGCCATCCACGGTAAAGTGGTTCCGTACCAATCTTTGTCGCCCGGTTGTGGAATTTTTGGTTTTCCTTCTCCTTTTATTTGTAAACCTAGCGGCTCATGTAATTTCATTCGTTTGATATGATCGACAAACTTCTGTGGATTACTTTTATAATTGTTATAAACCGCTTGCACTAAAACGGTATTAGATGACAATTCAAAACCTCTTCCTAGTGAAACTTTTCCGTAACCTCCTTTTTTAGAGTCACGTACTTTTCTGTTATAATAAGTGATTTCACCACCTTTTGTATCATATATATCACTTGTGTCAGCCACCTTATCTTCAAAAAGAGCAATTAAATCAATCAATTTGAATGTAGAGCCCGGTTCGTGTGATTCGGCTACCGCATAATTGACCGTTTCGGTGTAATTACCGTCTTTATCTCTTCCTAAATTAGATATGGCTTTCACTTCACCGGTTTTAGTTTCCATAACCACTACACAACCGTGTTCCGCTTCATAGTATTCTAACTGCTTTAGCAAAGCGTGGTGAGCAATATCTTGAATGTAAACATCAATAGTTGAAATAATATCATAACCATCTTGGGGTTCAACCTCGTTTTCGTCGCGTATAGGTTTCCACTGACCTTTTGCCATTTTTTGCATAAGTCGTTTTCCATCTTTCCCGTTTAGATAATCTCTAAACGCCCATTCGATTCCTTTTCCGTCAGGAGTTCCGTTTGGTCTGATTCGTTCATAACCTATGGTACGTTCTGCAACTAAACCAATAGGATGCTCGCGAACAGTTTTTTGTTCGGTAATAATTCCGCCACGATAAGCTCCTTTATTAAAAAGAGGAAAACTTTTGATTTTCATGTAGTCGGTATAGCTCAGATTTCTGGCTACCAAATAATACCGATTTCTAGTTGATCTTGCACGAAGAAATTCTGTTTTGTAAAATTGAGATGGTTTTCCTAGCAATTTTGATAACGAGTCGCAAAGCGGTTGAAGATTTTTATTGAAATCTTCTTTTTTAGGAGCCATGGCATCAAAACGAACTTTGTAATTGGGTATAGATGTTGCTAATAAACTTCCATCAGAAGAATAAATATTTCCTTTGTTTGCGGGAATTACAAAATTTTTTACACTTCGTTCTTTGGCCAACTTGCGGTAATATTCACCCTCAACCCATTGAATATTAGTTAATTTAACAGTAATCCCTATAGCCATCAAAAAGACGACTACGGCGACCAAATAAATTCGGTAAGAGATGTGTTTATCTGTTACTTCCATATTTTTTCTGTTAATGTTTTTTCTTTTGGTTTAATCACTTTTATTTTTGTTGGAGGCACGTTGGAGGGAAATATTCCTTTCTCTTCCATTTTCTTTGAAATCGTACTTTCCATTTTTAATTTCATTAATTCTGAACGACGATCTACAAATTCTGAACGTAATTCTTTAACTTCCTTATTCAACTCAACAATTCTGAATATTTTTTTTTCGTAATGATGAATATTGGCAATCATGATCATCGCTAAGGCAATTAGAAAAACGATAAATCGCCAATTTTTGACTGCATCCTGATTAACCAGAAATTTTGCTTTTAATATGTCATATATACCGGCTTTCATTTACTTTTTCTCAGCGATTCGCAATTTGGCACTACGAGCTCGGTTGTTTATTTTAATTTCAGCATTATCGGGAATAATCAACTTTCCAATGGATTTAAAAGGCACAGAATAATTCCCAAAAAAATCTCGTTCCGGCTCTCCTTCAAACAGGCCGTTTTTCATAAATCTTTTCACCAAACGATCTTCGAGAGAATGATAGGAAATGACACTTAATCTTCCACCGGGTTTAAGAATATCTAATGATTGCTCTAAAAATTCTTTCAACACTTCCATTTCTTGGTTGACTTCAATTCGAATGGCTTGATAAATCTGAGCCAAAATTTTATGACTCTTGTGAGCCGGCAAAAATCTTGAAAGAACTTGTTTTAATTGTTCTGTATTTTTGATTGGAACATCTTTTCTGGCATTTACAATAGTATTAGCAATTGCTCCAGCATTCGATAGTTCGCCAAATTCTGCAAATACTTTTTTAAGAGTAGCTTCATCATATTCATTAACCACCATAAAAGCATTTAACTCGCCTTTTTGACTCATTCGCATATCTAATTCAGCATCAAATCGGGTTGAAAAACCTCTTTCGGCTACATCAAATTGATGAGAAGAAACTCCTAAATCCGCCAAAATTCCATCTACTTCTTTGACACCATAAAATCGCAAATAGCGTTTGATGTTTCTAAAATTTTCATTAATTAATTTGAATCGTTCATCAGACAAAGCATTCACTATTGCATCTTCGTCCTGATCAAAAGCATATAGTTTTCCATTTGGTCCTAACTGACTCAAAATTTCTTTTGAATGCCCACCACCACCAAAAGTCACATCCACATAAACACCATCCGGCTTGATTGCTAAACCTTCTACGGATGTTTTTAACAAAACCGGATTATGATAGTCCATTGTCATCATCATTAACATTTCCCATTACATCTTCTGCCAAATCAGCAAAATCGATTGTAGCATCATCAATTGACTTTTCATACAAATCTTTGTCCCAAATCTCTACAATATTAACCGCTGAAGACAGCACAATATCTTTGGAAATAGAAGCAAAAACCACTAAATCTTTTGGCACCAACAAACGACCCAATGCGTCGATTTCGACCACTTTTACACCGGCAGTAAACCTTCTGATAAAATCGTTGTTCTTTTTAACAAAGCGATTCAATTTGTTGACTTTATTCATCAAAATATTCCATTCTGCCATGGGATACAATTCCAAACAAGGTTGAAAAACAGACCGCTTCAATACAAAACCATCTTGCAATGACGCAGCCAACTGCTTTTTCAAAGGAGCAGGCAAAAGCAGCCTTCCTTTGGCATCGACTTTACATTCATATGTTCCAACAATGGTATTCAATGAGTTACAATTTTGATGGTTTGATAGCAAATATAAAAACATTTTACCACAATTTACCACAAAATACCACTTTGTTAATAAGTTTTACCACTTTGCTCTTCAAAACGATTTCAAGTTAATCAACTGAATTATTGCACATTATTTAACAAACCATTTGTAATTGTATAGTTTAAAAGAAAATATGCAACAGATTAACAAAGTCACTTCAAATTTTACATGATTTTTCAAAATTCAAACAAACTGAAATAACCTAAAAAAATGTTGATAATTAACCACTTAAGCGATAGCAGGATTTTTTTTAGATATCACCCAAATTTCATTTCAAATAAACAGTACAATTCTTCTTTTTTATGGATAAAATCATATATTTGTGATGAATTGAAAGAGCTCATTTTGATGAAAGAAAACTTTAAGAAAGAAGGAAAATATACTTATTTTGAAGCCGGAGAAGGAACTCCAATTATTGTTTTACATGGTCTGATGGGTGGATTAAGTAATTTTGGTGGAGTTGCCGATTTTTTTCCAAAAAATGGATATAAAGTCGTTATCCCGGAACTTCCTTTATACACACAAAACATTTTAAAAACCAACGTAAAAGCTTTTTCAAAATTTGTGAAAGATTTTATCGTCTTTAAAGGATTTGAAAGAGTTATTTTGTTAGGAAATTCTTTAGGCGGTCATGTGGGTTTGTATCACACTAAAATGTATCCTGAGAAGGTAGCCGCAATGGTATTAACAGGAAGTTCAGGACTTTACGAAAGTGCGATGGGTGACAGTTATCCCAAAAGAGGTGATTATGAATACATTAAATTAAAAACCCAAAATGTTTTTTACAATCCCGAAATGGCTTCAAAAGAATTGGTTGATGAAGTCTTTTCAATTGTCAATGATCGCATTAAAGTCATTAAAACTTTAACCATTGCCAAAAGTGCTATTCGTCATAATATGGCGAAAGATTTGCCGAAAATGCAAACCCCAACTTGTTTGATTTGGGGGAAAGACGATAAGGTTACACCACCTGAAGTAGCCGAAGAATTCCACAAATTGCTACCCAATTCTGATTTATATTGGATTGATAAATGTGGCCACGCTGCCATGATGGAACATCCGGATGAGTTTAATAAAATCTTGTTGGAATGGTTAGAAAAAACTAAATTATAAAGAGTCCGAACGGACTTTTTTGTTTTAAATAAATACTATGAAAATTACCAGTGCCGAATTTGTGATTAGTAACTCCGAAGTGAGCAAATGCCCGAAAGACCCTCTACCGGAATATGCTTTTATTGGAAGATCAAACGTGGGGAAATCATCGTTGATAAACATGCTAACCAACCACAAAAGTTTGGCAAAAACCTCATCAAAACCAGGGAAAACACAATTGATTAATCATTTTAAAATCAACAATAATTGGTTTTTGGTTGATTTACCCGGTTATGGTTATGCGAAAGTTTCCAAAAAGTCAAAAGAAACATTTCAACAATTTGTAACCGATTATTTTGAAAAAAGAGAACAATTGGTTTGTGCTTTTGTGCTGATTGACATACGTTTGGAAGCTCAAAAAATTGATTTAGAATTTTTGACTTATTTAGGCGTAACCGAAGTTCCGTTTTGCATTATTTTTACCAAAGCGGATAAAATTGGAAAAACCAGGATCGATTCACATGTTGCTGCTTACCGAAAACAAGTTTTGGCTAGTGGTTGGGAAGAAATGCCACAACATTTTATCACTTCCGCCACAGAATCAACCGGAAAAGAGGAACTACTTTCGTTTATTGATGAAATCAATCAGGAAATGTTTAAGAACAATTCCTTTTAGCCTTTTAACTCTAATTTCTCGGCAAAATATTCGCAAAAATCTCGCATGGTGTCAGCCATTTTATCATCGGTTGTGGCACGTTGAAAAGTATCGGCCATGGCTACTAATGTTTGATGAAAGAAGATTTTCATTTCATCCACAGGCATATCCTTAGTCCATAAATCGATTCGAAGTGATTCTTTTGCTTTTGAATCCCAAACAGATAGCATAATGGCTTTGGTTTCTTGGTTTTCTACACCGCCATCTTTGGCTGTCCATTTTAACGATTCAGGCACTTTATTTTCATCTAACGTAACGTCGAATTTTATTTCAGAAGTCATCAAACTTATTATTTTTTGGGTTTATATTTTGAACGCGTAAAAATTTCTTTGGCATCCATGGCTAAAAAATCAGCCAAAGATACTTCATTATTTTTCATAAACGAGCGGACAATCTGCCATCCAATCCAAACACCTGTTCTTCCGGGAGACTCATTGTCGATTTCAAGATAGAACTTTGAAAAAGGGGCTGGTGCGATGAAACGTTGCACTAATTTGGTGTCGGAATCGTATAGAATATTATCTTCTATAAAGTATCGCCAAATTTCTCCTTCGTTTTCTTCACACCAAATTTGTTGTTCTTTTGAATAACCGATTTTATCAAAATCTTCATAGATAGGCAGAATTAAATCTTTGATATACATTTCTTTACCAAAATAAATCATTTGATCCAAAAACGTTTTTTCACGGGGCTGAGCAATCACACGTGTAGAAAAATCGGAAACCACATCGGGCATAATTTGTGAACGTTGAAAGGTTTGTTTGAAAAAATCGGGAAACTCATAAAATTTATGTTCTTTTCCTAAATATAAATCTAACGAAATCAACAAAAGACTATCTGTGTAAATCACTTTATTTTGGTAGTCCATTTCCGAAATCAATGTGGTTACTTTGGAAGGTGTTTTTTGATTGGGAAAATAAAATTTTATTCGACGGAATACTTCTTCCAATTCCTCTTGAACAGGATTGAAATTGCTATACTTTTTTTGTACTTCGTTGTACAATTCACGGTATAAAGGATCTTTCATTTTACTAATAAAAACACTATCCGGAATTTGACTGGGAAAAAAGGCCGGGTGAAGATTTTTCATTTTTTGAAAATCTTCTACCGGGGTTTCATAAAAAATTTTATCGAAGCGTTCCACCGAAAGCGAAACGGGAATTTCTTCAATTTGCTTTTCTATTTTTGATTTTTTATCACAAGAAACTAATAAAATCAACACAAAAACTACTAAAATTCTTTTCATTATAAAATGGAATTATGATAACAATAATTTGATTTAGAAAATCAATTGGATTTTCCTACTTTTACCAAATAAAATTGAATTGCAAATATACATTGCCAAATCGTATAACGTTAAAAAGATGACACAAAAAAATGCAACAATTAAAGTGGAGCAAGTAAACAACCATATTGTAAATTGGTTAAAAACTTATGCTGAAAACGCAAAAGTGACTGGTTTTGTTGTGGGAGTATCCGGCGGAATAGACAGTGCTGTAACTTCGACACTTTGTGCTCAAACCGGTTTAAAAACACTTTGTGTTGAACTTCCTATTCATCAAGCTGCTTCACACGTAAGTAGAAAAAAGGAGCATATAGCACAGTTAAAAAAGCGTTTCCCAAATGTTGAAAGTGTATCTGTTGATTTGAGTAATACGTTTGAACAATTTAAAAAAGATGTTCCAAGTTCAGAAAACGAAGCTAAATTAAATTTATCACTTGCCAACACAAGAGCCAGACTTCGGATGACAACGTTGTATTATTTTGCGGGGATTCACGGATTGCTTGTTGCAGGAACCGGAAATAAAGTGGAAGATTTTGGTGTTGGTTTTTATACAAAATATGGTGACGGCGGTGTCGATTTGAGTCCGATTGCTGATTTAATGAAATCGGAGGTTTATGCAATAGGAAGGTTCTTACAAGTTCCTGAATCTATTTTAACAGCAGCTCCAACTGATGGTTTATTTGGCGACGATCGTTCGGATGAAGATCAATTGGGAGCAAGTTATGATGAATTAGAATGGGCAATGCTTCAAGATGAAGCAGGTAAAAATACTACAGATTTTAACGGACGTAATTTAGAAGTCTTTAACATATACAAAAGGCTCAATAACGCTAACAAACACAAGATGAATCCGATACCAGTTTGTGAAATTCCTAAAGATTTAAGATAAATCTAAAATTTTTCTTAAAATTTTTTGTCAGAATTACATTCCATTAAAAAAAAATATAGTATCTTTAACAGCCCTAAAAAAATATTAATCATTTTCTAACTAAATACCACTTATTATGATTAAAGTTTGTTTAGCCGATAATCAACCCGTTGTACACTTCGGGGTGAAATCGTACTTTAAAGATCATGCTGAAATAAGTATTGTAGGCCATGTTGGTAACTACAATATGATTTTAGACATGCTCAAAATTAAACCCATAGACATTTTAGTCTTAGACTTGGAACTTGAAGGGCTAACTAGTATTAACTTGGTAAAGTATATACTTAAAGAGTTTCCTAACACTAAAATTATTATTTTCAGTAATCTTTCTGAAAACATTTATGCTCCAAACTCTTTAAAAGCAGGAGTTTCAGCCTATCTGCACAAAACATCCAAATTGGAAACACTCGGCAATGTGATTGTGAAAGTAAATAACGGTGCCGTGATTTTTAATGACGCTATCAAGAAAAGTTTAGCCATGATTGCTAAACAAAACAAAAGCGAAAGATTATACCGAAAACTCTCTAACAGAGAAATTGAGGTGCTTCGTTTTTTAAGTGATGGAAAAAAGAACAATGAAATTTCTAAAATTTTAGGATTGAACGAAAAAACCATCAGTACCTACAAATTACGTTTACTTACAAAACTGAATGTAACCAATTTGGTAGACTTAGTTAACAAAGCAAAAACTTTAGAGATTGTATAAAAATACTTAGAAAAAAGACCTCAAATGAGGTCTTTTTTAATTATAATCTGAACGCATTCTGCCAATTCTTCTAGTAATATTTACTTTTAGTTTATTGTAGTCGTTAATCATCGTGATAATTTCCTCCGGAGTAAATTCAGGCGTTTCCTCTTGAATTTGAAGCATTAATTCATGATTCAGTTTATTGATTAGGTATTCTCTAAACGTTACGATTGTTTCTGTTACCAATCGGGAAAGAATTTCTAAATCGTCTTTTTCTTTTACAAAAACTTGCTTTTTATCCAGCCATCCATGCAGTTGATATTTTTCGTCGTTCATTAAAATATCGGTGACCACTTCGGCATGTTCGGGAAGTAAATTATTGAGGTAATGATTCTTGTCAAACGATTCATTTTGATGAAATTGAGCAACTAAATCAATATAAATGGCATTGAAAATCGGATTAGCCAATTCAATTTCGTCTTCTTGCAAACTCAAATAAATGCGTTCGTATATTTTATGATTAACTTTTTCAATTGTTTCAATTTCTTTTCCGTTTTCATCAAATTGAATAAAAACATTTTCAAATTCCACTTCATGATGACCATATAATAGTAAAATCTCCAAAATTGATTTCTCTAAAAGCGTTACTACATCAATTTTAGCTATAGCCTCAGTTGATTCATTTTTAACTACATCAAACGCCTTTTGCTCTTGTTTGAATTTTTTATTGGCTTCAGACAAATCTTTTTGTGCCATTTGTGCCAACGTGCTAAACAATACATCTTCCGATATATCCATGATTCGGCTACATTCTTGGATGTAGATTTCACGCTTGATTCGATCCGGAATTTTTGAAATGCTAATCACCATATCCCGAATTAAGTCAGCCTTTTTGATTGGATCATTCTTCGCATCCTGCATCAACAAAGAAGCTTTGAACTGAATAAAATCTTTCGCATTTTCATCCAAATACTTGACCAAATCTTCGTAAGGTGTTTTTTTGGCAAAACTATCTGGGTCGTCGCCATCCGGGAAAGAACAAACTTTCACGTTCATTCCTTCTTCCAAAATCAAATCGATTCCACGAATGGAAGCCCGTAAACCCGCCGCATCGCCATCAAAAAGTACGGTAATATTTTTGGTTAACCGATTAATCAATCGGATTTGATTTGGTGTTAAAGCCGTTCCGGAAGAAGAAACAACGTTTTCAATTCCGGCTTGATGCATTTGAATTACATCGGTATAGCCTTCCACTAAAAAACAATTATCGAGTTTAGCAATGGCTTGTTTGGCATGAAAAATTCCGTAAAGCACATTGCTTTTATGGTAAATTTCACTTTCGGGAGAATTCAAATATTTAGCAGCTTTTTTATCATTCGTCAAAATTCGACCTCCAAAACCGAGTACTCTTCCCGACATACTATGTATAGGAAACATCACACGAGCTTTGAATCGGTCAAATTGCTTGTCTTCACCAACGATGGTGAGTCCTGTTTTTTCAAGAAATTCTAGTTTATAGGCTTTTCCGAGAGCTTCTTTGGTCAAAGCATCCCACGTATTGGGCGAATAACCTAAATTGAATTTTTTGATGGTTTCATTGGTAAATCCGCGTTCTTTAAAATAAGACAAACCAATTGCCTTGCCCTCTTCCTCTTCCCATAAAACATGTTGGAAATATTTGCTGGCAAATTCGGAAACCAAATACATGCTCTCTTTTTCATTGGCAACCAACTTATCTTCGTCACTGGAAACCGTTTCTTCAATTTCGATATTATATTTTTTTGCCAAATACCGAATCGCTTCCGGAAACGAAAAATGTTCGTGCTCCATCAAAAAAGTAACTGAATTTCCGCCTTTTCCGGTACTAAAATCTTTCCAAATTTGCTTCACAGGTGAAACCATAAATGAGGGTGATTTTTCATTGGAAAACGGACTCAACCCTTTCATATTACTACCGGCACGTTTGAGTTGCACAAAATCACCAATCACCTCCTCCACTCGGGCGGTTTCAAAAACTAAATCGATGGTGTTTTGCTTAATCATTGGTGTTTTTTCGTAGCTTGTAAAAGTACAATTCAGTTTTTAAAAATAAGGAATTAAAACAATAAAAAAAAGGTGCTTCATGACGAAAACACCTTTCAAACAAATGTATGCTAACTCAAACAAATTTTAATTGAAATCGAAACGTAAACCTAACGAAATGTTGTTTTGATCAATGGTATTGTTTTTAAACATTGGATTTAGGTCGTATTTTAGATACAAACTTGTGGCACGATAACCAATGTAAGTTGATAAACCATAGGTAAAATCAGAGGTGTTGAAATCGCCTTTTTCTTTTACTTTTATACGAACATCATTTTCATTGAATTTCAGAATTTGTTTCGATTTGATATTAAAACCGGCATATCCTCCAATTCCAAGTCGGACACTTTTGTGTGATCTAAACCGAACATCTCCGTTTTCTTTGACTGATTTTGGTGTAAAATCAAACTCTAAATGCAAGGGTAAAACTAAGTGAACGTTTCTAAAACGGCTTTCTCTTAAATCCAAACCAAACTCTTGTAAATTGGTTTGTTCACCTTGTTTTACGAAGTAACGATTATCGGTCGGACGTAAATTGTTATACATCAAAGACAAACCGTATTTTGCGTGTAACAAGTTATTATTTTTGAAAATTCTGGTATTGTAAGTGAAACCCCACTCATAAAAATGTGAACCCCAAACGCGGTAATCACTGTCTTCTAATGAACCTATGTCACCATCTGCCACAACATTATTTAAACCGAAAGCAAAGACAAATTGAGAAGTAGTTCGTTTTGAATTTCGCTTGAATTTGTCTTTTTCACCTTTAAAAACTTTCATGGAACCAATACTTATTTCAGTGTGATTTTCACCAATAGAATCATTAGAATTTGATCCAAGTATAATCGTAGTTCCCCACTTTGCTTTGTCTTCAGAGTGTTTTATTTTACCATCAACAACATCTTTAACCAGTTGTTGAAGTTTAGCTTCTTCAAGAGCCACTTTTTCTTCAATGTTTTTGGCTCTTATCTCTGCTGCTTTTCGTTTTTCAGCTTCTGCTTTTTCAATTGAAATTGTTCCATTTTCTAATAATTTATTGATGTCTTCAATCTCTTGTTTGAGTGCTTCTTTTTCTTCAGAAGTAATCTTTTTGATGTTCTCTGAAATGGTTTTTACTCTTTCATCAAAAGTTTCTTGACCATACATTTGGGTAACTAAAGTGCATAGCAATACTGCTGCATAAAGAATAATTTTTTGCATAATTTAAAAATTTAACTGTTCGTGATTTGATTGTTTTTACTCGTAATTTCGATTAGCCAAGGTTGACTTTACCGAATTGTATTTTTTGTTTATCGATTGAATAACTTTATCTCTAAAAGATTCATCCACTTCTTTTTCTGCCGAAGAAAGTAATGCATTCGCATCAACTTTTACAGATGGCTTTTTTGAAATGTTTGGAATTTCAATTTTTTCTCCGGTTTCAATTTCGGCTAAAAGTGATTCGGCATTGATGTATTTATTTGTTGATTCTTTGGGTTGATTTTCAACAATTGTTTCCTCCTTTTTGGAATGATTATCCAACAAAAAATCTTTTTTTGGATTGATTTCTGTAGATGACTTTTCAGTTTTTTTGGTTGATTGAGGTACTAAAGTTCCCTTTTCTTGTACTTCTGAAAAAGTGTTCACTATTTCAGGAGTTGATTCATTTTCAATTAATTTGGTTTCATTTTCTAGAACAATTGAATTGGATGGAATTACATTATCAGTTGAACTTTCCTTGTTCATCATAAAAATTCCAATCAGCGTAAATCCTACAAAAATGGCCGCAATAGAAATCCATTTAAAATTTCTTTTTGGTTTTTGTTCTTCAATCGAAAGCATCGCATCCAAACGATCCCAGGCATTTTGAGAAGGTTGAATCTCCCATTGATTCAACTTTTCTCTGATTTGGTTTTCTATATTATTCGGTTCCATTTTCGTAATTTTTTAACTTGTTAATCTGATTTTGAAGCATTTTTCGAGCATGCGATAATTGCGATTTTGATGTTCCTTCATTGATACCTAACATTTCGGCTATTTCTTGATGTTTATATCCTTCGATAGCATAGAGATTAAAAATCATCTTATATCCATCCGGCAAACTATCGATGAGAAACTGGATATCTTCCATCGAAAATTTACTTTCAATATCGTTATGTCTTTCTTCAAAAAAAGTTTCGTCTTCAATAAATTTCACTTGTTTTTGAACTCTGATAAACGAAATACATTCATTAATCATAATTCTTCGAATCCAACCTTCAAAACTTCCTTTATGTTCAAAATTTTTTAAACTTGAAAAAACTTTCATAAAGGCGGTAATCATTACATCTTCTGCTTGTTGCAAATCTTTGATGTATTGTCTGCAAACTCCCAACATTTTTGGCGAAAATTTTGTATAAATCTGATGTTGAGCATGTCGGTTATTTTCGACAGCCAATCGGATGGTATTTTTCTCGTCTTGATGTAAGTTGATTACTTTCATATTTTAAAAATCAGTCGCAGTTTTCAGACTTCACAAATAAATTAGATTCTATTGGTATAGACGAATGAAGTTGAAAAAAGGTTGCATGGGTTTTGAAAAAAATTGAAAAAAGTTGCAAATAACTAAAATTCAATGATTTAAAAATAACAAAAAATAGTTAAGCATGATAAACTTTTATATCAAGAACAGTTTTTGCCTGCTTCGCAGGAGATTTGCTTCGCCAGTTCGCTATCGCTCGTGTTTACTTCGACTTCGTCATCTTGCAAAATGACAAAACTGTGACTGAGACTGAGAACTGATTACTCCAAACTAAAAACTATCAACTCCAAACTAAATTACTTTTTCCTCTCTATCACATAATTCACCATCAAAATCAAAGCATCTTTATAAGGTGATGTTGTAAAATGATTCAGTAACTCTAAAGCTTCTTGTTGATAATCAATCATTTTTTGCTCTGCATAAGCCAAACCGTTACTTTGTTTGACAAAAGCGATGACTTCTTTTACACGCTTTTTGTCTTTGTTATGGTTTTTTATGGAATTGATTAACCAACTTTTCTCTTTTGGTGAACAGTTATTTAAGGTATAGATCAATGGAAGCGTCATTTTTTGTTCTTTAATGTCAATTCCGGTAGGTTTCCCGATGGCTTCGTCTGTATAATCAAATAAGTCGTCTTTGATTTGAAAAGCCATTCCGATCAATTCACCAAACTTTCGCATGCGATCAACAATTTCTTGATTTTCAGGCAAAACAGAACAAGCTCCGAGCGAACAACAAGCCGCAATTAACGTAGCGGTTTTTTGGCGAATGATTTCGTAGTAAATATCTTCCGTAATATCTAATCTTCGGGCTTTTTCGATTTGAAGTAATTCGCCTTCACTCATTTCGCGAACAGCAACCGAGATAATTTTCAATAAATCAAAATCATTGTTATCAATGGAAAGTAACAATCCTTTAGACAATAAAAAATCGCCAACCAAAACGGCAATTTTATTTTTCCACAAGGCATTAATAGAGAAAAAACCGCGACGTCGATTGCTGTCATCTACCACGTCGTCATGAACTAAAGTGGCTGTGTGAATCAATTCGATAACCGAAGCTCCTCGATATGTTCGTTCATTTACCAAACCTTCTGAAACCATTTTAGCCGTTAAAAAAACAAACATCGGACGCATTTGTTTTCCTTTTCGGTTGACGATATAATAAGTGATTCTGTTGAGCAACGCCACTTTAGAAGACATCGATTCGTAGAACTTTTTTTCAAAAAGTTCCATCTCACTAACGATGGGTTGCTTAATTTGCTCGGTGATTTTCATGAAAGTTCAAAGATAGGTAGAAAGTTAGAAAATCACAACTGGAATTATTCGGTTACCGCTTCATTTTTATTGGCCAACTGACCACAAGCGGCATCAATGTCTTTACCGCGACTTCTTCGCACTTTGGCAATTACGCCGATTTTGTCTAAAGCTTTTACGTATTCTTCCAAAACAACATCTGAAGCTTGCTGAAACATTCCGTCATCAATTGGATTATACTCAATCAAATTTACTTTACACGGCACATATTTACAGAATTTAACCAATGCATCAATTGATTTTTTATCGTCGTTGATTCCTTTCCAAACCACATATTCGTAAGTAACTTTACTTTTGGTTTTTTGGTACCAATATTCCAAACTTTCACGCAATTCTTTCAGCGGAAAACTCTTTGAAAAAGGCATTATTTCGGCACGAATTTCATCAATTGCCGAGTGAAGGGAAACAGCTAATTTGAACTTCACTTCTTCATCGGCCATTTTTTTAATCATTTTCGGAATTCCGGATGTGGAAAGTGTGATGCGTTTGGGCGACATTCCCAACCCTTCCGGTGAAGTTATCATTTCGATGGCTTTGAGTACGTTGTTGTAATTCATCAACGGTTCACCCATTCCCATGAATACGATGTTAGAAAGCGGTCGTTCAAAATACAAACGGCTTTCGTTATCGATGGCTACCACTTGGTCGTAAATTTCGTCGGGATTTAAATTCCGCATGCGTTTCAAACGAGCAGTTGCACAAAAATTACAATCTAAACTACAACCCACTTGACTGGAAACACAAGCTGTTGTGCGAGTTGCGGTTGGAATTAAAACGCTTTCTACCACCAAACCATCATACAAACGAACGGCGTTTTTCACGGTACCGTCTTCGCTGCGTTGCATTTGATCTACTTTGATGTGGTTAATGACAAAATTATCCTCCAACATCTGACGGGTTTCTTTGGAAACATTGGTCATATCGTCAAACGAATAGACTTTTTTGCTCCACAACCATTCATACACTTGATTGCCTCGGAAAGCTTTATCTCCATTGGCTACAAAAAAATCCCGTAGTTGAATTTTGGTTAAAGCCCGAATGTCTTTTTTGGTGGTGTTCATGGTGCAAAAATAGGTTAATTTGACGATTTGTATAATTTTGTTTTGTATTTTTGAAATGAAAACGTTTTTGAGATGAATATAAATGAAATTAAACTAGAAATTATTCGCCTTATTCTCAAAGTAGAAGACGAAACCACCCTGCTTGCTATCCGAAAAATTCTTGAAAATAAGTTTAATACTTCTGACCACACATTACCTTTAGTGGAAGAGCCAACTGAAAAAATAGTTTCTGAAATTGAAAACAAAATCATTGCTTTTGATACTGATGGAAAACCATTAAATCTATTAGATTATAATAAAAAAATCGAAGAAGGTCTAGAAGACATTAAAAACAACAGAGTAATCAGTCAAGAAAAGTTAGAACAAGAAATTGAAAGTTGGTATAATGAATAACTATTCGATTTTTTGGACTCAAAATTCTCGTAATGATTTAAATAAAATAAAAAACAATATCTCTAAATCATTGATGATTAGATTAATTAATGCTCCAAAAGAGATTACTTTTGAAGAACAATTTCAAATTGATGAATACCGAAATGATTGCCGACGAATAATTGTTGGTAATTTTAAACTACTTTATCAATTTTCAAATAATACCATTTTTATAATCCGCGTTTTTAATTCACGCCACAATCCAGAAAACAGTAAATAACTATGCATTTCCTTTCCGAAGATTTAGAAGATTATGTAGCCGCTCATTCGCAAGCCGAACCGGAACTATTGGCTCAATTAAACAAAGAAACCTATCAAAAAGTATTATTACCACGCATGTTGAGCGGACATTTTCAAGGCCGTGTTTTGAGTATGTTATCAAAATTAATTCGCCCCTCCTCTATTTTGGAAATTGGCACGTATACAGGTTATGCAACCTTATGTTTATGTGAAGGTATGCAAGAAAACGGAATCGTGCACACCATCGATATCAAAGAAGAATTAGTTGATTTTCAACGAAAATATTTTGACATGTCGCCTTGGGAAAGCCAAATTGTGCAACATTTAGGTGAAGCAGTTGACATAATTCCAATCTTAGAAACGAAATTTGATTTGGTTTTTATTGATGCAGACAAAGAAAATTACCTCAACTATTATGAATTGATTGTTCCAAAAATGAACAAAGGCGGCATCATTTTATCGGATAATGTGTTGTGGTCCGGAAAAGTAGTTGAGCCTTTGAAAGAAGGTGATTTGAGCACCAAAATTTTATTGGAATACAACCAACGATTGAACAATGACCCAAGAGTAGAAACGGTTTTATTGCCCATTCGAGACGGTTTGACCGTGAGTCGGGTGCTTTAAGAAACAGGAAAATATTTTGGTTGCATTATTTTATAAAGGCGATAAAAGAAAGTTCCTAAAAACAGTCCAAAAAGGTATCCGGTTAAAATATCTCCAGGAAAATGAAGGCCAAGATAAATCCGGCTGTAGGCAAATATTAAAGGAAAAAGAAACAGTAGAAAGGCATATTTAAAATGCTTTCGAATTACAAAAAAGAGAAATGCAGCCGATGCCATTGAACTCGAAGCATGACCCGAAAAAAAGCTAAATGATTTTCTAATCAAAACCTCTCTGATTAGTCCGTCTAAAGTTGGGTCGTTGCAAGGACGTAACCTTTCAAAATTATGTTTAAACAGATTGGTCAGTTGATCGGTGGCTAAAATTAACAGAGCCATAAACAACACTACAAAACCAAATTGCTTCCAGCCGATTTTTTTAATGATAAAATAAAAAATAACCAAAAAAATGGGTGTCCAATAAAACTGTTTAGTAATAACCAACCAAAGCCGATCCCATTCTTCTGAACCTAAATTATTAAGAAAAATTAATAAATCTTTATCGAGTTGAATAATTTCTTCCACGTTTAAAATAGTCTTTTAATGGGTCCGGTTATTTGTTCGATATCTTCTTTGGCCTTTTCTACTTCCTGAATGACCGATGGCGAACCGCTTTCTGCAAGTGGATTTACGGCATCCGTTAAATTTTGTTTTACTTTTTGAATTTCAGTTGAGATTCCGCCGGTTATACTATTGGTATCGATCCCGTTAGCTTCGGCACTTTTTGAAATTTCACTCTTAATATCGTCAGTTGCATGTTTGAGTTGACGAAACATTTTGCCTAATGTTCTAGCTATTTCGGGAATTTTATCGGACCCGAACAACATCAATACAACTAATATAATAAGGATTAATTCTCCTCCACCAATTCCAAACATAAAATTCTTCTTTTGAAATGCAAATGTACGAAGATTTTTTAGCCCTGATAGTAGCGGAAATCCTTGAAGCGAAAAAAAGTATATTTTTCTTAACCCAAAAAAGCGACCAAAGGAAGCTCTTTTTGGGTTTTAGAAAATAACTTTTTTTGCTGAAAGATTGCAGCGAATAGCAGGATTAGCTTCTTATTTTGATTTATCTAATTCGTCAAATTTTGATTTTGCGGCTTCTTTTGGCCAAGTATTGTTTGTCACATCGATATCGGCTGTTTCCAATTTTGGATCAAGCTGAATTTTTTTGATGGGTTTTTCAGTGGCAAAAACACGTGTAGCCGTTTGATTGCTTTTTCGCCAAATTTGTGCCGGAAAGTGATGCGTTTCAGAAGTCCCATCTTCAAATTGTAACTCAACGATAATTGGCATAATCATTCCACCCGGTTTATCAAATTCTACTTCGTAAAAGTATTTTGGTGATTTTAATTTTGCTTGTTCTTCTGAAGAAAATTTATTTGCAATAAATTCATTTAAACTTGAAATATCTTCTTTGGCTAATTCTTTTTTACGTTTGGCATTCAATTCTTTATGATTGGCCTCAACCAAATATACATACGGACCATTTGCAGTACCAAAACGGCCTCTACGGGCTTTCACTTCTTTTAATTCGGCAGTTGGTTCATCGGTCACAAAATACTGTTTTACTTCTTTGATACCGATATCCACATAATCGGTAGAGAAAAACCAACCTCTCCAAAACCAATCTAAGTCAACTGCAGAAGCATCTTCCATGGTTCTGAAAAAATCTTCCGGAGTTGGGTGTTTGAATTTCCATCTGTTAGCATAAACTTTGAACGCATGGTCAAACAACTCACGCCCCATGATGGTTTCGCGTAAAATGTTTAATCCTGTAGCCGGTTTAGAATAAGCGTTGGCTCCAAATTGGTGAATACCTTCGGAGTTAGACATAATTGGCTCCAAAAAGCGTTGGTCGCCACTCATATAAGGCACAATTTTGTGAGCCGGTCCACGACTGGAAGGATAATTTTCCATGAAATCCTGCTCGGCTAAATATTGTAAAAACGTATCTAATCCTTCGTCCATCCATGACCATTGACGTTCATCAGAGTTCACAATCATTGGGAAATAATTGTGTCCTACTTCGTGAATAATAACGCTAATCATCCCATATTTGATACGGTCTGAAACGAATCCATTGGCATCCGGGCGACCATAATTCCAGCAAATCATTGGATATTCCATTCCTTGGTCTTCTGCAGAAATAGAAATAGCTTTATGGTAAGGATAATCAAACGTATGACGCGAATAGGTTTTTAAGGTTTGTGCTACTGCACGGGTTGAAAATTCTTCCCACAACGGATTGCTTTCGTTTGGATAAAGCGAAATTGCCATCACGTTTTTGGTGTCTAATTTCACCGCCATTGCATCGTAAATGAATTTTCTAGAGGTTGAAAACGCATAATCACGCACATTTTCAGCTCTAAACTTCCAAGTTTTAGTTTTCTCTGAGAATCCTTTTTCTGTGGCTTTAGCTTCTTCCGGAGTAACAATTAAAACCGGTTTATCAAAGGTTTTTTCAGCTAATTCATAGCGTTTATTTTGTTCGGCTGAGAATACTTCTTTTCGGTTCAGTAAAACACCGGTTGCTTCCAGCACGTGGTCGGCAGGTACGGTGATGTTGACGTCGTAATTCCCAAATGGAAGTGCAAACTCACCTCTTCCCCAAAATTGCATATTTTGCCATCCTTCTACGTCATTGTATACCGCCATTCTTGGAAAAAATTGTGCTATAACATATAAACGATTGCCGTCTTTCTCAAATTCTTCATAACCCGAACGACCTCCATCCACTCTGTAATTATTGATATTATACCACCATTTTATGGAAAAGGAAATTTTTTCTTTAGGTTTTAGTGGCGTTGGAAGATTAATCCTCATCATGGTTTGGTTGATGGTGTAAGACATTGGTTTGCCTGCAGCATCATGAACAAAAACTATATTAAAACCACCGTCAAAACTTTCTTGCATGTATTTTTTCACAAAACCATCTACAGGAATGGAACCATCCATCCTTTGGGTTTCTATTAAGGGATTTTTAGCATCACGCCTTTTTTCATTTTGATCCAATTGAACCCATAGATATTCCAGAACATCCGGTGAATTATTGTGGTATGTAATCGTTTCAACACCGTCTAACCGTTTGTTTTTATCATCTAAAACAAGATCCATTTTATAATCAGCTTGCTGTTGATAATAAGCCGGACCGGGAGCACCGGAAGCTGTTCTGAACATATTGGGTGTAGCCAATAGATCATATAGTTGGCTGAATTTATTGGTGTCATAATGACCCGGTTCCCGCTTGGTTTCGGTTTTTTCCTGTGCAAATAATATAGCCGGGAGCAAGCCCAAAATTAAAAACTTCTTCATGGTTAATTTTTTGAATCGACTAAAATAAACAATTTCCGAAAGTTGTTGTCGATTTATCAATATTTTAACAACTCAGTAGGGTTTTCAAGTGTAAGCAAAGCACTTTGCTTTTTGGTTAAAACTTGGGTATGGATAATGTGCTGTTGTTCAGGAAGAAAATCAAAAAGGAGCGTGTTTCTGATTTCAAGTGCGTTAATTTTGGGAACATCTCGAATAATTTGGTATACAATAATCACATCGTCTTCGATTTCTTTGTCTAAATAAACCGCTGGTTTAAGTTTACTGTTAACTTTTATGGAAAAATTTTCGTTGATATACTTCTTCAAAAGTTGCAATTCTTCATCCGATTCTTTAGTTGAACCGATGTAAAATTTTTTCTTGTGTTTTTTTTCTAAGGCATTATTCAAATCATCAATAAATATTCGGCTAGTGATTTGAATTGTTTTTTTGTCTTGAGCAAAATTAATTTGTGTGACAGAAACATAGAATTTGTGCATTTCAAAAGAAGAAAGAGCCAACGAAAACAAGATCAAAAAAAACAGAAAACATTTATTTTTCATCGCAAAATCAATCTTTTGGAAGGTTTTTATATTCTTTGCTTTTGCTGATTAGAAAATCAATCAGGTCAATCTCTTTGTTGGTTGCAAGCAATTTTCTCACGTTGGGATCAGCGTCGCAATAGTTCAGAAACAATCCTATTTCATCGTGTTTCAATTCTAATGTTTCTGTGAAAAAATGATACGTGAATTTGTCTTTCACAGCGGCTTGGAAATTTTTATCCGAAGTAAAAACAACCGGCTTCTCTTTACTTTTTTCTTTTCCGAAGAGTTTGCCCACCATTTTTCCAATTTTTACAAAATCCATCCCATATGGAATTGATAAATCACTTGGCATAGCAGTATTAAATTGAGTGGATTGAAAATCTTTTTCCATTTGCATATCGGCAATCTCTTTGCCATTAAACGCACTTTGTTTATCTGTTACTTTGATATTTTTAGCATCTTTTTCTAAATCACCGGACAATGTGGAAGGTGTCACAATAACCTCGTCCAATTCGTTGATAAACTCTTCTAATTTAATTTTTAGAACGATGACTTTAAAATCATTTTCGTTAAGGACCAGTTTTTTCGATTTAAAAATTACACTCGAAAAAACCAAGGTATCTGAAGGTCGAGCATACATCGTAAAAAAGCCCAACTTATCAGTTACAGCTCCTTTGTTAGAAGAAACATTAAAAACCGTCACGTTGTCAATGGCAGTCGCTTCGGAAATAATTTGTCCTTTAATAATTTCTCTTGAGCCTAATTGAGCAAAAGAAATTTGAGCCGTTATTACAAATAAAAGAATTAGTAGTTTATTTTTCTTCATTGTTTAAAAAGTTTAAAAATTCTTGAGCTATTTCTCCCAACAAAAAGGTGACGCGTGTTTTATTTTTGGCTTGAATGGCTTGAGCTAAATCGATATCTTCCACCACATAAAATTTGAATCCATCAACATATTCTTTTGGAATTTTAAATGTATCGGTAAACACCACATCTTCAAAATTATCATCCAGCCAAATCATCATAAATTCCTTTTGCTCGATTCCGATGTCTTTCTTTAATCGTTTGGTTCTGCCTGAAATCCAATTTAACAGCGGATCCAAAAGTCCGGTTGTTGCCGTTCGTAACCTTCGCTCCGCAGGCGTATAGGAAACCGGCTTATAATTAATAATACCTAAATCTTGTGCGTTGATTTTAGTGTATTCAGTTACAACTACTTCTTCTAACTCACTCACTTTGGCGGTCATGACAACTTCGATTTTGCCGTTATTAATATCGTTTGCCGAAATACTCTTTCGCCAATAATTTAAATGAACTGCTGAAAAAACGAGTAAATCATCTTCTTTTGCATCTAACCAAAATTCACCTTTTTCATTGGTAATCGTTGCTTTTTCTGAAACCAAGTTGGTAATATGAATTCCTTCTGCTGAGGCATTTTCTACCTTTACAACACCATAAATTGTTTTCTGACCATAGATACAAACCGTGGTTAAAATTGAGACTATAAGGTACAAAAAAAATCTATTCATCGGTGGTAAGATACGTTAAAAATTTATTCGCCAGTTTAGAAATGCATAAACTTCCATTAACGGTATCATTAGCATTAAGGTAAGTTATAAATTCTTCATCATAAATTGTAAAAACTTTGAAACCTTCTCTATATTCTTCCGGAATGTTTAGTTGATTGGTGTAGAATTCATTTTCATACCATTCGTTTAACTTTTTTAACAACAATTCCTTTTTTTCTATTTCAACTTCTTTTTTTAATTGATTGGTCCTTCCGCTAATTTGATTAATGAGTCCATCAACACTCATTCCGCCCAACGGTATTAAAAGCGGACTATACCATTTTAATTTTTCGGCGGTTCGCAATCTTCTTTCTGCCGGAGTATATTTCTTTGGTTTATAATCAATAATTCCCAAATCTTGTGCGTTGATTTTGGTGTATTCCGTTACCACCACTTCCTCTAATTTTTGCTCTTTCACGGTCATTTCCACCTCAATAAAACTGTTTTTGATATCATTGGACGAAATACTTTTTCGCCAATAATTTAGATGAACGGCGGAAAAAACGAGCAAATCATCTTCATTTGCCTCAATGGAAAACTCCCCTTTTTCATTCGTGATTGTAGCTTTTTCAGACACTAAATTGAGTACATGAATGCCTTCTGCCGATTGTTCTTTCACTACAACTCTTCCTTTTATTGTTGTTTGTGAAAATAGCAATGGAACCCAAAACAAGAAACCGATAATGACAATATTCGTTTTGCTCATCGAGCAATCTCATTTTAATTTTTAACTAATTCTTTACAATTAAACAGCAAAGATGAAACCATTTTTTGTTTTGCGATGCTATTTCAAGTAAAAGTATTACAAAAAATTCACAACTATTTCACAACTCATTTGTAATTTTTTGTTAATCTGATGGAAATACAAAGACCATGATGTGTATTTTTGTAAAAACAGAAAACATGAAAAACTTGCTTATCGCTAGCACTTCAACACTTCATGGTGGCAATTACCTAGAATATTTGCTGCCCGACTTACAACTTCATTTTGCTCAATGCAAAAGCATTTTGTTTGTGCCGTACGCCAGACCGGGCGGGATTTCTCATGAGGATTATACGCTGAAAGTAAAATCATTTTTTGCTTTAATGAATATCAAAGTGAACGGTTTACATGAATTTTCAAACCCAGCGGAAGGCATTAAAAAAGCCGATGGTATTTTTACCGGTGGTGGCAACACCTTTTTGTTAGTGACGAAATTGCATCAAAACAACCAAATGCAAACGCTCAAAAAAGCCATTGAAAGTGGAAAACCTTACTTAGGAACCAGTGCCGGAAGCAACATTTGTGGACTCACGATGCAAACCACCAACGACATGCCAATTATCTATCCGCCTAGTTTTGAAACGTTAGGAGTCATTCCGTTTAATCTCAATCCGCACTTCTTGGATGCCGATTTGCAGTCGAAACACATGGGCGAAACTCGCGAAACCCGCATCAAAGAGTTTCATCAATTCAATGCACAACCGGTGATTGGTTTGCGAGAAGGTAGTTGGTTAGATGTAAAAGGAGAACAAATTGTGTTAAAAGGAGCATTATCCGCACGATTATTTCGGCAGAATCAGGAAGCTATTGAGGTGGAAAGTGGAAATAAAATGGAAAAATTCGTATGAGTTATTTTTTTCGAAAAAAAGAAATAAAAATCTAAACTCTTCCCACAAAAAAACCCCAAACTTTCGTTTGAGGTTTTTAGCAGAGCGGAAGACGAGGCTCGAACTCGCGACAACCAGCTTGGAAGGCTGGAGCTCTACCAACTGAGCTACTTCCGCATTTATCTCACAAAGGCTTATTTTTATTGGTGTTCGATGAACGGCGTTTGTGGGTGCAAATATAGAGAATTATTTTTCTTTGTTGCAAATTTTTCTTCAAAAAAATTATCATAAAGCTAACAGAATTTGTAATGGTTTTATTCTGAAAAAGTTATACCTTTAGTTTTCCAAGTTTGAGGAAATAAATTATGCTGACTTTAAAAGAAATAACGGCTTTGGATACTTATTCCGTGCGGCATCCCGTTCTTCGGGAAGGAAAACCGTTGGAAACCTGTCATTTTGAAGGAGATAATTTGCAGTCAACCATTCATCTCGGGCTGTTTATTAACTGTGCTTTAATTGGCGTGGTTTCACTTTTTAAAACCCAAAACAACGATTTCAACGAAGAAAAACAATTCCAAATTAGGGGAATGGCAGTCTTAAAACACCATCAAAAAAGAGGCTACGGCGAAAAATTACTCCACGAAGCCGAAGAAATTGCAAAAAAATACAAATGTAACTTACTGTGGTTCAATGCTCGCGAAAAAGCCGTTCCTTTTTACGAAAAAGCAGGCTATTCCATTCACGGAAAACCTTTTGAAATTGGTGATATTGGCACTCATTTTGTAATGTATAAAAAAACGAATCCGATTTCTTAGTTTCTATGAAGCATCTCTACCCTCTTTTTTTTGTACTCCTACTGATTTCTTGTGACGAGAAAAAAAAGCCCGACTCTTTCGGTTCAAAACTACCTGCTGTTGAAGTGACCGACGAAGGAAAAGTGCTGGCAATTGATTCCACTTATCTTTCCAAAAAAAATGACTCAATTCTTGTTGCTTTTTATCAAGCAAATGAAAACAGAACATTTTGGTTGGCTTTCAATTGCCGGGAATCTTTGCTCTCGGTTTTAAAAAATGTGGAAGAAGAAGGTCTGAATCCAAAAGACTTCGATTTAAAAAAAATAGGGAAATTAGAAAAATCTATTCCAACTTTATCCGATAAAGAATTGATTGACTACGATGTTTTGCTTACAAAAAACCTAAAAAAGTATGTGGAAAAAGTAGCCAAAGGTTCTTTAAACCCAAAAGAATTATACAAAGATTGGGATTTGAAAGAAAACAAAATCGACATACAACAATTGCTATTGAATTTTCAGCGAAAAGACTCGTTTGATTATGCTGTAAATGAAGTGAAACCCAATCACATCATGTATCAAAAACTAAAACAAAGTTTAAAGTTAATCAACCAATTTCCGGATGAAAATTTCAAAAAACTGGAAATTAAAGAAAAAATTATACTCAACGACACTAACGATGTGCTGATTGAAGTAAAAAAACGACTTGCGTATTGGTATGACATGAAAAAGCCGGATTCATTGACCAACATTTATGATGAAACAACGTTTAATGCCTTGAAAAATTTTCAAAGTCGGCATGGTTTGGCTCCTGATGGTGTAATTGGAAAAGGAACAATTGCTTCGCTGAATTTTACCAAACAAAAAAGAAAAGAACAAATTATTGCCAACATGGAACGCTGGCGATGGTATCCGAGAGAATTTGAAAAAGAATACCTCATCATCAACATTCCCGATTATTCGTTGCAAGTGGTGAAGGAAAAAGACACCGTAAAAACACATCGAATAATTGTTGGAAAAGCCAGTCGAAGCACTCCGATATTGTCCTCGAAATTGAGTTATGTTGTTTTTAATCCAACTTGGACTGTTCCTCCCACCATTTTAAAGGAAGACGTGATTCCGGCTGCTACCAAAAACAGAGGTTACTTTGCTTCAAAAAACATTACAATTTACAGTGGCAGTTCAATTGTTAGCCCATACGATTGGAATCCGGCCAAAGGAAGATCGTATCGCTATGTTCAAGCTCCGGGAAGTACAAACTCCTTGGGATTAGTAAAAATAATGTTTCCAAATCGCTTTTCGGTTTATCTGCATGATACCAACACGAGAGGCTATTTTGAACGTGAAAACCGTTCGCTGAGTTCGGGTTGTGTAAGGGTTCAAAATCCATTTGAATTAACAGAATACCTGCTTGACGATCCTGAAAACTGGAATAAAGAAAAAATTGACGAAGTATTGGCCGAATCAAAAACTAAAAATGTAAATTTCACTAAACCCATTTACCTCCACATTTTGTATTGGACAGCTTGGAGTGATAAAAATTTACTTATTTTTAGAGATGATATTTACGGTTTAGATGCCGAATTGTACAAAAAACTACGAAATTAACTTCGAAGCCACTTTATAACTTCTTGACGGATGATAGATAAACAAACACGATTTATCTTTGATGGTTTTGATGATTTCTTGATTTAATTCCACCGGCAAAGCAGGACAACCCTGGCTTCTTCCTAAACGTTTGTTTTGTTTAATAAATTGTTCCGACACATAATCAGCACCATGAATCACAACAGCTCTATCGCGGGCTTTGTCATTAATTCCTCTTTCCAAACCATCCAAACGAAGAGAAAGTCCGTGTTTTCCTTGATAGGTTTCTCCGGTAAGGTAAAATCCTAAACTACTTTGGTACGATTCTGATTTGTTGGAAAATGCTGTAGCAAATTCTTCACCGGAATTTCTTCCATGTGCCACTAAAGTATTGTACAAAACTGTATTTGTAGACATATCAATCACCCACATTCTCTTGGAATTGGCAGACAAACTGAAATCGATTAGCGTGAGAATATCATTTTGAACTAATCCCTTTTGCTTCAATTGATAAAAGCCTTCTAGAGCTTTAGTAAAACTCTCGAGTTGCGGAAGTTTAAAATTATTTGCGTTGAGATTATTATACAACGAAACCACCTTCGATTCGAACGAAACTTTGGATGTTGATGCAATAATTTTAGGGTCTGTGGTATTATTTGAAGGTGTTGTGAATGAAAATAATCCAAACAACAAGACCGGGAAAAGCTTGTAATTCATTGGTATTCTATAGGTTAAAAATTAGACTTGGGACGCCAAAAATATAAATTAAAAGTTTAAAACCAAATTATTTTAAACTAAATATGCTCTTTTTTAAAAAATTAACTCACTTTCTACGAGTGAATTAAGCAGAAAACGGAAAAAAACTACAATTCGTATGGAAAAAGTGTAACAGAATAAAATTTTTTGATTGTCCGTTATTAGTCATAACCCTGTAATGCTTGCTATCACTAGCCTGTCGAATAATTTTTCTTCAAAATACCGTCTATTAAGCTTGTAAACGAACTCATTTAGGTATAATTGTAA
>NZ_JBIIVK010000034.1:0-39232 GCF_044339515.1 Flavobacterium sp.
TCTTTAAAATGAAGTCTACAAGCTTCTTCACTTCCAAAATTTGCCGTAAAACTGAATAAATTCATCGCTTTTTTTTATCAAATATAAGGCTTTTTATTTAATTATGGGTAATTGCGGACAATCAAATGTAAAATAATAAAAAAGCCGAAGTTTATTAAATACTTCGGCTTTTTCAAATTTGAGTTAGACTTACTTTATATCAACTAATTCTGTTGTAAAAATAAGTGTTGCTTTAGCCGGAATCACCGGAGGTCTTCCTTCTGCTCCATAGGCTAACCAATAAGGAATGATTAATTTGGCTTTGGCTCCTTTGTTTAGCAGAGCAATGCCTTCTTCCCATCCCGGAATGACCATTCTATTACCTAATTTAAAATCGATGGGTTGATTACGGTCGTAGGAACTGTCAAATTTATTACCGTCTGACAATTCTCCAATGTAGTGCACCGAAACATTGTTACCGGGCACAGCTTTTGCACCCGCTCCTTCGCTTTCCATGATATAGGCTAAACCGGATGGAAGAATCGTTGCTTTTGGGAAAGTCTTTTTCACATATTCATTGAATTTTACTTTCTCTGCTTTTAATTCTTCTTCTTTTTTCTTTTTCATCGCTTCTTCAGCAGCCAATCTGCCGGTAAAAACTTTTGGAGCATCAAATTTCTTGGCTGCATCACCAATTCTGATGATTTTAACTTTGTCCATCACATCATTTTGAGCGATGGCATTCACAACCTCCTGCCCTTCTACTACGCTGCCAAAAACAGTGTGTTTTCCATCCAAATGAGGTGTTGGTACATGGGTGATAAAAAACTGTGAACCATTGGTTCCTTTTCCGGCATTTGCCATGGAAAGGATGCCCGGACGGTCGTGTTTTAAATCTGTAATTTCATCGGCAAATTTATATCCCGGTCCACTTGTTCCTGTTCCGGTGGGGTCACCACCCTGAATCATAAAACTTGCAATAACACGGTGAAATTTTAACCCGTCAAAATAAGGTTTCCCTCTCAGGCTTTCTGAAACTTCTTTGTTTGTACCTTCTGCTAAAGAAACAAAATTGGCTACCGTGATGGGTGCTTTTTCATATTCTAATTTAAGAAGGATTTTACCTTTTAAGGTTTGTATTTCAGCATAAAGGCCATTCTCTTTTTGAGCAAATGTACTCATGGACAAGGCTAATACGATAATTGAAACTAGCTTTTTCATACTTAATAATTATTGATTTGGTAAATTTTCTAAAAGTTCTAATTCAAAAATTAAATTGGTATTGGGAGGAATAACACCACCGGCACCTGCCTCACCATAGCCTAAATGGGAAGGAATAAACAAAACCGCTTTATCACCAATACTCATTTTTTCTAATCCTTCTAAGAAACCGGGAATCAAACCGGTTTTATTTCCGTATTGAAATGGAAAAGGCACGTAGGCTTTTGCATCGGCTTTTTGTTGATTGAATTTTCCAAACGCTTTGGATACATCTTCATAACTGGAATCGAACAATTCGCCACTTTCAAAAAATCCGGCATAGTGAACATATACAGTTGAACCAACAGCCGGTTTTTTTCCTTTCCCTTTTTGGTAAATGGTGTATTGTAATCCGTTTGCCGTTTTTTGTGCTGTTTTTTTCTGCTCTTCAAAAAAGGCTACTTTTGTATCAATTACATCTTTGTATTGTGCTAAAAATTCTGCTTTTTCTGCAGCCGCTTTTTCTTCTGCTTTTTTTCTATTTTCCGCTTCTACTTTTAAGCGGTCATTGAATACTTTTACGGCATCAAATTTTTTGGCGGCTTCGCCATTTCGTACAATCTTTATTGACTCAATTACGTCGGAAGCTGCAATTGCATTCACCACTTCCTGACCTTCTTTTACTTTTCCGAAAACGGTGTGTCTTCCATCTAAAAATTTGGTTTCCACGTGTGTGATAAAAAATTGTGAACCGTTTGTGCCCGGACCTGCGTTGGCCATTGATAAGATTCCGGGACCGTCATGCGACAAATCGGTAATTTCATCCATAAAATTATAACCGGGACCACCGCTACCGTTTCCGGCCGGATCACCACCTTGTATCATAAAATTTGCTTCTACTCTGTGGAAAGTTAAACCATCGTAAAAAGGTACTCCTTTTTTGGCACTATCGGTTACATGCTCATTGGTTCCCTCTGCCAACGAAATAAAATTGGCCACAGTGATGGGCGTTTTTTCATATTCTAATTGCGTAATAATATCGCCTTTTGCGGTTTTTATCACAGCAAAAATACCATCGCCTAAATGGTCATAATCTTTTCCGCAGGATGCTAAAAATAAAGCAGTTATACTTAAAAACAGAAATTTTACTTTTTTCATTTTACTATTTACTTGTTTATTGATTGTTAGAATTATTTTCATTTTTAACTTTTTTCAACTCTGTTTCCTTTTCAAAATCGGCTAATGTAACCGTGCATATGATGGGAACATTTGGTCCAATTCGGTTTTTATCGCCCAAATAGCCATAGGCCATGTGTGAGGGGAATAAAAATGTTACCTTTTCATTTTTACGCATCAATTTGATACCATCTCTCAATCCGATCATAATTTCTTGTTTATCGACCAAGTAATCTTGCGGACGAAGTTCCAAAGCAGTATAAATCACATTCCCTTGTAAATCATTTATTTCATATTCAAAAAATGCCACATCTCCTTTTTTGGGTCTGAGTGTATCGGTTTCATTTTTTATTTCATACGTATACCAATAGCCTTTTTTGGAAGCCAAATACTCTTTAGTTGGATTGCTTTTGATGATAGAATCAATCAGCTTTTCTTCACTAGCTACCAGCTTTTTGTTACGAACAACCGATTCTTTCATAAAACTACCTGACGATTGTTGAATGGGTCGTCTTGCTTCCGAGTCTTGGCAACCGATAGCGAATAACATGCCAAAAAAAAGTAAACTGTAAAAAATTTTTGCTTTCATTAGAATTTTAATTTGGGATGATTCTTTACTACATTTTCAAATTGTTTGATTGTGTCTTCCATAGACAACATTGATTTTCCACCGGCCGCATTATTGTGACCACCACCATTAAAATGCTCTCTGGAGAGCTGATTAACATCAAAATCGCCCAAAGAACGCAATGAGATTTTAATAATTCCCTCTTCTTTATTTTCAATAAAAATGGCGGTAAAGATAACGTCTATGATAGACAATCCGTAATTTACAATTCCTTCGGTATCTCCTTTTTTGTAGTTAAAAAGATCCAATTCCTCTTGTGTTAAAGTAATGTAAGACGTTTTATGGTCTTTTAAAACTCGCATATTTTGAAGAGCTTTTCCTAACAATTGTAAACTCTCATAGGTATTATTATTGAAAAGCAGATTATGAATTTCGGTGTTTTCAATTCCCAAATCGATTAAATCAGCCACGATTCTATGTGTTTTTCCGGTTGTTTTCGGAAATTTGAATGACCCTGAATCGGTTACTATGCCGGTATAAATGCAGGTTGCAATTGTTTTGTCAATGTAGTTCACATCGCTAACAGCATCTATAAAATCATAAATCATTTCACAAGTTGAGCCATAGCGAGTGTCTGAAAAAGTTACGTTGGCATAGGCATCAGGAGCTTGATGGTGATCAATCATGATAAATGGCACTTTCAACGTGTTTAATACATTCTCCATTTCGCCGGTTCGGTGTAATGCATTAAAATCGAGCGTAAAAATTAATTCTGCTTTTTCCAGTATATTTTTTGTACCGTTTCTATCTTTTTCATAAACTAAGACATCTTGAGCACCGGGTAACCATGCCAAAAAATCAGGAAATTCATTGGGAGAAATAACAACCGGTTGATGGTTAATTTTTTTAAGAAAATGATATAATGCTAGCGTTGATCCCATTGCATCACCATCTGGATTTCTATGCGGAATAATGGCAATTTTTTTTGAATCCTGAAGCATCTTTTTGGCTTCGATAATTTGATTTTCTTCCATAGGATGCGAAGTTACTTTTTTTCTTTTAATAACGAAAAAATAGCCGGAAATTATAAATTTTCGAATGTAGATTTTTTGAAGCTTTGGTAAATTTTTCCTTTTATTCCGCCAATCAATTGAGGTGAATAAATGCCTTTCCTACCCGAAAAAAGATAGGAAACTAGGCATGCGATGCCGATAAATAATCCGGATTCAATTCCAAATAGTTCCATTCCCATTACTGTGCAAGCAATCGGCGTGTGGGTAGCTCCTGAAAAAACAGCTACAAATCCCATTCCTGCCAAAAGAGCTGTAGGTAAAGGAATGTAAATTGAAAGGAAACTTCCTAATGTTGCTCCGACAAAAAATAATGGTGTGACTTCACCGCCTTTAAAACCAGCACCTAAAGTGAATCCGGTAAACAAAATTTTTAATAAAAAGACATAACCCAATTGCTGTGCTTGAAATGATTCAACAATTGTTGGGATTCCCAATCCGATGAACTGCGTTGTTCCAAGCCAAAATACAGCAATTGCGATTACAATTCCGCCTATAAAAGGACGAAATGGAGGATATATAATGTATTTTGTAAACAATTTCCCCCACCAATGCGTGCTTTTAGAGAATAACATTGCAGCTAAACCAAAAGGAATACCCACAAACAAAGCCCAAAATAATGTTTCAAAAGTAATTGTAGGGATAAAAGATATTGAATAATGCGTGTGGTTTACCGGTAAAATCTCCACTGTGTAATAGGCTATAAAAGCGACTAAAAACGAAGGAAAAACGCTTTTGAAATTTATTTTACTAAAAAAAAGCACCTCGATGGCAAAAATTGCTCCCGCTAAGGGAGTGCCAAATACAGAGGCAAAACCGGCACTAATCCCACAAATTAAAATAATTTTTCGCTCTTCTTTGTCTAAGGAAAATCGTTTTGTAAGTTGGTCTGCCACACTGGCACTCATTTGAATTGCTGTTCCTTCTCGCCCGGCAGAACCACCAAAAAGATGGGTAATTAGCGTTCCGAGAAGCACCATTGGAGCCATCCTGAAAGGTATTTTATTTTGAGGACTGGAATATTCTTCTAAAATTAAATTGTTTCCTTTTACAACGTCTTTTCCAAAGCGATGATATCCATATCCAATCACGAGACCACCCAACGGTAAAAGCCCGATTATCCATGGGTTAATCGCTCTGAAATTTGTGACAAGTTCTAAGCTGTATAAAAATAAACCCGACATTAAACCCGAAAAAACACCGATGATAATGGCGAGAATAATCCATTTTAAAAAGTAGCTTACTAACGATTTTAAATTCATTGCTTATGATTACATTTCAAAAATAATGATTTTATAACAGTTGATGTTGATAAACTAACCGATTAAAAAAATCAAATTACTTCGAAAATTAAATAATATTGCTATTTTTATCGAATTAATAAGAAAAACCAATTCAAATACCACACAATGCCCTTACTAATTAAATTATGGTTATTGCCATTTTTTAAGTATTTTATGTTTTTAAAGGAAATAGCAACTTTCCCTTTTAACTTGAAGGCTCCTTATTTTCAGAACCTTACCTCTTTACCCATGAACAGGGATTGGCTTTTTGTAATTGTATTTGTGCTTTTTTTACTCACCATCTCTTTTTTGGTTTTTAGGAGAAATGCGGCTTATAATAAAAGTTTTGTCAAAGATTTTTCAGAAACAGAATTTTCAAAAACAGAATATCAAAAATATTTTTTATCCCTTTCGATTATTATTCCTTTTGTTGAAATTGTCCTTAATGTATTTGAATTGAGAAATAAACCGATGGTGATTTCAAATTTAGTATTTGGAGCTGTGTTTTTAGGGATTTATTTTTTAAGTAAAAAAAGCAGTTTTTTGTTTAACTTGTTGCCTCGCCTTTTTATTTTCTTTTATCTCATCTATATATCGATTGTAATAAAAAACCTTGTTTATTATGATCCGATGGAATTAATAACCTTTTCTGCTTTATTAACTTTAGTGTTTTTTTCGTATAATGTTTTTTTAAAAATTAAGCATTATTGGATTTTTATAAGTTCACTGTTTGTCATTTTTCTAACATTATTAATTACCGGTAAATTAATATTTGAAATTGGTGTCATTTGTATAATTAGCTTTTTATTAATTGTGATTTTAAATCATGCTAGACATACATCAATATTAAACACCAAAGACAAATTTTTATTTGCAAATGAAATTGTAAACAAAGGAAACTCACTAGTTATTGCCACAAAAAAAAATGGTGCTTTAACTTATTGCAGTGAAAATATACAAAACATCCTAGGTTATCAAGTGGAGGAAGTCTTGGGAATGGGATTTTGGCAATTAACGGAAGACCCTGAATTTATTGGAGAAGATTATCATCATGATTACCAAAAAGATCGTGTTTACAAACGAAAACTCAAATGTAAAGACGGTCAATATAAGTTTATACAATGGGTAGACAAAGAATTTGGTGATGATTTATTTGTTGGAATTGGTATTGATGTTACCGAACAAATTAATATCGAAAATCAATATAAAAATCTTGTTGAAACCGCCACTGATATAATTTTTGAGACAGACAATCGAGGAAAATTTATTTACATCAATTCCTTTTCGTGCGAATTACTTGAATATGATTTGAGTGAATTAATGAAATTGAATTTTGGCCAATTAATTAAAGAAGACTATCGTGAAAAAATAGTCTCCTACTATATCGAAGAATTTAAAGAAAGTGGTAGTCCAAGGCTAATGGAATTTCCGATTTTGAAAAAAACCGGAGAAGAAGTTTGGATTTCACAAAAAGTAACCGTTAGAAAAAATGATTCAGGCGAAATCATCGGCTATTCCGGCATAGGTAGAGATATTACTCTAATTAGAAATCTAGAAATTGAACGAAACCATCGACAAGATAAAATAAAAAAATACAACGATGCGTTGACCAAATTATCTACCACAAGTTTTGCAAATTTTGAAAGCATCGTCCCTATACTAAAAGTAGTTTCTGAGAACGTATCAAAAGCATCCGGAATTCAACGAATAAGTTTTTGGAATTATTTTCCAGATAGAATTGAATGTCTAAATTTATTTGAACTTAAAGATTTTAAACATTCCAATCATTTAATAATTAAAAAGAAAGACTTTCCAATTTATTTTGAATCGATTGAAAAAGAGCAAATCATTATTGCTTCAGATGTTAATCGACAAAAGGAAACTTCAGAGTTTATAGATAATTACTTTAAGGAAAATAACATAAAATCATTATTAGATTATCCTGTTTTTATAGAAGGAAAATTGTCCGGTATTATTTGCTTTGAAACTACAAACAAAAAAAGATATTGGGACAATGAAGACATTAACTTTACTCGTTCTGTATCTGAAATTATAACCTTAGGATTCGAAACGATCAAAAGAAAGCAAATAGAGGAAAATTTAGTTTATAAAAGTGATTTATTAACCGCAGTAACAAAAATTTCTGAAAAAATATTAGTTTCAAAAGACACTTTTAAAGACTTTAATGAAATCCTTGCTACACTTGGAAAAGCAACAAAAGCTGATAGAACTTATTATTTTGAAGCCGTAGAAGAAAAAAGAATCATTTCGCAAAAATTTGAATGGGTAAAAGGTCAGATTCAACCACAAATTGAAAATCCAGATTTACAAAATGTTCCTTATGAAGTATTTTTGGATATTGTTATTCCACTTAAATCAAGTAAAGTTTATAATAAGCTTGTGAAAAATATGTTTGAAAGCGATTTTAAAGAATTAATGAAATCACAAGACATACTTTCCGTACTCATTTTCCCTATTCATGTTAAAAACAAATTAGTGGGTGCTATTGGTTTTGATGATTGTACAACTGAGAGAATTTGGACAGAAGATGAAATTAACATCCTTCAATCATTAATGAACAACATCTCATCTGCTATTGAAAGAAGTTTAAATGAAAGTATTATCTATAACAGTGAGGAACGCTTCAGACTTTTAGCCGATAACATTCCCGGCACTATTTATTTATCAAAATATGACTCCAAGTTTACAAAAATATACTTGAATGATGAAATTGAAAAATTATCCGGTTATCCAAAAGATATGTTTCTTAATAATGAAATTTCCTATTTGGATTTTATTCATCCGGAAGATAAAGATAGGGTAATAAAAGACCAAAAATATGCCCTGGATAATAATCAGAAAATACATTTTATTTATCGTATCATTCATAAAGATGAAAAAATAGTTTGGGTAGAAGAGTTTGGAGATGTTATCATAAAAAATAATGAAGTAGAATTTATAGAAGGAATATTTATTGATATCACCGAAAGAAAACTGCAAGAAGCTGCCATCAAAGAAAAAGAAATGGCCATTGCAGCCAATAAAGCAAAATCAGAATTCTTGGCCAATATGAGCCACGAAATTAGAACCCCATTAAACGGAATTATTGGTTTTACAGACTTATTGATGAATTCTGATTTAGAAAAAGGTCAAGCCAAATACATGAAAACAGTGAATCAATCAGCCAAATCACTGATGAGTGTGATTAATGATATTTTGGACTTTTCAAAAATAGAATCCGGAAACCTTGAGTTAGTGATTGAGGAAACAAAGCTGAAAGATTTGGCTTCTGAAGTAATTGACACTATCCGATTCGAAGCCATTCAAAAGAAAATTGATGTTGATGTTCATGTAAATGCAGACGTTCCAAAAACGGTTTGGATTGATGCAGTGAGGTTAAAACAAATTTTAATTAATCTTCTCGGTAATGCTGTCAAATTTACTTCCAATGGAAAAGTTAAACTTAAAATTGAAGTGATGGATAGAATTACTACTCATCAAACCCGACTTCGTTTTTCTGTAATTGATACCGGAATAGGAATTAGAAGAGAAAACCAAGCCAAAATTTTTGAAGCTTTTTCCCAAGAAGATAGTTCAACAACCAGACAATATGGCGGTACGGGTTTAGGTTTGAGTATTTCTAATAAGTTACTCGCTTTAATGAATAGTAAATTGGAATTGATTAGTAAACCTAATGTTGGTAGCACTTTTTATTTTGATGTTGATGTTCAATCCTCCAGTAAGGAAAAAATAACAAATCTTAATTTGTTAAAAGTGGATGAAGAATTTGTGTATCAAAATTTTGATGCTTTACGTGTATTAATTGTAGAAGATAATAACATCAATTCTTTACTGGCAAAAACCTTAATTAAAAAGATTCTTCCCAATTCAAAAATCACAACAGTCTCTAATGGACAAGAAGCCATTGAAAAATTTGAGGTTGAACAATTTGATATTATCTTTATGGATATTCAAATGCCTTTGATGAACGGTTATGAAGCGACTAAAATTATTCGAACTATGGATCATGGAAAAACGATTCCGATTATCGCCTTAACAGCAGGAACAGTGATTGGTGAAAAAGAAAAATGCCTCGAAATAGGAATGAATGATTATGTTTCAAAACCAATAATCAAAGGAAGTTTGGAAGAAGTTATTGCAAAATGGATTACTTCTTAATTTTTTTGTAATTTTAATCTATTAAATCAAAAATTATGAAATGGGAAGGCAGAAGACAAAGTAAAAATGTTGAAGATCGCCGTGGCATGGGCAATACAGGTAAAGTTGTTGCAGGCGGTGGTTTAATAGGGATAATTATATTACTCATCAATATTTTTGGTGGCGAAGGTGCTCAGAATATTGCACCTATTTTAGAACAAATACAACAACAGCAATCCGCCGAAACTCCTACTCAACCGCTCAGTGAAGAAGATGAAAAAATGGGACAATTTGTAGCTACCGTTTTGGCCGATACCGAAGATGTTTGGCACAAAATATTTGAAGAAAACGGAATGAGTTATAAAGAGCCCGGAATGGTTTTGTTTCGCGGTTCAGTGCAATCGGCTTGTGGTGGTGCCACTTCTGCATCGGGTCCTTTTTATTGTCCCGGTGATCAAAAAATTTATATGGATTTAGATTTTTTTGATGAATTACAAACGCGTTTCGGTGCCCAAGGTGGTGATTATGCTATTGCGTATGTCATTGCACACGAAGTCGGTCATCATGTACAAACGTTGTTGGGGACTTCCGGAAAAGTGAGACAATTGCAACAAAAAATAAGCAAAGAAGAAGGGAATAAATTGTCCGTTTCGTTAGAATTACAAGCCGATTTTTATGCCGGATTGTGGACACATTATAACAGCAAATACCTTGATGAAGGTGATATTGAAGAAGCCTTAAGTGCTGCTCATGCCGTGGGTGATGATGCCATTCAAAAGAAAATGCAAGGTCATGTGGTACCTGATTCTTTCACGCATGGAACTTCCGAACAACGTGTAAAATGGTTTGGAAAAGGATTTAAAACCGGCGATATCCAACAAGGTGATACGTTTGCAGCATTGAATTAAAATCAATTTTATTGTCTTTTTTTGCTCTTTTAAAAAATTAAGCATCCCTTTTTTAAAACATTCATAATTCGTTTTAAATTAGGGATATTTTGTGAAATGTTCAATCCAAATTGTTTGTTGCTTTTTTACCTTTGTTTCTTAAATTTTTGTAATAATGAACGTTGGCATCGATAGCATTTCCTTTGATATTCCCAAAATACACTTACCCATTTCAACCCTTGCAAACCAGAGAAATATTGAACCTGACAAACTCATAAAAGGGTTAGGTTTACACAAAATGAGTTTTCCTGATCAACATCAAGATGTTGTAACCTTCGCAGCAAATGCTGGTTTAAAGTTAATTCAGCAGGAAAATATAAATACATCTGAAATTGCCCGTATTTATATTGGTTCAGAAAGTGGTGTGGACAGTTCAAAACCAATTGCTTCCTATGTTTTATCTTTATTAGAAAGTAAAGTAGGAATCGGTTCGTTTCGAAATTGTGATGTGGTTGATTTAACTTTTGCTTGTATCGGTGGTGTAGATGCTCTACAAAATTGTTTAGATTACATTCGATTAAATCCTACCAAAAAAGCAATTGTTATTGCTTCGGATAATGCTAAATATGATTTGGAATCGAGTGGTGAATATACACAGGGTGCCGGTGCAATTGCGATGTTGATTTCTTCAAAACCAAGAATTTTGAGTTTCTCCAATGAAGTTGGCGTTTCTACAGAAGGTGTTTTTGACTTTTTTAAACCAAGAAGAAGTTTTTCCAAAACTGAAATAACTAATTCTTCGGATAATCCGAAATGGTTTGGTGTGTTAGAAAATGAAATTTCGATTTACAAAGAACAGCCTGTTTTTGATGGACAGTATTCTAATCAATGCTATATCAATCGAATTACGGAAGCTTACGAACATTTTAAAAAAGAAAGTCAGCAAACCGGAAAAATCTACGAAAATTGGTCATCCATTTTGATGCATCTACCCTACTGTTTTCAAGGAAGAAGAACTTTTATAGAAATTTTTGCGAATGAAAACCCGGAGTTACTTTCCAATCAAATTGGTGAAACTGAAAAAGACAAATTAAAAGCTTTGAGCAAAAGCCCTGAGTATTTAGCTCTTATTAATCAAAAAATTTATCCATCAGAAATCGCTTCGGGTCAAGTAGGAAATATTTATACCGGTTCTATTTTCTTAGGAATGCTTTCTACTTTATGTTACCATGCTCAACAAAACGCCCCTTTAGAAAATAAAAAAGTAGGATTCATAGCCTATGGTAGTGGCTCCAAATCAAAAGTTTTTGAAGCCACCGTTTGTGAAAATTGGAAATCGGTTATTAATCAAATCAATCTATTCGAAACATTAGAAAATAATTACTCTATTGATTTTGAAACCTATGAAAAGCTTCATAAAAAAGAATTGCAACATTCTGTTTTAGAACCCAAAAATGAATTTATTTTAGCTTCTATTGAAAAAGAAAATCCGGTTTTGGTGGGTGCGAGGTATTATGAGTATTCTGAGTAAATCATCCCAACCAACCTTCTCTATCCAAACTTCGATATTGAATTGCCTCCGCTATATGATTCGGTTTAATATTTTCTGCAGCTTCCAAATCGGCAATGGTTCGGGCCACTTTCAAAATTCGGTCATACGCCCGTGCGGATAGATTCAAACGCTCCATAGCGGTTTTAAGCAATTGTAATGACGTTTCATCTAAAACACAAAATTCTCGAATATATTTGCTACCCATTTGGGCATTGTAATGCAAATTATCAAATGGCTCAAACCGTTTCGATTGAATTTCTCTGGCAAGTGTAACCCTTTTTCTGATTTCAGCACTGCTTTCTGCTTTTCGGGTTTCAGTTAATTTTTCAAAGGGAACCGGATTCACTTCAATATGTATATCAATTCTGTCCAAAAGCGGACCCGAAATTTTACTTAAATACCGTTGCATTTCAGCCGGAGAAGAACTTACCGGAGCATCAGGGTCGTTAAAATATCCGCCCGGACTCGGATTCATACTGGCCACCAACATAAATGAAGAAGGATAAGTAATTGTAAATTTTGCTCTGGAAATGGTTACTTCTCTGTCTTCCAAAGGCTGACGCATGACTTCTAATACTTCACGTTTGAACTCCGGTAATTCATCTAAGAACAAAACACCGTTATGTGCCAATGAAATCTCACCCGGTTGTGGATAACTTCCACCTCCTACTAAGGAAACTGATGAAGCGGTATGATGCGGACTTCTAAACGGCCGCTGACTCATCAATCCGGCATCTTTAATTTTTCCGGCAACGGAATGAATCTTGGTTGTTTCCAAGGCTTCCTTCATCGTCATAGGTGGTAAAATACTCGGCATTCGTTTGGCTAACATTGTTTTTCCGGAACCGGGTGGACCAATTAAAATGATGTTATGACCTCCGGCAGCAGCAATTTCCATACAACGTTTGATTCCTTCCTGCCCTTTCACATCCGAAAAATCAAATTCAGGAAAATCTAATGTTTTTGAAAACTCGGTTTGTGTATCAATAACAGTTGGTTCTAAATCGCCTCTTCCTTCAAAAAAGTCAATGACTTGTAAAACATTTTCTACCCCGTAAACATCCAATCCTTCCACAATGGCGGCTTCTTTTACGTTTTGAATCGGGAGAATAAACCCTTTATAGCCTTCTTCTTTCGCTTTAATGGCAATTGATAATGCTCCTTTTATGGGTTGTAATCCACCATCCAATGAAAGTTCACCCATAATGATGTACCGATCTAATTCCTCCGCTTGAATTTGTCCGGTAGCAACCAAAATACCAATAGCAATCGTAAGGTCATATGCAGAACCTTCTTTCCGCATATCAGCCGGAGCCATATTGATGGTAATTTTTTTAACCGGTAAAGAATAATTGTTATTTTTGAGAGCGGCAGCAATGCGGTAACTGCTCTCTTTGATGGCATTGTCGGGCAATCCGACCAAGTGGTAGCCCACTCCTTTGTCAATATTTACTTCTACAGTAATCGTGGTGGCTTCAACGCCGAAAACGGCACTTCCAAATACTTTAACTAACATGGCGTATACATTTAATGTGACAAATATCACAAATTGATTTGAATAATTACTTTATTTTTGAAAAAAATTTAACATGTGTTGCTCAAAATATCTCAAACTTGTACTGATTTTACTTCTACCCGCCTTTTCTTTTTCACAAAATAAAATAACAGAAAAGCAACAAATTTGGTTGGGATATATCACACAAACTAAATTGTCTAATCATCTTTCATGGTGGAATGATGCTCATTGGGTGCCGGAGAGTTTTGGAATTGTTCGTTCGGGATTAATCTATCATTTTGGAAAAGAAAAACAATTTACTACTACGCTTGGCTATGCCTTTGCGGAATTTTATCCACCCGAAGGAAAATCAACATTTAGACCGGAGCATCGACCATGGGGACAAACAACTTATCAACATAAATCTAATTCCTTTACATTTTTACATCGGTTAAGATATGAAGCTCGTTACAGAGAAATTATTGTGGATGATAATTTACAAAATGAATTTAATTTCAATTATCGTTTTCGGTATTTAGTACAAATGCGTTACTTTTTCAAGACTGAAAAAACAGGCAAACTATTTCTTACCGCCTCAGATGAATTACTTTTTAATGCCGGTAGTGAAATTAAAAACAGTTTTCGATTGGACCAAAACAGAATTTCTGCCGGATTAGGGTATCAATATAAAAATGTAACGTTTCAACTAGCATACATGAATCAACTGATTGAATCGAATGTAGATAGTACATTTAAAATGAACCATAATCTTCAATTTTTAGTATTTCATCATTTTGATTGGCGAAAAAAAAATCTCTAAATTTTACATTCAGAGATTGGATTTATCATTTTTTAGAATTTGAGATTCCGTCTCGCAACCATTTTTCGTATAAATCGATGTCCGGGTCATAACTGGCCGGTTCATCAGAAATCGTATTTCCATTCGTATCCAAAATCAAATAATATGGCTGTGCATTGGCTTTGTATTTGGTAATTTGAAAATCACTCCATTTGTTTCCGATGGTTTTAATTTTTTTGCCGGTTTCTTTAGAAACATATTTTTCGTTTTCAGCTAATTCCTTTTTATCATCAACATATAATGAAATTAAAACCACTTCATTTTTTAAAATAGAAAGAATCTTTTTATCCGACCATACATAATCTTCCATTTTTCGACAATTCACACATGCATAACCAGTAAAATCAAGTAAAATAGGTTTATTTATTTGTTTGGCATAAGCCAATCCATTCTCGTAATCATGAAAAGCAATAATTCCGTGCGGACCGGAATGAGCTCCTTTTGGCAAAGCTCCTGTATCTGTAGAACCTCCTCCTCCACTCCCAATTCCGGTTGGACTTTCACTATAATTTAGTGGTGGCGGAAAACCTGATATAATTTTTAAAGGTGCTCCCCAAAGTCCTGGAATCATATAAATGGTGAAACTCAATACAAACAATCCCATAAATAATCTTCCAACTGAAATATGTGTCAACGGACTATCATGAGGTAATGTTATTTTTCCAAATAAATACAATGCCCAAGCACCAAAAACGGCAATCCAAATGGCTAAAAATGTTTCTCTTTCAAACCAATGCAATTGTAAAACCAAATCGGCATTGGATAAAAATTTAAACGCAAAAGCCAATTCTAAAAATCCTAATGAAACTTTTACGGTATTCAACCAACCACCTGATTTTGGTAAGGAATTCATCCAGCCAGGAAATAAAGCAAATAACATAAATGGTAAAGCGATGGCTGATGAAAAGCCTAACATTCCCACAATTGGAGCAATTCCGCCTTTCGAAGCGGCTTCCACAATCAAGGTTCCAACAATTGGACCTGTACACGAAAAGGAAACGATGGCTAACGCTAATGCCATAAAAAAGATACCGATAATTCCTCCTCTATCCGCTTGACGATCTACTTTATTGGCCCATGAATTTGGCAAAACGATTTCAAATGCTCCTAAAAAGGAAGCTGCAAAAAAGACTAATAACCCAAAAAACACAAGATTAAAAGTTACGCTAGTGGAGAGTTCATTTAAAGAATCTGGTCCAAATATTGCAACTATTACTGATCCTAAAAGTACGTAAATAACGATGATGGAAACACCATAAATGATAGCATTTTTAATCCCTTTAGCTCTGTCTTTACTTTGTTTGGTAAAGAAACTTACCGTCATGGGAATCATTGGAAAGACACATGGTGTCAATAAAGCAAGGAATCCGGAAAAGAAAGCAAGAATAAATATTGTCCAAAGTCCTTTTTGTTCCTCTTTTTTTTCTACTTTATTACTTTTGGCCTTAACCAATTTGTTATCTAATTTTTCTTGAATATCATCTTTTACTAATGGTATTGTGTCCTCTTTTTGAGTCGTATTTATTACATTTTCTCTACCTGGTAATTGAAATTCAAAATTCTTAAACTGTTGAATACATTGTTCCAAACAAGCTTGGTATTCTACCTCCACTTTAATCGACTTTAAAGCTGGATTCGTGACTTTTACCAATTGCGAAAATTGAGCTGAACCTTCAAACATATATTCATCTACTTCGAAAATTTCGCTATAGACTTTTTTGTATTTACTTTCTGTTGTTTTACCGATTAATTGATAATTTCCTTTTGTATCGTTATAAATGAATACAGTTGGCAAAGAACCACCATCGGGCGTAAACTGTGAAAAGAAATGCCAATCTTTTTGAATGGTTGCATCAAATTTTAATAGAAATTCCGTATCCGATTTTTGTTCAATCGAAGTTTTCCATTTCACCGGATCTAAAATTTGTGCCTGCGTAATGGTAATTACAAGAAAGGAAAGAAGTGTAAAAAATAAATTCTTCATTATACTAATTGAATTTTTAGAATAGTTTGTGTGTTTTCCGTAACTTTAAATTGGTCGTCCATTCGTTTTCCTACAATCCATACAATCCTTTTTTCGGAACAGAGTAACCAAATTTTTTCTTTGTCAATAACAGAAATTTTTTCGTCTTTAAAAAATTTTGAAAGCTTTTTTTTACCAAGCATTCCAAAAGGATAAAAATAGTCACCTTCACTCCACTGTCGAAGTTGTAAAGGAAACTTTAACTTCTCTGCATCTACAAAGATAGTTTTAGAATCGGATTTAGTTATGTCATCCACTTTACAAAACGATAACTTTAAGGGAAAATTAAGTTGAGATTGATTTTCTTGAATAAAATATTCATCCGAAACTTTGAAAGATTTTGGTTCAATAATCAGTGTTTCTCTATCTTTTAGCAATCTGAAATGCTCCGAAAAAATTTGTTTTCCGGATTGGGCTTCCACCAAATCATAAATGTCTTGCCAAGCTGAAAATCCGAAAGGCATCAACCATTGGTACAAATACGCTTGATAATTAGGTAGTTGTAACAATTCATTTAAATCAATTTTTTTTTGATTATCAACATCTTTCACTACTTTTCGATACACTATTCGTGAGGCATCCTCTACTAAACTTTGTGCTTGATTGAGATTTTGAAGTGTATTTTCAAACGAATCTAAAAAACTCGGATTCAATTCTTTTAAAATCGGAACCACATGATGACGAATTTTATTACGCACATATTTGTCAGACGCATTACTGGAATCTTCCCGCCATTTTAGATTATTTTCCTTTGCAAAAGTTTCAATTTCTGCTCTGGAAAAATGCAACAATGGTCGAATAATTTTATCATTTTGGGATGGAATTCCTGTCAGTCCATCCAAACCGGTTCCACGAGAAAAATGAATTAAAAAAGTTTCCAATTGATCATCTAAATGATGAGCAGTCGCCACAAAATCAAAATTTTCATTGGCCAACAATTCATAAAACCATTCATATCTCAACTTTCTGGCTGCGACTTGAATGGACACTTTTTCATCTTCAGCAAATTGCTTGGTATCAAATTTTTGAAAAAAACTTTGAATGGAATTTTCATTACAATAGGATTTTACAAAATTTTCATCTGCATCACTTTCATCCCCTCGGAGTTGAAAATTGCAATGAGCCACCGCAAATTCTATATTTGCTTTTGAAATTAAATCCAATAAAACCATGCTATCCAGACCGCCACTAACAGCGATGAGCATTTTTGCCTTTTGAAGAAAAGGAAATTGAGTTGAAAGGTGATTTTGGAATTTCAAAAGCATGTTCAAAAGTAAGGATTTTTGTGTGAATGAAATAATTCTAATTCAGCACTTCAAACATAGCCTTAGCTTTCAACAAACATTCTTCATATTCGCCTTCTGGAGTGGCTTCCGATGTAATGGCACTTCCCACGGAAAAAGACAAATATTGGTTTTTAGAATTGTATAAAATACTGCGAATTACGACATTAAAATCAAAATCACCATCGGGAGAAAAATAACCAACAGCACCGCTGTAAAGTCCGCGTTTGGTTTCTTCCAATTCTTCAATGATTTTCATCGCTGAAATTTTGGGAGCACCGGTCATGCTGCCCATGGGGAAAGTAGTTTTGATAATTTCTACAGCAGAAGTTGTATTTTCTACTTGAGAAACAACTGTCGAAATCATTTGATGCACTTGTTTAAAAGTATAAATGCCACATAACTCTTCTACCTCAACCGAGCCTTTTGTGGCCGTTCGAGATAAATCATTGCGAACCAAATCAACAATCATAATATTTTCGGCCCGCTCTTTCGGATTATTTTCCAAATCAACTTTCGACTGTTCATCTAAAATTGCATCTGAATTTCTTCTTGCTGTACCTTTTATCGGTTGAGAAATTACTTTTGTACCCTCCTTTTTCAAGTAGCGTTCCGGAGAAGCCGACATTAAAAAATGATGATTATTTTTGAAATAAACCGCAAAAGGTGGTTGTGAAATAGCATTAAGCTTTTGATAAATTTCCAAAGGATAAATAGCTGCATTTTCAGCAAAAAATTCCATGCAAAAATTGGCTTCGTAAATGTCGCCGTGATGAATTTTTTCAAGCATTTTTGACACTTTTTGAAGATAAGCTTCTCTTGAAATGCGTTGCTGGATTTTAATTTCACGCAATCCCGAAGCTTCGGGAGCAAAGTCGCAAATTGTATTCGTAGTAATAATCGCGGAAAAATCTTCCTCTAATTCATCATCACACAAATTCAAATAGTGCATTTCCACTTGATTTCCCTTTAAAAAAAATAACTTCTTCGGTTGAAAGAAAAATAAATCCGGAAAGGCTAATCCGTCAAAATTTTTGGATTGTAATGCTTCGGTATCGTTTTTTAAATCATACGACAAATAGCCGAATAACCAATCTTTGGTATGGGTTTGGTATTGATGTAAATCTTCAAATGCATTGAAATAATCTGTTTTGATGGAAGTAAAAGCATCTACGGCCAAAATGGCATCAAAATTGGAATACTTATGATGATAATTATTGCTGTCTAAAAAAACAACTTCTCTAAATTGATTCGCCCAAATCAACAATTTTTGTTTGAAGATATCAGGATGTTCAATGGAAAAGACTTTTGTAGCTCTGAGCATTTTTGAAAAAAATTACTTTAATAAGACTTCAAACTGATGCAGTTTTGCTACAATTTCATTATTAATTTCTTCGTTGCTGATTTTCGCTTCTTCGATAGAAAAATTTTCTTTAAAAGATGGAAATGAATAAGTTAAACTAACTTCTCCGCCAAAACGAGGAATTAATTTTTCAACTACTTCCAAGGCACTCATTCCGCCGCGAGCTCCGGTTGAAGCACTTAGTAAAAATACTTTTTTGCCATCTAAAAACTTTCTGTCTAATCGTGACAACCAATCCAATACATTTTTAAAAAAAGCTGAAGGATTGCTATTATGTTCATTTACTGAAATAAGCAAACCGTCGGCAGCCTGAATGTGCTTGTATATTTGATTGATAGAGGATGGAAATCCGTTATCTCGCTGTTCATCTTCGCTATACACAATTAAATCCATATCGGATAATTTGAATAATTCAAACGAAGTTTGTTGTAGTTGAGTGGTTAAATAAGTTACTAATTGGTGGTTGATGGAAGTAGAAGAATTACTTCCGGCAAAGGCTAAAATAGTTGACATAATCGGGGATTCTAATTGTTTTTACAAAATTACAATAAAAAAATATGAAACTATTTGAAAAATTATATTTTGGCACGTTTTTTAGTAATGATTTAATAGTAATAAACACTAGGCAAAATATGGTTTGAAAATTACTTATTAATCACTATTCCATTTGTAATTTAAAACCATTTCTCATGAAAAAAATCAACCTTTTGGGTATGTTGCTTTTTTGCTTTACCCTGCTCCTGTTTTCTTGTAAAGACGGAAGAAAAGAAGAATCTGTTGTAAATGTGTCAACAGAGTCTGAAACAGAGAAAAATCTATCTTCTACGGCGGCTATTGAAAACTCTACTTCTCAACGAAAATTTATTCGGACAGCCGATGCTAAGTTCAGGGTAAAAAGCGTTGAAAAATCTACCTATTCCATTGAAAATACGGTGTCAAAATTTGGTGGCTTTGTGACTTATACGAATTTACAAAGTAGAATTATTGATACTGATAGAACCGTGATTAGTCAAGATAGTCTCTTAGAAACAACCAAATTTGCGGTGGAAAACAATATGACAATTAGGGTTCCAAATATGCAACTTGATACGGTTTTGAAATGTATTGCAAAAGAAATCGACTTTCTGGATTACCGCCTAATAAAAGCTGATGATGTTGCTTTAAAACTGTTGACCAACGAATTGGAAGAAAAAAGAAGTGCCACACAAAGTGAACGCATTGAAAAAGCCATCGATTCTAATGGAAAAAAACTGAATCAAATTTTGGATGCCGAAGATAATTTATCTGCTAAAAGAGCAGTAGCCGATCAAGCAAAGCTTGCGAATCTCAACCTGGAAGATCAGATTAACTTTAGTACGATTACGCTTCAACTCTATCAAAGAGATAGTGTGAGACGCGAACTGTTGACAAATGAAAAAAACATCAATAGTTATCGCCCACATTTGGGATTGAAAGTAATGGAAGGATTGAAAACAGGATGGTATATGTTGGAGGAAATTATTGCTTTTATCATTCAACTTTGGGCACTTATTTTAATAGGTGGGATAAGCTTTTGGTTATATAAACGCTATTGGAAAAAGTAAGTTTCTCCACTTTATTAAAACTCTTTAATAAAAAAACCGGATTATTTCTAATCCGGTTTTTTACTATTTTTAAGCAAATATTACTTCACTTCTTCAAAATCAACATCTTGTGTTTGATCTCCACTTGCATCGGCTTGTGGCTGAGCTTGTTGAGCACCTTGGTTGTCTTGTGATTTATACATTTCTTCTGAAGCATTTTTCCACGCTTCATTGATTTTGTCTAAAGCAGGTTGAATCGTTGCGATGTCTTTTGTTTCATACGCAGCTTTCAACTCGTTTAACGCAGCTTCAATTGGTTGCTTGTTGGCATCTGACAATTTATCGCCGTATTCTTTTAATTGACTTTCAGTTTGGAAAATCATTCCGTCTGCTTCGTTCAATTTATCCACTTTTTCTTTGGCAATTTTATCCGCTTCAGCATTTATTTCTGCTTCTTTTTTCATTCTTTCGATTTCTTCCGGAGTTAATCCTGAAGAAGCTTCTATACGAATATCGTGCGATTTTCCGGTTCCTTTATCGGTTGCCGAAACTTTGATGATACCATTGGCATCAATATCAAAGGTTACTTCAATTTGTGGAACACCTCTTGGAGCTGGAGGAATTCCGTCTAAATGGAAACGACCTATTGTTTTGTTGTCATTTGCCATTGGTCTTTCTCCTTGCAATACGTGAATTTCAACCGATGGTTGGTTGTCTGCAGCTGTAGAAAAAACTTGTGATTTTTTTGTTGGAATGGTTGTATTCGACTCAATTAATTTTGTCATTACACTTCCCATGGTTTCAATACCTAAAGAAAGAGGTGTTACGTCTAATAACAATACATCTTTTACATCTCCGGTTAACACACCTCCTTGAATAGCTGCACCAATCGCCACTACCTCATCCGGATTTACTCCTTTTGATGGTTTTTTCCCGAAGAATTTTTCTACTTGCTCTTGAATAACAGGCATTCTGGTTGAACCTCCCACTAAGATAACTTCGTCAATATCTGAGGTTGATAAACCTGCATCTTTTAATGCTTTTGCAACCGGTTCCATCGAACGTTTTACTAAACTTTCCGCCAATTGCTCAAATTTAGCTCTTGTTAATGTTTTTACCAAGTGTTTTGGTCCGCTAGCGGTTGCTGTGACATAAGGTAAGTTGATTTCAGTTTGTGTAGAAGAAGACAATTCAATTTTGGCTTTCTCAGCTGCTTCTTTCAAACGTTGTAAAGCCATTGGATCTTTACGCAAATCTACTCCTTCTTCGCTATTGAAGTCATTGGCCAACCAATCAATGATTACTTGGTCAAAATCGTCTCCTCCTAAGTGTGTATCTCCATTTGTAGATAATACCTCAAAAACACCATCTCCTAATTCTAAAACAGATATATCAAATGTACCACCACCTAAATCGTACACGGCAATTTTTTGATCTTTTCCGGCTTTATCTAGACCATACGCTAACGCAGCTGCGGTCGGCTCATTGATGATACGCATTACTTTTAAACCGGCTATTTCACCGGCTTCTTTCGTTGCTTGACGTTGAGCATCATTGAAATAAGCAGGTACAGTGATAACCGCTTCAGTTACAGTTTGACCTAAATAATCCTCAGCCGTTTTTTTCATTTTTTGAAGTGTCATAGCAGACAATTCTTGTGGTGTGTATAAACGACCATCAATGTCTACACGTGGAGTATCATTGTCACCTTTAACTACTTTATATGCAACATTTCCAGCCTCTTTTGCACTTTCAGAATATTTATTACCCATAAAACGTTTGATAGACGCAATGGTTTTGGTTGGATTAGTTACCGCTTGTCTCTTGGCAGGATCACCTACTTTGATTTCACCACCGTCTACAAATGCAATAACAGATGGCGAAGTTCTTTTACCTTCAGCATTTGCAATTACTACCGGTTCTCCACCTTCCATTACGGATACACAAGAGTTGGTAGTTCCTAAATCGATTCCAATTATTTTACTCATAATTTTTTTAATTTGTATGTCTTGTTTTTTAAATTCGTTTTTCAAAACTTGATTTGCAAATGACAAGGATTATGCCAAGTAAGAAATTTAAAAAGAAATGTCATATTTTGACTGACGAATCAGAAAAAATATGACATTATGACATTATTGTAGTTATTTAATCCACCAAAAACAACGCATTACTAAACAACAAATTTCCATTTTCCCAAAATCCTCTAAACAAAGGATTATCAATCATATAAATTACTTTACCATTGCCGTGATAATCAACCGCAAAGGATACTGTTTCTTGTAATGTTTTCTTTAATTTGTTTCCAATGAAGCCAAAACTTTGGTAATTCTTAGGCACATAAATGACATTTTGTGCTCCTTTTAAAAGTTTAAAATTAGATTGAGTAGTCTTTAAACTATAGTATTTATCACCTAATCCAAAAGTTAACGGATGCGAGCTATCAATCACATTTTCAATAATTGCTCCGGGAATATATCCTGAAATAGAACGTCTCTCATTATTTTCATAATCCAAAAAACGATCGGCCAATTCAGCTTCTTCCTGCATTTTCTGAGCTTCGTTCTTTTCATCTTCCGTAGCAAATTTTGTCAAATGATAGCCTTCTCTATCTTCAAATTGAGCAACAGCTCCACCAATTGCGATTACTTTTCCGCCTTTGGAAACAAAATTATCTATTTCTTTTTTCTGACTATCTGAAAAACCATACCAACCTTCGGCCAAGATTAAAGTAGTATAATCAGTCCATTTTATTCGGTTAAAGTGTTGAACTTCTACAATACTCATTGGGTATTCAATCACTTGATCCATGAAAAACCAAACTTGACCAAAATCAATATTGCTCACTCCGCTTCCACCTAAAACGATAACTTTTGGTGCTTTTAAAAGCGGATAATTTTCACCGCCTAAATCACCTCCGTTTTTGGCAAAACCGCTTTCCAAAGCAACATAGTCGAATTTTTCCTGTATTAAATTTTGTATGATTTCTTCAAAATTCAGCATCTTAGCATTGTCTCCTTTAGTGATTATTAAACCACCTCTTTCTACCTTTAAATCACCAAAATAAACCTCCTTTAAAGCGGTTCTAACTTTAATATTTTGTTGGTGTAACTTACTTAATACACGAGCAGAACTCCTATTATTCCAGGGAATGTAATAAGCATAGGCATTGGATGTTTTTGATGGAACAATAACGTCCAACTTTGTTTTCATTTTAATAGGCAAATTTCCCTTCAAAGCAAAACTTTCCACACCATAAGCCAACGGCAAAGACCAAGCCGTAATATCATAGGATAAACTATCTGTTAATTTATGATGGGGTTCAAATAAAACTTGCGTTAAAACCGATCTGGGTTGATCAACTTTTATAATCAAATCATTCGGTTCAATCGAAAAAGCTTTGTCTTTATTGGACTGATAATGATACCCAGTAAGTTTCTTCGTTTCATCCGCAAAAGAAGTTTCAATCCGGTTTCGGTTTAACAAAACCAAAAGTTCTTGATTTTTCGGATTATTTTTCACCACGTAGGTTTGATATTTTCCTTTAGGTTTTGTTCGATTGTCTTTAAAATAAGCTCTAAATTCTTTGGTCAAAACGTCTTTTTGCACATTTGAAAGTTCAACCACAGTTAGAATCGCTTTGGCGTGATGATCGATTCTGTCTTGCAACGTTAGTATATCTCCATTCTTTAGCAACACTGCCCTTCCTGCTCCAATTCCGCCCTGTTCATAGGTCATTCCAACTGCACCATTGTAGCAAGGATATGTATCTCCATAACTCGGATAAAACAAATCAAATCGTTCTCCGGAATAGTACATCCACCCTTCTTTGTCGAATTTTTTTGACGTAATTTCACCTATTTTTTTATGAAAATCTCGCTGAAAAGGAGCAATTTGTTCATGATATGGTTCGGCAGCCGGCGGAAAAAAATAGGGTTCATTATAGCCCATCTCATGCACATCGGCATGCACCATTGGCATCCATTGATGATACAAATCCATTCGTAATTGTGTCTCCAATTGTGTTTGCCAAGCCCAATCCCGGTTCAAATCATATACATAATGATTTTGTCTTCCTCCCGGCCATGGTTCCATGTGTTCTCTGTCTGTAACTCCGGGATGTGTATTCTTACCGGAAACATCACGCAACCAATTGGCATATCGCGAAAAACCATCGGGATTTAAACAAGGGTCGAGAATCACAATAATATCTTCCAACCATTTTTTGGTTTCTTTATTATTTGGATTAACTAACTCATAAGCAACCGCTAAAGAACTTTCTATTGCACCAATTTCATTTCCGTGTACATTAAAACTCAACCAAACAATCGTTTTTGATTTAGAACTATTTTTGGTTGGAAAAAGTCCGATTTCATGCAAATGATTTTTACGGATTTCTTCTAAATTTTTTAAATTTTCCGGTGTAGAAATATAATAAACATTGAGGTTTCGCTCTTGTGTAGTTTCACCGTATTTCTGATGTTTTATCCAATCTGAATTTTTCACTAATTGATCAAAATAGCCTTCTACTTTATGATAATAAGTAACTTGTTTACCATAATTAGGTAAGAATTCGGAAGGCGATTTTGGTTGTGAAAATCCAATTAAACAAACAAAAAACAAGAGTAGATTAAAAAATCGATTCATTTTAAAAAAATTAGAAGTCAAATATAGGTTATTTTTTGAACGGTTGAACTTAAATGTTAATTCAGAAACTAATAAAGAAAAGTTAATTATTCAATTCTATTTTTTAAGAAACTCGTTTGAATAAGCAATAAACAAAACACTATATTTGCCTTTACTAAATCGTTTGCGTTATGGAAGAATGTATTTCTGTTTTTGATATGCTTAAAATAGGTGTTGGCCCCTCGAGTTCTCATACGCTTGGACCGTGGAGAGCCGCCGAACGATTTTTGTTGGAATGTAAAGAAGAAAATATTCTTAATCAAGCCATTCGAGTAAAAGTAGATCTTTACGGTTCGCTTTCTTTAACAGGAAAAGGTCATGCCACTGATTATGCCGTGATGTTAGGTTTGAGTGGACAAGACCCTGAAACCATTCCGGTTGCCAATATTGACGCAATTGTTCAATCAATTAAATCAAACAAAAAAATCAATTTAGGAAATGAAATTGAACTTGATTTTGAGGTTGAAAAAGATATCGTGTTCAACAAAAACTTTTTGCCTTTTCATGCCAATGGGTTGACATTTACATTGTTTACTAATGAAAAAGAATTTAGTGAAACCTACTATTCTATCGGTGGTGGTTTTGTGGTAAAAGAAGAACGAACCAATGCTAAAAAGAAAATTCAGATAAAATGTGCTTTCCCCTATCCGATTCAAAAAGCGGATGAATTATTAGAATTTTGTAAAAAAGAAAACAAATCGATTTCCGAAATTGTGTATGAAAATGAAAAATCGATGCGTTCCGAAGAAGAAATTCACCATGAATTGATGCGAATTTGGCATACGATGTTGGAATGTATCTATATCGGTTGTCATTCTGAAGGCATTTTACCGGGCGGATTGAATGTACGACGACGAGCGTATGACATGCATTTGGGATTAAAAGGCGAACTACCCTATTCCAATCCGCAAGAATGGTTGGAAACCATCCGAAAAACAGAAGTAAAATTTCGTCAAATTTTAAAATGGGTAAGCTGTTTTGCCTTGGCTGTGAATGAAGTAAACGCCGCGTTAGGTCGGGTAGTTACCGCTCCAACCAATGGAAGTGCGGGTGTAATTCCAGCGGTTTTAATGTATTATTTAGTGATTGAAAACCATAATGCCGGTGAGAAGGAAATCAAACAATTTTTATTGGTTGCCGGAGAAATTGGCAGTATCTTCAAAAAAGGAGCTACAATTTCTGCCGCGATGGGTGGATGTCAAGCCGAAATTGGCGTATCAAGTGCCATGGCTGCCGGAGCTTTGTGTGAATTAATGGGTGGAACACCCGCTCAAGTGACGATGGCTGCCGAAATTGCGATGGAACATCATTTGGGAATGACGTGCGACCCGATTGGTGGGTTAGTGCAAATTCCGTGTATCGAACGCAATACGATGGGTGCGATTAAAGCGATTAATGCCGCTGAATTGGCCTTAGAAACCGATGCCAATAATGCGAAAGTTCCGTTAGATAAAGTAATCAATACCATGTGGGAAACTGCTAAAGACATGAACTCCAAATATAAGGAAACCAGTGAAGGCGGTTTGGCAGTTGGGGTGAACTTGGCGGATTGTTAACAATTTGTATATTTATAAAAAATTTAATTATGAAAAATCTTTATCTAAAATTTTTACCGATAACATTGTTTTTATCTTGTTCTGTTTTTGCACAAAGCAATACCGAAATAGAAGTATTCCAAAAAAAAGACGGGGAGTCAATCAATATTTCAATAAAAAACAATAGCGATGAGCAAAAAGAAATAAATTTAAATATTGACGGTAAAGGAATATGTAAAATACCAAAATCTCCAATTACAAAACTTATAAAATCAGGAGAAGAAGTAGCTTTTATCACTTTGACACCTTTGAAAGGGAAAAAACTTGACTATTCAATAAATTATTCAATAAAAGCGAAACCAACAACCGAAGAACTAAATTATTTTCAAAAAAAGGTAGAGTCAAAAACCATAACACAAACTCCTGACTTTTCAACAGAATTAATAATTTTTGGTAAAGATGGTTGTCCACGATGTGCTAAAACGTTAAAATATTTGATAAAAAATAATATTGATTTTAAATATATAAATACGAATAAATCTCAAGATTTGAATACATTAATGTGGAAAATGCTCAAAGATGAAGGTGCCAAAGATAACGTAACAATGCCCATCATTGTGAAAAACGGAAAGCTAACCCATTCACATAAAAACCTTGATGAATTTTTAACTAGTATTTGAAAATATACTTTCAACAGTAATATCAAGTTGAATAAATTTGCTGTCTTTTTTGAATACCTTTAATTTATTTTTTTGTATAAATCAGTTAAATAAATGAATTACAAATAGAAAGAAACAAGTGAAGGTAGTTTGGCTGTTGACGTAAAATTGGCGAATTGTTAGTTAAAACTCAAAACTCATACTGGTTGTAATAAAGAAATTATCGTTAACCATTTCATTATTGTTAATAAAGACTGCTTCTTGAGATTTTAACCAACGGGCTTCCGTTCGGATTTTTAGTCTTTTAGTAGGTGAAAAATCGATATTAAAAGAATTTCCAAAAGTTTTAAAAGCTATATCATTTACGTTTATAAAAACATTGTTTTCATCTTGATAATATTCTGTTCGAAAAGCAGATTGCCATTTTGAATTAAACGTGTATTGAGCAATTAAAACCGGACTGAACCATTTTTTGTGCTTGTCACCAACACTTGATTTTTGCATTCCAGCATCAAAACCGGCAATGGTTCGCCAATTCTCATTCCATTGATAATCAAAAAACAAATTACTGAAATAACGAGTTCGTAAACCAAATTCCGTTGGTTCATCACCTATAAAAGTGCTCCAGTTTAAGACTGCTTTTTCGGTAGGTTTATACGTAATCTGTGAACCAAAAGCCGGAAGAGCAGATTTGTCAGGTTTAGCGATTCGTTGCCAACCATTGGTGAAAAATGTCGCAAAAGTCCATTTATCATTTAGTTGAAATTGGTATTTTAAACCGGTCATAAAATAAGGAGAATTTTCGGCCAATATCGACCGGGTTACTGTTAAATTTAAAGCTGATATGGCCGTTTCAAAGCCGATGTAGCTGGGCATAATTCCCATTTCAACAGTATGTTTTCTTTTCTTATCTAAATAAATTCCAACAAGGGCTTCGCTCACCCATTTTATATCTTCCGCAGCATAATTATCTTCCACATATGTACCGGCATGAAGAGCAAAGGACGCATAAACATTTTCATAACTTGCTTTTACTCGTAACAACGCATTATTGATGTTGAACTCATTATGTCGATTGTAATTATACATAAAAGGCAGTTTCTGATTTTCTGTTGGTGTATTAAAATCATACGCATAATAACTTTCTATAAATCCGGAAAAATCTATTTTCAGCGAATCAATTGTTTGTGCTTTTCCTGACAAGGAAAAAACAAATAATAACGGTAAACTAAACAGCCAAATCTTCTTCATCAATCTTTTTTCAAAAATAAAAAAACAAATAATATCAAATTTACTTCCGCCTCGTATCCAAAATATACACCACTTTCCAACCATCATTTTCTTTAAACAATTGAAAAGAATTGACACCGGAATGGCTCAATTTATCATTCACATAAAATTCGTAGGGTGTCCAAACGTGTGCCATGGCTCCATCTACCTGAACTTTGAAACTTAGAATCTTTTCTTCAAATTTGATTGATAGTGGAATTGTCGCGATAGATTTATAAAAATTAGCTGCTTTTTCAACTGAAAATTGACTACCTTTTTCGGATTCTGAAATCGAATGTAAAACCAAATTTTCAGAACAAACCTTTTTCAAAGCAATTGAATCTCTTTGATGAAAAGCGTTAAAAAATTTTCCAATTGTGAGTTGAATTTCATTTTCTTGAGCGAGAGAAAATTGATTGATCAATACGATAACAAATACAAATATTTTTTTCATTTTTTAATGAGTGAACCAATAAAGTACAAAGAATGAGATAATCCCCGCAATATAACCGGCTACTGCCAATGGTGTTATTTTCTTTAAATACCAAAGAAAAGTAATTTTTTCTTTTTCCATAACGGCAATTCCTGCCGCTGAACCAATAATTAACATACTTCCTCCAGTTCCCGCACAAAGTGCCATTAAATCCCACAACGAACTGTCAATCGGGTATTCTGAAAGCGGAAACATAGCCTGAGAAGCGGCTACCAAACTACCATTATCTACTATTGATGATAAAACCCCTATTAAAACAATCATCATGTCAATACTTGGTAAATTTTGAAGTAAAAAATCAGCGAAATAACCCAAAATCCCTGTGTCTTGGAGTGCATAAACCATCAATAATATACCCATAAAGTACAAAATCGAACTTATATCTACTTTAGTTAAAGCATGTGCCACCGAATATGAATCTTTCACAGCTTGAGGTTTATCTTTGTGATAAATTAAAGATACAAGTGAAACAAAACCTAAAGCAATTAATACCCCGATAAAAGGAGGTAATCCTGTAATTGATTTTATAACCGGAACCATTATTAATCCAAAAGCACCCGCAAGTAGCACACTTATACTACCATACATTTTTTCTTCCCTTTTAACATCCTGCATTGATAACTGCACGCGAAGTGCAGCGAAACCTCTCATACGAAAACTTGCTATTATTAAAGGCACTAGAATGACAAATATCGAAGGAACAAACAATACTTTGACAATTCCTAAAGCACTTACCTGGCCACCAATCCATAATAAGGTTGTAGTAACATCTCCAATAGGACTCCATGCACCGCCCGCATTTGCAGCAATTACAATAATTCCCGCAAGAATCATTCTAATTTCACTTTTAGGCATCAGTTTTTTCAATAATGTTACCATTATTATGGCGGTTGCTAAATTGTCTAATAATGCCGACATAAAAAAGGTGACGCCCCCCACAATCCAAAGTAATTTAAACACTGATTTAGTTCGAATTCGATGCGTAATAACTGCAAATCCTTTATGCAAATCAATCAATTCTACAATTGTCATCGCTCCTAACAAAAAGATGAGTAAACCGCCAATCTCTCCAAAATGTCCTGTTAACTTTTCTGCAAGTAAGTGTTGGTTCCCATCATAAAACAAAGCAAAAAACACCCAACATAAAGACCCGGTCAGTATTGCTGTAATTGTTTTATTAATTTTGAAAGGCGATTCAAATATAACCAAAAGGTATCCTAAAATCGCAATGGTAAGTACTATTGTAATCATTTTTATAAGATTAAAAAATCCTTAGCTAAAGTAGTAAGTTTTTGTTAGTGTAAAGACGTTTATTTTTAATATTTTTTAGGCAACCAATATATTTACCATCCTTCGTTGAAACCATTTTTTAAGGCACTTTGATACTTTTCTAAATCAAAACTATATAAATCAGGAGCTTTGTGAGCACCACCTTTACGTGTTTCATTCAATTTTTCCAAAATATCATAACGCATCATTTTACGATAAAAATTACCTCTGTTTAATTTTTTTCCTAAAATAATTTCATATAACTTTTGAATCTCTGGAAGCGTAAACTTTTCGGGTAATAAATTCAAACCGATGGGTTTATAGTTCAACTGTCGTCTTAAAACTGTTAAAGCTTTCTCAAAAATAGACTGATGGTCCATCATAAATTCCGGAAGTTCTGCTATCGAACGCCACTCGCATGCCTCAGAAATATCATCGGTAATTAAAGTTACTTTTGAAAAATCAACAAGTGCATAAAATCCAATGGAAACAAATCGTTGTTTATTCCACAAATCATCTGAAAAGTCTTTAAAAAAATCTTCCGAACGATTTAAATCCCCAAAAACACGAAACTGTTGCAAATAGATGTCGGAAGCTCCTGTCCGTTCAAATAAAATTCTGGAAGCTGCAGAATGAATATTCTCTGTTTTTAAAACATAACCCCCGGGCAAACCCCATAATTCACTATCCTTTAACTTAGTCAATAACACCTTTAAACTAGCGTTATGAAAACCAAAAACCACACAATCAACTGATAAATGTGGTAAATACATTTCCCATGATCTTGCCGAACGCTCCTCTAAAATTTTTTTAAATGCTTGTGAATCCATCATCCACAAAATTACATTTTTTTTATTGGAAATTTGATTTGAACAAAAAAATTCGTACTATTGCTTCATATTGAAGCATTAATAAATAAATCTTATAATTATGAAGAATGGTCTAAAAATTTGTACGCTTTTAATTTGTTTTCTAATAACAACTTTCCTTCATGGAAAAAATACTTCTAAAGAGTTTCCAATTCTAAATATTGATGGTTTAAAGTTTGAAGATTTAAACAGAAATGGAGTATTGGATATTTATGAAGATTATCGCCTACCAATAGAAAGGCGAGTGAAAGACTTACTAAGTAAACTAACAACAGAAGAAAAGACAAAATTAGTGAACGGAATAGGTATGCCTGGATTTGATGCAGAGAAAATGCAATTCACACCCGGAGCATACCAAGGTAAAGTGCCGGGTGCTGCTGGAGGTACATTTGCAGTTGAACGTTTAGGTATTCCAAATGTAATTGTGGCAGATGGTCCGGCCGGACTTCGAATCAATCCGAAAAGAAATGAGGTAACTGATACATTTTATTCTACTGCCTTCCCTGTGGGTACAGCATTAGCATCTACTTGGAACAAAGAATTAATCTATGAAGTCGGAAAAGCTATTGGTGTAGAGGTCAAAGAATACGGAGTTGATGTTCTATTGGGACCGGGGATGAACATTCATCGTAATCCACTTTGCGGTAGAAATTTTGAATACTATTCTGAAGATCCTTTTCTAACAGGAAAAATAGCCGCAGCGATGGTAAATGGCATTCAATTTAACGGTGTAGGCACATCCTTAAAACACTTTGCCGCTAACAATCAAGAAACTAATCGAATGGGATTAAATGTTTTAGTGAGTGAACGAGCGATGAGAGAAATTTATTTAAAAGGTTTCGAAATTACGGTGAAAGAATCTAACCCATGGACAATCATGTCTTCCTACAATTCTATAAATGGCGTTTTTGCCTCCGCCAGAAAGGATTTGTTAACAACCATTTTAAGAGATGAATGGGGGTTCAAAGGAGTGGTTATGACTGATTGGTTTGGTGGTTTTGATGGAATGATGAGTCCATTTTCACCAAATAGTAATACAAATGTAAGCAAACAACTAACTGCGGGCAATGATCTATTGATGCCGGGCTTACCCAAACAGCAACAACTCGTATTAGCCGAAATAAATAGTGGGGAAATCAGCATTGAAGACTTAAATCGCAACGTGGAAAGAATTTTAAATTTAATTCTAAAATCCCCTTCGATGAATAAATACAACTATTCAAACAAGCCAAATTTAATTGAGAATGCAAAAATTGCCAGAAATGCTGCTGTGGAAGGTATTGTACTTTTAAAAAATGATAACAATACCCTACCTTATACATCTAAAAAAGGGACAATTGCCGTATTTGGGGTAACTTCCTATGAATATATTTCAGGAGGCACAGGAAGTGGAGATGTTAACGAAGCTTATACAATTTCTCTGATTGACGGTTTAAAAAATGCAGGTTACAAAATAGATCAAGAATTACAAAAAAAATACCAACCCTATGCGGCAGATTTAAAAGAAAAAGAATTAAAACGAAGAGAAAAAGAAGGAGGTATTTTAGCAACTCCAAAAAGATTGATGGAATTAGAATTATCCCTCGAAGAAATAAATAAAGCATCAGAATCAAATAACGTTGCGATAATTACAATCGGAAGAAATGCAGGAGAATCAGGTGATCGATCGATAGAAGATGACTTTTTATTAGCTGCTGACGAAATAAAATTAATCGATTCTGTTTCTGATAGTTTTAGAAAAAAAGGAAAGAAAGTAATCGTAATTCTTAATATTAGGTGGTGTAATCGAAACACAAAGTTGGCAGGAAAAAGCAGATGCGATTATTTTACCGTGGCAATCAGGTCAAGAAAGTGGAAATGCTGTGACTGATGTTTTATCCGGCAAAGCCAATCCATCTGGGAAGCTCACAATGACTATGCCTATTCAATATGAAGATTTATCTACTTCAAAAAACTTTATTCAAAATCCAAGTGAAGTGAAATACAAAGAAGGAATTTATGTTGGTTATCGTTATTTTGACAGTTTTAAAATAAAACCAGCCTATGAATTTGGCTATGGGTTGTCCTACACAACCTTTGAATTTTCAAATCTAACCATCAGTAATAGTCAATTTAAAGATAAAGTAACGGTCACAATTACCGTTAAAAACACCGGAAAAACGAGCGGAAAAGAGGTAGTGCAACTCTATTTAGCGGCACCAACCGGAAAAATTGATAAACCATTTCGCGAATTGAAATCATTCGGCAAAACAAAACTTTTAAAACCGGGTGAAGAACAAATAATTAGTTTTATTTTAGAAAGTAAAGATTTAGCTTCTTTTCATTCCAATCAAAATGCTTGGATAGCAGAAGCCGGAGCATATAAAGTATACATTGGTTCTTCCTCAAAAAAGTGTGAAAACTCAATTCCCTTTACGTTGTTAAATGAGATTATAGTGGAAAAAGTTTCTAAAGCTTTTATACCCGAATTGGGATTCTCCGATTTAAAACAGTAAAAAAGTACCAAAATCAACTCAAAAAGGATGCGAAGTATTTCGTATCCTTTTTTTATGATAGAAACAATTTAGTTTTATTACTTTTACATTTCTTTAATTTAATTGAAATGTCAACAGCTAAAAAAGATTACAAACGCATCACGACAAAATCACTTTTTGATATGAAAGCCAATGGCGAGAAAATTTCTATGCTAACGGCGTATGATTATACCATGGCTAAGATAGTGGATGCTGCTGGTGTTGACGTGATTTTAGTAGGTGACTCAGCCAGTAATGTGATGGCCGGGCACGAAACCACGTTGCCTATCACACTGGATCAAATGATTTATCATGCGAGTAGTGTCGTGCGAGCATGCGAACGTGCGTTAGTTGTTGTTGATTTACCTTTCGGGACTTATCAATCCGACCCAAAAGAAGCATTACGTTCTGCCATTCGAATTATGAAAGAAAGCGGCGGACATGCTGTAAAATTAGAGGGCGGAAGCGAAATCAAAGAATCCATCAAAAAAATATTGAATGCCGGTATTCCGGTCATGGGTCATTTGGGTTTAACTCCTCAATCCATCTATAAATTTGGAACCTATACCGTTCGTGCAAAAGAAGAAGCAGAGGCCGAAAAATTAGTGGAAGATGCCAAATTGTTAGAACGTATCGGTTGTTTTGCTTTAGTATTAGAAAAAATTCCGGCCAAATTAGCTCAAAAAGTGGCCGAAAGTATTTCGATTCCGGTGATTGGAATCGGTGCCGGAGGTGGTGTAGATGGTCAAGTGTTGGTGCTTCACGATATGATTGGCATGACGCACGAATTTAGTCCGCGTTTCTTGCGAAGATACATGACCCTTTATGAAGACATGACCAAAGCCATCGGGCAATATGTAACCGATGTAAAAGCATTGGATTTTCCGAATGCGAATGAGCAGTATTAATGCGACAATTTATCAATGTGGCAATGAGTCAATGTGCGGATGAAAATAGTTACGACCAAAAATAATTTACAAATTCTTCACGAAGACAATCATTTGATAGTTTTAAATAAACGTGTCGGTGATATTGCTCAAGGCGACAATTCGGGCGACAAACCCCTACCCGACATCGTCAAAGAATACCTTAAAGAAAAATATAACAAACCCGGTGATGTTTTTTTAGGCGTAGTTCATCGGCTCGACCGACCGACTACCGGAATAGTTGTTTTTGCCAAAACCAGTAAAGCGTTGACCCGAATGAATGATTTATTCAGTTCACGGGAAACGCAAAAAACCTATTGGGCAGTAGTCAAAAATAAACCACCTAAAGAAGAGGACACACTCGTTCATTACATCAAAAGAAATCAACAAAACAATACGTCCAAAGCTCATTTAAAAGAAGTTCCGGAGAGCAAAAAAGCGAGTTTACACTACAAAATTATTACCGAATTAGATAATTATTTTGCTCTAGAAATCGAACTGCATACCGGAAGACATCACCAAATTCGGGCACAATTGCAAGCCATTGGTTGTTCCATAAAAGGCGATTTGAAATATGGTTTTGACAGAAGCAATCCGGATGGTGGCATTCACCTTCACGCTCGCAAATTATCCTTCATTCATCCGGTTTCAAAAGAACAAATTACAATCATCGCTCCCGTTCCTCAAGATGTCATTTGGAAATCAATTGAAACTAAAACATAATTTTTTTCGTTTATCAAGTAGGGAAATTCCTTTTTCAATTGTTTCTATTCTGAATAAAAATACCTATTTATGGGTAGTGATTATTCAACAAAGAAGTATCATCTTTGAAATCAACTAAATATAATCTCAATGAAAAATTTAATTGTTCCTGTATTTATTCTCCTTAGCGTATGCTCATTTGCCCAAGAACACTTTTCCGGAATTGGAACATCCAAGCGAATTGGTATTCTTAACGCCAATTTAAATCCGACAGAATTAGCCAATCTGAGTTCAAAAATGGAGGTAAACCTTTTTGCCACAAGCATCAATGTTTCCAACAACAAAATTGGTTTTAGCGATTTGAATAGTGATGAAGATATCGAAGATTTAATTTTTAAAGGAGATGAACCGGTTAATTTGCGATTTGATGTGGAAGTAGCCGGTCCAGGATTTGCTTTTAAACTTGAAAAATGGGGATTTGCCATTACCTCCAAAGCCTATGGAAAATTAAATTTAGTAGACGTAGATGCCAATATTGGCGATGCGATTGCCAATAACGGATTAAATTCTTTAGTGAATTTTACTACGCTAAACGGGAATTACAACCAACGTTTAGTAGGAACCACTTACGGTGAAATCGGCTTTTCTGCAGCACGAAGTTTATGGGAAACCGATAAATATAAACTAAATGGCGGTGCTACTTTTAAACTATTATTTCCGGGTTCGTATGCGAATTTTGGAGCCGATCAATTTGAAGGTACTGTCAACTATTTAGGTGGAAATGCTTTCCTGACCAATGCAAATGCTTCCGTAAATATTGCTTATTCCGGCAATTTAGGAAGTAGTTTTTCTGATTTTGATAGTTATGCGGATTCTGTATTCGGCGGATTAAATGGCTTTGCCTTTGACTTTGGAGGAACATTTACTATTAAAGATGAAAAAAACGGATATAAATTCAATTCCGGAATTTCCGTTAGAAATATTGGCGGAATGACCTTTAAAGACGAAAATAATTCTTCAACAGACTATAATTTGTCTATTGAAGGAAGCGAAAGTTTAGATTTATCGCAATTTGAAAATGTAGACAGTTTGCAAGAAGTAGAACAAATTTTGGTCGATAGCGGATTTTTAACCTCGACCTCTTCGGCTAAAGATTTTAAAGTAAAATTGCCAACCGTTTTAAACGCTTATGCAGATTTGCAAGTAATTCCAACCCTGTATGTTTCGGTATTTTTACAACAAAAATTAACGGATGATGCTAACAATGACCAAATTACAGCTCAAAATGTGGTCACTTTAACCCCGCGTTTTTCGCTCAAAAATTTCGAGGTTTTTGCTCCGTTATCCCAAACCGAAATTGCAGGATTCAATGCCGGAATCGGTTTTAGAGCTTACGGTTTCTTCATTGGTTCGGGTTCTGCCTTCACCGCTTTGATTAACGACAGTAAGCAAGCAGATGTTTATATAGGTTATCGATTTGGATTGGGAAAAAGTTAATTTTTTCTCCTATATTTGAATGCATTCCCAAACCCATTTGAAATGAGTTCAATTAGTACTGTAGCCAAACGAAAAGCATTGCTTAAAAAGCTACTCGTTGCCATCCAAAAGCACGAAAAGGCGATTAGTGAAGCCTTATACAAAGATTTTAAGAAACCTGCTTTTGAAGCTTACCTCACGGAAACCCAGTATGTGATTTCCGATTTAAAACATACCATTTCCAATATCAATCGATGGGCTAAACCAAAACGTGTTTGTCCATCGATTTTAAACTTACCCTCTTCCGAATTTATATATTCGGAACCGTATGGACGAGTATTAATAATTTCGCCCTGGAATTATCCCTTTCAACTAGCGATGTGTCCGCTTATTGCTGCCATTGCTGCGGGAAACACTGTAGTTTTAAAGCCTTCTGAATTAACCTTCAACACCTCGCAAATTGTCACAAAAATTGTGGAGGAAGTGTTTGATGTCAAAGAAGCCGTTGTTGTGCATGGCGGAGCCGAATTCACCCAATCCTTGCTCGAAAAACGATGGGATTATATCTTTTTTACAGGTAGTGTTTCCGTGGGAAAAATTGTGGCACAAGCCGCTGCAAAATATTTAACGCCGGTCACCTTAGAATTAGGGGGAAAAAATCCGTGTATCATTGATGAAGGTGCCAATTTAGAAATTGCGGTCAAACGTATTGTGTGGGGAAAATTCATCAATGCCGGACAAACCTGTATCGCACCGGATTATATTTTAGTACAAGCCAAAGAAAAATACAACTTTGTTGAATTACTTAAACAAGAAATTACTCGAGCCTACGGAGAAAATCCTGAATTTTCAAACGATTTTGCCCGTATCATCAACACCAAAAATTGGCAACGATTACAAGCGATGATTGAACCGAAAAAAGTTATTTTTGGCGGAGTTTCGAATCTAGAAAGTCGGTACATCAGTCCTACCCTACTTGATGAACCCGATTTGAATAGCGAAGTGATGAAGGACGAAATCTTTGGCCCTATTTTGCCGATTATTTCGTATCACAATGAAAATGATATTCAAAAAATTATTGCTCATTATGAAAAACCGCTGTCACTTTATGTTTTTTCGGAGAATAAAGATTTTGCCGAAAAGATGATTACCCACTATTCGTTCGGTGGTGGATGCGTAAACGATTGTGTGATTCATTTTTCAAACAAACGAATGCCTTTTGGTGGCGTTGGCCACAGCGGATTGGGTGCTTACCACGGAAAATTTGGTTTTGATTCCTTTTCACACAAAAAAGCCATCGTGAAAAAACCAACGTGGGGCGATGTTCCGGTTCGATATGCACCCTATAAAAATAAATTGAAATACATCAAAAAATTATTATCTTGGCTTTAAACTAAATAACCTATGGACAATAACATTACAAAACGAATCAAGCAAGCCACACAAGAAGGCTATTACATTGACTTTGGTACGATTATCGAGAAAGCATTTGACAACTACAAAAAAATTGCTTTGACCGGAGGCTTAGCCTTTTTACTCATTGTCCTTGCGGCATTTGCCCTTTTTGGGTCTATTGCTGCCGTTGCTTTTGGTGCAGCCGATATGATGGGAACACTCACCGAATTTAACCCAATGAATTTTTCAGTGGTGGGTATTCTAATTTATTTTTTAATCATGGTTGTTTTTGCCGGTTTAACAGCACCTTTAGGAGCTGGTTTCTTTAAAATGGCTCATTTGGCTCAGAGCAATAAACCCTTTTCGGTGGGGACAATTTTTGATTACTACAAAACTTCTTATTTCAAAGAGCTGTTTATTGCTGCTTCGGTGTTGGCTATCGTTAATTTTGCTTTTGCAACCGGTTTTGAACTTTTAACCTATCCAATTATTGGCTCATTTCTAACGTATATTGTTGCCTTTTTTACGATGTTGACGGTGCCGTTGATCATTTATGGAGAGCAAAAAGCATTTGATGCCATTTCCATGAGCATCAAGTTGGTCGCCAAACAATGGCTGATTTTAGTAGGCTTAGCGATTGTTAGTTTTATTTATATGATGTTAGGTTTTATTGGTTTGTGTATTGGTATCTTCTTTACGCTTCCTTTTTGGTATTCTTTTCTTTATACTACCTATAACACCATTTTGCCTATTGAGGTGGAAAGTGAGATTGAGGAGATTGGGAGAGTGGAGGAATAAAAAAATAGATAAAAACAAAAAAGACCTGAATTTTCACTCAGGTCTTTTTTTTATGTTTATTTTGTCTTGTCCTGAAATAGCGATACACAAACTTCATCGTTATGGAAAACCTTCAAGAAAATCGCTATGTTAAGCGAACCCAGAAAGACTACTCAATGTCTTTAAAGCTTCAAATTGTTCAAGAAAT
>NZ_JBIIVK010000105.1:0-8282 GCF_044339515.1 Flavobacterium sp.
CCATTACTCTTGGTTTAGTAATGGTGAGTGATGATATCTACTAACGCTCTCTGTTGATATAAATCCAACCAGTTTTGGCTTCAATGTTATTGAATTCTATCACAAAGTAGTATGTTCCATCGGGTAACTCATCGCCACTACTGCTTTGACCAAACCACTCGTTGCTGTAATTACCTCTATCATATACTTTGGTTCCGTAACGGTTGTAGATTGATAGTTTTCGAACATCAAAGTCGGTTAAATCAAAGAAATCGTTAGAACCGTCACCATTTGGTGAGATACCTTTTTGAATTCCGCAATTATTAATCACTACTTCAAACGATGTCTCATCATAACAACCACTTGGCGTGCCTGCTGATACATAAATCGTTTGACTCTCTTCTACAGCTTGTCCTGCAACTAACTGGCTGCCGGTTTGGTTAGGTCCTGTGTAGTAAACATTGCCTACGGCTATTTCTGGTAAGAAGTAACGGGCACATTCCTCCACATCGCTTAACTCATCTGCCTCTACTGTGATAAAGGTTACCGTAAAGCTAGATTCTGATGAACAACCTGCTAATGTGCCTGCTGCAAAGATATAAACTGTTTGTGGCGTGTTACTAACCTCAACTTGAGTAAGGATATTACCACCTCCGTTTGGTTGTGAATAATAAACTCCGTTGGTTAGTGTTGGCAATATGAATGCTCCATCGGCGGCACAAACTGTTTGGGCTACTCCCGGGTCTACTGCCGGACGGGCAATGATTTGAATCGTTACTGTTTGCTCCTCGGCACATCCTGTTGGAATAAAGGTAACCACTAAAGCGTTGTTGGCAACACTTGTGTCAACTAAACCTTCTGGCGAAATTCCTGCTCCACTCCATGTTCCTACTGTTCCTTCTAATGAAGTAGTTGGTAAGGTTAAGGCCTCTCCAACACAAACCGGATTGACAGGATTGAATGTTGATGGAGTTTTTGCGTTAACGGTAATATTCAATGTAATAGGACTAGCACATTGACCAGGGTTTGGTGTAAAGGTGTAAGGTGTTGTTCCTATTATTGTTGTATCAATTGTGCCAACATTCCATTGCCCTTGTATTGCATTGTCTGATGTGGTTGGTAAAGCATTTACTGCATCATCTTCACAATAGGTTAATGCTAAGTTAGCAAATAATGGTTCTGTTGGTGCATTAACGGTTACTAAAACGGTAGTGGTGTTATTACATGCTGCATCAGGTGTAAAGATGTATGCTACCGGCTCTGTGGTTGCTACCGAAGTATCAATTGTACCAATATTCCATGTTCCTGTAACACCATTATCTGATGTCGTTGGTAAAGCACTTACTAAATCATTTTGACAATAAGTTGTTTGTAATGAATCAAATGTGGCTACTACCGTGGCGGTAATTGTAACTGTAAAATTTACCACAATAGCACACGCAGATAATTCTTGATCAGGTGTAAAGGTAAAGGTAAATTCACCTCCCGCACTCGTGTCTACCACTCCTTCTGCCGTGATACCTGTACCACTCCAAACTCCAACTACACCATTTAATGACGTTGTTGGTAAAGTTACCGAAGCACCTTGACAAGCTGTTACCGAGTCGAATGAAGGTGTGATTTCGGAGGAAACAGTGACTAAAATTGTAACCGGAACAGCACATTGTCCCGCATCTGGCGTAAATACATAGGGTGCATCTTCAACTGCTACTGAAGTATCAATTGTGGCCGGATTCCATGCACCGGTGATTCCATTAGTTATAGCCGGTAAAGCATCCGGTGTTGCATTTAAACAATAAGCTGTGGTTATTGGATCAAATATAGGTGTAACCTCTTCGGTTACTGTTACTAACAAGGTAAATGGGTTTGCACATTGTCCTGCATCTGGAGTAAACACATACGGTGCGTCTACAACCCCTAACGATGTGTCAATCGTCGCCGGACTCCATAAACCGGTAATACCGTTTGTAGCAGTTGGTAATGCATCTGCTGTTGCTCCAATACAATAGGTTAATGTTATTGAATCAAAAATTGGATCAACAACATCAATAACAGTTAGCGTAAAAGTATGACTCTCATTGATTTCACAAACTCCGGTATTCGATGCTACTAAATAAGTAATCTCATAAATACCTGCCGCACTCGTTACTAAATCAATTACTCCTGAGGTAGTATCAATTGTTAGTCCAGGCGGTGTTGCTGAAAATTGTCCTGTTGTGTCAAAGTTTTCAGCAGGAAGCAGAACAGGATTAGATCCAGACTTACAATACTCTGTCTCATCATAGCTAAATTCTGTAATTGGTATAACAGCCTCTACTAATTCAACAGTAAAAGTGAACGATCCTCCATCTGTACAGCCTTGAGGTTCTAATGTATACAAAACTTCATATATACCGGGAGTACTAGTTCCTAAATTAATTTCTCCGGTCGTTGGGTCAATAACTAAACCGGTTGTAGAGGTAAACTCACCTCCTGAATTGAAATTGGTAGCTAAAGTAGGTTGTAAAAGACCACTTGAGCTTGCCACACAAATAACTGCCGGATTATATTCAAATTCTAAGACTGGTGTTATAATATCATCTCCAAAATTCAGGAAGAATGATTTAACTAAAGAACAAGTATTGGTTAAATCGGATACACGAATCCATATTTGTTGCCCATCTGTTCCTTCAAAAGCCTCGGGATTTTCTATTGGATTTTGTGGAACTAAAGCATCCGCTTCAGATAAATAATAACTGAATAAGAATAATGCAGGGTCAAACGTTCCAAGAACAACAGCATTATTTTGTGTTAAATCAAATATTGCAGTACCAGTAGTACTACAAGACTCTAGGTTAATTGGGTCGTTACTTGGGAATTCAATGATATAAACGATATCAACCGTTTTAGTCGTTGTAACTTCTTCACCTGGAGTACAAGTAGCATAGGTTGCAACGGCCTCCATTTCGAGTGTTAAAGACAAGTTTGTCTCTAACTCAAGCTGTTGTTCCGGTGTTAAAACAATTGAAATTTCCTCTTGGTCACTGTAAAAGGCTCCGTTCATTAACCATTGGAAATCAACATCCGATTCTCCATTTGGTAAGAATCTCCAAGCTTCATCAGTGGCAGACCATGTTCCTGTGTTACGCCCAGGAGGAGTATATCCCTCTGTACCTGTCGCGTTTTGAATTCCAATAACGCCACGTCCTCCATTCCATGATGGACAAGAAACTCTTCTTTGAACATAAACTTCAACAATATTTGAAATTTCATAAATTACAATTTGAGTTGTTTGAGCACCAACAACAGGGTCGTTATTACAAGTACCACTGAACTGAGCTACTTGAGAGTAATTTACAACTAAAGCTCTACAAGGGTATGTCCCTAAAACTTGGTAATTAATATTTGGGTTTGCAAAAGCATTGTTAACTGATGGGTCAATATCTTGGTAAACCCCATAAATAGCATTTAAAATCGGGAAAGTAGGATCCGGAACAGATTGTGTATATGACCAAGGACAGAATCCTTCATCAACCATTCCATTTCCAAATTGAACGACACCGTTAGAACCTACCTTTGCTTGAGTATAAGATTCCCCAAAGAAACAGAAGTTAAAAGGTAAATCAATCGCATCAGACCAAACGTCATCCGTATCAACAGAAGTTTGAATTCCACCAACAAATGGGAATGGAGGAGCATAATCAATTGCTTCAACAGCATATGAAGTGGTTGCTGCAATTCCGTAGAAAGAAGCTGACAAATCAACTGACTCTATAGTTGAATCAGGACAAACGACTACATTGCCATCAACTATATCAACCCCAACCCCAACTACATCTACAGATGCACATCCTGGTGGGATAAAGATTGAAAACTGTTCCGGACCAGCCCAAAAACTTTTATCATCATCCGAACAAATTGCTCTTACATAAAATTCATAAAATACGTCTTCTTCTGCAATGAAAGTATAACTTGGTTGGTCAACCGCAATACCTACCGCATTAGCTGCAGGGGCACCCGCTCCTAATGGTTGTATAAATACCTCCCATTGCGTTTCAGTTCCAACTGGTGTCCAAGTTAAATCTACAGAAAAAGATCCTATTTCTGTTTGTGGTAGTAAATCAATTGGAGAAGGACAAGTCACCAAACTTAAATTGATATTATCAATTGCAGCCGGTGGTTGTGTGCCTCCACTTCCGTCATTTCTCCACTCAAAAACCAATCGGATAGTAGTCCCAGCATAAGGAGCAAGTGACAATATATAGGCTTGGTTGGTGTAGTTTCCGTTTTGATTAAAGTTGGCTCCTAACTGAACCCCACCACTTGCTGCTGCTGTAATTTGAACCCCTTGTGTTGGGTTGAAAGAAGTTGGAACAATCCATACTCTAAAATAATCAAAAGTAGATTCTCCAAATGCTCTCCAATCAAAAGATAATGTACCTTCGTTTACTGCAGTTGGAATAGCAATGTCTCTGTAAGCTTGAACAACTGTTGCAGATCCCAACGAATAAGCATTTGAAGTTCCGTTATTGTTTGAAATATACATTGCTTGAGTGCCGCCGTTATTTGTAGCTGTACCAACTGTCCATCTATTAACAGATGATCCATTTACGAAAGACCAACCATGCGTTCCTTCAAACCCTTCAGAATAATTTAATTCTGCAGGAACTTGTGTAGTAATAAAAGTTGCAGGAGCGGTAGACCACTGACTAATACTTGTATCACTACAAATGGTTCTTACATATACTGTATAACCGGATGATGGAGTTAAGGTTTCCATTAAAAATGGATTATCTGTAGTCACATTTCCGTTATCTGTGTCTGCAGGAGCTGGAGAACCCGCAGGTACAACAATTACTTCGTAATTATCAAAACCAGGTATAGCAGCCCAACTAACTTCTGCATTTTGTTGTCCAACATTTGAAACAACAATGTTGCTTGGTGGAAGACATTCAGGAACACCACACTCAACTAATGAGTCAGTATATAAAACTGTTCCGGCCAAACCTCCTGAAGCAACATTCATATTGTAGACTATTTGAGCAGAGTCATTTATAACTTGTACTCGCACTTCATTAGTGAACCCTCCTGCAACACTCCAAAACAAATCAAAAGGTAAACCATTACAAAGTTGAACAACGAAATCAACTGGGTTTTGATTATCTGCATCAGTTGGACCAGTTATGGTAGCCACAACAATTCCGTTTTGTCTAACTTCCATGATATTACCATTCCAACTATCCCCGAATGTATCTTGTGTTCGAATGATATAAGCACATTGGTCGGCTAAATCACAAATAGCCGTATTAAATGTCAAAGCATTTGACCAGTTACCGATTCCGGTTGGACAAATTGCTCTAATATATACGTCATATAATGTACCAGACTCTAACCCTTCAATTAAAAAAGGATTATCTGTCGTTAAAGTTCCGGTATCAGTAGCAGTAGGTACGGTTGAAGGAGATGGCAACCAAATTACTTCATATTCCGTAATTCCCGCAACAACATCCCATTGAACTTGTGCAGAATCTGCAGAAATTTGACCTACAACTGTTGCTAAACCTGTTGGAGCCAAACATTCCGGCACACCACATTCAACTAGTGAATCAGTATATAAAACTGTTCCGGCTAAGGCACCAGAAGCAACATCCATACTGTAAACAATCTGATCTGAATCGTTTATAACTTGTACTCGAACTTCATTAGTAAACCCTCCGGCAACACTCCAAAACAAATCAAAGGGTAAGCCATTACAAAGTTGAACTACAAAATCAACTGGGTTTTGATTATCTGCATCAGTTGGACCAGTTATGGTTGCAACAACAATTCCGTTTTGTCTAACTTGCATGATATTGCCATTCCAGCTATCTCCAAAAGTGTCTTGGGTTCTAATGATATAAGCACATTGGTCGGCTAAATCACAAATAGAAGTGTTAAACACAGTAACTGGTGTCCAATTACTTGGTGTTGGTGTTGCACAAATAGCTCTAACATATACATTATATATAGTAGCTCCTGTTAATCCTTCTATTAAGAAGGGAATATCTGAAGTAATTGTTCCTGTACTTGCTCCATTAGGTGCAGGTGAACCATTTAGTAATACAATTACTTCATATTGAGTAATTCCTGGAATCGGAGTCCATGAAACCTCAGCTGATACATCACTTATATTTGCAACCGTTACACCTGCGGGAGGTAAACAAGCTGGGAATTCACAATCCACGGTGCCGCTGTACAATAAAGTATTTACTAATCCTGCAGAGGCAGTACTCATATTATATAATACTTGGTCAAAAGGATTTATTATTTGAACGCGAACCTCTGCCGGAAAACCTCCACCAACAGTCCAAAACAATTCAAAAGGAACACCGGTACAAAGTGAAACTGTTACATCAACTGGTCCGTTTCCGGCAGTAAAGTTTTCCCCTATTGTAGCAATCACAATTCCATTTTGTCTGATTTGCATTCGGGCACCATTCCATCCATCGCCAAAACTATCACTCATGCGGAATGTATACAAACATTGTTCATTAGCTTCACAAAGTGTTGTATTGAAAAGGAAGGGACCTGCCCACTCGCTAAACGTACCTTCTCCACAATCTCTTCTTACCCAATATTGATATTGAGTTGATCCAACTATCGGAGTTCCATCAAATAATGTAGTAACATTTAAATTTTGAAAACTGTTGGTTTGAATTCCAGCTCCATTTGGTATTGCAGAGCCCGCCGTTTGAACAACATATTCCCAAGATGTAGCTCCGTTTTGATCCCAACCCAACACAGCAGAAGTTAGTCCTCCAACAGCTGTTAAGTTAGTTGGAGCCGGACATGGAACAACGGTAAGATCCAATGTATATGCAATTGTATTTGGTGTTCCATTTGTAGAAATTACAATATAATAAGTTTGACCAGAAACAACCGGTAAATTAATAATACGAGGTGTTCCGTCAGTACCGGATGCTCCTGCAATACAACTCACCCCAACATTAGCACAACTGTTATAAATAAACAAACCTGAATTGTTTCCGGTTGGAGTCATAGTGATATTTACCACTCCGTCAAAATCAGCTGTGTAGCTATAGAAAACATCGTTACCGTTTAAAAAATTTCCGGCTGCTCCACAACCTGCACCTGGCCCACCATCTATATTATCTTGATAATTAGCTGTGTTATCGGTTGTAGAATAAGGTAAACCACTATCGATTGGAATAGCAGAATCACACGTTAATCCCGGTGAGGATGTTGTAAAATTCACTGGCCCAACCCATTCACTACTACTTTCAGAACAGATTGCCCTAACATATACTTCATATTGGGTAGTAGGGTTTAAATTAGTTGGCGAATAGGAAGTTCCTGGTCCTACTTGAACACCAACTCCAGTAGGAGTATTTGGAAACTCAACAATTTCTACTTCAAAAAGTTGAGCACCACTTGGGTTATCCCATGTAATGGTAGCTCCAACTTGGCTAATCATCCCTACTTGTATATTTTCAGGATTTAAACATCTTTCTACTACACGAACGTCATCCACAATCCATCTATCTCCGGTTGGAGCCGCTGTGGGTTGTGTAACGTTTAATACAAATGCGATAAAAATATTTTGTCCTTGAAAACCAGTAAGGTCTACTGTTTTCTCTTCACAAATATTAAACACCTCCGTTAACTGAGCTTCTGTCCAAGAAGCAACAAGTTGAAAACCACTAAATTGATCAACAGTTGAAACCCTTATCTGATAGGTTGTATTTTGAAACCCATTAATTGTTGAACGAGTTGAAAACACAAGTTGACCATTATCCGGTACTGTAACCGCTGAGGAGACTAACCATTTTTCGGAAGTGTTTCCTACCCCAATATTTTCAGTACCATTCACAAAAGCTGAAATGGTTCCTTCACAAACAATTGGAGGTGTTGCTACGGTGTTTACGGTAGTCCATTGGTTATTACCGAATGCATTGTTGTATCTTGCCCAGCCTGTCGGTATTCCTCCCTCAAAATCTTGAGGAATCTGAGAATACGCAACCGTTCCTGTCATGATAAACAACAGTAAAAGTAATGTAATTCTTTTCATAAAATGAAAGTTTAGATTGTTTTGTAATTTTTTTTCGTAGGTTTAGAGAGCCAAATTTAACAAAAATTAAGAATTATGTAACATTATTTTAATTTTTAACTAAATAATTCAACAATAATAGTTGAATTGTTTTTTGATTGTCCGCAATTACCCATAATTAAATAAAAAGCCTTATATTTGATAAAAAAAAGCGATGAATTTATTCAGTTTTACGGCAAATTTTGGAAGTGAAGAAGCTTGTAGACTTCATTTTAAA
>NZ_JBIIVK010000035.1:0-39015 GCF_044339515.1 Flavobacterium sp.
TTTCGGTGGTCAATTTCAACCGGAAAGTGGTGGTCAATTTGACCCGAAATTAGGTGGTCATTTTGAATCGGAATCGATGGTCAATTTGCTCCGGAATTAGGTGGTCAATTTGACCGTTTTTTCCAATAGACACAATAAAACATATTGATAATGAGCTGAATATTATTAGAGAGAAAGGACGACAGGTTTATTTAGAATCCAATCCGCAAGGTTTTTCAAAAATTGTTCACGACTATTCAAATGATAATAAGGGATTTGTTATTTGGAAAGGACAACTAGAAGAGCGGTTGATTTAAAGAAATATCTCTCAAAGCAATTTATTGTAGTTTCAGAAGCCCCGTTAATATATTTCAAATAGTGGATTTCTTACTATTTATTTAAACTTTATTCAATTCATCTAATAATGCTTTTCGCATTGGGTATGTTTTTCTAAAGTAATCTATTAATCGATTAACTTCTGTTTCGCCTCCTAATTTTTTCATTTGACGAAGATAGCGACAGGCTTTTTGATAATGCTCTCTTCCAATAAACTTGTCAACATATTTGGTTAGTCGCGTGCTATACATTTGAATAAGTTCTGAAGCATAGTCTTTTGCTAAATATTGTTCTTCGGTTTCAATGTTTTCTAATGATTCCGTTTGCTTTAATAATTCAAACAAGCGATTCCACCATTGCTGTTTGATATATATTTTTCGGATTAATCCTCTTGCGCTCCAAGTATTTTTTGATTGTGTTTGAATATGATTGATTAGCTTTTCAATATCAGAATTCCAGCGCTCAGCAGGTGTGTTTTCTCTCATTATTTCAAAATAATCTTCTTCAGAACGAGAATCATTCACAAATAAATAAGTTGCTTGCTTTACTATTTCAGAAACATCCTTTTGTATTTGAGCAATTTTTAAAAGGAAACGATACCAATCTATTACTAATCCTGTTTTTGATATTTTATCTGTTTCAATACCATTTTTGCAAAGCTTTTTGGCATATTCAAAGTTTTTATCCTCAATTGCTTTTTGAATTTCCGTTTTTCGAATACGAGAATTAGATAAATTAGCTTCAATAAATTGAGATACTTCCTTTTGGGTTTTATATTGCTGCAATAATCTTAAAATTGCCATTTGAGCACGTTCACTTTGATAGTCGCTTTCGGTTTTATTCAAACAAGAAATCAATAAATCGACATCTGTTTCATTTTCAGCAAGTTTTTCCGCTACTTCTAAAATCCCCAAATGCCAATCCCAACCCGAAAATAATTTTTTGTTATAAATTTGAATACAATACTCAAAAATTTCTTTCTTTAATGTAGCATCTAAATTATCCGAAGAGGCAATATCATGTAAAGCTTCAACTGCGGTATCAACAAAATAACCAATGTCTCCGTTACTATCATCTGCATTTTGAATAGTTTTTGTCATTTCTTCCAATAGCACAGCACTTAGAAAAAATGCTTGTTGAAAGTTATTCGAAAGTTTGTACGATTCCAATTTTTCAACTAACGTTTCTAAAACTCGAGTAAGATATTTCATATTGTGCCAATCAATAAAACCATGTTTGCCTGAAGCCGCTTTTACAATTTCTTTTATTTGATTGCGATAAAAATCAGCATCAAGTTTTTGGTCAATATGTCCAAAAGTTAGCAAAAAATAATTTCTAAATTTCTTGTCTTGTTTACATTGTTCAATGATAAATTTTTGCAATGCATCTTGATCTAATGAATGGAGAATTGTCTTTATTTGGTTTTCAATTGTTGGCTTTTTTTGTTCTTTCTTTCTCTTTGGTTTGTTTTCCGAAAGATTCAACTCATTTTGCAACATATAAAATAGCACAGCCGCTTCATGTTTACATACGGGACCAAAGTCATAAGGACAATTACAGTAATGTGAAACTACAATGTCATTTTCAATAATTAGGTTAATTGTATAATCCTCGCTACCTTCTACTATTGCCTGGAATTCATTTGTCGCAATTGTGGTAAATTCCGAAACATAGCCTTGCTCAAAATATTCAAGTCCTCTTTTAAGGATGGTTTCATCTATAAGTTGTTCAAAAGAATTAAGTGGTATTTTCATGGATGTTCTAATCAAGAAAATTTAAATTAATTTATTGAAACCCATAAGTGGGTTAAACTTACATGATCTGTTTGTCTATGGGCAATAGACTGCAGGATGCAATAATCAATATTACTTCTAGTTTCTGAAAGCAGTTCATCTATTTTCCAGTCGGTTTTTGAATTCTTCGCTAAATCGGTTACCCAGCCATTGATTGTTGTATGCCAATGCTTGAAATCTTTTTCTTCAACAAATCCTATCAAACCACACTGCAATAGCTCTTTTCCATGTTTCTCGGATTTATACCTTTCTATACCACCATTATTTTTCTCACCAATTACATATTCTTTTTCCCTTGAAGTTTCTGGAGAGGGAAGCCTTTTACTTTCAACAGAATATATTGAAGATAGCTCTACATTTTGTTCGTTTGGATAGAAAAAAAAGTCCGAAAAGCCTTTGCTAAGGTTATAGACATCTTGATATTGTCCTTCAATATTAAAAGGATAATCTTTTATTCTTATTAGTACTTGTGCTTGTTTGGTGTATTCTTGAGTTAAGTCGTTTTCGTTTAGGTTCTTTTTCTTGTGAAATCCTGCCTTTAGATAAGACTTGAAATACACCGCCGTTTCAACCATACACTCTTTAACAAGAGTAACAATCTTGTTTTTAGGTAGCTCAATATTAGGTTTAGCTGAATTAAATATGTTTTGCTCGGCTATCATTAAAAACCTGCATTTGAAAAGTCAGAAAAACATTTATCGGCATCTCGGTAGGCTGTTAGAGAAATCCAATACCTATATTGATTAGGTTTGATAAAAACAATTGTATCTTTTTGAGGATATAGTTTAATGATCCTTTTAATAGATAATTGTTCCGATACGATAGTATCTGTCAAACTTTCAATATTAAGCTCAGATAGGTTTTTATAGAAGTTTGGTTCTTGATTTTCTGAATCAAACTTAAATACCGTTGCTATAAGTGAATTGTTAAGCTCTACAACATCACTTAATCTGAATTTTCTTCCATTGTCTTGTTGATAAACAACATTTAATGCTCTTGAAAATTCAGTTCCATAACTGGTAAGTATACTTTTAATTTTATTGGTTTGAATAGATTTTAATATTTTGGATTTTTCTCCATGAATAAAAAAGTCTCTTTGAAATTCTAAACAATCTTGTATGACATTTAAATCAAAATTTGAGAACGAAAAGTTATTGTCAATAAAAGGTAAGCTCTTAAAGTCTTTTAACAAAAACGTGTTATTTCTATTGATTAAAGTTTCCGAGCTTGTAGCTAAAAAATAAAACTGATAAAATTTAGAATTTAACTCCAAAACATCTACGCATTTTTTTAGAAACTCTTGCTTTTTATCAAGACTTGAAATGCCAATAATTCTATGTTTAAAAGTAAAAGATTTTTCATTGTAGAAAACAGGAAGTTTTTGGGTTCCAATATTTTCCCAAACAATGATATTGGGAGCAGAAAAAATAGATTGCTGTGGGACTTTAACAAACTTTATAGTATTGTCAGTATCTTCTAATGCGGAATAATTTATTCCAGACTCAGAAATTCCATTACTAGGCAGTGTTTTCATTTTATACATAAAATCAGGCGAGAGATGACCATTATTGCCGATAATGAATCCTTCTCCTAACAAACAATTATTTGAGGTAAGATAATCGTTTAGTTTGGTCAATAAATTTGATTTCTCAACAAGATTCCTAATTCTTCCTCCACCCAATAAATTGTTCTTCCAAATAAACTCGTTATTAATAGCGGTTTGTCGGCTAATAAAATGAAAATCATAATCATCAATTTCAAAAAAGATACGCTCCTTTGTAGCAATGGTTCTTCGAAATGTTAGATGTAAAAGATTTTTCCTGAAATCAGGCTTTTCATTTTTTATAAAAATAGCAGCAGAACCTACTCTTGCACCATTATCCCATAAAGATTTTCCCTCTGCTAAGGCTGTAAAATCAAAGATTTGTACAACATTGTAATTTGAGAACAGCGTTTTTTTATAATCGTTTGAGGTGCTGTTATAAAGCAGTCCTGAAGATTTAATAATAAGGCATGACAGTCCACTTTGTTTTAAATAAGAAAAAGATTCTGATAAAAATTTTAAAGCAATCTGACCTTGTGGAATGATAGTATTTTCATTTTCGACCTCCCATTTATTAGAATAATTGGAAATAGCTCCTCTTACAAATGGAGGATTGCCAATGATTAGATTAAACTTTTTATGTTTAATAGATTCACAATGAAAAAAATCTGAGCAAATAAGGTTCTCCTCTGTTAAATCATCAAATCGTAATTCATTAATTATCTTTATAGGATTCAGTTCATTACAAAGTGCCAAACTCAAACTAAAAGAGGCTAATTTAATTGCTTGTCCTTCTTTATCAACGCCATAGATATTTTTCAATAAGCGTTTTAAATCTTTAATATCTGGATACTTCATTTCGTTTTGAAGTCTCCAAATTTGTACTAATCGTTTAAAAGCTACGACTAAAAAAATACCTGAACCACAAGCTGGGTCTAAAACCTTAAAGGATTCAAGATTAAAATCTTCATATTTTTTTAGAGGAATACATTCATCAACCAACAATTTTGCAAGGTGTGATGGTGTGTAAAACAATCCTTTTTCTTGTTTGTCTTCTCCTAAGAACTCTTCGTATAAACGGCTTATCAGTTCTACAGGAATATATTTGAATTCAAAATATCTTAAATCAAATTCAAATTCGGCTTGTTGTGAACTAATATCAGTTTTGTCAGCTGATAAAAATTCTGCTAGAATGTTTAAATTTAAAGACTGTAGCTGTTTTTGCTCTACTTCATCCCAAGTAAACACATTTCCGTTGAAATCTTTATTTAAATCAGTCAACAAATCAACAAACCTTCCTTTTCGCAAGACGTCCGTAAAAGTATTTGAATTGTCATACTTTTTGAAGTACTTTTCAGACAACAATTTATTGCGATTAGTATCGATACGCTCTTCTAAATACTTGATAAGTATTGCTTGTACAATAGCCTTGTTTATTAAAGAAGATAATTGAGGGAAGTCTTTCTTTAAAATTTCACTTACGTGTCTGATATTTTTTATCAATGTATCGTAAGCAGAGTTTTGGAATTTAAATTTCTTTTTGAATTCCTCTTGTTCCCAAAAAATTCCTGTTTTAATTTTTACGGTAAATTGGTCATTGTATAAATCATGAGCTTTACCAACTAAATTTAAATTAGATATTAAGTATTCAGGTTTGAAATTCTTGGTGATGTGTTTTGTACAATCAACTATTTTTATTTCTGTATTAAAGAAGAAACAAGCTAAAGGAACTTCACCGCTACTCCAGAGATTAGTTTGAATGTCTGCAATAGTATTGTCTTGTTGTTCATAAAAGCTTTCGTTTGTAAAATCAAAAAGATAAACCTGAGGTTTGTAGCTTCCGCTTAACTGTAACCGAAAATATACGGCAGTAGCTTTTAATTCTCTCGCTGTTTCTAAATGAAATTTTAAAAGAGGGTCTGGAGGATTTTGTTCATCAGCTAAAAACAACAAAGAATCTCCTTCAAAGCCTAATTTTTTTAGACCTTGTGCGAATGGTTCTGTAATGTTTTCAAGCAAACTCATAAATAATATTTATTTAGAAATGAACATTATGGGTATACTGACCAATAAAGATAAGGATTTTTAATTTAAAATACCTAATCTGGGATTTTAATTGATAATTATTTATTTTTCAAGGGTTACATGTATTTTTTGATAAGTGGTTCGAGAAATGCCTCAAAAACCCCATAATTTTATTTTATACTTCTCGAACCACTTTTTTTGCTCGTAACTCTTTAAAAATCAAAATGTTATAAATAGAAAAAGCCGCTAAATAGCGGCTTTGTCATAAAAGCTCCCCCTCTTGGGCTCGAACCAAGGACCCTCTGATTAACAGTCAGATGCTCTAACCAACTGAGCTAAGGAGGAAGGTATATAACCTTTTTTGCGAGTGCAAATATAAAGCGAAAAATGATTTATCCAAACAAAAATTGCACTTTTTTACACTTTTTACTTTATTATTTTCCGGTGACTAAATGCCAGATGTCGTTACCAAATACTAATGCCATCAATGTCAGCAAAATAACTACGCCAATCGTTTGAGCGACTTCTAATGTTTTTTCGGTTGGTTTTTTGCGGGTAATCATTTCAATCAAAATAAATACCGCATGACCACCGTCTAAGCCCGGAATCGGAAGCACATTCAAGAATGCCAACCACACCGAAAACATCGCAGTAAACGACCAAAAGAAAGTCCAATCCCATTCCGGTTTGAAAATTTTAAACATTCGCAACGGACCGCTCACTTGTTTGTAGGCTTCTGTTTTGGTATTGAAAATAACTTTAAATTGTTTGATTTGTCCCGTTAAGGTAGAAATGGTTTTGTTAAACCCGGCCGGAATCGATTCTAAAAAGGAAACGTCTTTGGTTACATAAGCCTTTTCCAAAATACTGAAACGATTAGCAAAACCAAGTTTACCTTCTTTGGTTGTTTTGGCTTTTATTACTACTGTTTCATTTCCTCTAATTACTTTTAACCGGATGGAATCATTTTTATGCTGACTGATCACCGTATTGAATTCATCAAAAAAAGTAGTGTTTTTGTCATTAATGGCCACAATTTTATCGCCTACTTTTAATCCGGCCAATTCTGCTTGCATTCCCGGAAGTAGTGAATCTACGACGGTTTCTTCGCGGGCAGCTAAAAAGTTCTTTCCTGCTCTTTTGATTACGTCACGTTTGCCCTCGTCAGACAAATCAAAGGTGAGTTCTTTACCATCTCTTTGTACGGTGATGTTATCGCCAAATAAAATTTCTAAAGGCAATTGTTCAAATTTTTCTTGTGGTTTTCCATCCACTTTTAAAATTTGGTCACCGTTTTTTAATCCTAGAATCGTTCCCACAGAATCCACTGCAATTCCGTTTGTAATTTTTGAATTATCAATAAAATTATCGCCGTGATTAATGAACAGACACGCATAAATTATCCAAGCCAAAAAGAAATTGACAATTACACCACCCATGATGATGATTAAGCGTTGCCAAGCCGGTTTACTGCGGTATTCCCATGGTTGAGGTTCTTGTTTCAATTGCTCCTTGTCCATGCTTTCATCAATCATTCCGGCAATTTTTACATAACCACCCATTGGCAACCATCCGATACCGTATTCGGTTTCGCCGATTTTTTTCTTTACTAACGAAAACCAAGGATTGAAGAAAAGGTAGAATTTTTCAATTTTTGTTTTAAAGTATTTTGCCGGTAAAAAATGACCTAACTCGTGCAGAATGACCAAAAAAGAAAGACACAAAATTAATTGTGCTATTTGAATTAATGTTTCCATTGATGTGTTTTAAATTTCAAAATCGTGCACAAAAGTAAGGTTTTCACTTTACAATTGAATTGATTTTGTAGAAAGGCATTAGTTTTTTATAAATTTTTTATGAAAAGTTCCTTCCGTAGCGGTTATTGTAAGGTAATAAACGCCGTTTGACAAAGAGGCTACATTCAGAAGCGAATTTTGCGTTTCTAAAACCAACTGTCCTAAATTGGAATATATTTGAATGTTCTCGATGTTTAAGTTGGAAGGATATTCCACTTTTAAATCAGCAGCAGTTGGGTTTGGAATGAGTTGAATAACATTGGCCATGTCCAACGTATTAAGCCCCAAAGTAGCCGAGTTATTTCTTGAAATGATGTGTCTGTTTGGGTCAAAATCAACATCCGTCACCACAAAAGGAACGTTTACGATAAATTGTTGTCCGTTAGTGGTATGTTCTAACACCACATCAAAAACTTGATTCCCTTGACCATAAAGTCTAACTTCTACCGGCATTTCAAAAAAATCTACACTAGCATTTGATTGACTTTGATTTAATGTGATTGCAACTTGATTGTTTCCACTATTACTCACCGAAACGGTATAAGAGGGATGTCCTTGTCCGTATACCCAATCTTCAAAAAACTCCGTTAAATCCATACCGGAGACGGCTTCCAAATGCATTTGTAAATCCTCTGTTACGGCATAACCAAAGGCTAAAATAGGGTCGGCTAAGAAATTTTTTAATCCTTGATAAAAATCTTCATCCCCCATTTTCCATCGCAACATGTGTACGACCATCGCTCCTTTGTTATAGCTCAATCGACTGCTGAAAATTCTTCCTACATTGGTTGCTTCCGTTTCGGTTAAATAAACCGCACCACTATTGGATGAAGTAATGTTGTTAATTAAACTGTTTTTCCAACTCACAAAACTGTTTGAACCATCAAAATCCTCGACCACTAATCCGGATAAATAGGTGGCGAAGCCTTCGTTTAACCAAATATCTTTCCAAGTTCCGCAAGTTACCTTGTTGCCAAACCATTGGTGAGCCAATTCGTGTGCAATTAAATTTCTACCAAAACTTCCCATAAACGAAACCGTCGTATGCTCCATTCCTCCGCCCATGTTGGTTTGAGCATGACCGTATTTTTCGTTGGCAAACGGATAGGTTTCAAATAATTCTTCAAACAAATCCATGATTGGTAAAGTGACAGCCAAACTGTTTTGAGCCGATGTTAAATTTTCCGGATAAATGTAATTTACAACCGGAAAGTCGTTTGGAGCCGTTCCTGCTTGTTGAGTAAATATACTGTAATTCGTCACCGCAATGGCAATTAAATAAGCAGGAATTTTGTAGTTGTGCTGAAAATGTGTTGTTTTAGTTCCGTTCCCGTTGTCAACCACACTTTGCTGTACACCATTGGAAACACTCACATATTGCGAGGGTGCCTTAATAAAGACGTCAATTGAGTCTATTTTGTCATTCAAATCCTGTTTACAAGGCCACCAATCCCTGGCTGCAAAAGGTTCAGATAATGTCCATAAAACAGGAACACCACCATGCGTACTTATAGAAAAACCTTGTTCTGTAGTATTGGGAGCTCCGGCATAACTGATGGAAACGGAGTTGGTTGTTCCCGACAAAAGCGTGTTTGGAAATTGAATAATCAATTCTTTTGAAGCTGAATTATGTTCAAAATCAAGCGGTTCTTCATTCATCATTACGGAACCTACCGTTATTCTGTTGTTGTAATATGGATTATTTGTGTTTGTAATTCTTCCCAAATCAAATGTAATCGAATTCATGTTTTCCAATGCAATGAAATCAGTGGTCACATTGCCGCTAATAAAATATTCTGCAGGATCAACTTCAAATTCTAAACGGTGGTAAACTACATCATAATTCAATGTATTCGGATTAACTTGAATATCAACAAGAGAAGAAGAGGATTTTAATTCCGCTTCAGCAATTTCATTAATTTCTTTCAAATAATCTTGTGCAGAAATCGAAAAACTTAACAAAAGAAAGAAATTGAGTAGGATTTTATTCATTTTATTTGAAAATTGATTGCCAAATGTAGAAAATTGTATTGATTTATCATATTTCTTTCTGTTTTTTAGCATTTGTTCAAACGTGCTTCATTTTCAAAATCAGTTCTTTTCGTTACAAAACATTTATGTACATTTGCCTTCGCAAAAAAACAATTAGTATGTTACAATTAGCTGTTATTCGTGAGAATAAAGAAAAAGTGATTAAAGCGTTGGCTAAAAGAAATTTAGATGCCAACCGTTTAGTGGAAACCGTGTTGGATTTAGATGAAAAACGCAGAGCAACACAGGTTGAATTAGATAACATTTTGGCTGAATCCAATTTACTTTCCAAAGAAATTGGTGAAATGATGAAATCGGGCGAAAAAGCTAAAGCTGAAATCGTTAAGCAAAAAACAGCTCAATTAAAGGAGAAAAGCAAAGAATTATCAGAGAAATTGGAAGTTTTTACCACTTCTCTTTCTGAAGAATTATATAAAATTCCAAATATGCCGGCAGATATCGTTCCGGAAGGGAAAACGCCTGAGGATAATTTGACTGTTCATCAAGAAGGCGACATTCCGGTTTTGCACGAAGGGGCTTTGCCGCATTGGGATTTAGTAAAAAAATACGACATCATCGACTTTGAATTGGGTGTAAAAATCACCGGAGCAGGTTTCCCGGTTTACAAAGGAAAAGGAGCTAAATTGCAACGTGCGTTGATTGCTTATTTCTTAGATAAAAACACCGAAGCAGGTTATCAAGAATACCAAGTTCCGCATTTGGTAAACGAAGCTTCCGGTTTTGGAACAGGTCAATTGCCGGACAAAGAAGGACAAATGTACCACGTGGGTGTGGATGATTTATATTTGATTCCAACGGCTGAAGTTCCGGTTACGAACTTGTTTCGCGATGTGATTTTAAACGAAAATGAATTGCCGGTTTTATGCACAGGTTACACACCATGTTTCCGGAGAGAAGCAGGTTCGTATGGTGCTCACGTTCGAGGATTAAACCGTTTGCACCAATTTGATAAAGTAGAAATCGTTCGTATTGAACATCCGGATAATTCCTATGCCGCTTTGGATGGAATGGTGGAACACGTGAAAACCTTATTGCAAGAATTGAAATTGCCATACCGAGTTTTGCGTTTATGTGGCGGCGATATGGGATTCACTTCGTCTTTAACCTATGATTTTGAAGTGTTTTCAACCGCTCAAGATCGTTGGTTGGAAATTAGTTCGGTATCTAACTTTGAAACCTTTCAAGCCAATCGTTTGAAGTTGCGTTTTAAAGACAAAGACGGAAGAAACCAATTGGCTCATACCTTAAACGGAAGTTCGCTGGCTTTGCCACGCGTTATGGCAGGAATCATCGAAAATTATCAGACGCCGGAAGGAATTGTGATTCCCGAAGTATTACGTCCGTACACCGGATTCGACATTATCAATTAAAAAAGTTAATCTTTATACAATCAATGTACTAATTGGCCAAAAAAAGCTATTTTAGTACATTGTTTTTTAAATGCTATGCACAAATTCATTCTTTTATTTGTTCTGATTTGCTCGTCGATTGTTTCTTCACAAAATGAACAATTGGCACAGCATTATTATGAGCGGGGTGAGTTTGAAAAAGCGTTGTTGAGTTATCAAGAATTATTGAAAACCCACTCTCTAAATGGCCCATATTTTATAAGGTTGATTGATTGTTATCAACAGTTACAACAATTTGAAAAGGCTGAGTCTAAACTCCTAGAAAGTATTGCAAAGAATAAATATGCCAATTTGTACGTAGAATTGGGCTACAATTACCAACTCCAAAAAAACCAAGAAAAAGCCGATTTGAATTATAAAATCGCTATTGAAAAAATAAAAGAAAATCCTTCGAATGTGTATGGAATAGCCTCTTCTTTTGAAAAGAAAGTACTATTGGATTATGCATTGCAAGCCTATCAAACCGCTATTTCTTTAGACCCAAAATACAAATTTAATTATCAAATGGCTCAAGTTTACGGACAAATGGGCAAGCAAGATATGATGATTGAAAAGTATTTGGACGAAATGTATGAAAATCCCCAAAACAGCGTCATGGTTCAAAATCAATTGACCCGATTTATGAACGATGAAGCCGGAGATTCATTCAATGAAATGCTTCGAAAAGCCCTTTTAGTAAAAGTGCAAAAAAATCAGGATCTCTTTTGGAATCAAATGTTAAGCTGGTTTTTTGTGCAACAAAAAGAATATGGAAAAGCGTTTATTCAGGAGAAAGCCATTTATAAAAGAGAGCCGGATTCTTTTTCCAACATTGTCAATTTAGCTGAGCTAGCGATTGAAGAAAATGAAAATGAAATTGCCGGTGAAATCCTCAGTTTTATTTTAGAAAACACGCAAGATTTGGACTTGCAAATTTTTGCCCAAGAATATTTAATGCGAATTAAAATTGAGAAAGCCCAAAAAACCGATTATTCTAAAATTGAATCCGAACTTGAACTTTTATTAAAACAGTACGGCGTTAGTCCGTATTCATTGGCTTTACAACGTTTACAAGCAGAATTTTCAGCTTTCTATCAAAACAACCCCGAAAAAGGAAAATTAGTTTTGCAAAAAGCAATGGAATTACCATTGAATAAATTTCAATTAGCGGAAGCCAAAATGGAATTGGCCGATATTTTGTTGTACGAAGAAAAATTCAATCAAGCGTTGTTGTATTATTCTCAAATTGAAGAAGATTTAAAAAACGACGTTTTGGGTCATGAAGCCAGTTTGAAAGCAGCTAAAACCAGTTATTTTAAAGCCGATTTTGATTGGGCGTTGACACAGTTGAAAGTATTAAAATCGGCTTCCACACAACTTATTGCGAACGATGCGTTGGAATTATTTCTGTTGATAAACGATAACACCGTGGCCGACTCGACCAGAACCGCTTTAAAAAAATTCTCCAAAGGCGATTTTTACCTTTATCAAAATAAGAATCAAGAAGCGTTAACCCAATTTCAACAAATTTTAAAAGACCACAAAGGTGAAGAAATTGAAGACGAAACAATCTTAAGAATCGGTCAAACCTACCAAGAATTAACCGATTACAATAATGCCTTGTTGTTCTACCAACAAATTATAGACAATCATCCGGAAAGCATTTACCGAGACGAAGCTTTATTTTTCTCGGCAGAAATTTACAATAAGCACCTCAATCAACCCGAAAAAGCAAAACCACTATATGAAGCCGTTCTTTTTAATCACCAAGACAGCATTCATTTTGTCGAGGCCAGAAAGAATTTCAGGCAGCTTCGTGGCGATTCTAACTTATAAAAGACACTACAGCTCGCTCCCCTCTACTTTGGAGAGGGGTTGGGGGTGAGGTTCAAAACAATCTATGATTCTATACAACGTAACCATCAACATCGATCAATCCGTTCACGACCAATGGCTACATTGGATGCAAAGCAAACACATCAGTGACGTTTTAGCCACTGGAAAATTCACTTCTGCCCGAATGGTAAAAGTATTAGTAGAAGAAGAAGGCAGCACGACCTACTCGATACAATATACAGCAGAAAACAAGGAAAAATTAGAAAGTTACTACCGCGAAGATGCACCGCGATTACGCCAAGAAGGGTTGGCTCTTTTTGCGGATAAAATGCTCTCTTTTCGAACTGAATTGCAAGTCATCAGTGAACATTTCCCAAAATCAGCCTTGCAGTAACCTCAGTGCCTCAGAACCTTTGTACCTTAGAACCTTAGCTTAACATGGAAAAAGTAAAAGCAAAAAAACACCTCGGTCAACATTTTCTAAACGATGAAAACATCGCTCAAAAAATTGCCGATTCACTCACGTTAGAAGGTTATCAAAACGTATTGGAGATCGGTCCGGGAATGGGTGTGCTCACTAAATACCTGCTCGAAAAACCCATTACAACGTTTGTGATTGAAATTGATACTGAATCAGTAACTTATTTACAAAACCATTACCCAAAATTAGTCGGAAAAATCATTTCAAAAGATTTTCTAAAATACAATTTAACGGAAGTTTTAGGAACCGAACCCTTTGCGATTATTGGAAATTTTCCCTACAATATTTCTACTCAAATTGTTTTTAAAACATTAGAATTTCGTAATCAAATTCCCGAATTTTCAGGGATGTTCCAAAAAGAAGTTGCCGAACGTATTTGCGAAAAAAAAGGAAGTAAAGCCTACGGAATTCTTTCGGTGTTAACACAAGCATTTTATGAAGCGGAATACCTTTTCACTGTTTCAGAACATGTTTTTACGCCACCACCAAAAGTGAAATCGGGTGTTTTACGTTTAAAAAGAAAAGAAAACTTCCAATTGCCTTGTGACGAAAAATTGTTTTTTACCGTGGTAAAAACCGCTTTTAACCAACGCAGAAAAACACTTCGTAACAGTTTAAAAACATACCAACTGTCTGATAATTTAAAAGAAGATAGTATCTTTGACCTCAGACCGGAGCAACTCTCGGTTGAACAGTTTATCGAACTCACGCAAAAAATAGCCGCCGATGGAGTTTAAAATCAGCAGAGAATTTCTCAGTCAAATTGAGCAATTAATTAAGGAAAACAAGGAGCAGGAACTACACGACTTGCTGCGAGAAATCCACTATGCTGATATTGCCGAAATCATGGAAGAACTCGATGATTACGGAGCTATTTATATTTTTAACACCTTAGATTCCGAAAAAACATCCGAAATTCTTCTTGAATTAGATGAAGAGGTTCGTGAAAAAATCCTCCGAAAACTTACACCAAAAGAAATTGCCGAAGAGTTAGACGAACTTTCCACCGATGATGCAGCCGATATTATTGCCGAACTTCCGCAAGAGCGAAAAGAACAAGTAATCTCTGAGTTGGAAGACGTTGAACATGCCAAAGACATTGTCGATTTGTTGCGTTATGACGAAGATTCTGCCGGAGGTCTAATGGGAAAAGAGCTCGTGAAAGTCAATGAAAACTGGAACGTGCTGACGTGTGTAAAAGAAATGCGAATTCAAGCCGAAAACGTTTCTCGAGTTCATTCGATTTACGTTGTAGATGACGAAAATCGTCTGAAAGGTCGTTTATCGCTTAAAGATTTATTAACCACTTCCACCAAAACACCTATCAGCGAAGTCTACATTCCAAAAGTAGATTACGTAAAAGTGGATACCAAAGATGTTGAAGTGGCCCGTATCATGCAAAAATACGACCTAGAAGCCATTCCTGTTGTAGATGAATTAGGCCGTTTAGTGGGTCGAATTACCATCGACGACATCATCGACGTGATCAAAGAAGAAGCCGACAAAGATTACCAATTAGCAGCCGGTATCTCACAAGACGTTGAAGCAGATGACAGCATTCTCGAACTCACCAAAGCACGACTTCCTTGGCTTGTGTTAGCTCTTTTGGGCGGATTTATTGCTGTAGAAGTCACAAGTAGTTTTGAGGGAGCTTTGGATAAATTTAAAACTTTATTTTTCTTTACACCACTTATAGCTGCTATGGCTGGAAATGTTGGGGTCCAATCTTCGGCCATAATTGTCCAAGGACTTGCAAATAATACTTTAAGCGGAACTGTTTGGCAAAGGTTACTTAAAGAAGTTAGATTAAGTTTATTAAATGGATTGATTTTATCTTTGATATTGCTATTTGGAAGTCATTTTTTGTTGGGCTTCGAGTATATCATTGGAATTACAGTATCTGTGTCACTTTTATCAGTAATTATAATTTCTTCTCTTACAGGTACATTTGTTCCAATTACATTAAACAAATATGGAATTGATCCTGCCTTGGCCACTGGTCCTTTTATCACCACAAGTAATGATATCTTTGGAATCTTTATTTATTTTTCAATAGCTAGATTAATTTTGGGGTTTTAAAAAGACTGCCATTTGATTATGACAGTCTTTAAATTCTATAATTTTATTTTTTATTAATAGCACCAAGCTCTTTCTACTTTTTTACAAAAAGTCCCTTTACTATTTTTCCACCAATAATATGTATTTCCTTGTGCATCATGACCAAAACCATATGCGTAACCATAATGAGCTGAAAAATATCTACAATCAACAATAATAGTTACAGTTCTTGGAGGAGTAGTTGAGTTAGATTCAGTAATATTAGAAAAATCTATATTTTCTAAGTCTCCTTCATCTAAATCGAAATCTAGTAACTTCATTTCTAATGAATTTTGATCAACTCATTGAATTAATGATTCATTTCCTGAATTAATGGATTCATTTGTTGATTCGTTTGAGCAAGAGAAAATCACAAAAGATGCAATAATAATAAGAATTTTTTTCATTTTGTATAAGTTTTAAATTTTGCCAAGTATAATTAAAATTTCAAAATAATGACAAATTTGTCATTATTTTATTCAAGCACTATATTGATATTGCGTTAGTGCATGAAATACTGGAAAATAAAGAAATTATTTCTAAAATAACTGTTAGAATAAAAAAATTGAGAATGTTAAATAACATTTCTCAGGAAAAATTTTATTTCGATACGGGAATACATATTTCTAGAATAGAACAAGGTAAAAGCAATCCTACAATATATACTTTATATAGAATATGTTCCTATTTTAATGTTACTTTAAGTGATTTTTTTAAAAACATTGAAGAAGTAAATTAATAATTTTTAAATCAAACACTTTCTTAGTAGTCATTTTCTACTCAGAGTAGAATACATTATCTGTATCACCGTCGCTATTGCACTCATTTATGTAATTGTAATTGCCTCTCTTATTGGAACTTTTGTTCCGATTACACTCAACAAATACGGGATCGATCCTGCACTCGCCACCGGACCGTTTATTACCACCAGCAACGACATTTTCGGAATTTTAATCTATTTTTCCATCGCAAAAGCCATCTTGGGATTCTAAATTTTGTATTTTTAGGGTGCCAAAACCTGCTATCCGCTGCAATCTTTTTCAGTCAGGCTTGTTTTTGTAAGCCCAAAAAAGAGCTTCTTTTAGTCGCTTTTTTTGAGCAACAAAAACTAAGCCCGCCTTTCAAAAGGATTTCCGCTACTATCAGGGGCACAAACCGTAAATCAATCCAGTAGCCATGAACATTCACATTATCGGAGGAGGTAACCTAGGCGTAGCCATAGCAGTAGGATTAGCCAATTATTCCAAAGGAAATCATATTATCATCACCCGAAGAAATACCGCTTCAATTCAGTACTTATCTCAAAACGGAATCAATGTTTCTTCCAACAATATTGAGAACATTGACAAAGCCGATTTAATTATTCTCACGATCAAACCCTATCAAATCGACACGGTTTTAAACGAAATTCTACCGCATATTTCCAAAAAAATAATCGCTTCTGCAGTCAGTGGCGTTTCGTTGGAAACCTTACAACAAAAAACAAAAGGAGCACATCCTATCGTTCGGATAATGCCCAATATTGCCGCTCAATTTGCCGAAAGTGCTACGTGCATTTCTTTTTCCGAGCAAAACAAAGAAGCAGGTGAACAAGTTGTTTCGCTTTTTAACCACTTAGGAACCGCCATCGTCATCGAAGAAAAACTGATGGATGCCGCCACCGTTCTAGGTGCGTGCGGAACTGCGTATGCCTTGCGATACATCCGAGCCTCCATGCAAGCCGGAATTGAAATCGGTTTTGATGCTCAAACTGCTTTAGCCATCGCATCACAAACCGCAAAAGGTGCCGCAAAAATGGCTTTAGAAGAAAAAATTCATCCCGAACAATTAATTGACAGAGTAACCACACCACAAGGTTGCACCATTGTTGGACTGAATGAAATGGAACATCGCGGATTTAGTTCTGCTTTAATTCGTGGGATTAAAACTTCGTTGCAAAAAATTAAGGAATAAATTTGTCATTGAAATATTTTTGACTAAATTTGTCAAAACAGATTTTGTCTTATGGAAACATTTGGAGATATTATTAAAACAGAAAGAGAGAACAGAGGATTGATTTTAAGACAAGTTGCCTCCGCACTCGACATTGACCAAGCTATTGTCAGTAAATTTGAACGTGGTGAAAGAAAACCTTCAAAAGAACAAGTTGAAAAATTTGCAGATTACTATAATTTGGATAAAAACAAATTAATTACAAGTTGGTTAAGTGATCAAATAGCCAACACAATTTACTATGAAGAGAATATTGTAGAATTATTAAAAGTTGCAGAAGAAAAAGCAATATACCTAAAAACTGTTCACAATGGAAAATAAGATAATTCTTCTATTCTTGTAATAAATTTTTAATCAAATGAAAATTAGAGAAATAATTGATACACTTAAAAAAAGTGAATATAAAGGTTTTCAAATCGAAAAACGTGTCGGTATTTTAACTTCTACTTGGTTAATTTTTAAACAAAATGAAAAATACTTTTACTTCGATATAAATCAAAAAATTGAATTTGTTGAGAGATATTGTTATTCCGAGATTGAATTACTCAAAGAATTTAAAAATGCAAATTTTAGTATAGAAGAAAATATAGATTAATCTTAGTTTAAATTAATTTACTAATTTGCGAACAAATTTATAGAAATAAGGAAAATACATATGTCTAAAAATAATAAATTAGTGGCTCCTTTTCTAAAATGGGTTGGTGGCAAAAGGCAACTTATGCCTTCAATAGTTAAATTGCTGCCAAAAAATATCAAAGAACTTAACTATATAGAGCCATTTATAGGAGGAGGTGCAGTATTTTTTCATCTACAACCAAAAAATGCAATAATAAACGACTTTAATAAAGAACTGGTAAATGTCTATAAAATAATAAAAAACAATCTTCCTGAATTAATTATAGACTTAAAAAAGCACGAAAACAAACCTGATTATTTTTATAAAATACGTAGTTTAGATAGGACCGAAGAATTTAATGAATTAACTCCAGTTGAGCGAGCCTCAAGAGTTATTTATTTAAACAAAACTTGTTTTAATGGTCTATATCGAGTAAACAATGCGGGAGAGTTTAATGCTCCTTTTGGTCGTTACAAAAACCCTAATATTGTTAATGAGCCAACCTTAAAAGCTGTAAATAAGTATCTAAATTCAAATAACATTATCGTAATGAACGGTGATTACGAAGATGTTTTGACAAAAGCTAATGAAAATTCATTTGTCTATTTAGACCCACCTTATCATCCTATTTCTGAAAGTTCCAACTTTACCGGCTATATTCAGGGAGGTTGGGATATTTTTGACCAAACTAGACTTCGAGATGCTTGTAATGAACTTGATAAAAAAGGAATAAAATTTTTACTTTCAAATTCATCAGCTCCAATAATACGGGATTTATACGATAAGTATAAAATCACAACTGTAAAGGCAAATCGTGCAATCAATTCAAATGGTGCAAATAGAGGTGCAATTGATGAGTTTTTAATAAGAAATTATGAGTAAATCTAAAAACGACTTAGCGTGGGAAAAAATATTTGAAAGATATAACATCATAAACAACGTATTGGATGCTGGATATGCATCCATTTCGTCAACAAATATTAATGAGTTTAGAGAAGCAAGATTGATGACGAAATTTGATCATAAATCGCAACTTCCAAAACTCTTTTCAGATAATAATTTATCAATACTTCCAACCTCTAGAGGCGGTTACGTAATTGGGACATTTGAAACATTTAGTGATTTTAACATTGACGATATTGATATTACACCAATTGAATTTCCAACATTTTTAGAAAGTCTAGATTATCGAGATATAACAAGTGAAGCAACTGCAATAAACTGTGCTTTTATCTCAAAAATACTACATCACTTTACTGAAGAAGAAAGTTTATTACCTACTGTTAGTGGGCGAATGAGCTCATCTTCTTTTGGTTTTGAAATTAATTCATCTAAAGGATTATTTAAAGTCAACGTCGGCAATTCTCAAGTAGAAATTGATGGTGGTTACGAAGGTGATAACTCATTAAATTTAATTGAAGCAAAAAATTATATTTCTGACGATTTTCTGGTTCGTCAACTTTACTATCCATATAAACTTTGGTGCGGGAAAATACAAAAAAAAGTTCGCCCTATTTTTCTAACTTATACAAATGGAATTTTTCATTTGCGAGAATATGCCTTTACAGACATAAATCATTACAACTCTCTTGTATTAATTAAACATAAAAAATATGCAGTTCAAGATGGTGTTTTCAATATTGAAACTATTCAAGAAATTTTAGACCAAACTAGAACGATTAAAGAGCCTGAAATTCCTTTTCCTCAAGCCGATAGTTTTGAAAGAGTTATTAATCTTTGTGAGCTTTTAAAACAAAACGATTTTTTGACTAAAGAGCAACTACTGCAAGATTATGATTTTGGGAAAATTGACCCTCGACAGATTGACTATTACACAAATTCAGCTAGATATTTAGAATTAGTTGAAAAAGATAAAGACCCAATTACAAATCAAATCTGTTTTGTGTTAAGTAAAAAAGGTAAACAAGTTTTTAATACGAACTTGATTGAAAGACAAAAGGAGTTCGCAAAATTAATTATTTCACATTCTGCATTCAAAGATACTTTGAAACTTGCTCTTGAAAATGGTGAAATTCCAAATAAAGGTGTAATTGTTGAAATAATGAAGCGTTCAAAATTATATAAAGTTGGTTCTGAATCAACTTATTTCCGACGAGCATCAACCGTGACAGGATGGATTAACTGGATAATAAATCAAATCGAAGAATAAAGAGAATTTCAAAATTTTGAATACAAAAAAAACAAAAATCCTCCACCTCGATTCCAATCATCCGCTTTTGTGGGAGCAATTGGAAGCATTAGGTTTTGAAAATCATCGGGATTATACTTCATCTAAAGAAGAAATAGAAACTAAAATTCAGGATTATCATGGTGTTGTAATTCGTAGTCGATTTAAAATTGACAAAACTTTTTTAGACAAAGCCACCAATTTACAATTTATCGCTAGAGTTGGAGCAGGTTTAGAAAGCATTGATTGCGATTATGCCATTTCAAAAAACATCCACCTCATTGCCGCTCCCGAAGGCAACCGAAATGCGGTGGGCGAACACGCCTTAGGCATGTTACTCTCGTTAATGAATAAATTGAACCAAGCCAATCAATCAGTCAAAAACGGAAACTGGCTTCGTGAAGGTCACCGTGGTTATGAATTGGATGGAAAAACGGTCGGCATCATTGGTTACGGAAATATGGGAAAAGCATTTGCCAAAAAACTCCGTGGTTTTGATGTGGGTGTTTTATGTTATGATATTTTACCTTTTGTTGGCGACCAAAATGCCAAGCAAGTTTCGTTGGAAGAATTACAGCAAAAAGCCGATGTTCTTTCGCTTCACATTCCGTGGACACCCGAAACGGATAAAATGGTCAATGAGCAATTTATCAATGCATTTGCCAAACCGATTTGGTTTATCAATACTGCTAGAGGAAAATCGGTTGTTACCACAGACTTGGTTAAAGCCCTTCAAAGTGGAAAAATTTTGGGTGCAGGATTAGATGTATTAGAATACGAAAAACTTTCTTTTGAAAAATTATTTGATGGTGAAAAACCGGAAGCATTTACCTATTTATTAGAAGCCGAAAACGTTTTACTTTCACCTCACATTGCCGGATGGACGTTTGAGAGTCATCAAAAATTGGCACAAGTAATTGTCGATAAAATCAAAGCAATCTATTTTCCAACAGAAGAAGTCGCTGAAACAAAAAGAGTAACCGGAATTGGCGGTTTCTTTTTTAAGTCAAAAAATTCCAAAGAGTTAATTGAATGGTATGGCAAGCATTTAGGTTTGAAAACCGATCAATATGGTTCTACTTTTTGGTGGATAGATAAAGAAGGCAACGATTGTTGCACGCAATGGTCGCCGTTTGTAGAAGATACGACCTATTTTTCTCCTTCGGAAAAACAATTTATGCAAAATTTCCGTGTAGCTAATTTAGAATTGCTTTTAGAAAAATTAAAACAAGAAGGTGTAACCATTGTAGGGGAAATGCAGGTATATGATTATGGAAAATTTGGATGGATTTTAGATCCCGAAGGAAATAAAATTGAACTTTGGGAGCCAATTGACAACGCATTTCAATAATTTTTATATTTTTATAACAAATTATCAACTAATCAATATATTTTATGGAAACAACTAGACCAACAGAAGACTGGAATAACCCGAGTTCAAACGCTCCTAAACAAGAAAATAAAAAAATACTAGCTGGGGTTTTAGCCTTGTTACTTGGAGGGATTGGTATTCACAAGTTTATTTTGGGATATTCTAAAGAGGGAATTATTCATATTATACTTTCTATTGTAACGTGTGGGATTGCCGGAATTATCCCTTTCATTGAAGGAATAATTTATCTAACTAAATCAGACGAAGATTTTTATAATACTTATCAGGCGAATAAAAGAGGTTGGTTTTAATATAAAAAAGTCCCTTTATTGGGGCTTTTTCTTTTTTAACCTTTATCTTTTTTCTCCAGTTCCGCTTGAAATTCTTCCATTACGGGTTTTACTGTGCTTTCAGGCAAGTCGGAGATTCGAATATACATTAAGCCATCCACCGCATTATTAAAGAGTGGGTCTACGTTAAAAGCAACCACACGGGCATTTTGTTTAATGTATTTTTTAATCAAAACCGGTAAACGCAAGTTACCCGGTTCTACTTCATCAATAATTTTATCGAATTTATTTAAATCGGCTTCCGTTTCATTGAAAACAAAATCCTTGTCGGCATCTTTCAATTTTACTTTGTATTCTTTTTTCGGATGAATGTATTGTGCCACATACGGATCATAATAATGGGACTTCATAAATTCAATCATTAACGATTTTGAAAAATCGGAAAACTGATTACTAATGCTTACGCCGCCAATTAAGTATTTATGTTCCGGATAACGAAGTGTAGTGTGCACGATTCCTTTCCATAATAAAAACAATGGCATGGGTTTTTGTTGGTATGCTTCAATGATAAAAGCTCGTCCCATTTCGATTGACTTGCTCATCATATCATATAATTCCGGTTCAAATCGAAACAATTCATGCAAATAGAAACCGTCAATGCCGTATTTTCCGTAAATTTCAGAACCTAATCCCATTCGATAAGCTCCGGCAATCATTTGTGCATCCTCATCCCACAAAAACATGTGGTGATAATATTTGTCATATTGGTCTAAATCCAACGATTCATTGGTTCCTTCACCGATTGCTCTGAATGTAATTTCTCGCAAGCGACCAATTTCATGTAATATATTTGGAATTTTATCCGCAGTAACCAAATAGACTTGATAGTTTTTACTTTGCAATAATCGGAAATCACTGTTTTCTTTCAACATGGCCATTTCCTCCAAAATCTTGTCGTGATTGGCCGGTTTGGCAATTTCTTTCGGACTTTTTGGAAATTTTAAATTGGGAGCAGTTAACAATTTATTGCCTTTTTCAAAAGCATTGGCCAACATATACGTTTTTTTACGCAGAAATTCAGCATACGATTCTAATGATTCATATTCGTTTTGTTCGGCCACAGATATAGGTTTCCCGATACGAACTTTAATCACACGCTTTTTCTGGGTTAACAATTCCGAAGGCAATTTAGCCGTTCGAAGCGTATCATTTAATTTGGATAAAAAGTAAAATAATTTACTGTTTTTGGCGTGAAAATAAATTGGAACCACCGGAACCTGGGCTTTACGAATTACTTTGATAGCTCCTTCTTCCCAAGGTTTATCAACTACTAAAACCCCGTCTTTGTAAGTGGAAACTTCTCCGGCAGGAAACATTCCCAATGGTTTTCCATCACTCAAATGACGAAGTGTTTCTTTGATGCCAACCACACTGGATTTGGCGTCTTTGTGATTTTCAAACGGATTCACCGGCATGATATACGGTTTCATCGGTTCGATTCTATGCAGTAAAAAATTGGCAATGATTTTAAAATTAGGTTCGCGTTCCAACATTAATTTCAACAGTAAAATACCATCAATTCCACCCAGCGGATGATTGGAAACAGTAATATAAGGACCTTCTTTCGGGAGGCGTTTTAAATCTTCCTCCGGAATTTCGAATTTAATTTGAAATTCATCTAAAATGCTATTGAGGAAATTTACTTCAGATAAATGTTTATTTCGGTTGTAAATTTTGTTTAACGTAGAAATCTTCAATACTTTCATTAGCAACCAACCAACGGCAGTACCAATAAAACCGTATTTGTCAACCTTGATTGCTTTGGCAACCTCTTTTGCGGTAACTAACCCCATTCGTTATTTATTGTTTGTATGGTTTTGGTGAAAGTAACAAATATAGTAATTATGACAGTATCAAATTCACAAAAATGAATAAAAACGGTAAGTTGTTAAACATTTATTATAATATGGCATTCGCGTTTTGATACTCAAGGTTTTTAACTATTTTTGAAAAACGTAATCAAAAAATAGTAATGAAGATTATTTCCTATAATGTGAACGGTATTCGAGCTGCCATCACCAAGGGTTTTTTAGATTGGCTCCAACAAGCAAATCCGGACGTCATTTGTTTACAAGAAATCAAAGCCACTGAAGATCAGATTCCAACTGAAGCCATCACAGCGGCGGGCTATCCTTATCAATATTATTTTTCGGCTCAAAAAAAAGGCTACAGTGGTGTTGCCATCCTGTCTAAAACTGAACCTAAAAAGGTGGTTTTTGGAACCGGCATACCCGAAATGGATTTTGAAGGAAGAAACCTAAGAGCCGATTTTGATGATTTTTCAGTGATGAGTTTATATCTCCCTTCCGGAACAAATATCGAAAGATTAGACCATAAATTCAAATATATGGATGATTTTCAGATGTATATTGATGAATTGAAAGTTGACATTCCAAACTTAATTATTGGCGGAGACTATAATATTTGTCACGAAGCCATCGATATTCACGACCCGATTAGAAACGCTACAGTTTCCGGATTTTTGCCTTCCGAACGAAAATGGATTGATGGTTTTATGAAAAGTGGATTCATTGACAGTTTCCGTCATTTTAACAAAGAACCACATCATTATTCGTGGTGGAGTTACCGAGCGAATGCCCGAAACAACAACAAAGGGTGGCGGATTGATTATCATTTGGTAAGTGAGCCGATGCGAGACCGATTAAAAAGAGCAGTGATTCTTCCGGAAGCCAAACATTCCGATCATTGCCCGATTTTAGTAGAAATTGATTAACAATAAAACCTCAAATAAATAACAAAATGATTAAAAAAGTTTCTTTACTCCTACTTGTAGCTGCTTTGTCTACCTCGTGCGTTTCTAAAAAAGTGTATAATGAATTAGAAGGAAAATACGCTGCCTTAAAAAAGCAACAGCGTGAATTATCCGACGAAAACCACGGTTTAGAAAAAGCCAAAAATCAATTGGAAAATGATTTAAAGCTTAACCAAGATGAATTAGCCAAAGTAAAAGCCGAACGCGATAAATTAAGAACTGATTACGAAGCCGCTTCCAATAATTTAAAAACACTACAATCTTCGTATGCGGCCTTAGAAAAAAATTCTGATGAAGCGTTGCAATCTAATATGAAGAAAAACAGAGAATTATTAGCTCAATTGGATGCAAAAGAGAAAGCATTAGCCGCTGAACAAGAACGTTTAAACAAATTGCAAGCCGATTTAAAAGACCGTTCACAACGTGTGGATGAATTGGAAGGATTGATTTCTGCCAAAGAGGAAAACATGCGAAAACTAAAAGAAACGCTTTCCAAAGCTTTGAACAGTTTTGAAGGGAAAGGACTTACTGTGGAACAAAAAAACGGGAAAGTATATGTTTCAATGGAAAATAAATTACTTTTTCAAACCGGAAGTTGGGCTGTTGGAGCCGAAGGGAAAAGAGCTGTTGTGGAAGTTGGAAAAGTATTAGCTCAAAACCCTGACATTTCTGTTTTGATTGAAGGACATACTGACAATGATAAAATTACCGGAACATTAGGAGGCGGAATCGAAAATAATTGGGATTTATCAACCAAAAGAGCTACAGCAATTGTCAATATATTAGCAGAAAACAAAAATGTTCTAAAAGAAAACTTAACTGCTGCCGGACGTGGTGAATTTGCACCGTTAATGTCAAATGACTCCCCGGAAGGAAAAGCCAAAAACCGTAGAATCGAAATTATTTTGACTCCGAAATTGGATGAGATTTCTAAAATGTTGAATGATTTGTAGAAAGTGGCTAAGTAGCTTAGATTCTGAGTAGCTGAGTTTGGTTGTGAATAACTTTAGAATATAATATTGAATTTTAAGATAACTGAATGCTCAGCCAATTACTAGTCAAAAAAGAAAAACAGTTTCTGTAATTTTTTATAGAAACTGTTTTTTTATTAATCTTTCAATTCTGAAATCAATATAGTTTTGTAAATATCACAATTTAAAGCCTCTCTTTTTTCGGGATCTGTTATGCACTTTGGATCCTTAGAGCAACCCCAGTTTTTTTGGTCGTTAAATATGAAAACTTCGGGATAGCAATCATTATTACCTACACAAATGAGATAGGTTTGTTCAAAAGAATTAAACTGATTGGTTTTGTTGTTAAAATATAATTCGTCTCCAATTAAACTAAGCCATCTTGCAATTCTCACTTTAGAATCATTAGCTCTTATCAATACAAAATAATAGTCTTCTTGTGAATCTCCAATCGTTTTTTGTTTTAAGATTTCAACACTATTAAAATGGATAGGCTTGTCAAAAGAAATATTTTCTTTTAATTTTTGCTTGAGAAGAGTGGTGTCTTGAATAATTTCTATTTTTTCACCTTTAACTCTTGCAAATGGAAAATCTATATCTCCTTTTGTTGATTCTTGTATATCTGTTTGGGAGAATGATATACAAGAATTAACAAAAAGAAATAATATAATAAAAACACTTTTTAATTTTGTAATCATTATTGTTCAAATGATTTTATAACTACTGACATTGTTTTAGTGCATGTATTAGTGCAACTTGTACATGCCCATACCTTTCCATTTCCACCAGCAATTGTTTGTTGGTAAGGAACACAATCAACTGGTCCGCAATTAGTACTCGTACATGTAATAGATCCTTTATTTGCATTAACACTAAATGATGTTCCCTCTCTATTTAACTCAAAGGCTGATTTATATTTACCATCCGCATCAGAAGCAAATAAACCAAAATAATAATCTGTTGGATTACTTCCAACAATAATATTTTTCTTGATTTCTAAACTTGTATAAGTAACTTCACCTAGATTTTGTTCAAAAGCTAATTCAGCAAAAACTTTTAACAATTCGTCTTTATTAGCAGTAATTTCATAAACTCCATTCCCTTTATCTACTCCAATAACATAATTTTTCCCAAACTTAGAGAATAATGAAGTATTTTCGTCAGTTCCTGAATCTTTTTGTTCATCACTACATGATTGTAAAATACTGAAAAAAGAAACAAATAAAACACTAGATAAAACTGCAATTAGTCCAGCTCTTTTTTTAACTAAATTTCCCATAAAAATAATAAATTAAATTAAACAATAATTTTTGTGATATAAAATTCTTAAAAATTAATATTGAACATAAACATAATATTGCTATTTTTGAGCATATTATTGCTAATCTTAATCTTACAAATCATGGCCATAGGAACAAAAATTAAACAGTTGCGAGAAAAAAATAAAATGTCTCAACTAGATTTGGCAATAAAACTTGGTATAGGTCAAACAACCATAGCAAGTATAGAAAGTGGAAACACGAATAAAATAGATTTTTATTTGATTGATAAATTGTGTAAAGAATTTAATGTCGATTTTCAGTACTTTATTGAAGAACCCAAATTAAAACAAATAAACAAGGATCAGTCTGTAGGTTACATTGCAGAAATTCAAAACATTACTATTCATGACAAGTTGATTGAGCAATATGAAGAGCGGATAAAGGAAATGAAAAATACAATTGAAGATTTAAGAAAATCTCAAAATAATAGAGAAGATTAATAGTTTTAATGAGATTTCTAAAATGTTGAATGAATTATAAAATAGGTTCTGAGTCGCTAAGGTGCTAATTTACTAAGGTTTTTAATCTTAACTTAGCACCTTAGCACCTTAGTACCTTAGTACCTCAAAATGAAATATACAACTCTTTCCCACACCAACATAAAAATCAGTACAATCTGTTTAGGAACCATGACTTTTGGTGAACAAAACACCGAAAGCGAAGCTCATGAACAATTGGATTATGCTGTTTCCCGTGGGATTAATTTTATTGACACGGCTGAAATGTACCCCATTGCTGCACGAAAAGAAACCTTAGGAAGCACTGAACGTTTTATAGGCAGTTGGTTAAACAAAAGAGGAAAGCGAGATGATTTGGTCATTGCTACCAAAATCGCCGGACCCAATCGTGGGATGGAGTACATCCGTAAACCTCTTGATTTTTCTGCTAAAAGTATCAATGAAGCGGTTGATTTAAGTTTGAAAAATCTGCAAACCGATTACATTGATTTATACCAAATGCATTGGCCGGAACGCGTGATGAATATGTTTGGGAAAAGAGGTCTGACCAAAATTGATACCCATTGGAAAGAAAATATTGCGGACGTTTTATCCGTGTATGACAAACTCATCAAAGCCGGAAAGATTCGACATATTGGTGTTTCAAACGAAGCTCCGTGGGCAGTGATGAAGTTCATCAGCGAAAGCGAAAAACATAATTTACCCCGAATTGCAACGATTCAAAATCCGTATTCACTATTAAACCGATTGTTTGAAGTAGGATTGACCGAAGTTTGTATGCGAGAAAATATCGGACTCATGGCCTATTCTCCCCTAGGTTTTGGGATTTTATCCGGGAAACATCTAAACGGTACATTACCCAATTCCCGAATAGCTTTGTTTCCGCAATTTACACGTTACACCTCTGAAAATGCTACCAAAGCCACAAAATTATACCAAGAATTGGCCAATAGCCATGGTTTAACTTTATCCCAAATGGCGTTGGCCTTTGTGCAACAGCAAACGTTTGTGATGAGCACTATAATTGGAGCCACTTCATTAAATCAATTAAAAGAAAACATCGATGCTCATGAAATTGTTCTTTCAAAGGAAATTTTAAATGAGATTGATGCAATTCAAGAGATGATTCCGAATCCGGCTCCTTAAGTTAGTTGGGAGTTTGTACATCTAACAGAAATAATTAGAGGCTTTGTAGCAAAAGAAAATTCCTTGTGAATTCATGTAATTTGCTTCACAAAATTAATCAAAACAAAAAAAGCGTTGCATTGGGGTGCATCGCTTTTTCTAGTGTTTAACTTTGTTAAGTAGCTGTTTTGGGTTGAATCAGATCTTTCGTTGGGGCAAAAGGGTGGTATTTCTTTTTCGATTTCGGCTACTTAGAACGTTCTTGGGTCAATATTTTTAATTATGAATAATTACTTCGTTATTGATGATGTAAAGATATATCGACCAACTTGATATCTAAATACGGTTTTACTCAGAATGTGTTACGGGTTTCTACCTTTTTGAGTGCGGTTTCCCGTAAATAGTATTTCCCGAATGAAGTTCAAAAAAAATTCCGTAGGAATCTCATATCAATGAGATTCCTACGGAATGACAACTTTAAGTTGAAGAATTTTATAATTATTTCACCACCAATTTACTTGTAAAACTAGTTCCATTCAACGCTTCTACCGAAACAAAATACAAGCCGGGAGTAAGGTTATCAATGGATACATTAGTTAATTCTAAACCATCCATTGTTTGATTTGCCACTCTTTTCCCCATGGAATCATAAATAGACAATTCATTTAAATTCAATAAATTAGTATTTCTTATCGTGAACGAATTACTGGCTGGATTTGGTGATAAACTTAATCCGTTAAGCTGAAAATCATTCGTGCTTAAACTTGTATCGATTACTCTTGAAATCACACCATTCGAAATACCAACCCAATATAACTCGCCATTCACATCTTCTCCAAACGAAACTACATTTCCTGAAAAAGCATTCGCTGTCCATGTAATTGGACCTCCATTCACATCGATATAACCAATTTTATTGTTACAATAATCAGCAAAAACATATTTATTTTGAAGTTCAGGATAAGTTGTTCCTCGGTACACATATCCTCCCGTTAACGAACAACCTCCTGTAGAAGCATGCGTATATTGTGCAATTGGGAACGTATAATTGGAGGAAGCACCACAGCCGTTAGTGTTGTAAGCCGAATTTCCTTCATAACAACGCCAACCGTAATTTAAACCGGCTTCGGTTGAAGAAGCTTTGTTGATTTCTTCAATAGCATTCTGACCCACATCGGCAATCCAAAGGTCACCGGTTTGTCTGTCGAATGAGAATTTCCAAGGGTTTCGCACACCAACTGCCCAGATTTCATCTTCGCCGGCAATGCCCACATAAGGGTTGTCAGCCGGAATAGCATAACCGGTTTCGCCATCCACATCAATACGAAGCATTTTGCCTAGGAGCGAATTGAGGTTTTGTCCGTAATCATTCGGATCGCCGCCACTTCCGCCGTCACCCATACCAATATACAAATAACCATCCGGCCCAAAATTGAGCGAACCGCCATTGTGATTGGGAAATGGCTGAGCAATGGTCAACAAAATTTCTGCACTAGCAGGGTTGGCAACGTTTGGATCGGAATCACTTACGGTATATTTTGCGATTACAGTAGCACCATCACTAGAGCGGGTGTAGTTGACATAAAAGCGTCCGTTTGTTTCATAATCCGGGTGAAAAGCCAAGCCAAGCAACCCGCGTTCACCACCTGCTACAATGAGGGAGGAGAGCGATAGGAAGGGAGTTGCATTAATTGTTCCGTTTGCATTAACAATGCGGATTAAACCACCTCGTTGCACCACAAACAACCGTTCGTCACCGGCATTTACAATAGCCACCGGACTCGAAAATCCACTAGCAAAAGTTTGTAAGCCAACGGTTTGTGATAAAGAAGCCGTGGCAAACAGTAAAAAACATAATTGTAAAATTTTTTTCATAGCATTTTAGTTTTTGGATTGAGTAAAATTAGTAAAAAAATATAAATTGTCCTAATTTAGAATAGGTTAGCATTCGGTTCAGTTAAATCATGCATGATTTACGTGTTTTTTAGGGATTAGGTTTTAAAGGATTTAATTTGTGGTTAAAATTTACTAGTTTTAAAAAATACATTTTTTGTATAATTTTTAATGATTAACATTGGAATGTTTTTAGAATTCTTTTTTTATATCTTTGACACTAATATGGCAGAAAAAGCATACATAACGCCAAATGTTCTTAAATGGGCTAGAGAGTCGGCAAGAATGACCGAGGAAATAGCTTGTGCTAAAGTTTCTGTTTCCATAGAAAAATTGAAGGAGTGGGAAGATGGTGTTAGTTTACCAACTATTAGACAAGCTCAAACCTTGGCAAAAGCTTACAAAAGGCCTTTTGCATTATTGTTTCTACCTGATGTTCCAAGAGATTTTCAACCTTTGCAAGATTATAGAAAAAGTGGTTCAAAATCTTTAAGTACTTCATCTGTATTTATTATACGTGAAACTCAACAAAAGCAATCATGGATTAGAGAACTATATGAGGAAAATAAAGAAAAGGAATTGTCATTTGTTGGAAAATTTAATATATATGATAATCCTGAAATTGTTGCTAATGATATATTGGAAACATTAAATATTAATCCATCTGACTATAAAACCGAAAATCCAATTAAGGAATGGATAGATAAAGCGGAGTCAAAAGGTGTTTTCATTTCTAGAACAAGTTTTATTCATTCAAGACTAAAATTAGATTCTGATGAAATACAAGGTTTTGCAATTGCTGATAAATATGCTCCATTTGTTTTTATAAATTCAGATGATTGGAATGCCCCGCAGCTATTCACATTAGTGCATGAATTGGCACACATTTGGATTGCTGAAACAGGAATTTCTAATGAAATTGAAATAAATATTAAAGATAAAGATAAATACCACCCTATAGAACTATTCTGTAATGAAGTTGCAGCAAGTGCTCTTATCCCAAAAGAAATAATTAATAATTTTGATAAATCAACCTTTAGTGATTCTAAGGAAATATTTAAATATGCCAAAAATTTAGGTGTTAGCTCTTTTGCACTTTTAGTGAGAGCATATAATCTAAACATAATTAATTTCGCAACTTATCAAATTTTAAGAAAAGATGCGGAATATCAATTTACTGAGTTTCTAAAACGTGAAGCTGAGAAAAAAGCAAAACAAAAAGAAAAAGAGCAAAAAGGAGGTCCAAATTATTTTTTATTGCAATTAAATAGAAATAGTAGACTTTTTACACAAACGGTTCTTGATACATTCAGAGGGGGGGGGATTGAACCTTCACTAGCAAGTAATCTCTTGAATGTCCAAATAAATAAGTTTCAAAAATTAGAAGCACAGCTATATAAATGAGTACAATATCAAATACTTACTGTATAGATGCCAATGTACTTATTCAAGCTTGGCAAAAATATTATTGTCCAAAATTTTGTCCTGATTACTGGAAAATTTTAGATGAATTAGGAAGACAAAACAGAATTTTTATTTGTGAAGATGTTTATAATGAAATTAAGAAGACTGAAGATGATTTGTATGATTGGTTAAAAAGTTGCAATATCCCAATAAAAAAATCTTCTGAGAATGTTATAAAATGTCTTAAAGAAATTTATCAAAATCCACTTCATTTAAAATTAGTTGACAACACAAAAAACCGCTCATTAGCCGATCCATGGGTAATTGCTCATGCAATGAATGAAAAAGCAATAGTAGTAAGCAAAGAAGAAAAAATTACAGCAATTAATACTGAAAAAGTAAAAATCCCTAATGTTTGTGAAAATATGAGTGTAAGGTGTATTAATGATTTTGAATTTATTCAAGAAATACAATTGAAATTTTCATGTAGTTTATAGTATCAAAACTATTTAAAAAGAAGCTTTTTGAACTCATATCACTCAAAAAAAACCGCCCCAAATGACTTCAAGGCGGTTCAACCACAATCCAACTAAAATTAGTTCACCACTACATAACCTTTTGCTTTGGCATAACTGTGTATAGACGTTACCATTGCATTGCCTAAATCGTCTTGCAAGGCGGTATTTTTAGATTCGTTGTCAATAAAGACTTGTCGCTTTTTAGCCAGTTCCGCCATTTCTTTTTGAATGGTTTCACGTTCCTTTGCCTTTTGAGCCACAATGGTTTTTATCTCTTCTTTCGATTTGTTTTTAAGTTCCGCCGGTAGTTCTTCGGGTTTAAGTTTTTCAATTGCTTTGTCGTCTTTTTTGGCTTTATCCACTAAATCCCAACTGTCGTTTTTATATACTTCTTTCGATTTACTCACCGAACGCTCGGCATAATTGGCTCCTGAGATCGATTGAGCATTGGCATCTTGCACTTCTTGACTTCTTTTTTTCTCAACACCTTTTGCACCATACCCAATATACGTAGTATTTAACCGTACATTGCATTGCGAAATCTGATCGTCATACGGCGTCACGATGTAACGAACTTTGGCGTTGTAATCAATGTTAAAGTATTTTCCTTTGCCCACATCGGCACCGTCTTTCCAAAAGGTCGAAATCCCTTCGGCCGCATCGCCACAGAAAATCGTGTTGATAAAAATGTCTTTCTTCAACGCATCGGCAATGGCTTCTTTATAGTTGATGTTTCCTTGATCAAACGGTTCGTTTCCGGCAATATATACGAGCTTCATGCTTTTTTGATGGTCGTCCCAGGTCAATTTATCAGAAGCTTCTTTGATTACGGCACCGCAATATTCGCTTCCACCATTGGTTCGCAACGCAAACAACTGTTCCGAAATCAAATCTAAATCTGTAGTCAACGGCGTGATTTGACGGATAAAATTGGATTCCAAACTCAATCCACTGTTGCCATATTCATACAATGAGATTTGAATTTCAGGACTTTTTCCTTCGTATTTCAACGTGGTTAATGTGTTGACGATGTTCCAGAGGCGTGACTTGGCTTGTTCAATCAGACCATTCATACTGCTGGAAGTGTCTAACAATAAAGCGACTTGAATTTTGGTGTCGGCTGTCGCTACAACTGTTGTTTGCGGTTGCGAATTGACAGCTAAGGTTTCGTTTTTCTTCTCACAATTGCTAAAGAGCAGGCAGGAAGACAATAAGGCGATGGATAAAACTAAATTTTTCATAGTGTTGGATTTAAAAGTTGTGATTACAATTATTTTTGAAGGTTTTTGATGTCGTTTTCTATCGAAAGAATCATCAAACAAGTTGCAGTACAAAACGAGGGACTCGTGATGCAGTGGTGACCGTTCCAACTTCCGTCTGCATTTTGAATTTGCATCATGCGACCGCCGATGTTGTCGTACCATTTTTTCCAATCGTCATCGTGATTGACCACCATTGATTCGCCGGTTTGAAGGAAACTTAGGAATTCTTCACCACCGTTGTTGCCAAAACCGGATAGCACATCTTCTTTCATTGCGGTTACTTTGGCAGAATTATAAACTTTATTTGCCACATCATACGATTTTGCTTTTTCTTTGGAATAGCCTAATCGTTCTAAATTTTGTTCGTTTAAAACAGCATCTCTTTCAATTTTTCCTTCTGCTTTGGCTTTTTTAAACAATTGGTTGGCTTCTTTGGCTTCTTCCGCACTGTTTCGAACGGAACTACTTACTGCATACAACATAATTCCTGCACCATCTTCTGTTTTTGCCGATTGACTATCCGGATTATAATTGCTTTTTTGGTATTCTCTGGCTTTTTGAATTTTGTCTTTATCGACTTTGATTCCTTCGTTTTTGGCGGCCATTTCTAAACCTGAATTAGCAAACGAAGATTGTAAAACCCCAGCCCAACCCGAGTTCCCCACTTTACCGGAGTCGCCCATTGATTTTTCAATTTTATCCACGCAAACCTGAATGCCGTCTTGCACTCTTTTTTTCATTGATTCATCACTAAGCGTGGGAAGCAATTGGTTGAAAAATTGCAACGTCAGAACAGCATCAATGTGTTGCCCTAATTTTCCTTGAATTTGCGTTCCTCTAATTTGTGTGATATAAGGAGAATTTTGGTTTTTTTCAATTTCATTTAATAGAAATAAAACAGATTTCTTGAGAGTTTCTTTGTGCTGACCTTTTTCCATCGAATGACCGCAACGGTACAAAGCCATTGCCGACATTGCCGTGGTAGCCGGATCAGAAGGAACAGCGTGCGGATTTTTTTCTTTTTGATTGTTTCGTGATCCTGCTCCCCATCCGCCATCGGAGTTTTGGGCTTCAATGAGCCATAATTCACCTTTTGAAATGGTTTCAATAAATTTAGTGTTCGTTTTTACTACGGATGCACCTTCAACGGATTGTTCGCCCATTAAGGACATAAATACACACGGTTTTTTTTCATCTTCCACCATTTCTCGTTGAGCGATTTCTTTTTTTGGAAGAAGTTCTTTCGTTGGTTCGGAATCATTTCCCAACAAATAAATAAATGGAACACAACTTATTAAAGCAGACATTCCAAGGATGATTTTTGTTTTCATAGTATATGGTTTTTGATTAATATTTTTGATAAAATTACCAAGAAGAACAACCCAACTTTGAGCGACTTGGTGAAAACCATTTCTGACTTGGTGAAATCGTTTTTTAAACCCGATTTTATTTTCGTACTTTACACTATAATATAAATGAGATGGTTATCCGATTTAAAATAGTACTACTGGCGATGTTTTTTCCCTTGGTCATGATGGCTCAAGACAGCATCAAAACCAAAGTGAATAAATCTTCTGTGAGCAAAAAAGCCAAGGAAGTGGAACAAACGTTGTCTAAAAGTAATCCGGAAAATACCGCAGATAAATATGTAGAATTGGCTAATGAGTTGGATAAAAAAGGAGATTACGCCAAAGCGGAAGACTATCTGAAAAGAGCTTTGCCGATTTATCAAAAGCAAAAAAATAAAGATAAAATAGCGAGTACAACCCGTTCGATTGCTCAAATTCAGGAGAAGCAGAAAAAGTTTAAGGAAGCGATTTTCAATTATCAATCGGCGAGTGAAGAAGCGGTTGAGGTGGGTTATTCTAAGGTAAACTCGAATGATGCGAGTCGTTTACAAAACACCAATCCGCGAGTTCAAGCGGATTATTTAGAATCGAACATCAAAATTTTGGAAAAGGAAGGTAAAAAGGAAGAAGCTGCCGAAGCATACAAACAAAAAGCGGTAGTCGATTTAAAATCGGAAAACAAAGAAATGGCGATTGAAAATTATGAAAAAGCCATTGCTGTTTCCAAAGATAAACCGGAAGAAGTTCTGAAAATAAAAAGTGAAATTTCGAAAGTCTATGCTTCGGAAAACAACTTGGATAAAGCGATTGAAATTACAAAAAACACCATTTCGGAAGCGGAAAAAATCGGAAGTGTTTCGCAACAAATTGAGCAACAGCAAACGTTGGCCGATTTGTATTTTAAAAATGAAAACCAAGACGATGCGATTGTTTTATTGGAAAAAACGTATAATTTGGCTTTAAAAAACGGCCGCACTTTTGATGCGAAAAAAGCGATGTTAGCTTTGTCAGATTATTATCGAGAAAAAGGGAATCAAGCAAAAGCGATTGAGTTGTATGACAAATTTCTGAATGATTTTGACCGAATGATTCAAGCAGACAGTTCGTTGGTAGATGCGAAAATTTTTCAAGTTACGGAAGAAAAAATAAAGCAATTGGAAAAAGAACGAGCGTTAAAAGATGAGTTGATTACGAAGAAAAACAAATTCAATTATGTGTTGATTGGTTCCGTTATTTTGATGTTGATTTTATTGGGATGGATTGCAAAAGCATTGTTTTCCATCAAAACGAAGAACAAAAAAATTGCGTTGCAATCGTTACGAAGAGAAATGAATCCGCATTTTATTTTTAATAGTTTGAATAGTGTGAACCAATTTATTGCTCAAAATAATGAGTTAGAAGCCAATAAATATTTGACTTCTTATTCTAATTTGATGCGAAACATGATGGAAACGTCGAACAAAGATTTTATTTCGTTAGCCAATGAATTAGAGCAGATTAAAAAGTACTTGGATTTGGAACATTTGCGGTTTCAGGACAAATTTGTTTATGAAATTGTGGTGGATGAAAAGTTGGATTCGGATGTAATTTTAGTTCCGAATATGTTGATTCAACCGCATTTGGAAAACGCCATTTGGCATGGTTTGCGTTACAGAGAAACAAAAGGAAAGTTGAAAGTGACTTTTGCAGAAGACAATCAGTTAATCAAAGTTTTGATTGAAGATGACGGCATTGGTGTTGAAAAAAGCAAAGAGTTGAAAACGCAAAACCAAAAAGTGCATGAATCCAGAGGCTTGAGTAATGTGGAAGAACGCATTAATTTGTTGAACGATTTGTATCATCAACAGATTTCTTATACTATTTCTACGGGAACGGATGGAAACGGAACATTAGTCACACTTTATTTTTCAAAAACCACCAAAGTAGCATGAACGATTTTCAAAAAATAAAAAGTGTCATTGTCGAAGATGAGTCGGCTGCTCGCGAAGCGTTGAAAAACTACTTGGCAAAATATTGTCCGCAAATCGAGATTATTGGCGAAGCACAAAACAGTCGAGAAGCTATTCCGCTGTTGCAGGAACTCCAACCGCAATTGGTTTTTTTGGACGTAGAAATGCCGTTTGGCAATGCGTTTGATGTGTTGGAAGGCTGCAAAGAGTTACATTTTGAAACCATTTTTGTCACTGCTTTTTCGGAATATTCATTGAAAGCGTTGAACCAAAGTGCGGCGTATTATTTGTTGAAACCCATTAGCATTGAGGAATTGATTTTGGCTGTAAACAAAGTCCAACAACAATTAATGAAGCAGGAATTGTTTAACCGAAATCAAATTATTGTTCAAAACTTCCGCGAGACTAAAATCGAGAAGCAACAAGTCATTTTACCCACGTTAGAAGGTTTTGAAGTCGTAAAAATGGAAGAAATCGTTCGTTTGCGAGGCAATGGCAACTTCACCGATATTCATTTAGCAGACGGAACAAAAAAAATGGTCTGTCGTTTTTTAAAACATTTTGATGAATTGTTGGATTTTCCGTTTATGAGAGTTCATAAATCACACATTATCAATTTGAATTTTGTGAAATCGTTTCACAAATCGTTGGGTGGTTATGTCACGCTTTTTGATGAAACGGAGATTGAGATTTCTGTGGGTTATAAAGAGGAGTTTTTGAGGAGGTTTAGGTGAGAGAAAATCAAGCCAGCAATATAGATTTAGTTTAAAATAATCCGCTTAGTTATGAATAGTGCAATCGTTATAATTTTACTAGCAGTTATAGGTCTTATAAAGATTTTAATTTCCCGTAAAAATACTACTTCTAAAAGTACGCACATTCCTTTAAATTTAGAGGAAAATTCTCTTATTGAAAAAAATAAAAAAGATGGTAAAAATCTACTTATCACTTTCTTTAAAGAAATTAACTGCATTTATATTCTCATTAAAATAGAAAATAATTTTTTCATATCAAAGCAAAATTTAAGTTTTGAAGAAATTGAAAAAATCAAACTTGATGTTATAACTTCTGAATCTGTTTCAGAAATTGTACATCTGAAAATAATTAATAACGAAATTATAGAAATTGTAACAAGAGGTAACAATGATAATGAAAAATACACTTACTTTAAATTCGATTTAAAGGGTTTGATTATTTGTAAAAAAATCATCAATGAAAATTTACACTCAGTTTTAATCATAAGAGGCAATGGCTTTATCGAAACTTTATTTGATGATGGCTCAGCAGATACCAAAACAGCTTTAATTTCTGAAAGTAATAATGAGATTATTTTTTTAGATTTTTTAAATGAAGATTTATATCCTGAGAAAGATTGGGGTTGTTATCATTATTTAGAGGCTTTAACTACTACAAATAAACCGAATCAACTTGCGGTAATTGTAGTACATCCGTATTGGCAAGTTGATGGAATTAAAATTTTCAATTATTTCAATAATTTAGAGTTAATTTATGATTTAGATGATGAAAATCTAGATGGTGCAATACATGATTTGACCTTTAATTCAAAAGGAGATAAATTTGTTGCTTTACTTTATAAGTACAATGAATCTGAATCTAAAGACTTTATATCAATTTTAGAATTTAGTACAGATAATGAAAAAACATATAATAAGTTAATTAAAACCGCAATTGGATATTGGGATAATAGAATTGAAAAAGTACACTATTTAACTGAAAACTTGATTTGTATAATTAATTGTACAGATATTTATATTTTTGAACTCGATACGAATAAAAATATACAGGCAATTGAAAGAGATAAATTATCACCTTTTTATGTTACTTTTAACTGCTTGGTCTATCAGTTTAATAAAAAATTAATTTACAGAGAATTTTAGAATTGACATCAAAGACTTTTTGACGAAACAGAGATTGAGATTTCTGTGGGTTATAAGGAGGAGTTTTTGAGGAGGTTTAGGTGAGAATAAATTTATGAATTTTTCTGTAAATTAGAAAACAATAATTGAAGTGATTTAAACTTATTTTGTAAATATAAAAGGGTTGACGAAATTTGTGTTGCAAAACATAATCATTTCAAAATCAACCCTTATGTACAGTGTACTTGACAAAGATATAATAAAAAGTGA
>NZ_JBIIVK010000036.1:0-38566 GCF_044339515.1 Flavobacterium sp.
GTTTAAAACAAGAATATTAGCAAAAATAACATCTCTAACTTTAGTTCAATTTATCAATAAATTTATCTTTGACAGACCAATTAATAACATTAAAAATCAAATCATTTAATTACACCCAACGGGTTTTAATAAGTGTAAAAATGAAGAAAACGAATTATTATTTGCTACTAAGTTGTTTGATTTTAATATTAAAAGCAGCAAACAACAAAGTCATAAACGGACTGATGATGTTGAAGAAAGCATAGGGAAGGTATGACCAAGTTGAAACACCCAAAACACCTGCCTGATAAGCTCCACATGTATTCCAAGGAATTAAAACAGAAGTTACAGTTCCAGAATCTTCTAACGTTCTACTCAAATTTTCGGGGGCAAGACCTTTATCTTGATAAGCTTTTGCAAACATTTTTCCCGGAACAACAATGGCTAAATATTGATCAGAAGCAGTTAAGTTCAATGCTAAACAACTCGCAACAGTACTGGCAAATAATCCAAATGTGGTGTGAAAAAGTTTCAATAATGAATCGGTAATTCTGGTTAATGCACCGATTGCTTCCATAACACCGCCGAATACCATCGCACAAAGAATTAGCCAAATTGTATTGAGCATTCCAAACATACCTTTGGCTTTGAATAAATCTGTAAGCATTTCGTTTGAAGTCTCAATGGCTGTTTCAACTGTAATAGCATTAATTACCCCTTTGTACCCTGAAATAAACGAAAGTTGATTGCTGCCACCCACTTTAGCTACTAATTCTGGTTGAAAAACAAGAGCAAATAGACCACCTAATAACGTGCCGATTAACAATGCAATTAAAGGTTCAGTTTTTCTTATGATTAAAAAAATAACAATACCGGGAACTAAAAATAACCAAGGTGAAACGGTAAAAGTCTCCTTAATTGAAGTTAACGTTTCACTATTGTCACCTAAGTTGTTAGTTGTTTGTGCTAGTCCTAAAAAGATGAAAATAATAAGTGTTATTACCATTGTTGGTACCGTTGTCAACATCATATAACGAATATGTGTAAACAAATCTGTCCCCGCCATAGCTGGTGCTAAATTAGTTGTATCTGATAAAGGCGAAAGTTTATCACCGAAATACGCTCCCGAAACCACTGCTCCGGCAACCATTCCCAGAGGCATTCCAATGGTGCTGCCAATGCCAATTAAGGCAATGCCTACGGTAGCAGAAGTTGTCCATGAACTTCCTGTTGCGATAGATATTACAGAACAAATCACTAAACAAGCCGGAAGAAAAATGGCAGGATGAAGAATTTGAAGTCCGTAATAAATCATCGTCGGAATCACACCGCTCAATAACCAAGTACCCGAGAGAGCACCCACCATCAATAAAATTAGAATGGCTCCTGAAGTTGATTTTACATTTTTAGAAATGTCTTCCATCATGGCAGCATAGGAAACTTGATTTCTAAATCCAACAATGGCCGCAATGGCCGCTCCAATAATTAAAGCAAACTGATTGGGACCATAGGTCGCATTTTCTTCATAAGCATATACATTGTAACCTAAAATTCCAACTAGTAAAAAAATAGGAAGAAGGGCTTCAAAAAGCGATAAATTTTTATTTTCAATAAGTTGTTCGTCTTTTGGGTCGAATGGTTTGATGTCTTGACTTTCCATGTATTTTGTTTGTGGATGCAAGATATAAAAAAAACACTATTTAATCATAAAATTAAAAATCCGACTCGCTAAAGTCGGATTAAAAGTATTATTATGCTTTTTGAAGTTCTTTCAAAACTCCAATTTCTTTCATGCATGCTTTCATCATCTGATACGTTCGTTCAATATCATTGTCTAATCCAATGGAAAAGCGAATCAAACCATCGGTTAAACCCATTTCTTTTTGTTCGTCAAGCGGAATTTCAGAGGAAGTGGAGGTTCCTGGAGCACTAAATAAAGTTTTGTAAAATCCTAAACTTACGGCTAAATAACCTAAGTTTCTGTTTTGCATTAATTCCATCAGCTCATTGGCTTTTTCGAGCGAACCAACATCAATTGTCATCATACCGCCAAAACCATATTCTTTATTAATCATTTTAGAATATATTTCGTGACTCGGATGACTTTTTAAACCCGGATATACCACTTTTAAACCGTCTTTTTCGAATTTTTCTGCCAAATACGAAGCATTATGGCTATGTTGTTTCATTCGAATATGCAATGTTCTCAGGTTCTTTAAAATACTGGCAGAACGTAAACTATCCATTGTAGGACCTAGTAACATGCTCGCACCGTTATTCACATTCTTTAAATCGTTAATAAATTCTTGTGAAGCACATACTACACCGCCAACCGTATCGCTACTTCCATTAATGAATTTAGTTAAACTGTGAATCACAACATCTGCTCCCATTTTTGCAGGAGCAACAGAAAGCGGTGAAAAAGTATTGTCCACTACCAATTTAACATGGTATTTTTTAGCCAACTTTGCTAAGGCTTCAATATCAGCTACTTCTAATAAAGGATTACTTACGGTTTCGCAATATAATACTTTGGTATTGTTGGTGATAGCTGCTTCAACAATATCCAATTTAGTAATGTCAACAAAGTGGGTTTTAATGTTCCATTTGGGCAACATGTTTTTCATAAAAGCATACGTTCCGCCGTAGATAGTTCGACTGGAAACAATTTCATCGCCGGCAGCACACAATTGTAAAAGAACCGGAGTGATAGCTCCCATACCGGAAGCGGCAACATTGGCACTTTCCGTTCCTTCCATTGCTGCTAGTGCCTCACCAAGATATAAATTCATGGGTGAAGAATGACGAGAATACAAATAACAACCTTCGGCATTTCCTTCAAATGTATCAAACATGGTTTTGGCAGAAAGAAACGTGTAGGTTGAACTATCAGAAATCGATGGATTTACACCACCAAATTCACCAAAATATTGCAAGTCTTGAATATGGTCAGCCGGATTAAATTGATTGTTTTTCATTTTTGTAGTTTTATTATACAGTACAAATGAAGTAATATTCAGTAAAATAATCAATATAGTAATTAAAAATTAGTTTTTTATTCTATTAAATATGATTTATATAGATATAAGTAGTATATTTGATTTGTTAAATATATACTTAATAGAAAATTTTATTTTATGGAATTCGATTTAATAGATAAAAAGCTCCTCATGCTTTTGCAAGAAGACAGTAAAAAAACAACCAAAGAGCTTTCCAATAAACTTAATCTTTCAGTAACTGCAGTTTATGAAAGAATAAAAAAATTAGAAAGGGAAGGAGTTATTCGTAATTATGTTGCATTGTTAGACAGAACCAAGATTAATAAAAGTTTTGTGGTGTTTTGTCACATCAAATTAATTCAGCATACGAAAGAATATCTAAACACCTTTGAACATGAAGTAACGCAATTGACGGAGGTACTCGAATGTTTTCACGTAAGTGGCGATTATGATTATATCCTTAAAATTTGTGTCAGTGGAATGGAAGAATACCGTGAATTTATGGTAACCAAACTAACGAATCTAAAGCATATTGGTAGTACACATAGTTCTTTTATGATTTCTGAACTGAAAAACAGTACACAATATCAAATGCTTTAATAGATACAATAAAATAAATTTTTAACGATTTCTTACCACTAGCAAAAGCCAAAGAATGTAACTTTGTTAGTCTAATTTTGATACATGAAAATAGCAATAGTTTGTTATCCAACCTTTGGAGGAAGTGGTGTAGTGGCTACTGAATTGGGTTTAGAATTGGCTCAACGCGGTCACGAAATTCACTTTATTACCTATAAGCAGCCGGTTCGCTTGGCTTTACTCAATCCAAATTTACTTTACCACGAAGTGAATGTACCCGAATATCCATTATTTCATTATCAACCTTATGAATTAGCTCTTTCCAGTAAATTAGTGGATATGGTGAAATTACATAAAATTGAACTTTTGCATGTGCATTATGCCATCCCACATGCCTATGCCGGTTATATGGCCAAACAAATGCTGAAAGCGGAGGGAATTTATATCCCAATGGTGACCACTTTACATGGTACAGATATTACTTTGGTTGGCAAACATCCTTTTTATAAATCGGCCGTAACGTTTAGCATTAACCAATCCGATGTGGTTACCTCCGTTTCACAGAGTTTGAAAGAAGATACATATAAACATTTTGCAATCACGAAAGAAATTGAAGTTATTCCGAATTTCATCGAAATCAATAAAGCAAAAGTTGAAGAAGGAACACCTTGTTATCGCTCTTTGATGGCAAAAGACGATGAACGTATCATTACACATATCAGTAACTTTAGAAAAGTAAAACGCATTCCGGATATTATCAAGATTTTTTATAAAATTCAACAACAAATTCCATCAAAATTAATGATGGTGGGCGAAGGACCGGAAAAAGAAAATGCCGAATTATTGTGTGATGAACTTGGTATTTCAAATAAAGTTATCTTCTTTGGAAACAGTAATGAAATTGATAAAATATTATGTTTCACCGACTTGTTTTTGCTTCCTTCAGAAACAGAAAGTTTCGGATTAGCCGCTTTAGAAGCCATGGCATGCAGCGTTCCGGTAATTTCAACCAACACCGGTGGTTTGCCTGAGGTGAATAGTGATGGTTTTTCAGGTTATTTAAGCAATGTAGGTGATATTGATTCAATGGCAGAAAATGCAATTAAAATAATTCAGGATGATGTAACGTTATCTACTTTTAAGAAAAATGCTTTTGCTGTGGCTCAGCAGTTTGATATAATAAATATACTGCCACTGTATGAAGCGGTTTATGAAAAAGCCATTAAAAATCAATTCAATTCAATTTCAAATTAAGATGAAAAAAATCATTGCTACAATGACTGTTTGTTTGGTATTATTTTCTTGCTCAACACAAAAAAGTTCAGATGAAAAACCGCCCCTTTATGAAATTCTAAAACAAGAAGAGCAGGGTGGAGCTAATTTTCGTTTTTTCGAAATTGTTACCGAGCAAAAAGAATTTAAAATGTTGTTGAATGATAAGGATTTAAAGAGAAAAATCAACCCTTCTGACATCAATACGTGTAATTTTTTATTGTTGAACATGGGTGAGAAAAATTCCGGTGGATATTCTTTTTCAGTTGAAAACATTGAAGAAACCGAGAATGATATTATTATCACCATCAAAGAAAATGGACCAAAAGGAATAGCTACTACAATGATGACTTATCCACTTTCAATTGTTAAGATTAATTCCAAAAAGAATATCATAATCAAATAAAAAAACGTCCCATTTTCGGGACGTTTTTTGTATTGTAATTTAGAATTGGTATCGAACACCCAGAGCAATATCGGGACCAAAATTGTTATTTCTGTAGCCGTCTCCAATGTAAAACTCAGGTCTGAAGTCTAGCGAAAGTAGCAATGGAAAATCAAAGTTGTATTCAATTCCGATGTCTCCGGCTGCTAAAACATAAGTACCGCTTTCACTATTGGAATTATTGGGACCAAAGTCGTGGTTCCAGCTTCCAATACCGGCTCCTGCACCGGCATACCAATTAAATCCGCCTTCAATGTTCCAAACCCACTGGTATAAACCAACCAACTTGTAACCATCCCAATCTCTGCTGTTTCGCCAACCTAAGTCAAATTCTAATCGGTTGTTGTCTGACAGCCCTCTTTGATAGGATATTTCACCACCAAAACCATCGTTATCTCCTAATCGTAAACCAATTGCATTTTTAGAGATTTCCTGAGCATTCGTACTCAAGATAAAGCCAAAAAACATCATGGCTGATAAAAGTACTTTTTTCATTTTTGTTAATTTAAGATTTGTACAAAGATAACGTTCACTTTGTTCAATTCGTATTGTTAACAAGTTAAAGTATGTTAAAAGCGTTATTTACTGGAAAAAAGCAAGGATGCAATAAGTTGTTCACTTAATTTGGTTTCCATCTCAAAAAAATCCTCTTGAATCATGTTGGAATCTTTATCGTAGCGATATAATTTCCAACGCTTTTTATTGTATTCCAACGCAGTTAAATTCTCCACCCAATCACCTGAATTTAAGTAAAAAGTGGTCCCTTTTTTATTGACTTTTCTGATCATTTTAGGCTCGTGAATATGACCGCAAATCACATAATCATAGTTGTTTTCAATGGCTAATTCAGAGGCAGTAACTTCAAAATCGGAGATAAATTTCACAGCTTTTTTTACATTCGCCTTTATTTTTTTAGAAAAGGAATAGGGCTCTTTTCCCATTTTTTGAAGCATCCAATTGATGGAACGATTGGCTAATATCAACAGATCATATCCCCAACCACCCAGTTTGGCAATCCATTTAGAATGTTGAACAGAAGCATCAAATACATCACCATGAAAAATCCATGCTTTTTTATCATCTAATTCCAATACCAACTTATCAATAATTGAAAAATTACCAATTTTTGTATCACTGAATTTTCGGAGCATTTCGTCGTGATTTCCTGTGATGTAATACACTTCGGTTCCTTTAGAAGCTAGATCAATAATTTTTTTGATAACTTTTAAGTGCGATTTTGGGAAATATGATTTTCGAAATTGCCAAATATCAATAATATCTCCATTCAGAATTAAAGTTTTTGGCTTTATGGTAGATAGATAATGATACAATTCTTTGGCATGGCAACCGAATGTTCCGAGATGCACATCGGAAATGACCACCACTTCAACTTTTCTCTTCTTAAGCATACATAAATGAGGTTTAGCAAATTAACAGACAATTTTTCGAGTATGTTTTACCTAAAAGTTAACGAATGGCGGGTTCATATTATATTAATGTGAATTCAATTTGATTTTAATAGTACTATTTTATTGAAAAAACTTATTTTTGTTGAAACTTCATTTCAAAATGGCAGGAAACAGTTACGGAACTTTATTTAAACTTACCACTTTTGGAGAATCACATGGCGAAGCTTTGGGCGGAATCATAGACGGTTGCCCTCCTGGAATTGTGTTGGATTTTGAAGCCATTCAACAAGAAATGATTCGTCGTAAACCCGGTCAATCTGCTATTGTTACGCAGCGTAAAGAAGCTGATGAAGTTCAGTTTTTATCCGGAATTTTTGAAGGAAAAACAACCGGAACACCAATTGGTTTTATTATACCAAATACCAACCAAAAATCCAACGATTATAGCCATATTGAGGCTGCATTTCGACCCAGTCATGCCGACTTTACCTATGAAAAAAAATATGGAATCAGAGATTATCGCGGTGGCGGAAGAAGTTCTGCACGTGAAACAGCAAGTAGAGTAGTGGCCGGTGCTATTGCTAAACAACTACTTACGGATATAAAAATTAATGCTTTTGTTTCTTCTGTTGGCGATATTTTTATTGATAAACCGTACCAAGATTTAGACTTTTCAAAAATAGAAAGTAATCCGGTTCGTTGCCCTGATGAAGTTACTGCTGCCAAAATGGAAGAATTAATTCGCTCTATTCGAAAAGAAGGTGATACAATTGGAGGTACAATTACTTGCGTAATTCAAAATGCTCCCATTGGTTTAGGTGAACCTGTTTTTGATAAATTACATGCCGAATTAGGGAAAGCCATGTTGTCCATCAATGCCGTGAAAGGTTTTGAATTTGGTAGCGGTTTTTGCGGAGCTCGCATGAAAGGAAGTGAACACAACGATTTGTTTAATGGAGACGGCACCACGCAATCCAATTTATCCGGCGGAATCCAAGGCGGAATTTCAAACGGAATGGATATTTATTTTAGAGTCGCTTTTAAACCGGTTGCTACCATTATGCAAAAACAATCAACTATCGATAGGGAGGGAAATATTGTTGATTTGGAAGGAAAAGGTCGTCACGATCCTTGTGTCGTTCCAAGAGCAGTTCCTATCGTGGAAGCCATGGCTGCCATTGTATTGGCCGATTTTTATTTATTACAAAAAACTAACAAATAACATATATGAAACTAGCTTTACATTGGAAAATTCTCATCGGAATGATTCTCGGATTGGTTTTTGGGTACCTGATGAAAAACATGGAACTCAAAGAAGTTGTCGTTGATTGGATCAAACCATTCGGAACAATTTTTATCAATTTATTAAAGATGATTGCTGTCCCGTTAATTATAGTTTCTTTAGTTGTAGGATTATCTGATCTCAAAGATATTTCTAAACTTTCTAAATTAGGTGGTAGAACTGTTGTTTTGTATTTAATTACAACAGTTACTGCAGTTTCAATCGGACTGGTTTTAGCCAACTTAATCAGACCAGGTGATTACATTAACGAAGAGTCCCGTAAAAGTTTATTAGATGGTTTTGCCGGTGATGCAGCTCAAAAAATTGAATTAGCAGAAAAAGCCAAGAACAGTGGGCCATTACAACCTTTAGTGGATGTGGTTCCTGAAAATTTATTTCTGGCTATGACGGATAACTCGTCAATGCTACAAGTTATTTTATTTGTTATTTTGATGGGAATTGGCTTAATCTTAATTGATGAAAACAAAGCCAAACCGGTTGTAGATTTTTTTAAAGGGTTAAATGATGTGATTCTTAAGATAATAGACATTATCATGATGTTTTCGCCGATAGGTGTCTTTGCATTAATGGCCGCACTCATGGTTGAAATTCCTGATTTCTCAACTCTAAATGCATTATTAGTATATGCTTTTACTGTTATTCTCGGATTATTAGTTATGACATTTGTTGTTTATCCTGCCTTATTAATTACTTTGGCCAAGTATTCTCCTGTCAAATTCTATAAAGCAATTTCTCCGGCACAATTGTTGGCTTTCTCAACAAGTTCCAGTGCCGCTACTTTACCCGTTACGATGGAAAGAGTAACGGAACATGTTGGTGTTGACGAAGAAGTTTCAAGTTTCGTTTTACCGTTAGGGGCCACTGTGAATATGGATGGAACAAGTTTGTATCAAGCAGTAGCGGCTATATTTATTGCACAAGCCATGGGAATTCCATTAGATTTACCAACACAATTAATGATTATAGTTACCGCTACTTTGGCTTCAATAGGTTCCGCAGCCGTGCCTAGTGCCGGAATGGTAATGCTTGTGATTGTTTTAGGACAAGCCGGAATACCGGAAGCCGGATTAGCCTTGATTTTTGCTATCGACCGACCACTGGATATGTGTAGAACCGTAGTAAATGTTACAAGTGATGCAGCAGTGGCCACAGTAGTAGCAAGTTCCGTTGGGAAATTACACGATACTGACAGTAGATTATCTTAAAAATTAAAATAATACATTAAAAAAGGTTTATCAAAATAACTTGATAAACCTTTTTTAATTTTTATTAAATCCCTTATTCTATTCTAAAACCATCGGGTAAAATTGCACCTTTTTTCACTACAATAATTCCCTCTTTAATGGTATATAAAGATGTGTTGCTATCTTCTAAATGTTTGCCCCCGTTCAAGTAGACATCATTTCCAATTCTACAGTTTTTATCTACAATGGTATTATTAATATAACAACGTTTTCCAATGCCGATATTTTTAATATTATGAGCAATATTATGATTCAATTCATCTAAGTTTTGATAATAATCACTACCCATTATATACGAGTTTTTTATTACAGTTCCTTCATCCACTCGTGCACGAATGCCCACAACTGAATGTTCAATTTCTGCTGAATTTAATATACAACCTTCTGCAACAATAGATTGTTCAATCGTTGTTTTTCCTAATATTTTTCCCGGAGGAAGCACACGTGCACGAGTGTAAATTTTACTATTGTTATCAAATAAATTAAACTTTGGAATATCATCAGTCAAGCCTAAATTGGCCTCAAAAAAGGAATCAATATTTCCGATATCTGTCCAATAGCCTTCGTATTGATAGCTTAACACTTTTTGATGACCGATGGATTGCGGGATAATTTCTTTTCCGAAATCTTTTGTGTCCGGATTTTTCATCAATTCAATCAAAAGTTCTCGATTAAAGATATAAATACCCATCGATGCCAAATAATGTCTACCTTCCTTTTGCATTTCATCGCTTACTTCCGAAGTCCATTGTGGTAATAAGTCTACAGATGGTTTTTCAATAAAGGAAGTAATAAGACTATTTTCATCCGTTTTCAAGATACCAAATTCAGGTGCTTCTTTTGCCGAAACGGGTAGAGTAGCTATTGTAATTGTAGCTCCACTTTGTTGGTGAGCCTCAATCATTTTATTAAAATCCATTTGATACAATTGATCACCGGATAGGATTAAGGCATAATCAAATTCATGATTAAGAAAATGCTGCATGCATTGACGAACAGCATCGGCTGTACCCTGAAACCAAGTTGGGTTATCCGGAGTTTGTTCGGCTGCCAAAATATCCACAAAGGCAGAACTAAAATAACTGAAATGATAGGTGTTCTTGATGTGTTGATTTAAGGAAGCCGAGTTAAATTGCGTTAATACAAACATTCTTTTGATGTCAGAATTAATACAATTAGAAATAGGAATATCCACCAAACGATATTTTCCTGCAATAGGAACTGCCGGTTTCGATCGACTTTCCGTCAAAGGATACAAACGTGAGCCTTGTCCTCCTCCTAAAATGATGGCTAAAACTTCTTTTTTCATAAATTAATTTTTTAAAGATTGGTAAACATCGATATATTCTTGTGCAACTTTCTCCCACGAATGGTCAATATGCATGATTGTTTTTCTCGTTTTATCAAAAAGTTTGGTATCGTTATACAAATCGATTGCTCGGGTAACGGAATGATTTACATCAAATACACTTGTTTGGTCATGACAAATTCCAAATCCGCCATCGCCTATGTCTAACACTGTATCCTTCAAGCCTCCGGTTCTTCTTACAATAGGAATTGTGCCATAACGCAAAGCATACAATTGATTCAATCCACACGGTTCAACTCGTGAAGGCATCAATAGATAATCTGTTCCGGCATAAATAATATGGGCTAATTTTTCATTGTAACCAATATAAACATTGTAATTTCCGCTATAAAAGTGCGTAAGCTGAGTCAAACTATGTTCCACCTGTGTATCGCCTGAACCTAAAATCAAAATATTGATTTCGTTAGGATTTCTACTTAACGCTATACTGCAAATTTCCGGCAATAAATCGGCTCCTTTTTCACCCACTAATCGTCCAATAAAAGTGAAAAGTGGCTTGCTGGGATCTAAATTAAATTGTTCGCAAAGGAATTTTTTATTTTTTTCCTTTCCGGCTTTTAGATTTTTATTGTTGTAGTGGTATTCTAACATTGGATCAGTATCAGGATTCCAAACCTCTGTATCAATTCCATTTAAAATTCCCAAACTTTTTGGTCGTTCAAAACGCAATAAATTCTCTAATCCGTTTGCTTTTTCACTCATTTCATCCAAATAACTTGGCGAAACGGTGGTCACTTTCCACGCACATTTAATGGCCGATGCAAGCGGATTGATAATGCCATTCCATTCTAAAAAGCCTAATCGTGACGAACTTACTTGTGGTAAATAATGCAATTTATCAAAACCAAACCATCCTTGGTATTGTCCGTTATGAATGGTTAAAACCGTTGGAACGCGATTCAAATGTTGATAAATTGGTGCGTGTGACATCATAAACGGAATCAATCCGGTGTGATGGTCGTGGCAATGTATGATGTCCGGTGTTTGATTGGTTTCGGTCAACCAATTTAAAAAAGCCACTTGAAAAGCGGTAAATCGCTCCGTATCATCTTCATAAGAATAAACGTTGGGACGATCAAACAATTCCGGAATGGCAATCAAATACAATTCAAATCCGAGTTTGTTTGTTTTTTCTTTGAGTATAGAATAAGAAAACACGAACCATCCTAACCTTAATTGCCCTTGATGAACGGTTTCAAATTCATTTTCTTTTGAAAATTTATTGTCATAACCCGGAACAACTACTTTGGCATATTGACCTAATTTATTTAAATATTTGGGTAAAGCACCCACTACATCGGCTAGTCCGCCCACTTTTGCCACCGGATAACATTCGGCACTAATATGAATAATTTCCATTTATTTTTTCCATTTAATATTACAACCAATGCTTGGTTTTTGATTTGGATTGACGGTTCTGTTGTACAAAACACTATCAATGGCTCCTCGTAAATCGCTACCGCTGAGGGGAATGCCGTTTCCGGGACGAGAATCATCTAACTGTCCGCGATAGACCAATTTATCCTGATTGTCAAAAAGAAAGAAATCAGGCGTGCATGCTGCCCCAAAAGCTTTGGCAACTTCTTGTGTTTCATCATACAAATAAGGAAATTCAAATTTATTTTCAAAGGCAAATTCAGTCATTAATGCTGGACTGTCTTGCGGATAGTGTTCAACATCATTGCTGGAAATAGCAACCATCCCGATACCTTGCACACGGTAATCATTGGCAACCAAAATAATTTCATCAATTACGTGATGCACAAACGGACAGTGATTGCAAATAAAAAAAACTAATGTCCCTTTTTCGCCTTTGCAATCTGAAAACGTAAAAAAATCATTGGAATTGGTATCTTTTAAATGAAAGTTTGGAGCTGAAGTTCCCAAAGAAATCATGTTTGATTCTGTTCTGGCCATTAGTGCAGATAATTTTTTTAAGTTAATGCTTAAAGTTAAGAATTTTTAGTTTGATATTCCTATTTTTGAGTTTAATTTTTTAAGAATAATTTGTTATGCTTACATGGGAAGAATTTGAAAAGGTAGAAATGCGAATAGGAACGATTTTAGCCGTAAATGATTTTCCGGAAGCACGGAAACCTGCTTATCAGTTAACCATCGATTTTGGCAATGAAATTGGAATTAGAAAAACATCAGCTCAAATCACAAAACACTATAGTAAAGAGGGATTAGTAGGAAAGCAAATTGTGGCCGTTGTGAACTTTCCGAAAAAGCAAATCGGGAAATTTATGAGTGAATGTTTGGTTCTGGGTTCGGTAGGAGAGGATAATGATATTGTGCTTTTATCGACTGATCAAAAAGTCGACAATGGGTTGCGTATTGGATAAAATTAAATTAATTAACAGTTTCTCCTTTTTTGTTTATAAAATAGATAGTATTTCCTTTCTGAACTTTGGCTTTGCCATTTTTAAAATTATCGACTCTAATATATTCTTCAAACGGAATTACTACTTTTCCTGTAGCATCCAAAAAGCCGGTTGTTCCATTCACTTTTGTAACCAAAGCAAGACCTTCTCTGAAAATATTTACATTTTGATAAATGCAAGGAATGATTTCTTCACCTATTTTATTGATAAACCCCCATTTTTTATCCCTTGAAACTCTGGCAAGACCTGATTGATCGTTATCAAATTTATCGATATGTTCATATATTAAATCAGTAATTTTGCCTCCTTTTTTATCAATAATACCACATTTGTTATTTTTTTGAACTATTGCAAAACCGTTTTTGAAATCATCGGCCAAGTCATAGATAAAGGGAATAATTATTTTTCCTTTTGCATCCAGATAGCCATTTTTTTTATCTTTTGTGGCAACAAGTAATCCATCTTTTAAAAACCCCATATATTCGTATATCACCGGAATCACTATTACTCCGGTGCTGTCCATCAATCCAAAAGAATTAGAATCAGTGATTCTGGCATATCCTTTAGAAAAATGACTTGATTGATATATCTTATCTCCGATTGTGAATGTACTTTCATTATGATTATAAATTCCTCTTATTTCAGTTTGAGAAAGTAGATAATTACTGAAGAATAAAATAATTATAAGATGTTTCATTTTTAAGAATACCGTAATAGAAAAAAAAATCCCGAAATTTTACTCCGGGATTTTTGTAAAGGTTAAATTAAATATCATCAAAATCAATATCAGTAAAGCTTGCTTTTGGCGTTTCGTCGCTCTCAGCTGTTTCGGATGGATATTCCTTTTTAAAATCTTTTTGATGTCTTTCAGAAATTACTTCTTCACCTTTATGGTCTAAAACATAAGAAGTCATGTCGTCTAAAATTTCTTTAAAAGCTACAAAATCCTCTTTGTATAAATAAATTTTGTGTTTCTTAAAGTGAAAAGAACCATCTTCTTCAGTGAATTTTTTACTTTCTGTGATGGTAATGTAGTAATCGTCCGCCTTTGTTGCTCTAACATCGAAGAAATAAGTTCTTCTACCGGCTCTCAAAACTTTAGAAAAAATTTCGTCTTTTTCTAGCATTTCATTTTCTCTCATAATCGTTCGCTCAAATTTAGTGTTGTAAGTGAACCAAAAATCTAAAAAATAATTGAATTATCAAAAAATTACGACAATTCTTTTTCAGAAAGTTGTTTCAAATACAATTCTTTGTAGTAACCTTCTTGATTTAATAATTGAAAATGAGAACCTTGTTGAATAATTTCTCCTTCTTCTAAAATAATAATTTTATCCGCATTTTTGGCAGATGAAACGCGATGACTGACAATTAGTGTAGTTTTATTTTTACAAATTTCGAATAAGTTATTCAATATTTGTTCTTCCGTTTCGGTATCAACAGCCGATAAACAATCATCAAAAAGTAAAATCTCAGGATCTTTAATAATGGCTCTCGCAATCGAAACCCGCTGTTTTTGTCCGCCTGATAATGTGATTCCTCTTTCTCCCAAAACAGTATCGTATTGATTTTTAAAGTTGATAATGTTGTCATGAACGACCGATTTTTTGGCTGCTTCAATTACTTCTTCATCACTGGCATCTTCTTTTCCAAATTTGATGTTATTTTTAATACTTTCCGAAAACAAAAAAGCATCTTGCGGAACTATTCCGATACTGTTACGCAAATCATGCAAATTCAAATTGGCTAATTCCTTTCCATCCATGGTGATGGAACCGTTTTCCACATCATACAATCGGCAAATCAAAGACAGTATCGTCGATTTTCCGCAACCGGTTTTACCCAATATCGCAAGGGTTTCTCCTTTTTTTACTGCAAATGATATGTTTTTTAAAGCTTGAATGTTGGTGTCGTCGTAGGTAAAACTCACATTTTTAAAAGCAATCGACCCTTGAATTGAATCATGATTGGGATTATTATTTTTTATCTCCGGTTCAATTTTCAAAAATTCATTGATGCGTTTTTGGGAAGCTTCAGCCTCCTGAACCAAAGAAGAAACCCATCCAATGGAAGCAACCGGCCAAGTAAGCATGTTGACATATAGAATAAATTCAGCTATGGTCCCAATGTTTTCAATAGTTCCGTCCACATACATCATTCCACCAAAATAGATCACCACCAAATTACTCAAACCAATTAATAAAATCATTAACGGACCAAATAAGGCATTCACATACGCTAAACTCATATTTTTATCCCGACTTTCTTGAGCCAAACCGTTGAACGCTTTTTGATTTTGCCCTTCTAATGCATAGGCTTTAATCACACGAATACCTGAAAAAATCTCTTGAGAAAAACTCGATAGCGTAGATAAATTTTCCTGATAAATTCTACTACGGTTATTGATTTCCACACTCAATTTAAAAATAAAATAGGAGAGTAGCGGCAAAGGAAGAAGGGTATACAAAGTCAGTTTCGGCGAAACATTATACATATAAATGATCACAATGGCAAAACGAATAAACGTATTAATTGTGTACATCACGGCAGGACCAACATACATACGCACTTTTCCCACATCTTCCGAAATGCGGTTCATCAAATCTCCGGTTCGGTTTCTTTTGTAAAAGCTTTGCGATAAACGTTCATACTGTTGAAAAACTTCGTTCTTTAAATCAAATTCAACATGACGCGACATCACAATAAGGGTTTGACGCATTAAAAAGGTTAAAAAACCGGCGATAACTGTTGCTACAATAATTAAACCTAAACTGATTAGTAGTTCTTTTTTGATACTACTCGTATCGCTAATCGGATTTTTAATATATGCATCAATAATATTCATCGACTTGCTTACCAATTTCGGAATGAATAGTGAGAATATTTGTGCAACAATGGTAATGACAATACCCAACAAAAAACGGTATTTATATTTGATGAAATATTTATTTAAATAATGTAATTCTTTCATGTTATTGATTTCAAATACGTAGCAATGGAATAAAAAATGTTAAAAAAATGAGAATTATGTTTTTTTGAATTAATCGCTAATTTAGGTTTACTATTAACAGATTGCTAAAATTATCAATTTATATTGCATTCTTTTGATTTAAGTTCTACTTTTGTTGAGTCTTTTTGACAAAGTCATAATTTTACTTAATAAATAATTCAACTATGATAGCAGAAGTAACAACTCCTAAAGAACTTCAAAAAATGGATCCGGTTTTTGGACAAGTATCCTTTGATAATCATGAGCAAATTGTTTTTTGCAATGACAAAGATACTGGTTTAAAGGCAATAATTGGTATTCATAACACAGTTTTAGGACCGGCATTGGGTGGAACCAGAATGTGGAACTACACCAATGAATGGGAAGCATTAAATGACGTTTTGCGTTTATCACGAGGAATGACTTTTAAATCTGCTATTACAGGATTAAACCTTGGTGGTGGAAAGGCAGTAATTATTGGAGATGCCAAAACACAAAAAACACCGGAGTTAATGCGAAAATTTGGTGAATTTGTGCATTCATTAAGCGGAAAATATATTACGGCTGAAGATGTTGGAATGAAAACCGAAGACATGGACACCGTAAGAGACGTAACACCATACGTAACCGGAATCTCTGAATCCAGAGGTGGTTCCGGAAACCCTTCTCCCGTAACCGCATTTGGAGTTTACATGGGAATGAAAGCGGCCGCTAAATATAAATACGGTTCTGATTCACTAGCCGGTAAAAAAGTTTTAGTGCAAGGAATTGGTCACGTTGGTGAAACCTTGGTGGACTATTTAACCAAAGAGGGTGCTATTGTTACCATTGCTGATATCAATGAAAAAAGATTAAACGAAGTAGGAGCACAATATGGGGCAAAAGTATATTCCGGTTCAGATTTATACAGTGCAGAAGTTGATATTTATGCTCCCTGTGCATTAGGTGCTACCATCAATGATGATACGGTCTATAAATTGAATGCTTCCATTGTAGCCGGTGCAGCCAACAATCAATTAGCCAATGAAAACATTCACGGTAAAATTCTTCAGGAAAGAGGCATTTTATATGCTCCGGATTTCTTAATCAACGCCGGTGGAATCATCAATGTATATGCAGAAATTGAGCATTACGATAAAGCAGAAGCCATGCGAAGAACCGAAAACATTTACAACACCACGTTAGAAATCTTCGATTATGCTTTAAAAAATAATATAACAACGCATCAAGCGGCTTTAACGATTGCTCAAAATAGAATCAATCAACGTAAAAAAGAAAGCGGGAAATAATTTTTTCCGATAAATAATACTATTTTTGTGACGTCCTACGGGGCGTCACTAATTTTTTAAAAAGTTCTTACAACGTGTTAAACAGGAGACATATTCGGGTAAAAGTATTGCAAACCATTTATGCAATGCATCAAAGCGGTTCTGATCAATTGGAAAAAGAAGAAAAATTCTTATTTGCAAGCATCGAAAGTATTCAGGATTTATATTTGATTGTGGTTTCTGCTTTAGTTGAAATCAGAAAAAAGGAAGAAGATTTTTTGGAAAAAGCCTCCAAAAAACATTTGGCCACCGAAAGAGATTTAAAGCCAAACAGAAAATTTATTTCCAATAGAATTTTATTGGCGTTGGAACAGAATAACTCACTTTCCATTGCCTTAGAAAAAAGAAAAATCAACAATTGGAGTCAAAACGACGACTTAATTTTGATTTTATTGGAAAACGTTAAAAAGAGCTCGCTATATCTATCGTATTTGGCAGACAAAACAGATTCTTTTGAACATGACAAAAAGTTCATCATGGATATGTTTACGGAGCTGATTGCTGCAAACGAAAAATTATACGATTACTTGGAAGATTATAAACTCACTTGGGTAGACGATATTCCATTGGTAAATACCATGATTTTAAAGCAATTAAAACAAATGGACGAAGGTGTAGAAAAATCATTTGCTGTTTTGCCGCTTTACAAAGATGCCGAAGACAAAGATTTTGCTCGTGATTTGTTCCGTAAAACGGTGCTAAATGAGAATGAATTAGCCAAAGAATACATTGATACAACACCCAATTGGGACCCCGACCGTATTTCGGAAGTGGATACCATCATGTTGAAAATGGCCATTTGTGAATTTTTGCGTTTTCCGTCTATTCCCGTAAAAGTAACCATTAACGAATACTTGGAAATTGCCAAAGAATATGCTACACCCAAAAGCAGTATCTTTATCAATGGGGTGTTAGACAACTTAGTCAAGGACTTTCAAAAAACAGATAAATTAAAAAAGACCGGAAGAGGTTTAATGTAAATTTTAAATAAGCTAACTATGTTAAGAAAATCAATTTTTGCCCTGTTCGTTTTTGCATCTGTAGTTTCATGTAAAAAAGAAGATGCACTTTCTAAAATCGATCCCAACAGTAAAGACATTCCAATCAATGAATACGTTGGAAATCCTCAAACACAACCTACCGAAAATACAATAAAACAGAATACAAATCCGGAGGCCAATCAAGTTACGCCACCACCGGCAGACGGAAAATATCCGGCCATGACGTTCAATAAAAAAGAACACGATTTCGGCGTAATCAATGAAGGAGATAAAGTGGAAACAACCTTTACGTTTACCAACACCGGCGAAGCGGACCTTATCATTGCCAATGCGGCAGGTTCATGTGGTTGCACGGTTCCTGAATTTCCGAAAGAACCAATCAAACCCGGAAAAACCGGAAAAATGAAAGTCTCTTTCGACAGCAACGGAAAACCCGGAATGCAACAAAAATCGGTTAACATCACCGCTAACACCGCATCAGGAAAAGATGTGTTAACCATCAAAGCCAACGTAACACCAAAAGCTAAACCTGCAGAGAAGTCTGCTGTAACTACTCAATAATATGGAAAATATTCAACAGTTTTTGCCGTTTTTATTAATGTTTGTAGTCATTTATTTTTTTATGATCAGACCACAACAAAAACGTGCCAAACAAGAAAAGGAATTTGAAAGCAATTTAAAAGTTGGCGATAGAATTATCACCAAAAGCGGACTTCACGGAAAAATCGCAGAAGTTGCAGAAGGAACTGTGGTAATTGAAACCATGTCCGGAAAATTAAAAATGGAACGCTCAGCCATTTCAATGGAAATGAGTGCCAAATTAGTAGAAAAGAAATAATTATTTCCGATACTTATCATTTAAACCGATGTTTGCCAAAAGCATCGGTTTTATTTTTTCAAAGCGGTCGTGCTTCGTTTTTTCCTGTTTGGCTGTATCAATGTATTCGATAAATTCTTTTTGTTTAAAGGGAGAAAAGGTATTGAATTTTTCTACTAAAATGGGATGTTCATTCAGTTTGGATAGAAAAAAATCGGAGGGTTGTACTTCCTTTTTTTCCGGCTTGATTGAAAGTCCGTTCTTTTCATTTTCAATAGCTTGATTCACATAATGAAGAACTAGTTTTTCATTTACTTCTTCTCTAGAAGTGAATCGCCATTGGCGTAACCCTTTCGTCACACCCTCACCGGCATTTACTAAAACATTTTTTTCATCAGGAAGGAATACACCGTTGAAAAACCAAATCGTGAAATAGTCCTTAAAGCCACCAATACCAATAATGTTGCGGTTATTCCATGTATAAACAATTCCGCCCCATTTGGTGGTTTCAACCAAATCGGTTTTAACCATAATCGATTTTAAAAGTTCAATTTCTTCAAGCCATTTTTGATTTCTGGTCCAAGATTTATTTTCTTCCATGATTATAAAATAAAAAAACCACTGATATTCACAGATTAAAAATAAATAAAATCAGCGAATCAGCGGCTATTTTAAAAAATTAAATTCGTGAAATTCGTCGCTAAAATTGGAGTATCGTGCAATCAATATAAAATAAATTAAAATTAACCACATAGAGACATAGTAAATGAGAACGATATAGACCCAATTTTTGGGTTCACATAGCTATGCTTTTCTATATCTGAGTGAAACGACTTTCACAATTTTAATAACTATGTTTCTATGTGGTTAAAAAAACAAAATTGAATAACTTATTTCTTCTCCGCAGTTAACTCCGCAATTTTCACAATCACTTCTACCGCTTTTTGCATACTCTCCACCGGAACATACTCATATTTCCCGTGAAAATTATGTCCACCGGCAAAAATATTCGGACACGGTAAACCTTTATACGATAATTGACAACCGTCTGTTCCCCCACGAATCGGTTTGATAATGGGTTTAATATCCAATTTTTTCATGGCTTTTTCGGCAATTTTGACAATATGAAAAACCGGTTCAACCTTTTCTTTCATATTAAAATATTGATCTTTGATTTCGATAATCGCAATATCATCTCCAAATTGCTTCTTGAATTTTTTATTAAATTTTGCTGTCAAATCATGCAAAAACTCTTTTCTTTTTTTGAATAATTTTTTATCATGGTCACGAATAATCAAAGAAACGGTACTTTCTTCAATGCTTCCTGTGATTCCGGTAACGTGGAAGAAACCCTCATACCCTTTGGTCATTTCCGGCACTTCTTTTTTAGGCAACTTCGAAATGAATTTAGAAGCTAACAGCATTGAGTTAATCATTTTTCCTTTCGCATAGCCGGGGTGAACACTTTTCCCTTTAAAGGTAACTTTGGCTCCGGCCGCATTAAAATTTTCATATTCCAATTCGCCAATTTGGCTACCATCCATCGTATAAGCCCAATCGGCTCCGAATTTTTCTACATTAAAATAATGAGCACCACGACCAATTTCTTCATCAGGCGTAAACCCAACGCGAATTTTACCGTGTTGAATTTCCGGATGTTGAATCAGGTACTCCATTGCCGTAACAATTTCCGTAATTCCGGCTTTGTCATCAGCTCCCAAAAGAGTGTTTCCGTCGGTGGTAATGAGTGTTTGTCCTTTGTATTGCAACAAATCTTTAAAATAGGAGGGAGACAGTATAATATTTTGTTCGGCATTCAGCACAATATCTTTACCATCATAGTTTTCAATAATTTGCGGTTTTACATTCGCTCCCGTAAAATCCGGAGTAGTATCATAATGTGAGATAAAACCAATCACCGGTACCTCGTGTTCCACATTACTCGGTAACGTTGCCATGATGTAACCTTTTCTGTCCATCGTCACGTCTTCCATGCCGATGGCTTTGAGTTCTTTCACGAGGTTTCTGGCCAAGACCAACTGTTTTTTAGAACTGGGTGTCGTTTCAGAATTGGGATCAGATTCGGTGTCAATCGTTACGTAGCTGATAAATCGGTCAATAATATGTTGCATAGCCAATGTTTAATTAATGTTAATTTAATGTAAATTAATTTTCAACAAAGATACTAATTGAAAAGATTCTGCAATGTTAAGTTTTTACGTAAGAAAATTTCCTAAAATGATATTCTATAAAGAAGAAATTATCCGTTTTTAAACAAAAAAAAACGACCTGATAAATCAAGTCGTTTATAAATTATACTATACCGATACTATTGTTTGATAAATCGAATCGGTTGAAAATCATCCACTTTAATAAAGTAAATTCCTTTGCTCAACGCAGCAACCGATACATTTTGGTTAGCGGCAAATTCACCACTGGCAACCATTTTACCGGTCATATCTGTAATCGTGTAATTAGTTGCAGTAGCTCCATCTTTCAAACGAACAGAAAGTGTTTCCAAAACCGGATTCGGATACAACTGTACGCTCACGTATTCCGGATTTGTTACGCTCAACGATTCCTCTAAATAATACTTAGCCATAACTTGGTCATAATCTTGCGTATCATCATTATATTGCCATCCGCTAACCACAAGTTTTCCATCGTTAGTTGGCGAAGCCGAAATCACTTGCGAACTATAACCCGTATCAGTAATTACAAAACCGTTATCGCCAAATGAAGAATCAACTTCACCGGTAGGAGTATAGCGTACCAAAGCAAATTGCCCTCTATCGTCTAAAAGCGTTGTACCAATAACGGTAATTTTTTGGTTGGTAGAATTATAATGAATTTGTGCCGATCTGTCAAGACCGGTGACATAAGTATTGACAATACCACCTGAACCAAAGTTAGTATCAATAGTTCCGTTACCATTCAGACGATATAAAATAAAGTTGTCATTTAAGGTCTCAAAAGTGCTCAGAATTTTACCGTCATTTTGAACTTTTACATCGCCATAAAAATAAAAATCAACGCCTGTATTGGTCAAAAATTTTCCATTGCCGTTAAAGGTAGGATCCAATAAACCAACCGAATTAAACTTTAAAATAACAGCTTGAAAATCATTTCCAAAATTTTCCTCTGTAAAACCAACGCCCACAATCTTGCCGTCGTTCAACACTTCAATGGCTGTAATCATTTCACTAACATCGTCTAATCCAACCATGCTTATCCCGTTGTTTCCAAACGTATTATCCAAGGTGCCGTTTGAATTTAAACGAATCAATAAGTAATCCACGATATTGTTCACATTATTTCCACCAGCCAAAACAATTTTATTATTCGACTGAATTTTAATAGAATTGATACGAGGAATAAAATCAAGACTTTCTTCCAAATACGTAATACCTTGATCACCAAAAGTAGGGTCTAATGCCCCGGCTGGAGTAATACGCAAAATAACACCACTCGAAAGAGCGGTATAACCACTCACAATAATATTGTTGGCGTTGTCAACAGCCAATGCATCAAAATCAGTAAAATAAAACCCAAGACCAACTTTACCGTTAGAACCAAAGCTTGCATCCGGTGAACCATCCGCATTAAAGCGTTGAATACCGGAGAAGTACAAGTTGTTCACAAACATTTTAGTCAACACCACCACTTTGTTGTCCGATTGCACCACCGATTTTTTAACCTCTTCATACGTTGGAAATGGAATAGCAAGTTGTTCTCTTCCGGTCGTTCCAAAGGTAGTATCAAAAGAAAGTGGATTGAGGTTAAACTTTGCAAAAGCCATGTTATTATCTATCACACTCGCCTCGGCATTTCCGGTGATGATTAATTTATCGCCAACAATACTCACACAAGCAGCAACATCATTTAAACTGTTAAAAGGCAATGCCACACCCCAACTCGTTCCGTTAAAAGTAGTATCCTGTTCACCATTCGCCAGGTAGCGAACAAACAGCATGTCTTCGTTGTTGGTGGTAGTATTTACAAACGTATCCATCTGGATAATTTTCCCGTCCGATTGCAAAGCAATTTTTCCTGAATTATTTAAATTAACACTTACACTGGCCGTTTGAAACCCATCACCGCTAAAGGAGGAGTCAAACGTTCCATTCGTATTAAATCGAATCATAAACAAAGAACTGCCGTTCAAAAAATACTTACCGCCAAGCAATAGTTTTCCATCCGATTGCAATTGCAAATCAGTCACCCGTATTGCGGTTGAGTTAGTAATCGTAAAAGACCTTTTTCCGGTTGAATTAAAGGTGTTATCCAACGTTCCGTTAGAATTATAACGGGCAATAAAAATGGTAGGAGTACCCGTGCCATTCGCATAATAATAACCCGTAATAACTAATTTTCCGTCGCTTTGAACACTCAGTGCAACCGGCAAATCGTTTGTTGAAAAAGAATCAATTGTAGTCAAAGTGTTATCCAAAATCCCATTGGAATTAAGTCGGAATAATCGATAAAAACCGTCACCGGAATCATTAGTGGTCGTGAGTCCAACAATTTTATTATCAGCTTGAATTTCCAAATCAATAACAGGATGAGCTATGAAGGGATTTTCATCCGGATTGGTGTTATAATAAGTTCCATCAAAAGCAAAACCGGTATCTAAACTTCCGTTGGCCAAGTAGCGGGCAACAGCAAAATCGAAGTTATACGAACTACCTACAACCAATTTACCGTCTGCTTGCAGTTTCACCACGTTAAAACCGGTTAAAAAAGGGTGAACCGATTTTCCGTCCGTTCCAAACGTAAGATCCAGTTCGCCATTGGTCAAAAGGCGTAAGATAAATCCCCTTGGGTTAACATCATTATTAATCTCACCCACCACAATTGTTTTCCCATCGGGAAGAACAACATGGCTTTTCACATTAAAAGCGGCGTTCCACAAATTGGTTTTAACGATACCATTGTTACCAAACGAAGTGTCCAAATCACCCGCCTGTTGGGCGTTTAGCATGAACGTGCATAAAAAAGCAACTACTAAATAGTAATTTTTAATCATTGAATTGATATTTTAAAAATTTGTCAAAAGTAGTCTTTTTCGCTTAAAATCAAGGCGTTGTTTATAACTTTTTCTTACTTTTTTTACCCTCTCGGATTACAAATAGGACATGAGTAAAATAGCAATAACGTTATAAAAAAGTCAAAATCCCACAAGTTTGTTTTTATTATGACAACAGTTGAGAATAGCGATTAAAATGCAGTAAGCAGTTTTATAGAAAAGTCCCTTTTTAGTTAAAACGCTCAATTCTTTAGTAGAATAGGAGGTAATCAATTTGTATTCAGTTGGTTACTTTATTTTTTCAATAGACTTTCATAAAGGTTTATCCATTGTTCAACACTCATTTTTTGCATTAATTCACCAATAAGTGCGAAAGGAATGGCTTCCGGCTTTTTAAATCGAATACAACTTTTACCCATGTCGAGTTTTTGAGAGCTATGTTTCGGGTATTCTGCTACAAACCACTGTAAGAGTTTTGGATCTGAATAGATACCCATGTGGTAAAAGTTAATCGAGTTTTTTTGATTGGCTAACCCGGCAAATGGGAGAGGTTCTATCGGTTTGCAATGATAACCTGCCGGATATTTCGAATGAGGAACTACGTAGCCTAAACCACCATAGCTGATACCGGGTTCAAATCCTTTGGGTAGATTTTTTACAATTACTTCATGCAATTCACGAAACGCTGCCGCTCGTTCAGTGGGAATGTTTTCCAATATGGCTTCTACAGTATTGCCGTTGGCTTTCATGATTAAAAGTTTTTAAGCGAAGGAGAGCAGCTGTGCTTTCGCTTCACCTGGTTTGCGAAATCAAATATATAAATTTTTTTTTAACCTCGAAGCGTTCCAAACCCTTCGAGGGTTGAAAGTGTATTAAAAACTAACCTGTCGCAAGATGGTTTTTCCAAACGGAATAAGTATAATTTCTTCCAATTGGTCAGTATTCATGTTTTTTGCGTTAAGATGAAGCTGTCCGTTTTTAAAAACCGCTTTGTGATCTTCAATATACTGATAGCGAATTTCATTCATAGGTTGATAGAGAAAATCAACAAAGTTCGGCCCATAATATTTCCCTTTTTTCTCAATAGCCGCAATGGTTTTTGCGTAAAATAAAGCTCCGTAGGTAAAGTATTTGTCTTGTTTTTTGTCTTCTTTAATGAGAATGGCTGCTTTAAATTCAAGTGTAATAGAGTCTTGGTTTGAAAAGTTTCGGTTAAATATCAAAAATTCATTTTCTTCACTGTATTTTTCAGAGGCAACTACAGCAATTGCCCATGAAGGCTTTCTAATTTTTATTTTAAACGCTACTTTTTTCGGATTTGAAATCTTGAAAGTAAATTTATTTTGATAGGGGTAGTCGGTTATGGTTTCAATTTTTACTGTTTGATTGTTTATTTTTGTTTCAATTGTATTGGGCATCAAAAGTACATTTACCAAAATGTTATCCGCTTCTTTTAACCATGCTTTTTCTATAAAGTAAGGTGTAATTCTTCCGGCATTGGGGTTACAACAGACTGCTACATCTTGATGAGCAGCCGAATATTTATAGCGTGTTTGTTTACGATCGGGTTCTACTTCTCCATTTTTGGTTCCTTCCATTTCATACGAATTGTCTGTTTTGAGATAAGCAATACAGGAATGTTCGGGATTTCTTGAGCCTTGAGCAGCATTATAAAAAATGTTTTCAATAGCTTCTGCCGTTCCGGGATTACCTTGCTTTTGAAATAAAACCGTATAACTATCTAATAATTCATGAAGCGAACAATATTCATATCCGGTATGTGTATCATCAGCCGTTCGCTCAGCAATCCATTCGTCGCCAATAGCACCACCTGTTAGCGTGGTTGTGTTTTCTATTCTGTTAATGTAAATTTCCAGTGCTTTTTCTAATTCAGGATTATTGGAAGCATAAACAGCCACGATTAAAGTACGTAAATGTTCATACGTATGCACACCATGTGATTGTAATTTGTAATTTGGATTCAAAATATTATCCAATTGCACATCTTTTTCAGATTGATTCGTTTTGCAAAAATCTTGGTATAAAAAAAGGGCATAGTCTGTGTATTTGGTATCACCCGTAATTTGATACATTTTATCCAAAACATCGGTAAAAGTCAAACCGTGTGAAACACCACCATTAAATTCGGTTCCGGAAGAAAACGGACTTGATTTTCCGATAGGGTAATTACTCATCACGTTATCAATTGCTTTTACAATAGCTTCCCAAACTCTTTTATCCTTTGAATATTCATAATAGGCAAGAAGGCCTCTGTACATCGTTGCTTTTGCCCATAATTCGCCATTTTCTGATTTAAAATTATAACGTAACTCTTTGTCGTAAATGCCAATATAGCCATCTTCATCTTGACTGTCTAAAACGGTTTGGATGTATTTTTCAACTTTTGCCAGTCCGGCTTTATCGTTCAATAAAATTACATTTCTAATGTATCCATCCCACCAATTGGATTGTGTTTCGCTGTTCCACCATTTGTATTGATCACTACCTTCTTTGTCTCCTTCTTTTAGATTTCCCAAGTCTTTTACTTCACTATTTTTGTGTAATCTTCCTGAACTGTAAATGGGGTCGTTGATTAAGTCCGGAACCAGTTGATCTAAGTTACCAACAAATCCATCGATGTCTTTTTGCATTTGTTCTTTAATCCAACCGGAAGGTTTGATGCTTCCAAAAGGTAAAATTTGGTATTTTTCCGCTACTTTGTTTTGTGATTTCATCGTAAATGAAACAAGCATTAGTACTGTTAAGATTATTTTTTTCATACGTTTATTATTTATTTGTCATTTGAAATTCAAGCTTACCGCCATTCATAATTTCAGAATACGTTATAAATGGTTTCGTTAGCAATGAATTGTTTAGTTTTGGATTTTCTTGAAATATATTTTGAGTTGAAAAATTCGTCGTTTCGATGATAAATGTTTTTTTACTCTTCAAATGTAACGTTGCTTTTTTAACTTGTGGTGCACCTAAAACAAACTCCCCATTGGCCGGATTTACAGGATAAAATCCTAACGTTGACAAAATATACCAAGCACTCATTTGTCCGCAATCGTCATTACCAATCATGCCATCCGGGGTGTTATTGTGAAATTCGTTGATGATTTTATGAATGTATTGTTGACCTACTTTTGGTGTTTCTGAAAAAGCATATAAGTACACAATATGATGGCTCGGCTCATTTCCATGAGCATATTGTCCAATCATTGCTTCTTGACCTAAAAACTTATCCGGATTTTTACTTTCAATCGTAAAAAAATCATTTAGTTTTTTTGTGAACTGACTTGTTCCTCCTAACAATTTTTTCATCCCATCTATATCATATTGTGCGGGTGTCCAAAAATATTGCCATGCATTGGCTTCCGTATAATCGCCTGGATTATTCATAGGTGAAGTAGCTGTTAATGGGTCAAAAGGTGTTCGCCAATTGCCTTTCGAATCTTTCCCACGGAATAATTGTGTTGATGCATCAAAAAGGTTTTTATAATAATTGGCTCTTTTAGTAAAAATAAAAGTGTTCTCCTTATCTTTCATTTTAGTTGCCATTTGAGCTACACACCAATCGTCATAACCGCTTTCTAGAGTGCGTGAAACGGCTTCATTATCGAGTTTGTCGTAAGGATAATAGCCGAATTGATTGTATAATTCCCAATCAGAATTGATATGTGATTTTGTAGAAGTTTCCAACATTGCATTAAAAGCATCCTTTTTATCAAAACCGGTAAAGCCATTATTGTATGCAGACAAAATCATCGGAATGGCGTGATTGCCAATCATACAATAATTATCTTGTCCCCAAGCAGTCCATATCGGTAAAAATCCGGCCGCTTTGTGATGCAATAGCATCGAATTAATAATTCCATCTGTTTTTTCCGGAGCAACAATCTGGAGTAAAGGGAAAGCTCCGCGATATACATCCCAAATCGATAAGGTAGAATAGTATTCCTTGTTTAATGAAGTTCCTATTTTATCATCAGTTCCGCGGTATCTGCCATCCACATCTGCAATATTTGAAGGTTGTAAAAGCAAATGATACAAAGAGGTATAGAAAATCTCTTTTTGTTTCTGCGGTGCTTCAATGTCAACACGGTTCAAATACTCCTTCCAAATGGTTTCCGCTCTTAATTTGACTTTTTCAAAATCCCAATGCGGAATTTCAGTTTTCAAATTCAATTTTGCACCTTCAACACTTACGGTAGATAAAGCAACTTTTACGTTTAGAATTTGATTTTCAGACAATTTGAAATCCAAAATATAGTTAGGAGCATTTTGTTTTTTCTTTTTTGGAACTTCAATGGATGAAAAGAAAGGTGTTTCAAAAAGAATCGTAAAAAAATACTTTTTAGTCACCCATCCTTTGGTTTTGCAATAACCGGAAATAGTGTTTTTATTTTCAATTTTAATATCGCTTTCTAAAACCAAACTGTCATTCAAAAATTGAAATCCGTGTTGGAAATCCAATAACAATTTTGCGTTTTTTTCAGGATAAGTATAGTGATGAAAAGCAACTCTTTCAGAACAAGTAAGTTCTACTTTTACATCGTCTTTTTTCAAAAGGGTATAATAACCAACACTTGCTTTTTCAGTATTTTTGAAGTAACTGTTTTTTAAATGTTTCTTTTTTTCGTGAAAAGGAAGCAATAAAATATTTCCCATTTCGCCAATTCCGGTTCCACTGAAACGGGTTTGTGAAAAGCCTAATAACAACGTGTCTTTATATTGATAACCGCTAGTGTGGTTCCAACCTTCTATGGCATTATCCGGACCGGGTTGCACCATTCCAAAAGGCAATGAAGGGCCGGGAAAAGTATGTCCGGTGCCATCAGTCCCAATGAAAGTATTGACAAACTTAGCATTGTTTTGAGCGGTTACAGTCAAAATACATGACAAAAACAACAAATAGGATAGTACTTTTTTTAGTTCCATAATGAATCCATTTCTTCAAGTGTTTTATTTTTGGTTTCGGGTACAAGTTTCCAAACAAACAAAAAGGAAATTAAGCAGATGATTGAAAACATGTAAAACGGAAAAGCTCCATTGAAATTTGTTTTTAAAAAGGAGTTTTCCAGTAAAGTTGGAAAAAATTGGGTCACAATAAAATTAGCAACCCATTGGATAAAAACACTAATTGATAAAGCTAAACTGCGTATTTTGTTTGGAAAAATTTCAGACAACAAAACCCATACAATCGGTCCCCAAGAAATACTAAAAGAAGCCATAAAGAGCAGTAGAAAGGGCAATACCCAATTACCAATAGCATCATTATAAATAAATAAACCAACGGATAATAATGAAAAAGACATTCCGATTGAACCGATATAAAGCAATGGTTTTCTGCCCATTTTATCCACTAACCGAATGGCTAGTAACGTAAAGATTAAATTTACTACTCCTAATATACTCGTTTCCAATAAAGAAGTGTCAGACGAACTGCCTAAACTTTTAAAAATTTCGGGGGCATAATATAAAATAGCATTAATACCGGTTAATTGTTGCAAAACTGAAAGACCAATTCCAATAAAAAGTGCTTTTTTAAAGGTAGGGTGGAGCAAACTTTTCCATGGGGTTTTTTCTTCGTGATGGATGGAATGTTGAATCTCGTTTTGAATTTTAATTGCTTCTTCAGGAGAATTTAGTTTTTGAAGTACAGCCAATCCTTTTGTGTTTTTATCTTTTAAAAAAAGCCATCTTGGACTTTCAGGTAGTTGAAAAATAAAGAGTAAAAATAATACGGCGGGAATAATTTCAGAGCCAAACATCCAACGCCAGCCTATGTTCAAATTCCATTCGGCATCACCTTGTAGGGCAATAAAATAATTGATAAAATAGACCACAACAATACCCAGAACAATCGCTAATTGATAGGTTCCAACAAAAGCTCCACGTTTGTCAGACGGTGCAATCTCTGCAATATACATGGGTACAACCATGGAGGCCAGTCCAACACCAATACCTCCAATAATTCTGAAAAGTACAAAAAGGGTAAAAGTGTTAGGAAGTGCGGTGCCAATAGCACTGATAATAAACAAGAGGGCAGCAATTATCATTGTTGCTTTTCTTCCATAGTTTGTACTGAGTATATTAGAAACCAAAGCTCCAATAAAGCAGCCCATAAGAGCACAAGATATAGCCCAACCTTTTTCTAAGGGACTCAAGTGGAAAAAGTTCGTTAGGTTGCCAATTTCACCTGAAATAACGGCTGTGTCATACCCAAATAATAAACCACCAAGTGCGGCACTTAAAGCAATGAAAAGGATATAGTTTTTGTTTTGCTGCTTATCCATTAGTCTTAAGATTTTGTTGTAAATAATTTTTCATCATTAAATTTATTTCCCATTGATTAGATAGTGGTTTTCTACTTATGGGTTCTTGTGGCATATAGGGAAATGGCCCAAACTCAGGGGTAATGGTAAAATACGGCAGGTGATTTTTTTCTTGCACATACAGTATTTCCCTCCACCACTGCAAGTACTTTTCTAAATAACTGCTCCATTCAGGGGCAAAAGGATGATTGACTTGCGGACTTTGTTCAAAACCAATGCGGGCATGAATGTGTTTTACAGAAGGGTAGATGCTGTTTAAGAACTCCTGTTGGTCTTCTAAATTGCTTTCAGACACCACACAGAAATGCGAGAAATCTGCAATTAATTGAAGTTTTGGAAAAACAGCTAAATAATGGAGTAGCGTTTTTAAATGGAATGAAAATCGACCTCGATGAATTTCATGCCAAATAGGGATTCCGCTGTCTCTTGATAGTTGTGTTGTTTTTTCAATGATTTTACAGTTATCACTAAAATCAAAAAAATCTTTTCCGGTGTGCGAATTGATGGCATTGGGTTGCAACGAGGTTAAAAATTCCAATCGATCCGTTAGTCGGTTCAGATAATCGTTTGTAGTTTCCACTTTGTTATCAAGAACCTGTTGGGCAATAAAAAAGAAATCAGGATGCGTAGTTGCTCTTATCCTTTTCAATTCCATTTCAAATTCATGTATAAAAACGGAATCGTCAGGAAAATTGATTTCCACACCATCATAACCACTAGCGATAACATTAGAAAGAAATTCTTTTGCCGACTGTTGCTCACAACCCCAATAGGTGCACAGGTAGTTGATTTTCATAAATTAGTTTGAATATAAAACAGGATTAATAGGAGAATTGATTACTTCACCTACAACGGCACCCGGACACCAAGTTTCCCAATCGTGTAGTTGGTTTTTGTTTTCAGGTTTTTTCAAAATCATGTCTTTGTCCATGTAAATTATGGTCATTACTTTTCGCATTTCATTGGTTATGTTGGCACCGGCTCTGTGAAAAACCCAACCGGAGTGGAAACTGATTTCTCCTAAATCAAAAGCTTCAATCACATGTTTAAAATCGGTTACCCGTAATTTTTTTTGAATGATTTCCTCACTTTCATCACCAATTTCTAATTCACGACCCTCTACGATGGTATGACTTCCGGCACTAAATTCTAATGGACCCATTTCCAGCGGCGTGGCTTGCAGTGGTATCCAAGCTGTAACGGTTTTATCTGTTTCCAAAGGCCAATAATATTGATCGGCATGCCAGGGTGTAATGCCACCGCCACCTTCTTTAAACAAGGCTTGGTCGTGGTATAATCGAACACCATCAACCTGCATTAAATCGGAAGCAATTTTGGCTATTCTTTTACTGAAAATTAATTCTTTCACAATTGGATTTTCTGTCCATAGATTAAATAATTGTAAAAAGGCCTTGCCATAAGTGGTGCGTTCTTCCAGTGCCGTATGCTCCTGATTCATTGCATTCACTTGTGAAGTAATGGCCGCATTAAAGAAATGTAGCGTTTCAGCATTCAAAACATCTTTTAATTTAATAAATCTATTCTTTTGATAAAAATCGATTTGCTCTTGCTTAAGTGTGTAGGGCTCTTCAAGAAATTCGATTATTGACTTTGGTGGAGTTTGCATAGCTTCTTGTAATTTTCTGATTGAACGATGTTTAATTTCAAGTTATGTTTTTACTATTTCAAAACTATTAATTACGGCAAGATAGATTTAACAGTATTTTGTTCAATACTAACACTATATTGAATTATTTTTGAAGAATTAAAGGATTATAGGTTTAAAAAAGACCATGAAAGCAGTTTTAGAAGACATCAAATCAAATAAAGGAACGTCAAGTTTTTATGCTTATCGTTTTCAAGTGCCGTTTTTTGAATTTAAATGGCATTACCATCCCGAATACGAACTAACTTATATTATAAAAGGGGGAGGCTATAGATTAGTAGGTAATAGTTATGAAAATTATACTGATGGTGATTTGGTGTTGTTGGGTTCTAATCTTCCGCATACATGGTCCGGCAAATCCACCGATAGTGAACAATCTGAAGCCATTGTGATTCAGTTTTCTAAAGAATTTATAGCCCCTTTTTTAGGGTTTAAAGAAAGTCATTTCATTAAAAAGATGCTTGAAAAGTCAGACAGAGGTATTCGCTTTCAAGCGGCTCAAGATATAGTTCCTAAACTCATGGCTTTAGTGGAAACAAATGGGATGGAACGAATACTAAAATTACTCACCCTTTTAGAAGAACTTTCTATTCATTCATATGAACTGATAACCGAAAATTCGGTTCACATGATTATTTCTGAAAAAAGTGAACTACGCATCAATAAAGTTTGCTCGTATATTCAAAATAACTATGCAAACAAAATTACCTTAAAAGAAATGGCCGATTTAATTTATGTAACAGAAAGTAATTTTTGTAAGTTCTTTAAAAAGGCAACGGGAAAGACCTATTCCGATTATTTGAATGAAATGCGAATAGATGAGGCAAGTCGATTGCTTTTGCATAGTGAAAAAACAATCAATCAAATTGCATTTGAATGTGGTTTTGAAACACTAAGTTATTTTAACAAGGTATTTTTAAATAAAAAGAAAATGACACCGTCAAATTATCGAAAAGGCAAGCTGTAAAGGTTTTCTTCATTCAGCTTCTCAACCTTTCTCTTGTCATGCCGTCGCAGGTAGTAGCTCCTCAACCCAACCCTCGAAGGGTTCCAAACCCTTCGAGGGTTAAACATCAAACAAAATTACTATATTTGAATTGTTATCATTGCTACCGCTAGTAAAGCAGTATTCAAAGCAATCAAAATGGAAATCAACAAAAAAGTCATCCATAAAATAGGAGAAGCCATCAGGGGAGGGAAGTACCTGAGCATCTACTACAAAAACAAACAGGAAGAAGTAAAGCACTTTTGGATTGCCATTTTGGATATAAATAAGGGTAAAATTGTGGTGGACATGTTCAATGTCAACAAAGATGAACCCATTTTAAACACAACGCTTTCCATTGCTGCCATACAATCGGCTGAACTGTTGAAGTTTTCGCATTACGAGGTACCGGAGAAATTAATCAAAAAGCTACATGAAGACGAAAGTTTACTGGAGTATGAATTTGACCGATATAACAATGCGATTTTAAACTATTACTTAGAATGTTACAAAACCAATAACGACCCTTTTTTACACCAAGCCCATTTAATACCGGAGATTGACTTGACGGAGTTGGTGCAACAAAGTCCGTTTCAATTGACGTTAGAGCAACAAAAATACCTGCTCAAAGAAATTTACCACAACGAATATACCAAGTTTCAGGAGTACAAATTGGCTCTGAGTGAGTTTTCCATTGATATTGCTTCCAAAGGGAAATTTATTGTAGCGTATCGGGAGTTGACGTATGACCCGGTGAAAAAGACTATTCATATTAGTCAAGGGACACATTTTAATCCTCATTTTTATATCAAAGATGTCAAGTATTCGTTGTCGTATTATACGGATATGAGTATGGCTGATTTTGAAGATTTTTACTTAACCGACCCTGCGAAGACTATTGAATGGCTGAGTGAAAATTTTAAAGTAGGGGAGTTGCCCAATACCCGTCCTGAAGTAGTGGTGTTAGGCTATTCCAAAATAGATATTGCTCCCGTTTTTGATCGCATCAATACGGAGCATCAAAAAAAAGAAATGCAAATTCCGTTGAAAGCGTTCTTTAAAAACGCATCGCTTTTAGACCGAAAAAATAGGAGAGAACCGCATATTGTGTTGTACGATAAAAATGTGAACATCGACCAGTTACGCACCATTTACAATTCACTCAAATACCCGATTACGTATGTGCAAGGCCCTCCCGGAACCGGAAAAACACAGACCATTTTAAACATTGTCGTCAACTGCATCACGAATAATAAAACAATACTGATTTCTTCCAATAACAATGTTCCGATTGATGGGATCAAAGAGAAATTAACGATTGGAAAATACTACGACAAAGAAATTGTGCTACCTTTTATTCGCTTAGGAAACAAACAATGCACGTTGGAAGCCTTGCAAACCATCAAAAAGCTGTATGAATTTAATACAACCGATGAACCTAAAGAATCGCTTTTGTTGAATCTGAAAGAAAATTCTAAAGAACGAAACAAACGATTGGTGGAAAAGTTACAACAGTATGAAGAGCGAACCGACTTACAACAAAATTTAGAGTTCATCAATGGATTGCTGTCACGTGGTGATTATTGGTTATTGAAACAGGAAAAAGAAAAACTGGAAAAGAAAATACTTTCCATCCCTGAAACCAAAGAGGAGGATGTCAAAGGCATTTTGGAAATCATCGATGGGAATTATAAACTGCTCCAATTTTTCTATTTCGAATCATTAAAGCACATCAAACGGTTAAAAACAAAAGACTACATTGAACTAATTGAAATCCTTTACATCGAAGAAGAAAATGAACAGATAAAAGAATTCAATACGTGGTTAAGCGATGACAAAAACCTTGAAAAGTTCACCAAAGTATTTCCGATTATTTTAACCACCAACATCTCCAGTAGGCGATTGGGACAAAAGTTTAAATTTGATTTATTAACCATTGACGAAGCGGGACAATGCGACATTCCCACCAGTTTAGTACCCATTTCTAAATGTAAAAACATGGTGTTGATTGGCGATACCAACCAACTGCAACCTATTATCCTTTTTGAAGAGCACAAGAACGATAAAATGATGAAGCAGTTTAACATTGATGTGGAATACAGCTACTACCATCATTCCATTTTGTCTGCCTATAAAAAAATGGATAGCATTTCAAGGGAAATTTTATTGAGTTACCATTACCGATGTGGGAAAAAAATCATTGAGTATTCCAATAAACGCTTTTATGAACAACGGTTAAACCTTACGGCCATTAAAGAAAACGGCAGCATTCAATTGCTTTCGGTGACCAATGCCAACCAAAAACATAAAAACGCCCAACTGGAAGAAGCCGTTGAAATTGTAAAATACATCAAAAACAATACGTTAACGGATGTATTCATCCTTACTCCGTTTAGAAACCAAGAAGAAGTATTAAATCATTATGTCACCCAAGCCAAAGCTGCCGGAGTGATTGCTGATTCGGTGAGTTGCGGAACCATTCACAAAGTTCAGGGTCAAGAAAATAAAACCATCATTATCTCTACTGCTCTTTCCACTAAAACTTCTCCAAGGACGTATGATTGGATAAAAAACAACAGCCAGTTGATTAACGTGGGCATTACAAGAGCCAAACAAAACCTGATTGTGGTCACCGATTTACAAGCCATTGATGTCTTATCCCGAAAAGACGATGATTTATATGCGTTGATTGACTATGCCGCCAAAAACGGTACTACGCACGTTACCCAAAGTACAGTAAATAAATTAACAATTGGTTTTTCCAACAATTCCCGATTTGAAGATGAGTTTTACAAAACCATGCAACACTATTGCTCGTTAAAAGACACTCGCTTCAAACGGAATGTCAAAATAGTGGATTTGTTTCCGGAAGAAGCCAACAATTCTTTACTCAATAAAAAAGAGTTCGATGGCGTGCTTTTTCAGGATAACCAACCCAAAGTGGTATTTGAAATCAACGGGCGGGAACATTATCACAACAAACGCACCATGCACTCCGACAAGCTTAAAATGGAATTATTGCAACGCAAAAAAATCCAATTATTGCTCATCCCCAACCAATACGTGAAACACTACGAGTTTATCCGTGAGTTAATCAACAAATTCAATGGCGATGTCTATCAACAGACGTTGTTTGATGGGTATGAAGAGTAGAGTTAAAATGGATGAATAGAAAGAAAATTACTTTACTTTTCCACACTTATTATTAAATAAATGTCTTAAATTAAACAAAATGGAATTCTTTACTATTTTCACTATCAAAATCAATTATTGAATCATCACAAATAATTTCAATTGGTTGATTGTAAAGTAATAAGGCAGAAATTTCAGGTGGATTTACACAATATAATCGATTAGTATTTTGAACATATTTTTCACGTAGTTCCATTAACAATCTACCCAAAGCATTAACGCCTAACAACATTTCTTTATTAATGGGTTTGGCTCCCCAAATTTTATCATCGGTAGCATATTCAACAATAGGTTTGTTTCCTGTTTCTTCGAGTATTGAACTAAATTTATCCCAATTTTGAGCCAATTTAATCTCTAATGCCCAACGCATAATTTTGATTTGTATCTTGTCCCAATCCGGTCTTGTTAAAGTAGATTTATATTTATTGCTCACCATTTTAGCTTTCATGGCATTATCCTGACTAATGATTTCAAACTGAATTTCAGGATGAGTAGGATAACGCATTGCTTGGTAAAAATGCTCCGATGAAGGAATAATTATTTCGTTGACATATAACGAAAAACCTGAAGCCATATTAGATAATCCACCAAATGGTTCTGTTGTTTTTCTGAATATAATTGATTCTTTAACAGAATAATTTCGCATAGTTTTAGTCTTGTCCACGTGTAAATATACTAAAATTTTTTAATTTCCTCTATTATGTAAAGGAAATAGTCCTTTCCAATCGTGTGCTGGGTTATCCCACCAAAATACTATCGGACAAGTATTACTAATGTTCCTCCATGTGAAAAATAAAGTTCCGGTTCCAAATGTTTTATAACTGGGATAAGTTAAACCAAGTGGTCGATGTTTTTGTTTGCTTTCAACATCTTGAATTTTATTTAAAATTTCAATTCCCTTATCCAAAAAGATTTGTTCTATTCTTTTTCTATTTTCCTTTGAGGGAAAAAAGGTTTCTTTAGTAGGCTGTGTTGTTTTTCTATACGCTTTGTCAGCTTGTCTGGTCGCGTGTTCAAGACCTGCAATGTAAACATCATAATCATTTTTCGATTTTTCAGGATACATTAAATTTAATCTAGGATTAAAATCTTTAATGTTATTTTCAATGGTATAATATGATGCTATTGGGAATGCTTTTAAATCTAAAAAATAGTTTTCTTCGTTAAACTTATGTTTTAAAATATACCTGGCATTAGAGGCTCCCCAAGTGTGAATGCAGAAAAAGTAACTTAATATTCTAATTTCTTTATTCTTTAAAGGTTGTAGTAAATTATTTTCTGCTATGTAGTTTTGTAGCTCATAATTAAACTTGCCACCGCTCCCAATTATATCGTCTATATAAATATAATTTTTAATCCCCTTAGTGCCACAAATAGCTGTTGAAAGACCTGTATTTTCTTTTAAAACTTCATTTAATATTGATAATAAAACAGTTTGACTTTTTTCAGCACCTTGTACAGCTATAAAGTGTGTTTCCCTTAAAAATGTTTCGATAGTATTATAATTAAAAAAGGAGTAAACTTTATTTATAAATTCTAAAAGTATCGATTTGGCTTTTTCTTTTGAAATATAAATTCCTTGGTTTAAAATATGTAATAATTCAGTTAAAATGAATAAGCGATCATCTTCACCAAATTGATTAACCCAATTGATGACATGTTCAGATGACATGACAAAGCCATTATCATAATCGCAGTGGTAATCTCCTGTCAGTTGAACTATATTATTTACTAGTTGTTCCAATGAAAATGTTTTGTTGTTAACAAAATTACGTTTTTTAATATAAAAATCATATCCAATTACTGCTCATTCCCAACCAATACGTGAAACACTACGAGTTTATCCGCGAATTAATCAACAAATTCAATGGCGATGTCTATCAACAAACGTTGTTTGATGGGTATGATGGAGTGGGTTAAGGTTGAACAGCGTAATGATTAACATAACAATTGTTCAAAAAGTTCGTTTACCAATTGTAAATATGATTATATTTTTTGACTTTTTTATAAAGCTTATATAATCCAAATGAGATGAGATTAAAACTAGATATTTCAACTAATTCCTCTATTTTATTGATAAGATTGCAGGTGTTTTTTCGATTTTGTAATTAAAAATTTTGATTGTCCGCAATTACCCATAATTAAATAAAAAGCCTTATATTTGATAAAAAAAAGCGATGAATTTATTCAGTTTTACGGCAAATTTTGGAAGTGAAGAAGCTTGTAGACTTCATTTTAAAG
>NZ_JBIIVK010000037.1:0-38164 GCF_044339515.1 Flavobacterium sp.
TATTGACCGTTACTGTTGGATTTGTATTAATGGTTACTGTACCCGATGCACTCGTAGAAAAACATCCGGTTACTGTATCGGTAATCACTACACTATAAACACCCGGTGTTGTGGTGGTAAAACTCGCCACATTACCCGGATTTGGTCCCGAAGGTACTGTCCAAACATAATCATAACTACCCGCTACTCCCGGAGTTGCCGTTACTGTAGCTGCTACTCCATCACAAACACTTGGGCTATTAACCGTAACGGTTGGGTTTGGATTAATCGTTACCGTGCCCGATGCACTAGTTGAAAAACAACCTGTCACCGTATCGGTGATAATCACACTATAAACACCGGCTACTGTGGTGGTAAAACTCGCCACATTACCCGGATTTGGTCCCGAAGGAACACTCCATGCGTAATCGTAACTTCCTGCAACTCCCGGTGTAGCCGTTACAGTGGCTGATGTGCCAACACATACCGATGGACTATTTACGGTAACTGTTGGATTGGGATTGATGGTCACTGTGCCCGATGCACTGGTTGAAAAACAACCTGTTACTGTGTCAGTAATAATTACACTATAAACACCGGCTACCGTGGTGGTAAAACTCGCTACATTGCCCGGATTTGGTCCTGAAGGAACGCTCCATGCATAATCGTAAGTCCCTGCTACTCCCGGTGTGGCAGTAACTGTGGCTGGCGTGCCTTCACACTCTGTTGGACTATTAACTGTTACTGTTGGATTTGGATTAGAGGTCACAGTACCTGATGCACTTGTGGAAAAACATCCGGTTACTGTATCGGTAATCACTACACTATAAACACCCGGTATGGTGGTGGTAAAACTTGCCACATTACCCGGATTTGGTCCTGAAGGTACTGTCCAAACATAATCATAACTGCCCGCTACTCCCGGTGTTGCCGTTACAGTGGCTGCTACTCCATCACAAACACTTGGGCTATTAACTGTTACTGTTGGGTTTAGATTGATAGTTACTGTACCCGATGCACTGGTTGAAAAACAACCGGTTACCGTATCGGTGATAATCACACTATAAACACCGGCTACTGTGGTGGTAAAACTCACCACATTACCCGGATTTGGTCCCGAAGGAACACTCCATGCGTAATCGTAACTTCCTGCAACTCCCGGTGTGGCCGTTACAGTGGCCGATGTGCCATCACATACCGATGGACTATTTACCGTAACTGTTGGATTGGGATTTACCGTGATAGTAATTGTAAAAGTATCTATACAAATATTCGGTGACGTACCTACAGAAGCTGTTACTGTATAAACAACATCAATTGGAGCATTACTTGTATTGGTTAAAGTCTGACTTATACTTGTTTGTGCTGTAGCTTCATCCGATGCTCCTGTGATACCGGCCGGTGCTACAACCGTCCAGGTGTAGGTAGTGCCTGTGGGGATTACATTGGAACCTGAGCCATTAGGAGTTACGGTAAAAGTACCTTCAGAACAAATTTCTTGGAAAATGGATGCAATTTCAGGCAGTGGATTCACCGTTAAAGTAAATGATTCTGTTCCGAAATTGGATGGAAAAGCAGTTTCTACCACCCGAACATAAATTGTTTCATTGGTTCCGTTATATGAAGTGGCAGGAGAAATAGGAAAATCTCCGGTATCCGCATCTACTTGTGAATTGTGATAGGTAACTTCATACAAAGCTGGATCTAACCCATTAAGGGCATTAACATTATTCTGAGTTAAATCGAAGATTTCAAAATCGTCATTTAACGTAACTTCATCACACAAAACTAAATCTAAAGGTTGAGGATCAAGTGTACATGACAATTGAATAAGTTCAAAAGATTGTATACTAATACACTCAACACCACTGAATATATCAACAACACCAACATATATTATTTCGCCTGATCCTGAACTCACATAAGTTGTAGGATTAGGAATATAATTAAAAAATTCAAAGTCTTCAGGTGTAAGTGCATAATTGAGTTCAAAAGCAAAAGGATCTAATCCGTTTAAAACTATTGGTGTATTGACTGTTAAATCAAAAATATTATCAGGTTCACAAATTACTAAATCGATTGGTTCAGCAACCGGAATTGGCGGATAATACTCAAGAATGGCAGAATCAGTTACTGGACAAGCCGGACCATAAGGGTAAGCAATAACCGTATATTGACCAGGCTCAGATACCGTTAATGTGGGACCAGTCTCTCCAACGATTAAATCTGGTCCGAAATACCATTCGTGAGGCACACTAACGTCGAATCCTGTGAGGTAAATACGTTCATCTCCCTCACACAAGGCCGTTCCACTTCCAACTAAATTATCTCCTAAATCAAATGGTGTTACTCTAAAATCTTCTAGAAAAACAGCCGAATCATAGCCATTATCACCCACATTTGCGATGGCTAGTTTTATGTGATAGGTTAGGCCACACTCAACTGGTGAAGAAGCAATTAAAACCGTTGTAAAACCGTCGTATTGAATAGATGTACCTCCACAATTATTAACGTAATATTGTTGATTACTTGGTGCATTACCCGGAACCACAAAAGGACAACCTACCGCAAAGCCACCATTAACATTATTGATTGAAACCACGTTACTTGCGGTGGTAGAAGCAGTAATTTGGGCAATATTAATAGCACCATTACTGTAAGGACCAGCTATTCCCGGACCGCTCAAGAAAAAACCAAAAACATCATTAAAGCCACTATTAACAAATTCAGGATATTCTTCTGAAGCAAAAACAAATTTAAAAGTTAACAAGTCTCCGGTTGGAACAAAATCAAACTCAAGAATAGTTTTATTATTAATTGTGTTAGTTGTCAATTGATCTAAATCTGCATCACCTGGAGACAAAACTATTCCGTTTGTATTATTTGCAGAAGGCGAATTATTTGGACCTAGAGCCGCTTGAGCATTATTAGTTGCTAGAATTACACCTCTATTAATGCCTAAATTGGTTGGAGTGACTCCTGTCGTAAAAAACCCTGTTTTAACATTGGGGGTTGCAGCTAATGCCGGATTTCCATTAAAAGTTATATTTGACACTGTAATACCATCACCCAATAAAACATCTTGTACTAATTGTGTCGGAGAAATTGTTGTATTATTCACAAACAATTGTGCATTCACACAAAACGGAATAATTAAAAGAATGAATAATAGTAATTGTTTTTTCATAGACTATTGAAAAAATGCTTCAACAATTACAAATTGCCAAAACACTTGGTAAAGTTGTGTTAATAAAAATTTAAAGTTCAAATATAACTAAATACCAAAAATATCTTTGTTAAATTTGCATAAAAAAGCTCAAATGACTAAATTATCAATAAAAGAAACCCAAAATCCGACTATTATAAAATTTGAATTTCAAGATTTTATTACAAAAAATAAAAGTTATGAATTCAAAAACATAGATGAAGCAAGTGAGAGTCCATTAGCACAACAATTGTTTTATTTACCTTTTGTTAAAACGGTTTTTATCTCCGGAAATTTTATTGCCATAGAACGTTACAACATTGTGCAATGGAATGATGTCCAAGATGCTGTTGCTGAACAAATTGAAGAATTTGTAACCAAAGGAGGAATCATCATCAACGAATCGACAGTTGAAACCAAAAAACTTCCAATAACGATTTATGCTGAATCAACTCCAAACCCATCGGTATTGAAGTTTGTTGCCAATAAAATGTTGACCTCCAAAACAGCTGAATTTAAAAATATTGATGAGGCTTTTCCTTCTGCTTTAGCGAAAGAATTATTCAAATTTTCTTTTGTGAAGGAAATTTTTATGGATGAAAATTATATTTCCATTACAAAATACAACAGTGCTGATTGGCAAGAAATTTCCAATGAAATTAGAACGTTCATTAAAGAATATATCGAAAACGGAAATGAAATTATCAATGAAAGCTTATTGGTTACTGTCCCAAAAAATGAAAAACAAGCTATTTCAAATTTTGATTCATTAGACACCACCTCACAACAAATTATCAATATTTTAGAAGAATATGTAAAACCGGCAGTTCAAGCGGATGGTGGCAATATTCTTTTTGATTCTTATGATGAAAGTGAAAAACGCGTAAAAGTTGTTTTGCAAGGAGCTTGCAGTGGTTGTCCATCTTCTACCTTTACATTAAAAAATGGCATTGAAAACATGTTGAAAGATATGTTGAATGATGAAGCTATTAAAGTGGAAGCTATTAACGCCTAAATAAAAAAAATATCAATAAAAAAATCCTTGAAATTTAACTTCAAGGATTTTTTTTAGAGTTATTATTTCTTGTTCTTTACATGAACATTGAATTCTTGAAATAATTCTAATAAATTCATAGTAGCTTTTATTAAATCATTCGTTTCCAGCAATAATCCAAAATATAGTTTACTGTTTTTTGGACTTGTTTCTACGGTTCGGATTCGTGTAATTTGTTTTTGAATAAGCTCTGAAACATTATTTAAAATTTGATTTTTCTCTTTCAAAACCTCATCCAATTTATCAAAATTTTGTTCTTTGAAAATAGTTTCAATATTATCAAATAGTTTTTGTAATTCTACATCAATACTCTTCAAATCCCTAATTTGATTAAATTTTAGTTGTTTGTGGTTATTATTAATATGAGAATAACTGTTTTGTGTAATAAAAGCTAATGATTGAATCATATCTTGCAAATAACCCAGAATCATTACATAAAATTTACTTGCTTCAACCGAAGTTTCATCCAAGTTTTTGATAAAATAGTAAACATTACTCTTTAATTCATCAACCTCTTTTTCAAGTTTTTTTAATGCTTTTTTATTTTCTTTAAGTTTGGCCAAATCTTGTAGTCCTAAATTATCAAGAACGTCAGTGTAGACTTTATTTGTTGTAGAAATTACTTTTGAAATTTGTTGCGAACTTTCATTAATAATTTCTTTGATTGTTACAATATCCTCTTTTTTTAGTTTCTTAATTTCATCTTCTTCAATTAATTTTTTCTTGTGAATTTGATTACTTCTGTAAAAGAAAATAGCGACAATAATCATAAAAGCAAAAAACGCATAAACTTGACCAATAAATAAAATGTATGCAATTAATCCTGAAGAGAGAAATGCAACTATTGCCGTTACAAACCAACCTCCAATAACATTAAACACACCTGCTACTCGATAAACTGCACTCTCTCTATCCCAAGCTCTGTCAGCAAAAGAAGACCCCATAGCAACCATAAATGTTACATACGTTGTAGAAAGTGGTAATTTCATAGAAGTCCCAATAGAAATTAAAACGGCAGCAACAACTAAGTTTACAGAGGCACGAACCATATCAAACATTGGTTGTTTATCTCTTTTTCCTTTAAATTCCGGTTGAACAAATTGTGCGTCTAACTTTGCTTGTAAAGATTTTGGTAATATAAAACTAATGATGTTACCCAGATACAACATTGCTCTAACCAAGTTGCGAGAAAGTGTGTTGGAGTTAAATTTTTCCGTTCCTTCGCCTTGACGTGAAAGATTCTGCTCGGTTTCAATTACTGTTCTCGCTTTTTTGGATGTCCATAAAGTGTAAACCATTACAACACCTGCTAGAGCTAAAAAAAGAAATGGAGCCGGTAAATTTTCTTCTTCAAGACCGGACATCATAAATTCTGTAGCACCTAAATTTTGTCCGGGAGCAATATAAATTTCATATGCTTGATAAGCTGCAATTGGAACACCAATAAAGTTTACTAAATCATTTCCTGCAAAAGCTAATGCTAATCCAAAGGTCCCAACAATAATAATAAATTTAAATATGTTATATTTTACAACACTCATCAAAAACTGACAAACAATTGTCCAGAAAACAAGTGAATACCCTATGATAGTTAATGGGCTTTCTTTGATAAAATCTTTTACTTCTGATGGCACAAATGTCACTGCCTTTAATCCTTTCACTAAGATGAAAAACGTTATGGCTGTCATCGCCATTCCACCAAATATTGAACCTACATATTTATATCTTCTATCTATATGAAATGTAAAAATTAATCTTGATACATATTGAACCAATGTTCCCAGACCAAAAGAAAGTAAAACAGATAATAATATACTGTAAACAATCTCAGCGGCTTTTTCGGTATTTATATATTGGCTAATTTGATCCATACTACCATCTGAGACATAAATTTTATAAATTGATAAAATTACAGATGCACCTAGTAAAGAAAATATAACCGAAACGGTTGTAGAAGTTGGTAAACCAAGTGTATTAAAAACATCCAGTAGCAACACATCCGTAATCATTACAGCAAGAAAAATAATGATCACATCGTTGAAACTGAACATACTGGGTGTAAAAATTCCATTTCTGGCTATTTCCATCATGCCATTTGAGTACAAAGCCCCAACAGCTACACCAACACTTGCAACAATCATTATTGTCTTGAAAGAAACTGCTTTTGAACCAATTGCAGAGTTTAAAAAGTTAACCGCATCATTACTCACACCAACCATTAAGTCAGTTATAGCTAAAATAGCTAGTGCCACAAGCATGATAATATATATCTGATCCATCTAGATAATTTTTTGCAAAATTCCGTTAACTATTTCAAACTAATGTTAAGCTAATGTTATCAATTAAAAGGGTTCTTTGTTGCGATTTTAAGAAAAAATATTACCTTTAATACTTAAAATATATCATTATGGCAATATTAAAAATAATTGAAGTGCTTTCCAGCTCAGAAGTTAGTTGGGAAGATGCTACACACAAAGCAGTCGCTCAAGCAGCAAAATCCTTAAAAAACATTCGTTCGGTTTACATACAAGACCAAAGTGCGGCTGTGAAAGACGGTCAGGTTTCGGAGTTTAGGGTAAATTTAAAAATAACTTTTGAAATAGAATAATCAATAAAAATTGTAATTTTAAGCGTTCTCAAAAAGAACGCTTTTTTTATACTTATGAATGAACTAAAATTAGAAACCAGTCCTTACTTACTCCAACATGCCAACAATCCTGTGCATTGGAAGGCATGGAAACCAGAGACGTTATCAATTGCAAAAGAAAAACAGCAACTCATTTTAATCAGTATTGGATATTCGGCTTGCCATTGGTGCCATGTTATGGAACATGAAAGTTTTGAAAGTGAAGAAGTGGCAAATACCATGAATCAACATTTTGTCAACATTAAAGTTGATCGCGAAGAACGTCCGGACGTGGATGCCATCTATATGAAAGCCGTTCAATTAATGACCGGTCGAGGTGGTTGGCCTCTTAATGTGGTTTGTCTTCCGGATGGCAAACCGGTTTGGGGCGGCACTTATTTCAGAAAAAACGACTGGATAAATACACTTGAACAATTGCAGGAATTATATCAATCAAATCCTGAAAAAATGATTGAATATGCCGAAAAATTGCACGAAGGAATTGAAACGTTAGGCTTAATAGAAGAAAAAACATCCGAATTTGACATTGCTGTTTTAAATGATTACTTAGAAAAATGGCAAAAAAGTTTCGATTGGGAATTTGGCGGCTATACCCGTGCTCCAAAATTTATGATGCCAACAAATTATCAATTTTTAATGCAGCATGGTTATTTGACTAAAAATAAAAAACTACTAGAATATGTCGATTTAACCCTGACAAAAATGGCTTTTGGTGGGATTTTTGACACTGTCGACGGCGGATTTTCACGCTATTCTGTAGATATAAAATGGCATGTCCCTCATTTTGAAAAAATGGCTTATGATAATGGCCAACTTTTGTCCCTTTATGCGAATGCCTATAAATTGACAAAAAATGAACTTTACAAAGAAATCATTGAAAAAACTACCACTTTTATTGAAAAAGAATGGTTGACAGATGAAGGAGCCTTTTTTTCTGCGTTGGATGCCGATAGTTTAAACACAGAAAATCAGTTGGAAGAAGGTGCATTTTATGTTTGGAGAAAAGAAGAGTTAAAAAACATTATTCAAGATGATTTTGAATTGTTTTCTGAAGTTTTTAATATCAATGAATTTGGACATTGGGAACATGGAAACTATGTTTTGATACAGAATAAAACGTTAGAAGAAATTTCAAAGAAGAATGTTGTTTCAATTGAAGAACTTCTTTTGAAAAAGAAAAAATGGGAACAACTCCTTTACAAAACAAGAGAAAAAAGACCAAAACCACGATTGGATGACAAATGTATCACGTCGTGGAATGCCATTTTACTGAGCGGTTTTGTGGATAGTTACAAAGCTCTAGGGAATGAAAATCACTTAAAAATCGCATTACGAAATGCAGATTTTATTGTGAACAAAATTTGGTTCCCGGAAGGAAATTTGATGCACATTTACAAAAATAGAAATGCAACCATCAACGGATTTTTAGAGGATTATGCGTTTGTTATTAATGCTTTTATTGCTCTTTATGAAGCTACTTTTGACGAAAAATGGCTCATACACTGTAAGAATTTAACAAATTATTGCTTGGATCATTTTTATGATGCAAAAAAACAATTATTTCGATTTACCTCTGATTTGGACGATGCTCTGATTGCAACTCATTTTGAAATTGAAGACAACGTGATTCCTGCTTCCAATTCCGTCATGGCAGGCAATTTATTTAAACTGAGTGTTTACTTTGAAAATTCGCATTATGAAGAGACTTCAAAAAACATGGTTTCTCAAATCATTCCATCGATTGATTATCCTTCTGCTTTTTCAAATTGGTTAATTGCTGCATTACATTTTTCGGATTATCAAAAAGAATTAGCCATTTGTGGTGAAGAAAGTTTGGTTCATCTAAAAAAAATCAATCAAAATTATTTCCTGTCAATCGTACTATCCGGTAGTACTAAAAAATCTGGTTTACCTTTTTTACAAAATCGATTTACAGAAAATGAAACCCTGTTTTATCTCTGTCAAAATAAAATGTGTTTAGCTCCAAAAAGCAACATTTTAGATGTTTACAAAGATTTAAATTTCTAATTATAAAAAAGTTAGCAAAATTCAGTAGATTTGGGACTCACTAAAAAATAAACATCATGGGATTAGGAAGTTTTTTTAAAAATCTATTTGGTTCAGCCAAGGAAACTGCATCTGAAGTAGTTGATAAAGCAGAAGTTGTGTTAGACCAAGCCAAAGAAAAAGCAACAGAATATGCTGCTAAAGCAGAAGATTACGTTGAAAAAGCAGTTGAAAACGCAAAAGAAGCTTATCCGGAAGTAAAAGAAAAAGTAGAAGATTTTGCAGAAAAAGCGAAAGAAACCGTTTCTGAATATGCCGAGAAAGCAGGTGATGCGATTGAAAATGTAGTAGAGGACGTTAAAGAAAAAGTACATTCATTCACTGCCTCAGCCAAAGAAGAAACGCATGAAGCAACTTCGAATTTTGCTGAAAAAGCAGAAGAAACAGTAGAAGAAGTAAAAGAAAAAACGGAAGAAGTTTCTGAAGATTTAGAAGAGAAAGTTGACGAAATTAAACGAGCAGCAGACGAAAATGCTGACTAAAATTTAAGTTTTCTTTTAAAGAAATCCTTTCTAAAAATTATACCTTTGCAGCTCTTAAATCACTAAATGGTTTAAGAGTTTTTTTATGGATTTGATTACTGTAAACACAGACTATGTAACAAAATATTGGGATTATTTTACCAATGTTTTGATGGAATATTCGACAAGATTGATTTCGGCAACACTAATTTTTGTGATTGGTTGGACAGCTATTCGACTAATAAAAAAATTAATTATTCGGATAATGACAAAAAGGGAAATGGAACCTACTTTGTCGAAATTTTTAGCAGACATCTTAATTTGGACGCTGAAAATTTTACTTTTTGTAACAGTTATTTCAAAACTAGGCGTTGAAAACTCCTCTTTTGTGGCGATTATTGGTGCCGCAGGTCTAGCAGTTGGTTTGTCTCTACAAGGTTCATTATCCAACTTTGCCGGTGGTGTTCTAATCATCATGTTCAAACCGTTTAAAGTTGGTGATTATATTGAAGCTCAAAATGTTTCAGGAACAGTTAAACAAATTCAAATTTTTGTTACGCAATTAGCAACGGTGGATAATCAAATTATTTTTGTGCCAAACGGAGCTTTATCAAATGGGACAATCATTAATTACAGCTATGCAACTAATCGAAGAGCAAATTTGACAATAGCAATCAGTTATGGTTCAAATATTAAAAAGGCAAAAGAAATTGTAATGCAACTGATGGAAAATCACCCAAAGGTCTTAAAGGACCCCGCACCAGTGGTCTTGGTAGATAGTTTAGCCGACAGTTCGATTAATTTAGCTGTAAGACCTTGGGCAAACTTGGAAGATTTTTTTGAAATGCGTTCAGATATTTTAGAGCAAATAAAACTAAAATTTGATGAAAATGGAATTGAAATTCCGTTTCCACAACTTGATTTCCACATCAAAGAAAATTTTCCTAAGAAATCATAAAGTCTTTCAAATAAAAAGGTTCAAAATAGGCTATATCTTCAAAACGATTATTCGTGAAAAAGGTGTAGCTTTTTTTTGTCATTTGTTTAGCTGAAGGATAAATAACATTTTCCACAAAAATAAAATTCTCTTTTTGAAGAATAATCTTGGCTTTTTGTGAACTATCGCCAACAAAATAAATAGTTTCATTCCATGCAGAAAATGAATCAACTGTCAAAATCTCTGCTTTTATCTCCCTGATTTTTTGATGATTTTTATCAAAAATCGCAGCATACACTTCCATTCTTCTGGCATCAATCATCGGAACAATTAAGCCTTTTTCAATTGAAATTTGAGAGGCTAAAATTTCTAATGTATCAACTGCAATTAAAGGAATATTCAACGCATAGCATAATCCTTTTGCAGCCGAAACACCAATTCGCAAACCCGTATAAGAACCCGGTCCTTGACTAACTGCAATCGCATCCAACTCTGAAAATTGTATATTAGCTTCGGTTAGAATTTCCTCAATAAAAACATGCAATTTTTCTGCATGTGAATAACCCATTTCTGCAATTTCTCTGGAAACAAGTGTTTCACCATCTTTTGCTAATGCTACCGAACAATTTTTGGTAGATGTTTCTATGTTAAGTATATAAACCATAATTAAAAATGAAGATGCAAAAATAAGACATAAAAAAAGGAAACTAAACTTTTAATCTAATTTCCTTTTTGTTTTTAAATAAAGAAGTTATTTTTTAATCTCTTTGGCTTTTTCTTCCTCCGATTTAACAAAAACTAAATCTCCGGAGTTCAAATCTTTTGTAACGGTCGTATAAGGTCCAACAATCACTATATCTCCTTTTTTCAATCCTTGAATGACTTCAATGTTTGAATCATCTTGAATACCGGTTTTAATAATTCTGATTTTTGCTTTATCACCATCTTTTACAAAAACACATTCTAACTTTTTATCCGTTTTTTGAACCAAAACTTCTGCATTATCGCTTTGTTCTTCTGGTTTTACATCTACTTTAGAAGAACTTAATGTGTCCGATTTCATGACCACTGCACTAATGGGAACGGCAATAACTTTTTCTTTTCTTTTGGTAATAATATCAACCGTTGCGGTCATTCCGGGACGGAAAGGAGAATAATTCTCGGGTTTTCCTTCTATCAAATCTAAATAGGATTCTTTTAAAATTCTAACTTTTACTTTAAAATTAGTCACCTGATCTGCAGTTACAGCATTACTTGCCGAGTTAGAAATACTGGTTACAACACCTTTGAACTCTTTTTTCAAATAGGCATCCACTTCAATATTGGTAGAATCGCCTACGCTTACTTTGACAATATCATTTTCATTCACGTCTACTTCCACTTCCATATTATTCAAATTGGCAACACGTAAAATTTCTGTTCCGGTCATTTGTTGCGTACCCAAAACGCGTTCCCCTAACTCTACAGAAAGTAAAGAAACTGTTCCATCTGCGGGGGCATAAATGGTTGTTCTGCCCAAGTTGTCTTTTGCTTCTGTAACGGTTGCAGCAGCACTTTTTACACCGTAATAGGCGGCTTGTTTTGCGGCTTGAGCACCTTCAAAAGTAGCCACTACTCTATCCCATTCTGATTTTGAAATGATCCCTTTTTCAAATAGTGTTTTGTTGCGATTATAATTGGCTTGTGCTTCTTTAAAAGTGGCCTCTGCCTGGCTCAATCCTGCTTTTGTATTAGACAATCCTGCCACTGAACGGTTTAAACTGGATGTATATAAATCGGGGTTAATCCTAACTAATAAATCGCCTTTTTTTACTAATTGTCCTTCTTTAATTGGCAATTCTATGATTTCTCCGGAAACTTCAGAAGAAATTTTAATTTCAGTTTCGGGTTGAATTTTACCGGTTGCAGAAACAGTTTCAATAATGGTAATTTCATTGACAGAAGCTGTTTCAACTTCTTTTCCTTTATTCTTGTTACCAATTACACCCGTTTTTGAGAGTACAATTAACAAAATAATCAACCCTAAAGCGATTCCTAAAAAAATATATATTCCTTTTTTTGACATAATTATGGTTTTTGAATAATTGGGATTCCGAAATAAAATTCTAATATTTTTGTTCTAAAGATAAAGTCATACTTGGTTCTTAAAACTTCTGATTGTGCATTGACCAAAAGTGTTTGCGATTGATTGAAATCAAAGGCATTCATCAAGCCTACTTCAAAACGCTCTTTGGCATAGTTGAATGCTTCTTGTCTAGCTTCTAAGGTTGTTAGAGCCGCTTCATATGATTTCAAAGCTCCTTTTACATCAGTGAAAGCAGTAAAAACATTTCTTTCTAAGGTTAACTCTTCTTGTTCATAAGCAATTTTACTTCTCTCCAACGCAACTTTTGAACGTTGTACATTATTTCGAGTGGCAAAACCATTAAAAATTGGAATGGTTAACTGCACACCAAAGTTCTGACCTTTGTTAGCATCAAATTGATCAAAAATCGGGGATGGTCTCCCTAAAATGGCATTAAAATTAGGTTGCAAAACATTTTGATTGGTTCCTTCGACGACACCTATGACAGAAGTTGGATTAGTTGGATCCAACTCAACTCCTGTAACTCGGTCTAAGTTTGAAGCTCTGGTACTAAAGCTATAAAAACCTTGTAATCGAGGTTGATAGGCACCTTTAGAGATAGAAACATCTTTTTCTGCTATTTCCAAGTTGGTTTGGGCTATTTTGAGTTCTGTTCTCGTTTCTTTTGCTTTTTGATAAATTGCTTCCGGGGTTTGAAGTAATAAAGGAGTTTGTGTCGCTTCATACTCACGGTCGATGATATCAAATTCTTTAAAATCTTCCAGTTGTAATAATTGAGCTAAACTTAATTTAGAAATCAACAACAAATTTTCTGCATTAATTACTAATTGCTCACTGGATGCAACAGTTGCTTTGATATCTAACAAATCACCTCTTGGAATCACTCCGGCTTCTAACAACTGCTCCGAACGTTCCATTTGCTTTTGATTGTTGAGCAATTGTTCTTTTTGTACTTTCAAATTTTCTTTGTTGAATAAAATCTGTAAAAAAGCATTGGCAACATTCAGGGCAATATCTTCCTGCATTTTTGTCAATTGATATTGACTGGCAATTTGAGATAAATTGGCTCTACGAAGTCGGTATTGATTCTGGAGGCCGTTATAAATATCAACGCCAACATTTAAGCCGGCAGAGGTAAATTGCGTGGTTTGATTTTCTAATAAACCGGTTGTAATATTCTGATTTAAACCAATGTTCCAAGAATGTGAAGCGGTTGCATTAGCCGAAGGAAGAAAGTTCCCTAAAGCAGTGCTTCGCTCAATGTCTGCTAATTCTTTGTCTAACGCTGAATTTTTAATAGAAATGTTGTTTTCTAAAGCGTGATTAACACATTCTTCTAATGTCCATTTTTTAGTTTGTGAATGAACACTAACTCCTAACAGAATTAGCGAAAACCAAACCACTTTATTGACGATAGAACTTTTCATTAGAAATCTTTGAAAGAGTTGCTGCATTAGAGTACAAATTTAATTCATTAGAATTTTATACTCATAGGACGCTTAAATTATTTTTGTGTTACAACAAAATGAAAAAATCTGAAAATAAATTACATTTACACACACAAATAAATATCAAAAAATGAAATATCTTTTAATTCCAATCCTATTTTTTGTTTTAGTTACTTTAGTATCGTCGTGTTCCACCTCACAAAAGTTGGATCTTATTAAACCTGAACCGGATAATGCTGAGCCGGTTGAATATGAAACAACAACTTCATTCATAAATCTTCCGGTAACTATTCAACTTAAAGATATTGAAAACCAAACCAACAAACTTTTGCATGGTTTGATTTATAATGATACCATTTTAAAAGACGATGATTTAGAGCTAAAGGTTTGGAAACAAGCTCCTATAAAAATTGAGACGGAAAAGGAGGGTAATGTGACTAAAATTAAAACAACTTTACCTTTAAAAGTCAATGGAAAATACCGCTATGGTTTTGAAAAAATGGGTATTAGTCTTTATGATACCAAAGAGTTCAACCTTAACGGTGTTATCACATTAATCAGTGATGTTGGTTTGACGAACTGGCAACTCAAAACCAATACAAAAATAAAATCGTTAGACTGGACAGAAACTCCTTCTGTAGTGATAGCCGGTAAAAATGTTCCGATTACTTATCTTATTAATCCGGCCGTACGACTTTTTAAATCTAAAATTGAAAAAAGCATTGATGATTCCATCAAAGAATCATTAGATTTCAAGCCTCAGGTTTTGGATGCTTTGGACAAAATTGCGACTCCTTTTGAAATGAGCGAACAATATGCCAGTTGGCTTAGAATTGTACCAATCGAGCTGTATGCCACCGATGCCGTTTTACAAAAAAAGGAAATCAAAATGGAAATGGGTTTAAAGTGTTCGATGGAGACCATAGTTGGAAAAATGCCCGAAAAGAAATTTGATAAAAATAAAATCGTGTTAAAACCGGTTGCCAAAATGCCGGATTATATTTCTGCCAATATCATTGCCATTTCGACTTATGAAGATGCTTCCCGAATTATGACACAGAATTTTAAAGACCAAGAATTTGGGGATGGAAAAAGAAAAGTAAAAGTTACAAAGGTTGATCTTTGGCATAGAGATGGGAAAATGATTATTGCGTTAGACATGCTGGGAAGCATCAACGGAACCGTCTATCTTGCCGGTTTTCCTCAATATAATCAAGAAACCAAAGAAATCTATTTTGACCAATTAGATTATGTTTTGAACACCAAAAGTTTTTTAGTTCGTTCTGCCAATTGGCTGGCACAAGGTTATGTTTTACGAAAAATCCAAGAAAGTTGTCGTTATTCCATCAAACCTAATATGGAAGAAGGCAAAGCCAACGTGATGAAATATCTTCAAAATTATTCACCAATGAAAGGCGTCTATATTAACGGAACGTTGAATGATTTTGAATTCCAAAAAATTCAATTAACCAACAAAGCCATCTTAGCATTTATCAAAGGAAGTGGTCAAGTGGATGTAAAAATCGATGGGATTGAATAATCAGGAAGTGGTTTCTGAGGCCGGTTTCTTTTTAAATTTCATTCGATACACCACATAAAAAACGATGGCCACCATAATGTAGGGAAAAGCCATCAGATAGACGATTCCATCGTTAATAGCCTCTGCTTTAGAACCGTCGCCTTCGCTTTCCAGAGCAGCTCGGCACATCGCACATTGAGCAGAGGAGGAAAATCCGTTAAGAAAAATGAATACAACTATTGAATATTTTAAAAATTTAGTAAACATAATACGGTGCAATCATTAAATAGACAATTACGCCGGTAACTGCTACATATAACCAAATTGGAAACGTGATTTTTGCAATTCTTTTGTGTTTATCAAATCGTTCAGCCAAGGCTTTTACGTAGGTTATCAAAACCAATGGAATTACAGCTACTGATAGGACAATATGTGAAATCAGAATAAAGAAATAAACATAACGAATTGCTCCAACGCCGCCAAATGGCGTGCTATCGGTTGTCATGTGATAAGCTACATACATTACTAAAAAAACAACGGAACATGCAATTGCACTTTGCATGAGTTTTTGATGCGTTCTTTTATTACCGTTTTTGATTGCATAAACACCCAATATTAGTAACATTGCTGTTATACCGTTAATGAATGCATAAATTGGAGGCAAGAATGTTAAAGGTTCTACATTGATTCCGTAGTCTTTCAATTTTACTTTAAACAAAATAGCAACCACCACCGGAATAGCAACGGAAAGCACTATAATGAATAAATTATACTTCTTTTCAATCGAGTTTTTCTCGTTTACGTTCGTTTGCTCCATTTTATTTCTCTTCTAAAAGTACTTTTATATCTTGTTTAAGGGCTTGAATTCCGGTTGCTTCAATTCCATCATAATACACAATTGGATTACCAAATTCATCTTTTCGGCTTCTGATATTTCCGTTTTTATCAATCAGGGCAAATAATCCGGAATGTTCGAAGCCGCCTTCACTCTCTTTATTTTCACCGGCAAAAATACTAAATCCTTTGTTAGCTAAGTCATAAATATAGTCTTTATCACCAGTTAAAAAATTCCAATTTGGATTTTTTACACCTAAATGTTCAGCATGTTCTTTTAAAACTTCGGAGGTATCGTGAGCTGGATTGATTGTAATAGAGACAATTCCGAACTCGCTTTGGTTTTCAAAATGATTTTGCAATTCAACCATGTTTTTATTCATGATTGGACAAATAGTTGGACAAGTTGAAAAAAAGAATTCAACCAAATAAACTTTGCCATTATAATTTTCATTTGTAATTGTTTCACCTTTTTGATTTGTTAAACTGAATTTTGGAGCTTTTCCAATTTTCACTAATAAATCTTCAGAAGTTTCACTTTGACCGGGTGTGTTAAGTCGATCTATTTTAGTTACATCATTATTTTTAATTCTATTGATGATTTTAGGTATAAAAATAATTCCAAAAACCAATATAATAAACGATATTCCGATGTAAGATTTATTTTTCATGCTACTATTTTTTTCTGTCGGCACTGTTTTTCTTTAGTGCCAGACGGTATTCTGCTAAAATTATTTTGATGTCGTCACCCATTTCGTTATGCAAATCTGCAGCAGAAATGGAATTATATCCTTCTTTGTATTCAGGTTCTCCTTTTTTATTTTTTCCTTTTCTCCCTCTTAAATTTCTTTCTTTATCAACAATAAAAACGTTAGGGGTTCTAAGATTTTCGTCTAATTGACCAATCAAATTCAATTGATTGTAATATTCTTTAATTTCAGTCGGTGAAGCAAAAACATAATTCCATTTAGACATATCGCAAATTCTGCCTAATTCTTCTTTTAATTCTACTGTTTGTGCTTCGGATCCGATTGGAGCAACACAAATCAATTGAAAATCTTTGAAACCCATTACTTTTTCATAAATCTTTTGATTCAGATTAAAAGCATCTCCTTTGTTGTAAAGGATTTTTGTGCCAGGAAATACTAAAATAGTGATTTTATCTTCTAGCGAAAATTGTTGACCCTTTTCATCTTTCCAATTATTTAAGTCCGGAATTGATTTTGTCACCGTTGGTAAATGTGTAAAATTATGCACTCCGGAAGCAAAGAAAAGATAGGCTACAATAGGGAGTATAAACAAAGAAAACAGAACGATATTCTTTTTCATTTCAATTGCTTTTTATTTATTGCAAAAATAAAAAAAGGCACGCAATGCGTACCTTTAAAATTAACTAATATCGTGTTAAAAATTCCATTTAATTAATGAATTTTTATAAACTTCATAAATATAATCTCCTTCTAACAAAAAGATTAAAGCAATATACAAAGCAAGAAACACAAATGTCCAAACCACAGCTTTTCTCAAGCTTGCTTTTTCATCTCTCATGTGCATGAAATCCCATGTAATATAGTATGCTTTTACAATAGTTAAAAACAAGAAAATTAAATTTAACGGGATTAAAAAGATAAAAGGAGATAAAATAATATTCATCAAAGTAGCTCCTAAACCACCTTCAAAAGGAGAAATCCAAGGATGCATTAAAGAGGCTGGTTTATAAATACCTAATACAACTTCAATTGCTGTTACGATGGATAAAAATATTAATACTCCCCAAATTTTTTGTTCGTTCGACTTGAATTTAAGTCTACCTCTAAAAATTGCTAAATTATGCTCGTGTGCCATTTCTTAAATCTTTTATAAAATTAAACTAAGTAGAAGAAAGTAAATACGAATACCCAAACTAAATCTACAAAGTGCCAATATAATCCAACTTTTTCAACCATTTCATAACTTCTTCTTTTTTCATACGTTCCTAAGATTACGTTGAGAAAGATGATAAAGTTAATCACAACTCCGGAAAAAACGTGGAATCCGTGGAATCCGGTAATGAAGAAAAAGAAATTAGCAAACTGTTTACTTCCATATTCATTTCTAACCAAATTTGCTCCTTGAACTACATGCACAGCATCATTTAAACGAGCTAACGATTCTTCTCTAGTTAAAATAGTTTTGTGTTTTTCTTTATTCAATGTCGGATGAACACCTTTTTTGTCATTTTTATCAAAATAAGCTTCTTGTGTTCTCACATAAATATTGGGGTTAGCTTTGAAACCTTCTACTACTTCTGCAACAGAATAATCTGGTAAAGAAGACTCACTGGTAAACCAAATTCCATTTTTACGTTCATGCTGAACGCGGTCTTTTGGTAATGTTTTAGCAAATTCTTCTAATTTAATTCGCTTTCCATCTTTATCAACAAACTGAATAATACTTCCACCTTTAGTCTCAATTGCTCCATATTCACCTTTGATAAAGTTTTTCCATTCCCAAGCTTGTGATCCCACGAAAACAAGACCTCCCAGAACAGTTAAAAACATATAAAAAGCTACTCTTGATTTTTTCATGTGATGACCTGCATCAACGGCAAGTACCATCGTTACCGATGAAAAAATCAAAATAAAAGTCATCAATGCCACATAAAGCATTGGCAAATCTTGACCGTGCAAAAAAGGAAAGTGATTAAACACCTCATCGGCAATTGGCCAGCTATCGGCAAATTTGAATCGAGAAAAGCCATAGGCTGCTAAAAACCCTGTAAAAGTTAAAGCATCTGATAAAATGAAAAACCACATCATCATTTTGCCATAACTTACTCCCATTGGCTCATTTCCGCCGTCCCAGATTTTTTCTTCAGTTGTAGTAACTGTCGCTCCCATATTTAGTTATTAGTTAAAAGTTCCCAAATTTACATTTTTTTTCTATTAGTAAAAATAGAAAAATAAAAACAACAAAATCCACAATATATCAAGAAAATGCCAAAACATCGCACCTAGCTCAATTCCAAGGGTTTGAGTTGAATTGTATTTTTGTTTAAAATGATTATAAATTATGATTAAAAGGGCTATTAGACCTCCGAAAAGGTGTGCCATATGCAAAATTGCAATGATATATAAGAAAGATGTATTTACAGTACTTTCGCTTCCTGTGAAAAAGTAACCCATTTGAATGATCTGACCAAATCCTATAAATTGCAAAATCACAAATAAAATACCTAAAGCTAAGGTTATCGATAACCAAAGAGAAGTTTTCTTTCTATCATCATTTCTGATAGTAGAAAGTGCCATATGAAATGTAAAACTACTTATGATAATAACAATTGTACTAAATATAAAAGCTTGTGGCAACTCGAAATCCTTTAACCAATCTTTCCGTGAAGTGCTCACAATGTAGGCACTCGTTAATCCTGCAAACATCATTACCATACTAATCATAGCAAACCAAAGCAACAATTTATACGATTGTCCTTTTCTGTTTTGATATTCCTGAGCGGTCATTTCCATAATTATCGTAAAAATTTATCGGCAATATAAACCAATTGAAGGAGGGTTATATAGCTCACACTGATCAACATTAATTTTCTAGCAGCTTTGCTGTCGCGTTTTTTATACAATTCAAATCCAGCGTACAACATCCAAATTCCGAGCAAAAATACAACAATTGCTGAAACCGGCGTTAAATATAATCGACTTCCTACGATGCCGATGTAGGGAAAAATTGCCGGCAATAAAGAAGCAATAATCAACCAAATGGTATACAAAATAATTTGCAAAGCTGTACCTTTATCTTTTTCACCCGTTGGTAACATAAAAAATCCAGCTTTTTTATAATCGTCATACAAAAACCAACCAATTGCCCAAAAATGTGGAAATTGCCAAAAGAATTGAATTAAAAATAAGGTTCCTGCTTCTAAACTGAAATCGTCGGTTGCGGCGACCCATCCCAACATAAAAGGAATGGCTCCCGGAATGGCTCCTACAAAAACAGAAAGTGGTGTAAGGGTTTTTAACGGCGTATAAACGCTGGTATATAAAAAAATTGAAATAGCCCCGAACATAGCTGTTTTGGGATTTATAAGATATAAAATTATCAGTCCTATTAAAGTTAGAACCGAAGCCAAAATAAAAGCTGTGTTTACCGCCATTCTTCCGGCTGCTATTGGACGGTTTTTGGTTCTCTCCATCAAACTATCTAAATCCTTTTCAATGATTTGATTGAATGCATTAGATGCTCCAACCATGCAATATCCACCAACAGAAAGCATAAATAAAGTAGTCCAACTAAAAGTTGAACTATCTAAAATCCCTAAAAAATAACCTGCCAAAGAAGAAAAAACAACGCTAATGGACAACCCGGCTTTAGTGATTTGTTTAAAATCAAAATAAAGAGATTGAAATGTAAACGAATTGTGGGTTGCGTTCAAGATTTGTTTCATTGTTTGTAAACTTCGGCAAAGATACAAATTAGAAACTTTAAAAAGAATTGAACAAATTAGAAAATTGGTGTTAAATTAATAATCAAAATACCAATTAAATAAATCGGCTCTCAATCCAACAGAAAACCAAGTGGTATCTTGATTAAAAGTTGTTGGAGTATTTTGACTTGGATCGAAATTTCTATAAATCAAACTGGCAAAAACTTTGAGGTTGGAAGCCGGATTTACCAAATAACCCGCTTGTAAATCGGCAATCATAATTGTGGTTTTATTTCCTTGACCAATGCTTACACCAGTATCAAAAGGTCTTTGATCATCATAATCTTTATAAATATTTCCGCCGTAATTAAACGTATTTTCTGCTGTGTCAAAATCTAAACCACGTACACCGTAGGTTAATTTGGCATCACCAAACCATCTACCTTTGAAATAGCGTGCAATAGCAATCACTTCTCTAGCATTTCCTCCCCATTGATGACCTAAGCTTTGGTTGTTGTGACCATAATTTGTGATGGGTGTGCTATGTGCATAAACATAGGGTCTAATGTGATTATATTCAAATTGTAGCAACAGATTTTCGACATTAAATGCATTGTAATATTTTGCTCCGATTTGATAACCGAATTTATTTTTCCAACTTTGATTGGCCTCCCTAACATCAGCAAGTGAAAATTCATCAATTAAAAATTGACCATATAAACCCACTTGATTGCTCCATTTATATTTTGCAGTTAAACCAAGAAGTGCATTTCCTGTTCTGGATGAAGATGTAAATTCAACCGTTCTGTAGAAAATTATTGGGTTAACAAAACTAAAATCGAAACCTCTATCGTTCGTATTTGTCCAAATTACAGATTCAAAAAAACCAATATTTAAACGTTTGGAAGCATTCCAACTCAAATAATGGTTTGCCATATATTTGGTGGCATATGTCCCATCTACTGTTACTTCCGGTCGAATGTCTTTTAACCACATATAGGTATTGGTATATTTTATTTTCCAAAAAGTAGTGTTTATTTTAAAATAAGGGTACGGACTGGCTCCATCACTAGTTAAAAGTGAACGATAACCATCACCAATAAAATTTCTTCCATAACCTAATTGAAGATTAATAAAATCGCTGGGTGTGTAGGTTAAATTTGCTTCCGACAAGGGAAAATCATAAGCATCATCTTTGAATCGTTTAGCAATTCCAACTCCTGGAATAACCGCAGGATTCCCTCCTGAGGGAGCAATACTTTCAGCATATTGGTTGTAATAATCGGCAAAGCGACCTTGACTTTCATAAATAGACGTTGTAAAATTTAGTTGCTTTCCTAAACCTCCCTGAATTTGAATACCTCTGGTGTTTTGATAGGTATAACTTGCTTCACTTGGGCTACTTTTTCCTACTCTTAAATCTAATATCGGATTCATCGTAAACCAATAGTCTTTCCCTTGAATGGCAACTAAATTTTCATTCCAAAACTTTCTTCCCCACCAGCCGGTTTTATTTTTCATTAGTTTTTGATTGGCCTCTTCCAGATTGTAATATTTATTTACTTCAGAATACGTGTATGGTTTGGAAGCTGTGTGATTATTTGAGCCCACTTGATTTAATGCGGCATCAAACTGAGCATAATTACTATGAGAAAAAGGTATGTTTAAATGACTTTGAAATTGAGGGTTTGAAAATCTTTCATATTTAATGTTGTCGTATTCTTCCAACTCATTTTTATTAACTTTAAACTCCGAAGCACTTTTTTTGGTTGCTTCATCTTTTGCTAATTTGGTTTGAACCGGGTCTTGCAAAGGAATACTAATACGAATAGAATATCTTGAATAAGTTGGATTTCCGGCATACGTTGGTGGGCCAATAGGCTTCATTTCGTTAAAAACACGCTTAATTTCATCATTCAATTCTGGATATGCAGCATCTGAATACTGCATGATGAATTTTCCTTCTTGATTTACTTCAAACAAAACAATGAAATTTCCTTTGAAATTATTGTCTGTCACACTTTGTGGAACTTTAAAGTTTGTGAATATTTTTTGTTGCACTTCATCATAAAAACAACTTTCCAACTCTTCATTAAATTTATTTTCGCAAGTTGGAAAAATGGGAAACTGTTCAACTTTTTTGTCTTGTGACAACAAAAAATTTGAAAACAACACCACTAATAGAAGAATATAATTTTTCATTTGAGTCATTATTAATAATTATTTTCAGCCTTTAATCCAGCAGAAATAGCTTTGGCTGATGAAGTCCCAATTCTTTTTACACCCAAGTTAATCATTTCGACAGCCTCTTGGTAGGTTCGAACTCCTCCTGCGGCCTTTACCGGTAGTGGAGCACTATTTTCAAGCATCATTATGATAGAGGGAATAGTCGCTCCATTAGGCTTGTTGTCTTGTGTTTTATAAAATCCTGTAGATGATTTTACAAAAACGGAGGCGTAATTATCTTCCTTAAAATTGGCAATCACTACATTTTTAATTAACGTAGTTAATTGAATAATTTGTTGGTCGGATAGAGCGGCCACTTCAATAATCCACTTCACTGTTTTATGGTTAGATATTCCGAGCTGTGTACATTTCAAAACTTCTGCTTTAACACTATTTACATCGCCTGCTTTAAACTTTTCATAATTGCAAACAAAATCCAAATCATCTGCACCGTCTTCAATAGCTTTTTGAGCTTCAGAAAGTTTTTCTTCACAACTATCGGTTCCTTCATGAAAGCCAATAACAGTTCCAACCAAAACTTTTGATTTGGCCTCTGAAATCATTTTTTTTGCAAAGGCAACCATATCCGGTCTTATCATGATGAGTTTAAAACGTTCATCAATAGCTTCGGAAATGAAACCTTGAACTATTCTTCTATTTTCCTCAAAAGACAATCCAGCTTGTTCAGGTGTTTTTAAATAGGTTGAATCTAAAAATTGTTTAATATCCATTGCGTAAAAATAAAAAATCCCACCGAAGTGGGATGCGTTTTATCTATAAATATTTTTTAATTACTTAAACGAAATGTAATTGGAATTCTATACCGAACATTAACCGACTCCCCTTTTACTTTTCCGGGCTGTAAATTTGGTAATTTACTGATTACTCGAATGGCTTCGTTTTCAAGGTCTTTATCATGGAATCGGGCAGCATTTGTAGGTTTTACTCCCGAAATAGAACCATTGGTATTGATGATAAACTCAACCAAAACGGATCCTTGTTTATTATTTTCTTTTGCTCTTTCAGGATAGCGTAAGTTTCTTTGTAAATATTTCTTCATTTGTTCATTAAAACATGCTTTTTGTGCATCACCTTTTAAACCCGTACAAGCTTTGAAAGTTGGCAATTCTTCTAACTCATTTCCATCATAAACATCTTTTTTGATTGGCAGAATTGTATTTGTTGGCGATGCAGCGGTAGTTTCAGGTTTAATCAAATCTTTATCCAGTGCATCATCAGGAGAAGTTGTTTCAGTATTTTCCGGTTCCGGTTCAGTATTGACAATAGGTTTAAATGTATCTACAAAAGGTTTTCGTGGGATTGGTTCAGGTTTAGGCTCTGCTTTAGCAATTTCTTTTTGAGGCTCTTTTTCTACAGTAAAATCATGGGTGAAAGGTTTTTCAGAGATGTCTATAATCTCTCTTCTCTCAAAGGCCTCAATTTCAGAAGCCGGTGTCTCCAATTCAATAATAAAATAAACAGCAATTAAACTTGCTAATAGTCCAAGTTGGAAATAAATTTTTCCATTGTGCTTTACATTTGGGTAATCATCTAAATTTCTCATGGTTTCTATGGATTAGTTATAAAAAATAGAAACCAAAAGTTATGCCAAAAAAAAATAATCCACTCAAATTGAGTGGATTATAACTTACTTTATCAAATAATTATTGATCTAATTTGAATGTAATCGGGATACTCATGGTCATTCTTACCGGTTTTCCCCTTTGTTTTCCTGGAGTCATTTTTGGTAATTTGGTCATGATTCTTCTTGCTTCTTTTTCTAAAGTTGGGTAAGGTGCTCTCATGTTTGCAATGGAAACACTTCCATCCTTTTCAATAATGAAACTTACAAATACCTTACCTTGGTGTCCTGCATCAATAGCAGCATCGGGATAAGTAAAGTTTTTCTTAATGTGTGCTTGTATCTTTTCTTGAAAACAATCTTTTCTTTTGTCTTTTGCAACACTTTCACAACCTGGAAATAAAGGTACATCTTCAATGATAGCAAAGGGTACATCAATATCTTCTTCTACCTCTTCAGCTACAACCACTTTTTCTGCTTTAACTACTTCTTCTTTCTGGTTGGTTTCGGTAGATTGAATCTCTACTTCTTTGATTTCTTTTTTATCCTCAACAACCTTAATTACTTCAGGAGCAGGTGGTGGTGGCGGTGGCGGTGGCGGCGGTGTATTCAACTGCATAGTTACCGGCACGTCTTCATCTAGAAAACTGTTGTCTACTTCTTTAGTAAGACCAGACAAGTCTTTTTCGTATGTCTTTAACTCTATTGCAAGGTAAGAAAGTATTGCAATAGCTGCTAATCCAAGCTGAAAGTAGAGCGAACTATTTCGCTTTGGGTCAACATTTAAATTCTTTTTTGGTTCCATATTTCGTTAATTGAGTTGCTAATATAGCTATTTATCAAAAAAATTAAAATTATTTTATAAAATTTAACCTTTTTCTGTTCAGTAGCACAACAATTGTTGCTACTAAACTACCAAAAGAGTTGGAGAAAACATCCGCTACTTCCGGTTTTCGGTTTTCGGTTAAGACACCTTGTAACAGTTCAATAATTATGCCATAAAAAACAGCCAATAAAAAGGAAATAATTATTGCATTTTTCAAACTGGTTTTACTTACTATGTTTAAAATAAGTAACAAGGTTAAAACAAAATAAAATATAAAATGAACATATTTATCTCCATTTTGTGGAGAAATTTTGGGTAAACCACTTAAACTAACCAGACTTAATGTTGTGATAAAAAATATCCAAAAAATCAAAGTCAGAATAAGAAAGTTCTTTTTATGCACCAATTAAATCTTTGTAAGCATCGCTGCTTAATAAATTATCAAAATCAGATGGATTAGAAACTTTTACTTTCACCATCCAACCTGCTCCGTAAGGATCTGTATTTACACTTTCAGGACTCGCTTCAAGCTCTTCATTGAACTCAATAATCTCGCCGGAAAGAGGCAAAAATAAATCAGAGACAGTTTTAACAGCCTCTACAGTTCCGAAAACTTCATCTTTTTCAAGTGTTTGATCAAGTGTTTCTACTTCAACATACACAATATCGCCTAATTCTTTTTGAGCGAAATCTGTTATTCCTACCGTTGCAATATCTCCTTCTAAACTAACCCACTCGTGGTCTTTAGTGTACTTTAAATTTGATGGTATATTCATTATTGTAAATTGTTTGTACAAATGTAATTTTTATACAATTATTTTAAACTATTTTTCAATTAATTTTTATGTTAATTTCCAAAATTATATCGTAAAGTAAATCCGGCTCTAATATTTGTTAGAGGAAAGGCGGTAGATATAACTGCTTTTGAAAAAGTATGGTCATAAAAGAAAATAGCCGTAAGATTTTTACTAAACGCATAATCAGCTGTTAACTTTGCAGACCAAATATTCTGACCCCCAGATAATTGATTGTTATCGTAATCTAAATAACGTACAATTGTTTTATTGTCTCTAAATGAAAAATCGGTTCTAATGTTTATATCACTTTTAATAACTCCTTGTGGATTATCTGCCAAAGCAGAAGTGAACGTTACATCCTTAAATCGGAAACCAAGCCCAATTACGTATTCAAGCCCTTGAATTTCTGTGAGCAAATTATTATCAAAACTCATTGATAAAGCTCTGTCTTTTTTCATTTCGGCTAAAAACTTAAATGAATTCTGCATCTCAAAATCAACACGAATCAAAGGATTGAATTGTTCTACTAAGTTTACATTTTGGATTAATGTTTTATTATAAAAATTACCTCCTTGATCTAACTGATTAGGATTTTGTTCGTATTCAAAATTAGACCGGAACGAATTGATTGTGTAGGCCGCTTTATAACTGTGTTGTAAAGAAAAACGTTTAAATCTATCTTTAAAAAATTTATAACGCATCAAACCACTGTACTTGATAGTCCAATTTGGGATTGGAATATCTCTAAAAGCATCTAAAGAAATTCCACTTGATTCTTTTCCGGAGTAAGCTGCCAAAAAAGATGGAATCAATACCGCCTGACTGTTTCTTCCAAAACCAATCGGATAACCAAAATTTGGATTAGACGAATCAGTAACTCTTGGAATATCACCCACATAATATTGTTCTGCTAAACGATTGGCAATCTCCAAGCGATTGTCTCTGAAGTTTTGAAAAGCATCTGAATTAAACTCATCACTTTTCTTAAAAGCTGTTTTTATTAAAACAGTTGATATAGAGAAATTTCCAGTTGTATAAGGTGATCTTGAATTATAAATACCGCTTTCCACATCATATTGCTCAGAAAAATTCTCCATGTAATTTCTGTCGGCCGTTAAGTCGATTGTGAAATCCGGAAACAAATCAACTTTAGCTGTAGCATTTAATTGTTTGGTAACAACTTGTGTAAAGTTTTGATTAAATTCAGGATATATTGTTAACCATCCTCTTCGAGCAGCTTCATATCGCACATCGTCTTGAAGTCCAAATACAAATCCGGTTGTAGGTTTAGATGAACCGAAAAAACCTAGCGATTGAGTGTAACCCGGCAAAACTGTTCCTTCGTTTTGTGTATAGTTTATTTGAATGTTCTTTACACTTGTTACAACACCTATTAAACCATCAAGAAAAACATTCCCTTCTGATTGTTGAGGCTGTCTGGTACTAACAATTTTTTCACCCGGTTTTGGTGCAGCTGGTTTTGGTTGGGTCGTGGTCTTCTTTTTCCCTTTTGTTAAACCAATGTACTTGTAAAACAAATCCATATTCATCGTAGCATTCAATCGATGGGAGGCAGAGTTTTGAATAGTATTTCCTAAATCAAATACAAATCCATCCTCGGTTTCAAATGTAGATAAAGCATCCGAAGAACGCATCCAACTGTAAGTTCCAGTATAAGAATAATTGGATTTTAAGAAACTCAGGAAGGGTAATTTACTTAGTGGTAAATCATAATTCAATACAAACTGTTGATTGTGTTGATCTGGTGTACCTACTGCCCAATAGTCATCAAAAATTCTGTTATCTTCTTCCGGGAATCCATCTTCATCAAAATAATTACGAACAATATTACTTCTACTTACGTTGTAATTCAATTTTAATGACTTCGTTAGATTAAAATTAAACCCATATTGATAATTAAATAAATAATTTCTTCTGTACAATGCTGTCAACGGAATTCCTTCCACTTCAACTTGTCTGAACTGTTGACGGTTAAACTGTCTGATTACATTAGAGCTAAAGTTAATATTTGAAGGTAAGTAATTAAAATTGAAGTCACTTAACAATTTCCAATATTGAGATTTCTTCATAAACTTATTGTTTTTCAGAGGCTCAATTGGTTTATTTTGAAAAGTGTGGGCATAATCAACAGCTGTTCTAGTTTGTTGGTCAACAAAATCTTCAATTTCATAATTATGCTTTTCAACTTCATTGAAAGAATGGGATAGTGTAAAATTTTCAACATCATATACGCGAGCTTTTTGCTCAGGTCCGCGTTCTTTTCTAACACCGATAAAATTAATGCTTTTTCGCTTGGTATAATCAATTGCTCTTTTTTCAATATTTTCTCTTTCCGCAGGATCTGTCGTGATATCCAACAACTGTTCGAGTCTTATATCTTGATTAAAAGGATCGTATTCCGGAGTAATGGTTTGTTCACCTACTGCATAATTAAACGGCAAATTTATACCCCACTTTTTCGGAAGTAACTGACCAACATTGATATTGGTTACAATGTCATATTGTTGCATATCCTCCCGACTTCGTTCGTTTACACCTTGTTCTAATGCTCCGAATCCAATTGTACTCATTCTTCCGGTCGCAGAAACAGTTGCAAAATCGGCTGCATTTGCATCTACATTTAAAATAGCGGCAAATCCTCCTTTATTTTTCAACCCGGCTACTCGTAATTCATTAAACCAAACCTCACCTCGAATGCTTTGTGTTTCAACGGCTCCGGTTTTTGTATTTCGAAGACCAATCATCAATGTTCTCACCAATCCGAAATTAGGATTTCCTTTGATTCCTAAACGAAGCTTGTTTGGTTTAGATGCCGCGGATGGATCCAACTCATCTTCATCTTGAAAATAAATTTCATCCGGATTAGGATTGGCTCCGTTGATTGCTAAAATTTTAAGTTGTGTGAGCAAAGCTAACTTTAAGTCAATTTCATTTTCTTCCGGCCACACTTCTTCCGGCACTGTTGACCCGTGTGGTGTTATTTTAAGAGGAATTTCAACTTGATAGAAGTTTTGCGTGAAATCATTTCCAAATCGAATAAAGGCAACCATTTCGTCATCTAACAATCTTTCTGCATCCACATTATTTTCGATTGCTTCAGCATGAATAAACATTTTTAGTTTTTCAAACTGACGCATATCGACCTCTAAATTTTTGAAAACGGCTCTTGAATCTTGTGGCTCTAAACCTCCCGGTAAACTCGAATTCTTTTTAGCTACACGAAGGGACAAAGATTGTTCGTTCTGATTAATTACAGTATTATTGTTAAACAACTGCTCTCTATTTACTCCGGGTGGCATAACATAGCGAATCGGAGTTCTGTTGCTATTTTCCTGAATATTCACCGATTGAACGTCAAAAGCTGTGTTGTCATCTTCGTCTTGTTCTATTGTTTCATTAGGGTCTAATGTTCCTAAATATCTTCTCCATTCTCCTCGAACCAATTCTAATACTCCAAAACGAACAGTCATTTCTTCGGTAAAACCGGTCATGAACATTCTCATAAAACGGATGGAACGAAAATCAGAAATACTTCCAATTTTATTTTGAAATTGAGAGACCGGAATTTTAAATTGAAGCCATCTTGCCTCGGGTAAGCTCGGACCGTTACTACTTGGCGGTGTTGCAGCTACCGAAACAATGTCAGTAATATAATTTTGACCAACTGCCATGTTAGGAGCCACTTCAATTTTATATTCAAAATACGCATTAATCGTATTCATGGTATTATCTCTATTGATATCCTCAGCATCTGGTAATGTAGAGTTTCCACGGTTATTATCTGAAACGCTAACCGGAGAATTTCGTTCTAACCCGTTATAATTTTTATATCGTTCGATTACATTTCCGGTAGCATCTAAATAAAATTGATAATTGTCGGCGGCAGGATCTTGAAAAGACGAAAATTGAGGAGGTAGCCCATCTAACAGGCCTTCTTCAGCATCATTTACACCATCTAGACCAATATCTTGAAGAGCTCTGTTGCCATCTTCAGTATCAAAAGCATAAATTAATGATTGTGAAGCCGGAACTTTACCCCAAAAAGTTGGAATTGTTGGCTGAGTTGAACCAACACCCGGCAAACCATTTTCATATTGTTTCCTACCGTCTTTTAAAACATCTTCTGATATTTCGCCTAGGTTTAGATAAATTTCACCTGTGTTAGATGGGTTAAACTCGTCAGTTCCATGATAGGGGTCCATCATCCAAAACTGAATATATTCAACGTTTCCTTGTTCAAAATTGGTTGAATTAATGGCTCGCATGATTCCGCCAAAATTTGTTTCCGGATTAGGTAAAGTATTATCGGTTGTTGTGTCCGGATTATAATTGTAAGGTCCTCTTTCCGTTGGAAAATAGGTTAAATCTAGGGTGTTGATAACGGTTTGTTGTCCTTGAGCAATATCCGTTACCGGGAAAATTTCATTGATAAAAATTCTTCTTGTTTTATTCAATGCCATTTCTTCATCAGAAATACTACTGGGTCGCTGACTAGTGTAAAAAATTGGGTCTACTGTATACCATGCTAATTTGGCTCGTTTAAACCCTGTATTTCGACCTGTAAGTGTTTCACCAAAATTATAAGTACTTTCATTGTTATGAAGTGGAACACTTGACAAACTCCAAGACAATGGTGATTTCATGTCGATGGTGGTTTGCGAGCCTTCAAAATCATCCACATAAAGTGTAGATTCCCCATCAAAGTTATCTGCCTTTGGCGTATCCGGCTTCAAAAATGCAACTTCTCCACGAACTGAAATATTGGAAGGGACATCAGTGTCAATATTTGGTAATTTATTTATTAAACGGGTTAAAAAAGGAAGTTCGGTTGAGTAATTTCCGTTAAAACCAAAAATGCTGTTATTTACAGATTCTTGACCAAAACTTGATTTTTGAGTGAACGGTCTTTCTGTCATTCGCAAATACGTAGCACCAATTTGGAATTTATCTGAAAATTTATGATCTACATTCACACCCATGAAACGTCTGGTTTGCTGACCGAAAACAGAATTGTTTTCCACAGAAATATTAATAGGAGTTCCTGATGCTTGGAGAGAAGGATCTAAAATTCTCACTCTTCCTAATTGGTAGTTTACAGTATAATCAATTCCTTCTGCCAATGTGCGACCACCAGCTGTTACAACTACAGAACCTCTTGGCACATTGAAAGCTCCAATTGGAATTCCGTCACCTCCGGTTGATTTATAGCGACCTCTAAGCAAAAACTTATTTTTTTCACTGTCTTGTAATGCATCTGCTTGAGTACTACGATACATTTTTCTGAATACATATTTATTTTGGTTGGCGTTGTATCCTGTAATCGTATTGTTATAATCTTCTCCCGGACCTGATTTTAATTTTTCAAACAAATGCTTTCCAAAGGGTTCTACTGTTGTAAAAATTAATCGCCCATTTTGGCTATCCACCGTTAAACCTGGAATGAAATCATAAAAACCATCTCCTCCTTGCTGTGGGTCATTGGTATAATTTAATCTATCTACATTAAATACCCTTAGTAAAGGTGTTTCAGAAACTTCATCTTCTGGTGAAGGCAAAGGATTTGTTAGGGTAATGTAGTTTAATGGCGAAGGATCGGAATATAAAATATTAAACCTGAAGTCTTCTTGTTCCAATTGAAATGCTCCCGGAATTTGATAGATGTTTTTCATCATCAAATTCCAGATTGGTTTTTCAACATTGGTTAGATTACTTTTTAACATTTTCAATATTAAACACTGGGTTACCGGTATATTTGTTCCCGGATCAACTACGGTTGATTCTACTCCATCATTACCAAATTCTCCAACTTGGTATATTTGGTCTCCTATTGTATATTGGTAAGCAACCGCAATAACTTCGTCGTTAGCCAGTTTTTGTTGAAGCGAAATATATCCTAATTGTGGGTGATAAGTAAACTCATTTGCTGTTAGTTTTCGGGCGTTTTCTAGTTTTGAATAGTCCAAACCTTCAACTGCACTATAGTTAAATCCTTCATTTGAGGTAACAATCTCCCTAATTTGAGGACGTAACAAACCACTTCCGCTTTGAATTAAAGCGGGATCAAAATCGTTGTTTGAGTTTTTTGAGGGCGTGTTGGCAATCACGTTGAAAAACCCTCCGGGTATTGGGCTAATCCCAACAACTTCTGTATCAGTTAATCCCGGTAATTGAGACTCACCTAAATCTTGAAGAGCAATAATGTTCCGCAAATTATTTCCCTCTTGCGAAGTATTGATTCTATTTTGACGATTTGTAATCCAAACTTCAATTCGAGTAATTTGTACACGACTATCAATTTGCGGATATTGTCTTAAGGAAGCGTCATATCTATTTCTAAAGTATTGAGATAGAAAAAAGTGTCTGTCTGCATCATAATCCAATGCAAACATTTGAAAATCCTGCACTGTTCCACCACCTTCTGCTGTAACTGAACGGGTTTGAGACTTTTGTTCTGAGAATACCCCGGTAATCGTTGTTCGTCCAAATTGCAATTGTGCTTTTACTCCAAATAAACTTTGAGCACCACGAATTAATGTATTATTTAATGGCATACTCACGTTACCCACTTCAATATTCTGTAAAATGGCATCCTCATCGGGAGTATATTCGAGCTTAATTAAATTTTGAAAAGCAAAAGTAGATTGGGTATCATAATTGGCATTTACATTCAATCTTGTTCCTACTTTACCGGTTAAACTCATGTTTATCCTTTGGTCAAAATCAAACGTAGTGGTAGTTCTATTTCTAGGAGAAAAAGACGGATTGTCTTGTTTTGTATAGCGAATCCCTAAATCCATTTCTACCGAACCTCGAGGCTGAACATCAATTGTGTTACTGCCGAAAATCGTTTCAAAAAAACCGGAGTTTACGTAGTAGCGTGGTAATAAATCTTTTTTGGCGTCTTCTGCTCCTTCTTTTTTGCCATCCATGGCATCTAATTTTTGTTTAAAATAATTACGCATCGACTCACGAAGCACTAACTCTTCATACTCTTTTGGTGTTAAGATAACCGGATAGTTGATGTTAAATTCTCCAATCTTACTGTTGTAAATGTAGCGGTCGGTTACAGGATCATAAGTATAAGCCGAAACAATACTTGGAGGGTTATTTAATTCTATTTTTCCCTTGTTAAACCCAACAGAATCAGTTGGAGTTTCATTTTCGTCTTCTTGTGAAAATGCTGCAAAACTTATTAGAAAAATGAGCCAAAAAAAGCTTACTTTAAATGACGCAAAAAAATTAAAATTATACTTAGTTTTCAAGAATTATAAATTTTTTAATGCTTGTTTAATTACTGATTCAACGGTGGCATCCGGATTGTCTTTAACAATTTTTTCTACCACTTTTTCTGCCAATTTTTTGTTAAAACCTAAAACCTCCAAAGCAGATAACGCTTCATCTTTATTTGTATTGTTTAAAGACATCGAAACTTCATCTAAATCATACACCTTTAACACTTTTTCTTTTAAATCCAAGATAACTCGCTGAGCTGTTTTTGCTCCAATTCCTTTAATGGATTGAATGGTATGCACATCACCCGAAGCAATCGCTTGCAAAATTTGTTTTGGTTCCATTGACGAAAGCATTGTTCTAGCAATACTAGCTCCAATACCTGAAACCGAAAGCAACAATTTGAATATTTCCCTTTCCGATTTTTCAATAAAACCAAACAAAGTGTGAGCATCTTCTTTAACTTGAAGATACGTAAACAATTTTACGTTTTCTGAATTTGGAATTAGTGAAAAAGTATGCAGTGAAATATGAAGGTGATAACCCACCCCGTTGCAGTCAATAACTACATCGGTAGGTGTTTTCTCTACCAAACGACCTTGAATGTGAGCAATCATTAATGTTCTAAGTTAATTTTCAAATGTAACAAAAATCTTTAATTATCAATCAACAAAACGATTAATAACTTAAAATTTAGTTAAAAACTAACTTTTATAGACTTAAAACGCTTCTCTTTTTCTTGTGCATCAACCACAGCCACGGCTGCCATGTTGACCATTTCTTCAACACTTGCTCCTAATTGAAAAATGTGAGCCGGTTTGTCTAAGCCAAGCATGATAGGGCCAATTGAATCAACTTTATAGAGTTCCTTCAACATTTTATAATTAATATTAGCAGCTTCTAAATTAGGAAAAATTAACGTATTTACTTTTTTTCCCGCCAATTTTGAAAATGGAAATTTATCCTTCAACATTTCAGGATTTAAAGCAAAGTCGGCTTGAATTTCGCCATCTACAATTAGATCAGGATAATACTTATGTAAATAAGCGACTGCTTGACGAACCTTTTCTGCACTTTCGCTACTAGAAGATCCAAAATTTGAATAAGATACCATTGCCACAACCGGTTGCAAACCAAACATTCGAACTGTTTTTGCCGTCATTAAAGCAATTTTGGCCAAATCATCGGCAGTTGGATTCATATTTATGGCGGTATCAGAGAAAAATATGGGGCCACGATTGGTCATCATCATGTTGGTGGTGGCAATTCTCGAAACACCCGGGGCTTTATCAATCAATTGCATAATCGGCTTAACAGTGGACGGATAACTTCTAGAATAACCCGTAACTAAAGCATCAGCCTCTCCTTCATTCACCATCATGGCAGCAAAATAATTGCGTTCACGCATCCATTTTTGTGCATCTAACAAAGTAATTCCTCTTCGCTTTCTAGCTTCCCAAAAGGAATTAGCATATTGCATTCGTTTGTCATCCAATTCTTTGGTTTTAGGGTCTAAAATGGGCACATCGGCATCAAAACCAATTTCTTCTTTTAATTCTAATATGGTTTCTTTATTTCCTAAAAGGATAGGTTTACCGATTCCTTCTTCCATCACAATTTGAGCTGCTTTCAGTACATCTAAATGATCAGCTTCTGCAAAAACAATCCGTTTTGGGTCTGTTTTTGCACGATTGGCCAACAAGCGAACCATTTTATTATCAGAACCCAATCGCTCAGCTAATTCTTCTTCATATTTTTCCCAATCTAAAATAGGATTTTGAGCCACTCCGGATTCCATTGCTGCTTTGGCGACTGCAGGAGCCACAATCGTGATTAATCGTGGGTCAAATGGTTTTGGAATAATATAATCGCGACCGAAGTTCAATTTGGTTTCGCCATACGCTATATTCACTTGTTCCGGTACCGGCATTTTGGCTAGTTCAGCCAAGGCATGAACGGCAGCCATTTTCATCGCTTCATTAATTTTGGTTGCTCTGACATCCAATGCTCCCCTGAAAATATAAGGAAAACCAAGCACATTATTCACTTGATTCGGATGGTCGGATCGACCTGTCGCCATGATAATATCTTTTCGGGTAGAAATTGCCAAATCATAATCAATTTCCGGAACCGGATTGGCCATAGCAAATACAATCGGGTCGTGAGCCATATTCAATAGCATTTCCGGAGTTAAAATATTTCCTGCGGACAATCCTAAAAACACATCAGCTCCTTTCATAGCATCGCTTAAAGTAGTTCCTTTTTTTCCGGCTGTATATTTTTGCTGCAAAGGTGACAAATCTGTTCTTTCTTCATGTAGAACACCCTCTTTATCAAACATGATTATATTTTCAGCTTTTACACCTAATAAAAGGTATAAATTAGCACAAGCCAAGGCGGCCGAACCGGCTCCGGAAACCACAATTTTTACCTCATTCGCTTTTTTATTGGCTAGTTCTAAAGCATTCAACAAGGCCGCAGAGGAAATAATTGCAGTACCGTGTTGGTCATCATGCATCACCGGAATGTTTAATTCTTCCACCAAACGGCGTTCGATTTCAAACGATTCGGGAGCTTTAATATCTTCTAAATTTATTCCTCCAAAAGTGGGAGCAATATTTTTTACGGTTTCAATAAATGCATCAATGTCTTTTGTGTCCACTTCAATATCAAATACATCGATATCGGCAAAAATTTTGAAGAGTAAAGCCTTTCCTTCCATCACGGGTTTTGAGGCTTCGGGACCAATATCGCCTAAACCTAAAACAGCCGTTCCGTTAGTAATTACGGCAACCAAATTTCCTTTGGCGGTGTATTTATAAACGTTGTTTACATCTTTGGCAATTTCCAAACAAGGTTCAGCCACACCAGGTGAATAAGCCAACGACAAATCACGTTGTGTGGCATATTTTTTAGTAGGAACAACTTGAATTTTCCCTGGATTTGGCTTCGCGTGATATAAAAGGGCTTCTCTGCGTTTTGTGTCTTTGTGCATGATTAAAGAAATTCATTACTTTGACTAGCAAAGGTAAGAGAGTTAAATTAAAATGAAAATTTTAAATGGTTTCTTTTGATAAAATTTTATTAGTTATAAATGAAAATTATATAGTTTAAAACTATAATTTTAACTGCAATTTTTCTTTAATTCGACAAAATCCTATGGAACACCTTTCTTACCTTCAAAAGACTTCTTCTTACACTGTTGCGTTGTTACTTTTTGTTTTCATTATTTCATTTTATTTAATTGGTCATTTTTTTATCAAAAGAACTATTAAAAAAAATCCTGATTATCTCAACTTTGAATTAGGCTCTATAAATGGTGCCTTGCTGGCTTTATTAGGTTTAATTCTTGCTTTTACTTTTAGTATGGCAAGTTCTCGCTTTGACACTAGAAGACAATTGGTTATTGATGAAGCAAACGACATTGGGACAGTTATTTTAAGAACAGATATTTATCCGGATAGCACAAGAACTGAATTGCGAAAAAATCTAAAAGCTTATGTTGAAGAACGAATCGGCTTTTATCAGTCAGGAATGAATATGAAAAAAACAATACTACACAATAAGCAAGCAGATTTACTCGGGAAAAAAATATGGAAAATAACCGCTGATTACGCAAAAATTGACCCAATAACTACCCGAACCTCCGAATTGATTCCTGCTTTAAATGCAATGATTGATATTACTACAACCCGAAAAGCAGCCAGTGAATCTACAATTCCTGACTCAATAATGTATTTTCTTTTTATGCTTTGTATCTGTTCAGCGTTTTTACTTGGATATGATAACAAACGAAAAATTGATTGGGTAATTTTAATTGGATTTACAGTAATGCTGACGCTTACTGTCTTTACCATTGTTGATTTAGACCGACCACGAAGTGGCTTAATAAATATGGATGGCCCAAATGAAAAAATTGTTGAATTAAGGGAAATGTTTGAATAAAATTTATTTTTTCAAAAACTCTACATTTCTTTTTAACCCCTCAAACTTCGTTCGTTTTACCGCTGAGTTATTAAAAACTTTTTTAAAAACATCCTCTGTAATTTCTTCCCAATCTTTTTTGGTAAAAGAAAGTAATTCGGAATTGGCTTGAAAAAGCGGTTCGTTATGCGATTTTGAAAAACGGTTCCAAGGACAAACATCTTGACAAACGTCGCAACCAAAAACCCAGTCATCCAATTTGCCTTTCATTTCTGTTGGAATATTTTCTTTTAGTTCGATGGTAAAATAAGAGATGCATTTACTGCCATCCACCACATACGGGGCAACGATGGCTTCGGTAGGACAAGCATCGATACACGCTGTGCACGAACCACAATGGTCAGTGGTTGGGTTGTCATATTCTAATTCTACATCTACAATTAATTCTGCAATGAAATAAAAAGAGCCCACTTTTTGGGTAATAAGGTTGGTGTTTTTTCCCATCCAACCAAGACCACTTTTGGCTGCCCAAACTTTATCTAACACCGGAGCGGAATCGACAAAAGCTCGTCCGGACACTTCACCAATTTCGGTTTGTATGAAGTGTAATAGTTCTTTCAGTTTTTCTTTGATGACAAAATGATAATCTTGTCCGTAGGCATATTTTGAAATTTTGTAACTTTCTTCGTTTTGAAATTCGGATGGATAATAATTCAATAATAAGGAAATGACACTTTTGGCACCTTCTACTAACAATGTTGGATTTAAACGCTTGTCGAAATGGTTTTCCATGTAACTCATTTGACCCTGCATGTTTTTGTTAAGCCAATTTTCTAGTCTGGGAGCTTCTTCTTCGAGGAAAGCAGCTTTGGAAATTCCGCAGGATAAAAAACCAAGGCGTTTGGCC
>NZ_JBIIVK010000038.1:0-37671 GCF_044339515.1 Flavobacterium sp.
TTCTTGAACAATTTGAAGCTTTAAAGACATTGAGTAGTCTTTCTGGGTTCGCTTAACATAGCGATTTTCTTGAAGGTTTTCCATAACGATGAAGTTTGTGTATCGCTATTTCAGGACAAGACACAATAAACAATAAAAAAGAGATAACTTTTAAGCTATCTCTTTTTTATTGTTTATAAAAATTAAATTAAAAATTCACCACACTCATCACTTCTAACGTATGGTTTTCTCCGTAGTTGTATTGGATGATTTTATTGGTTCCCACTGCAATCAAGTGAGAATCTAATGCAATGACATCAGTAACTTCGTCTTCATAGGTATTTTCTAAGGACAATTCTGCAGAATTTGTTGCGTCAAATACATTTAAATTTCCATCTGCACAAACGTACAGCACATTATTTTTTATACCCAAACCATAAGGTTGTGTCAATAAATAAGTAGAAATCAAAGTTGGGTTTTCTATTGTTGTAATATCAATGACATTTACCTGGTCTTCAATTGAACCGCAGTTAGAGCCACCTCTTACGGTGATGTAGGCTTTGTATCCGTCTACCACAACCGGGTCACAGGCCGTTGCATGAGCAAAACTTGACACGAAATAAGGATTGAACTCATCCAAGGCATTCACTATATACATTCCATTAGTAGAACCAATAAAAAGGAATTCTTTTTGTTTAAAAAGCGTTTCGAATAGTCCACCCCCTAACCATTCATTCATGTTAACCGTTTTATCAAAAAAAGTTTCGGTCGGGTTGGTAATGTTAAAGACTTTTAAATTAAATGATTCAACAGTATACAACGCATTGTTGTTGATTTGGAATCTGGCAAAGGAGCCGCCAGTTCCAACATTACCACTTCCGCTGGCACTTTCAAAGCTAGCAAGAGCGTTATCGGCAAAATTAATATACTGCTCTGAAGGTCTTTCTCGGGTTTCAATTCTAAATCCAACCATTATTTCACCTTCGGAAGGATAAACTTCATACGCATAAAATTCAGCATCACTAGGATAAGTAGGGTAGAAGGAAATTACATTCTCAGCCACACGAACCACCTCAATATTATTGATGTCGCTAATATCAAAAACAACCAAATCTATAAAGTTATCCGCATACAAATAGTTGTCTTTTACCGCAATATCATGCACTCCTTCTAAGTTGATAAAAGCCATGTTTTGGGGATTAGCCGGGTTTGAATTATCAAAAATGTGGATTCCTGATTCTTGAGCGATATAAAACAGTAAGTTTTCTGCAATATAAATTTTACCGTCGGCATTGGTTTCCTGAGCGGAAGTGACCGAAATTGAACTTCGTAAAGTTTCTAGTGATTTGATAACCGGAACCGCAAATTTTGCTGTTTCAGTAGAACGGTCATCTTCTTGATTGCAACTTGCAAAAAAGCCGACAAACAAGCTTAAACAAAGTAATTTTATTGTTTTCATTATCAGTTAGATTAGGTTGAACAAATGTACAAATTGTTATATGTAGTTGAGATGCAAAATCAAAAAAAGGTTGCGTAAAATGCTAAATATTATTTAAAGTTTTGCCTTCTGTTTTTATAAATCGGCTTTTGTTGGAGATAATTGTTATTTTTGCACGATAAAATTGTCAGCATGTCTTTAAAGAAAGCTTATTTGATTGTCTTTATCATCTTGTTAGTAGATCAGGTATCCAAACTATATATCAAAACTAATTTTGTTTTAGGAGAAGAAATCAAGGTTTTTGATTGGTTTCGTATTCATTTTATTGAAAATGAAGGCATGGCTTGGGGAACTAAAATACCGGGCGATTACGGGAAACTATTCTTAACTTTATTTCGAATTGTAGCTGTTTTTGGAATTGGTTATTGGTTGTGGGACAGCGTTAGAAAACACAGTTCAAACTACCTGATTGTAGCCGTTGCATTGATTTTAGCCGGAGCATTCGGTAACATTATAGACAGTGTTTTTTATGGTGTGATTTTTAATGACAGTCACCATGCAGCTTCTACATTATTCTCGGATAATCCTTATGGAACTTGGTTCCACGGTAAAGTAGTCGACATGTTATATTTTCCCATTTGGAAAGGAACGTTGCCGGAATGGCTACCTTTTGTAGGCGGAAATTACTTTACTTTTTTCAATGCTATTTTTAATATTGCCGACATGGCCATCTCTACCGGAGTGGGCATTTTAATTGTATTTAATAAAAGAGCTTTCGGCACAACAAACAAGGAAGAAGTTGCAACCAACGAAGAAACTGCGGCTTAATTAAACGTATAAATTTTGGAGGGTGTTACGCAATAATCCAATTGAACATCTGATTCAAAAACGTCTTCAATTTGATTTTCTGCTTCAAAAAAAGACAATCCTATCTTGATGGTTTCGGGCTTACATTCGGCTAAGAATTGATCATAAAAGCCTTTGCCGTAGCCCACGCGATGTCCTTTTTTATCAAAAGCCAATAAAGGGACAAAAACCACTTCAATCATAGAAACAGGAACTTCTAATCCATTGACAGGTTCCGGAATATTGTATTCGTTTTTTTTGATTTTGGTATTATCCGTTAACAAAAAATGCGACATTTTTCTCGTTTGAAAATCACTTTTGGCAATCACAATTTCTTTGTCTTTTCCGGATAGAATTTGCAGAATAAATTCAGTATCCACTTCTTTTAATTCGTCAATCGTTAAAAACAAATGATAGTACGTTTTATCCCAAATCGCCATTTGAATTAATTGATTGGCAATCACTAAACTTTTCTCTTCCAAATCATTTGGCAAAAGCAGTTTTCTCAACTCCTTGTATTTCTTTCTGATTTCTTTTTTATCCATTTGGTAAAAGTAAAAAAGTTCAAAATAGTTTGGGGTTTGTTTGGTATGTTTTTTAAAGTTAAATTTGTTTGATAATAGTTAATCGCAACAATCCGCATTTGCACTCCATGAATGTCCCCACCATAGAACTCCAACTACAAACCCTTCCCGATAGTCCGGGAGTATATCAGTATTATGATAAAGAAGGAAAAATTCTGTATGTTGGAAAGGCAAAAAACCTCAAAAAAAGAGTTGCTTCCTATTTTTCAAAATCACACGACAATCATAAAACAGCCGTTTTAGTTAGAAAAATTGTCGAAATCAAGCACATTGTGGTTTTGTCTGAGCAAGATGCTCTTTTGTTGGAAAATAATTTGATTAAAAAACTACAACCACGCTATAATATCAACTTAAAAGACGACAAGACTTATCCGTGGATTTGCATCAAAAAAGAACCTTTTTCACGCATTTTTCCCACTCGAAAAATGATTAAAGACGGCTCAGAATATTTTGGCCCTTATACGAATTTTAAAACGGTGAACACACTGCTCGATTTGATTAAAGAATTGTATCCGTTGCGGACGTGCAATTATGATTTGAGCGAAACCAATATTCGAAATCACAAATATAAAGTGTGCTTAGAATACCACATCGGTAATTGCAAAGGACCTTGTGAAGGATTGGAATCGTTGGAAAATTATCAAAAGCAAGTGGACGCCATCCGAGAAATTTTAAAAGGAAACTTCAAAGACAGTTTAAAAGAATTCAAGCATAAAATGAATGATTTTGCCTCTGCAATGCAATTTGAAGAAGCTCAAAAAATCAAAGAAAAAATAGAAGTTTTAGAAAATTACCAAGCTAAATCCACCATTCTCAATCCAAAAATTTCAAACATTGATGTGTTTTCAATTGTATCTGATGAGTCGATGGCCTATGTTAATTTCCTTCAAATTGCACACGGAGCTATCATCCGTTCGCATACATTGGAGATGAAAAAGAAGTTGGACGAAACCGACGAAGAGTTATTGGAATTGGCTGTTGTAGAGCTTCGGGAACGTTTTCATCTTACATCCAAAGAACTCATTTTACCGTTTGAACTTGATTTTGGCGATAAAATAAAGGTTACAGTACCACAGTTGGGTGACAAAAAGCAAATTTTGGAACTTTCACAACGCAACGCCAAGTACCATCGTTTGGAGCAGTTGAAACAAATACAAATCGTAGATCCCGAAAGGCATACCAACCGAATTATGGCTCAAATGCAAAAAGATTTACGCCTTTCGGTGGAGCCTCGTCATATCGAATGTTTTGACAACTCCAACATTCAAGGCACGAACCCTGTTTCGGCATGTGTTGTATTTAAAGATGGTAAACCAAGTAAAAAAGACTACCGTCATTTCAATATCAAAACCGTTGAAGGGCCCAATGACTTTGCTTCCATGGAAGAAGTAGTATTCCGGCGTTACAAACGCTTAGTGGAGGAAAACCAACCTTTGCCCCAGTTGATTATTATTGATGGCGGAAAAGGCCAATTGTCTTCTGCTCTTAAAAGCTTGGACGATTTGAACTTACGGGGAAAAATTGCTATTATTGGTATCGCCAAACGACTCGAAGAGCTTTTTTATCCGGGAGATTCCGTGCCGTTGTATTTGGATAAAAAGTCGGAAACGCTCAAAATTATTCAGCAATTACGTAATGAGGCTCACCGATTTGGGATTACACATCATCGTGACAAGCGAAGTAAATCGGCATTGCAAACCTCGCTCGAAACCATTCCCGGTATCGGAGAAAAAACGATGATTACATTACTAAAACATTTTAAAAGTGTTAAAAGATTGTCTTTGGCCACCGAAAGTGAAATTTCTGACGTGGTGGGTGCATCAAAAGCAAAAAAAATTCACGAATTTTACAACAGAATAACCTAACTCATACATTTTGAAGCGAATAATTCCTGCCTTTTTGGTTTCCATTTTCCCGTTTTCGCCTATATCTCTGCATTTTGTTACGAGGATATTGGCTCTACCGGGTCTAGGGAGAATTTGTCTTTTGTATCTGTTACCCATAACCCTTTACCTATTACCTATTACCTTTTTCGCTCAAGATTCTATTCCAAGAAAGCCTAAAATCGGATTGGTTTTAAGCGGCGGAGGAGCAAAAGGATTGGCTCACATTGGTGTACTCAAAGTCATTGAAGAAGCGGGTATCAAAATCGATTACATTGGCGGAACCAGTATGGGAGCTATAATTGGCGGGTTATATGCTTCGGGCTACACCGCCACGCAACTTGACAGTATTTTTAACAATACCGATTACGACGCAGTTATTCAGGATTTTATACCTCGATCGTCCAAAAATTTCTATGAAAAAGCGAATGATGAGCGGTATGCTTTTGCATTGCCATTTGACAAATTTAAAATTGGAATTCCAACGGCACTGTCCAAAGGGTTGTATAATTATAATATGATGACCCGTTTAACGGCAAATGTTCGTCATGAGCGAGATTTTAAAAAGTTACCCATCCCGTTTTTGTGTATCGCTACGGATATAGAAACCGGTCAAGAAGTGTTGTTAGACCACGGTTTTTTGGCTCAATCTATCTTGGCTAGTGGAGCTTTTCCATCCTTATATTCACCTTTGGTAATTGATGGAAAATATTTGATAGACGGTGGGGTAATTAATAATTATCCTCTGGATGAAGTAAAAAAAATGGGAGCAGATATCATTATTGGTGTTGATGTTCAAGATGATTTAAAAGACCGTGAATCACTAAAAGACGCTACACGAATTTTGGTTCAAATTTCAAACTTGCAAATGATTCAAAAAATGCAAGAAAAAAAGACCCGAACAGATGTTTACATCCGACCCAACGTTGAAGAATATTCTGTGATTTCTTTCGATAAAGGGACTAAGATAATTAATGCTGGAGAAGAGGCTGCCCTCAGTGTTATGGCACAACTCAATCAACTAAGTACTTCTTATCAAAAGCAAAAAACTATTGTTCCGTTAACCGAAAGAGATAGTTTATATGTTTCCGCTATTACCCATACACAGCTAGAAAATTATACTAGAGCTTATATTGTGGGGAAGTTGAGGTTTAAGGCAGGACGAAAAATTAGTTTTTCAGATTTGAAGCAAGGAATTGAATACTTAAATGCTACACAAAATTTTGGATCCATTAATTATACCTTGGAAAAAGACAATAATGAAGATGATATTGTCAGCTTAAACCTAACCGAAAACCCTTATAAAGCCTTTTTAAAATTAGGTTTACATTACGATGGATTATTTAAAAGTGGTATTTTGGTTAACTTTACTCAAAAGAAAATGTTGTTTAAAAACGACATATTTTCTACCGATGTTGTGTTAGGAGATAATTTCAGGTATTACTTAGATTATTATGTTGATAATGGGTTTTATTGGAGTTTTGGAATTAAATCGAAATTCACCGGTTTTAACCGAAATGTGACTACTGATTTTAGTCAAGGAGTTTTGTTTACTTCGGAAGATGTGAATTCTATCAATGTAGATTTTTCAGACTTTACGAATCAAATTTATATGCAAACGGTTTTTATTCAAAAGTTTTTAGTGGCAGGCGGTTTGGAGTATAAGCACCTGAAATTAAAATCGGAAACTTTAAACACGGGCGATCAGGTTATTGAAAACAGTGACTATTTAAGTGCTTTTGGCTACTTAAAATTTGATTCGTTTGACAATAAATATTTCCCAAAAAGCGGCTGGTATTTTAATGGCGATGTACAAGCATTTTTTTACTCTACTGATTATACTAACACGTACAACAACTTTTCAATTTTAAAAGCTGAAGCGGGTATTGCACAAAAATTGTTTAACCGAACTACACTGAATATTCAAACCGATGGCGGTTTAACTATTGGAGAAGAAACTGTACCCTTTTTTAATTTTGTTTTTGGAGGCTATGGTTTTTATCCCGTCAATAACTTTAAACCTTTTTACGGCTATGATTTTTTGAGTTTTGCCGGCAATAGTTATGTTAAAGCACTGTTTCAATTGGATTATGAGATTTTCAAAAAAAACCACTTGAATTTCTCTGCTAACTTTGCAAATGCGGGAGATAAAATTTTTGATTCCGATGAATGGCTTACTAAACCCACTTATTCGGGCTATGGCTTTGGTTATGGTGTAGAAACCATTTTTGGCCCCATAGAAATAAAACACAGTTGGTCTCCTGAAACCAAAGATCACCATACTTGGTTTAGTGTAGGTTTTTGGTTTTAATTGTGGTTGTATTTATATTTTTACGATATTTGTGTTATATTTTACTAAAATCATAAAAAATGTTTGTAATTCTTGGTTTTTTAGTAGCCTTTGGTCTTGGGATTATTGTGGGTGTGAACATTAAAAAAAATCAAAACTAACCTCAAATAATTTTTGAAATGAATGCTTTTTGGCCCGGATTATTGGATTACCTTCAGTTCCTTATCAAACGGAATCCGGAATGATTTTGATTATTAGCCAGTGTGGCAATTTGTCAATGTGACAATTCATCGAATGTTCAATCTAAATTCAAAAAAATGCCATTTTATCATCAATTAGGAGAAATTCCTCCCAAACGTCATACACAATTCCGAAAGTCAAACGGAGAGCTTTACTATGAGCAACTCTTTGGCACTGTGGGTTTTGATGGAATGTATTCCAACATGTATCACGTGCACAGACCAACACAGGTGAAAGAAATTCGCAACCAATATTCAGTGGCTCCTTCCATTGCCAAATCCAATAATATGCAATCGTATAAATTGCACGGATTTGATGTAGCACCTGAAAAAGATTATTTGGAAAGTCGAAAAATTGTTTTGACCAATTCAGACTGCCACATTACGTTGGCTGCTCCTCAAAACAAAACGCAAGAGTATTTCTATAAAAACACCGATTCCGACGAAATGATTTTCATTCACAAAGGAAGCGGAAAACTTCGTACTTTTTTAGGCAATATCGACTTTAAATACGGCGATTATTTATTGATACCTCGCGGAATTATCTATAAAATCGACTTTGATACCGAAGACAATCGTTTGTTTATTGTCGAATCCAGAAGACCTATTTATACACCAAAACGTTATCGAAATTGGTTCGGCCAATTGCTAGAACATTCGCCTTTTTGCGAACGCGATTTACGTCGTCCTACCGAATTGGAAACGCATGACGAAATAGGTGATTTCATCATTAAAGTGAAGAAAAAAGACGAAATCATTGAAATGGTTTATGCTTCGCATCCATTTGATGTGGTGGGTTACGATGGATTTAATTATCCGTACGCATTTTCCATTCACGATTTTGAACCGATTACAGGAAGAATCCATCAACCACCACCGGTTCATCAAACCTTTGAAACGGATGCGTTTGTGGTTTGTTCGTTTGTACCAAGGTTGTATGATTATCATCCGCTTTCTATTCCGGCTCCTTACAACCACAGTAATATTGATAGCGATGAAGTCTTATATTATGTAGATGGCGATTTTATGAGTCGAAATGATGTAAAACCCGGAAACATATCCTTACACCCCGCCGGAATTCCACACGGACCACACCCAGGAGCGTATGAACGAAGCATTGGAAAAACAGAAACAAAAGAGTTGGCCGTGATGGTTGATACCTTTAAACCATTGATGGTAACGGATGAAGCGATGAAAGTTGCTGATGAGAAGTATTTTCAGTCGTGGTTATGAAATTAGCGAATTTGAAAATTAGCGAATATGCGAATTGGTTTTGGCTAATTCAAGAAGAAATGAACGCATTTGCTTTTTACTTTTATTTATCATATAAATGAAATTCACAAATAGTTTAAAATACCAAAATAATCCTGTTCTAAAAGAATCTTTTGAATTTGCGGTTAGCATTATTAACTATTCGGAATTACTAGAAGAAAAAAGAAAATACATCTTAGCCAAACAATTACTTCGCTCAGGAACATCAATTGGAGCGAATATCAAAGAGGCTCAAAATGCTGAAAGCAAAGCCGATTTTATACATAAATTAAAGATTGCATTAAAAGAAGCTGACGAAACAGAATATTGGCTTTTTTTATGTCATAATATAGAAAACTATCCAAATCCAGAAGGATTAATTGAAAAATTAAATGGTATAATAAAAATGTTAAACAAAATAATTAGTACGTCTAAAAGCAATTCGCTTATTCGCTAATTATCTAATTATTTAATTATGAATAAAGAAATAAAATCAGTTGAATACGGATTAGAAAAAATATTTGAAGGAGCACAAGATTTCCTTCCATTAATGGGAACCGATTATGTAGAATTTTATGTGGGTAACGCCAAACAAGCAGCTCATTTTTATAAAACGGCATTTGGATTTCAGTCGTTGGCGTATGCAGGATTGGAGACTGGTGTAAAAGACCGAGCATCCTATGTGTTGAAACAAGATAAAATCCGATTAGTATTAACCACATCTTTAAAAAGTGATTCGCCCATAGGTGAACACGTTAAAAAACACGGCGATGGTGTAAAAATTGTTGCTCTTTGGGTTGAAGATGCCCGAAGTGCTTTTGAGGAAACAACTAAACGCGGAGCAAAAGTTTTCATGGAGCCTACAGTTGAAACCGATGAATTTGGCGAAGTAGTACGTGCCGGAATTTATACCTACGGAGAAACCGTTCATATGTTTGTAGAACGTAAAAATTACACAGGAACTTTTCTGCCGGGTTATAAAGAAATGAAATCGTCATACAATCCTTCACCAGTTGGTCTAAAATACATTGATCACATGGTTGGAAATGTGGGTTGGAATGAAATGAATACGTGGGTAAAATGGTATGAAGATGTGATGGGATTTGTGAATTTCCTTTCGTTTGATGACAAGCAAATTACTACTGAATATTCTGCCTTGATGAGTAAAGTAATGAGCAACGGAAACGGCAGAATTAAATTCCCAATCAACGAACCTGCAGAGGGGAAGAAAAAGTCGCAAATTGAAGAATATTTAGATTTTTATGAAGGGCCGGGGGTGCAGCACATTGCCGTTGCAACGGATGATATTATTTCTACGGTTGCCGAAATGCGTTCACGAGGTGTTGAGTTTTTAAGCACGCCTCCTCAGGCTTACTATGATGCTATTCCGGAACGATTAAAAGACCACATGTCTAAATTTAAAGAAGATATCAACGAACTTCAAAAATTGGGTATTATGATTGATGCAGACGAAGAAGGTTATTTGTTGCAGATTTTCACCAAACCGGTGGAAGACCGACCCACTTTATTCTTTGAAATTATCCAACGGATGGGAGCCAGAGGATTTGGAGCCGGAAATTTCAAAGCTTTATTTGAAAGTATCGAACGAGAACAAGCGTTACGAGGAACATTATAGACGCTTTTTTAAATTTAAAATCCGCTAAGCATCATTCAATCATGATGAAACTTAGCGGATTTCTATTTTATTAGATGACAATGAGTTTTTTGTGAATAAAGATTAACAAAATAGTCTTAAAATTATGAATAGTGAAATTTTGGACCTTGTACTGATGTGTTTTTTATTGAATATGTGTTAAAGTAAAAAAATAATTAATAATTTAGCAACCAACTAATTACCTTTGCACTCGCAAAAAGAAGGAGTGGTTACCTTCTTGGAGTAATGTAAATTTTCATAATTTATAGTTTTTTTGGTTAGTTAATAGCATACAACTCAATCGGGCTCGGTTGGGTTTTGTGTTTTTATATGGTGTTGATTGTTCAAATAGTTGAAATGACAATTGAAAGCAATTGTATTAAATAATCAAAAATATCAATAATTTACGATTTAGCCATCAGTAAATCATTTATTAAATTTAAGAACTAAAGTAAAACGATACTTTTACACTTTTACTTTTGAAAATGAATATATCTGATGATTAATCTTAAAAGGATAATCCATTTTATTAGCTTTTCAAAAAATCATAAAAAAACATTAAAATCGTCCCTTTTTTTGAGGTCTTTTTTAGATTTAGTACATTTGGAACAGAAATTGCAACGGCTTCTGAAAAAAGACATAATTTTATGAAAAAAGTATTGCTTCTCTTCCTATTTTTATCAATCGCCAGTTTTGATTCTCAGACGAGTTCTCCACCGAAAGAAGATGCTTTTGATGTGGGTGAGTGGTTTCAGTTTCGCATTCACTACGGCTTGATAAATGCAGGAATGGCAGAGCTAAGTATGCACGAAGCCATTAGAAACAACAAAAAAGTTTTTCATGCCAAGGGACGTGGTTACACTACCGGAATGACTAAATTTTTCTTTAAAGTAGAAGATGATTACCAAAGTTTTTTTGATAAACAAACCGGGAAACCCTATCAATTTGTTCGAAAAATTGACGAGGGAGGTTATACCAAAAACCAAGAAGGCTTTTTCAACCAGAGCAACAATACGGTTTTAGTAAAAGATTATAAACGTAAGACTGAAAAAACATTCCAAGTACCTGACAAAACACAAGATATTTTATCTACGTTCTATTATTTGAGAAATCACCCTAATGTTGATAAACTAAAAGTGGGTGAATCCATCGACATCGATATGTTTTTTGATGAAGAAACTACAAAATTTAAACTGAAATTTATTGGTCGTGAAGATTTAAAAACTAAATTTGGGGTCGTTCCTGCCATGATTTTCAGGCCTTATGTGCAAGCCGGACGTGTTTTTAAAGAACAAGAAAGCTTAACTGTTTGGATTTCAGACGACGACAATAAATTACCCTTGCGAATAAAGGCCGAATTAGCTGTGGGATCGCTCAAAGCTGATTTGGAAAAATTTAAAGGATTAAAACATACATTTACCGTTAAAGCAAAACCGTAATGAATACCACCGAACACGAAGAAATTCTTGAAAAATTAGAAGAAAAGTTTCAAGCAATCAATCAAAAAACTGAAACACACTTAGAAGGACTTTTGTGGGCGAAACCCATCACTTATTGGGATTATATTCAAACGGATGCACTTTTAAACTTGCAAATTCAACGAACAACCTTGCCGGATGAAATGGTTTTTGTGATGTATCATCAAGTGAATGAATTGTTATTCAAAATGATTCTCTGGGAAATCGAGCAAGTCTGTCATTCTGAAAAGCCCGAAACAGCTTTTTTTACAGAAAAATTAATGCGAATTAGTCGTTATTTTGATATGCTTACCACTTCTTTTACCATTATGAAAGACGGTATGGAGGTAGAACAATACATGAAGTTCAGAAATACGCTAACCCCTGCTAGCGGTTTTCAAAGTGCTCAATATCGATTGATAGAATTTGCTTCAACCGACTTAATAAATTTAATTGATTATCGCTTTAGAAGTTCCATAGACCGCAATACACCTTATGAACATGCTCTTGAACATTTGTATTGGCAAGCAGCAGGAAAAGATTATAAAACAGGCGAAAAGTCTTATTTAATTTTAGAATTTGAAAGAAAATACAAGAAAGAATTTTTGTCTTTCATGGAAGAATATAATACCATTAATCTTTGGCAAAAGTTCAAACAATTGCCGGAAGAAGATCAAAAAAATGAAGCTTTGGTTAAAGCCATGCGTCATTATGATTACACCGTCAATATTACCTGGGTAATGGGTCATTTTAATGCCGCAAAAAAATACATCGAGAGTGGTCACGGCAGCGGCGAAGCAACCGGCGGAAGCGATTGGAAAAAGTACATGCTACCTAAATACCAACGAAGAATTTTTTTCCCGGAATTATGGTCGGAAGAGGAGTTAGCCACATGGGGAGAAAAAGAAAGTGTTTAATTAGATTAAAAGCAATAAATTGAAATTCAACAAAATACTACCTATACTATTTGCATTGAGTTTATTTTCATGTGAAAAAAAGGTTGATAAAGTCATAATAGAAAAAGATACTAAAGTAAAAATTCCAATCGTTGTAGAATTTGGATTCACCTTGAACGATTACTTGGTAGTGCAAGACACGATTAAAAGCGGCGATACGTTTGGCAAATTATTAGAAAGTCACAATATTGGAAATTTCAAAGTACATGAAGTAACCGAACAAGTGAAAGATAGTTTTAACATGCGAGATATTCGTGTTGGAAAGCCTATTACATTACTAAAATCAAAAGAAAAGCCCAATCAACTTCAGGTTTTTATTTATCAAAAAGATAATATTAACTATAGCGTAGTCGATTTTCGAGATACGATTGTAAAGGCTTACAACAAACAAAAACCAATCACCATCCGAAGAAGAACCATTGCCACGGCAATTCATGGTTCTTTGTCTGAAACTTTGAATAAAAATGGTGTTGATGCCGGTGTGGCGAATAATTTGGCTAAGATTTACGAATATTCCATCGACTTTTTTAAGATTCAAAAAGAAGATAAATTTGCCGTTACGTTTTATGAAAAATACATCAACGATAGTATTTATGCCGGTGTAGACCGATTAGAAAGCTCATTTTTTGAACATAAAGGGAAGAGAATTTATGCTTTTCCATACAAATTGGACAGTCTTTCCAGAAAAGTAGATTACTACGATGAAGAAGGAAAAGGATTGAAAACTATGTTTTTAAAAGCTCCGTTGGATTTCTTCCGAATTTCTTCCCGTTTTTCACCCAAACGTTTTCATCCGGTTCAAATGACATGGAAAGCTCACAAAGGAACCGATTATGCTGCTCCACACGGAACACCTATTAAGACCACCGCCTCAGGAGTAGTTGAACGAACAGGATACACCGCCGGAAACGGAAATTACGTTAAAGTAAAACACAACGGAACCTATTCTACTCAATACCTCCACATGTCAAAAATTTTAGTTAGGCAAGGGCAACGTGTTGAGCAAGGTCAAGTAATTGGAAAGGTTGGAAGTACAGGTTTAGCTACAGGACCGCATGTTTGTTATCGCTTTTGGAAAAACGGTGTGCAAGTTGATCCGCTTTCACAAAAATTACCGAATACCGAACCAATGAATGCTAAGCACAAAGCAAACTATTTAGAATATATCGCTCCTTTAAAGAAAGAATTAGACAGTATCGCGACACTTAAATTAAAATAAAATGGCTTTAGAAAATACAAACCCATCCGGAACAGCAGCATGGCAAAGCTTGCGAAAACACTTTGAAGACATGCAGTATGTCTCCATGCAAGAGCTTTTTGAAAAAGATTCAAACCGGGCAAACAACTATCATATCCAATGGAATGATTTTTTAGTAGATTATTCCAAAAATATTGTCACCCAGGAAACGATGAGCCATCTTTTGGATTTGGCGAAGGAAGTTAATTTGGAAGATGCTATTCAAAAATATTTTGCCGGAGATGCCATTAATCAAACTGAAAATAGGGCGGTTTTACACACGGCTCTGCGTGCTCCGTCTGATTCAAAAATTTTGGTTGATGGTCAAAATGTGATGCCGGAAATTTACTCGGTTAAAAATAAAATTAAAAATTTTACAGACGAAGTTGTCAACGGAAGCAGAAAAGGATTTACAGGAAAACAATTCACAGATATTGTAAACATTGGTATTGGGGGCTCCGATTTAGGACCGGCGATGGTAGTGGAGGCACTTCAGTTTTATAAAAATCACTTAAACGTTCATTTTGTTTCCAATGTAGATGGTGACCACGTGAATGAAGTGATTAAAAAATTAAATCCCGAAACTACATTATTTGTCATTGTTTCCAAAACATTTACTACACAAGAAACCTTATCCAATTCGGAAACTTTACGAAATTGGTTTTTGCAATCAGCCAAGCAAGAAGACGTTGCGAAACATTTTGTGGCAGTTTCAACCAATATTCAGCGAGTTACCGAATTCGGAATCCATCCTGAAAATATTTTCCCTATGTGGGATTGGGTTGGCGGACGATTTTCGTTGTGGAGTGCTGTTGGATTATCCATTAGTTTGGCCGTTGGCTTTGATAATTTTGACAAATTATTGAAAGGAGCGAACAACATGGATGAGCATTTTAAAACCACTCCTTTTGAAAAAAATATCCCGGTTGTTTTGGCCTTGTTAAGTATTTGGTATAACAATTTTTTTGGTGCAGAAAGCGAAGCGTTGATTCCCTACACTCAATATTTGCAAAAATTAGCTTCCTACCTTCAACAAGGAATCATGGAAAGCAACGGAAAAAGTATTGGTCGCGATGGAAGTCCGGTCAACTATCAAACCGGAACAATTATTTGGGGAGAGCCGGGAACGAATTCACAACATGCTTTTTTCCAATTGATTCATCAAGGGACAAAATTGATTCCGACCGATTTTATTGGCTATGTTAATTCACTTCACGGAAATCAAGACCATCACGATAAATTGATGTCTAATTTTTTTGCTCAAACCGAAGCTTTATTAAACGGCAAATCGGCTGAACAGGTATTGTCAGAATTTGAAAAACAAGGTATTTCCGGTGAAAAAGCGGAGTTTTTATTACCTTTTAAAATATTTTCAGGAAACCGCCCTACCAATACGCTTTTAATCAACAAATTAACTCCTGAAAGTTTGGGGGAATTAATTGCTTTATATGAACACAAAATTTTTGTGCAGGGTGTGATTTGGAATATTTTCAGCTACGACCAATGGGGAGTTGAATTGGGAAAACAATTGGCCAATTCAATCTTAGATGAAATTCATTCCGGAAATATCAAAGAACACGATAGCTCTACTAACTTTTTATTGAAGTATTTTTTAGATAAGAAATAAATATTTTCTATCATTTACGAATAACCACGAAGAGAATCCCTTCGTGGTTTTTTTGTGACTTTCAAAAACGCATGTTATTATATTATCAATTTTTAATTTACAAATGATGATTAAAACACTCACTTTACAAGGCTATTGTTTCCTTTTTGTATGCGTAAGATTATAAAATCATCAAGTTGTTTTCCTTAACATTTTCATAACGATTGAGGTTTTGTAATGGCTGAATTTTGCGGTCAAATTAAATCAAAAACGATGAAAAAAAATTTACATTTATTTTTACTTATTTTTTTCTTATCTGTCTTTATGACAGAAGGGTATGCCCAAGGTAATACAACAGCTTCCATCTTGGGAAAAGTTTCTGAAAAGGGTGAAGAATTATTACCAGGAGCAACTATAATTGTAACACACGAACCTTCCGGAACACGTTACACTGCTACTACCGATGAAAAAGGAGCCTATAGAATCTCTAATATGAGAGTAGGAGGTCCTTATATAATGGATGTAACCTATATAGGATATAAGCCATTTAAAGGACAAAATATTTATCTGCAATTAGGAGATTCTCAGTTGATCAATGTTGATTTGGAAAGCGAAGTCAGTGCTTTGGAGGAAGTAGTGCTAACGGGTACAAAAGACTCTGATTTTAATTCTAAAAAAACAGGTGCTCAAACCATTATCGATTCCAAGAGAATTCAAAATTTACCCACATTGTCAAGAAATATAACTGACTTTGCTCGTTTAACTCCACAAGCTCAGTTGCGTGGAGACGATGTCATTTCGATAAGTGGGCAAAACAATCGTTTCAATGCTATTTACATCGACGGAGCTGTAAACAACGATGTTTTCGGTTTAGCTGCCAACGGAACTAATGGAGGGCAAACGGGAGTTAGTCCTATATCTGTAGATGCCATTGAGCAATTTCAAGTGCAAGTTGCTCCTTTTGATGTGAAAATTTCGGGATTTGCCGGAGGTTCAATAAGTGCTATCACCCGATCAGGGACAAATAGCTTTGAAGGTTCTGCTTATTATTTAAACAGAAATCAAAATTTGGCCGGGATGACGCCGAATGCAATTAGTTCAACCAACAGAAGTAAACTAGCTGAATTCGATGCTACCACTATTGGAGTAAGAGCCGCAGGAGCAATTAAAAAAGACAAATTGTTCTATTTTATTAATTATGAACGCCAAGATAATGAAACGCCACAGCCTTTTGAGATAAACAGTTATATTGGAAATATCGCTTTGCAAGGTAGTAGTCCGGATATTGTACCCGGTTTAGCAGCAACAAGAATTGGTGAGTTGAGCGATTATTTAATTTCAGAATATGGCTACAATCCAGGTGAATATGCTAGTACAAACAGTTCCTTAGTCAGTGATAAATTTATTGCAAAAGTTGACTGGAATATTAACGACAATCATAAATTGGCTGTTCGTCATAGTTTAGTAAAAGCTGTAAATATTTCACCTTTTAGATCTTCAAACACTTCAATCAATTTCTATAATGGGGCACAAGAATTTACGTCCACCACAAACTCATCATCGATTGAACTTAGTTCACGATTCAGTGACAAAGTTTCAAATAACTTAGTTTTAGGTTACACGAGTGTCAAAGACGACCGTAATGCATTAGGAGATCCTTTCCCTTATTTAGAAATCAGAGATGGTTTAGGAACCATTTTTGTAGGTTCAGAGCCTTTTTCCACGGCTAATTTATTAGAACAAAATATTTTTACATTGACAGATAATGTTGAAATTCAAGCCGGAATTAATACTATAACTATTGGAACTCACAATGAGTTTAGTTCTTCAAAGAACGTTTTCTTCGGGAGAAATTACGGCTATTATCGTTATAGTACATTACAAGATTTCTTAGATAATAATAAACCAAACAGATTTAGAATAGGATATTCATTAGTAGGAGGAGATGGAGATGATTCGGAAGGAGCAGCAGAATTTGATGTGATGCAGTTTGGTGGGTATATTCAAAATGAGATGCGAATTTCAGACAATTTTAGATTCTCTTTTGGACTCAGGGTAGATGTACCGGTTTGGGATGAGTATATCGTGAATGAAGACTTCAACAATAGAACAATTCCTCTTTTGGAGGCTGCCGGTAAAGATTTAAAAGGAGCAAAAGTTGGCAATCGAATTGATTCTAGAGCACATATTTCGCCTCGTTTAGGTTTTAATTATGATGTAAATGGGAAAAAACAGACCCAAATCAGAGGTGGTTTAGGAATTTTTACTTCGAGACTTCCATTAGTTTGGCCTGGCGGAGCTTACAACAATAATGGGGTAACACAAGGGAATGTTGACATCAATGGAGCTACTAATCCGAATATGCCAAACTTTAATCCCAACACCAGCGTTTCATCTCAAATTGCAGGATTACCGTCTAATATTGCTCCTGCTCAAGGAAATCCTGGTGCTCCCGGTCAATTTTCCGGAGTTGTAGATTTGTTTGCGAAGGATTTTAAATTGCCACAAGTCTTTAAAGCTAATCTGGCTATTGACCAAAAATTACCATTTGGAATACGTTTGACAACTGATTTTACTTATAACGATAATATTAGTGCAATTACGTATGAAAACATTAATTTGAGAGAACCGGCAACAAACTTAACAGGTGGAGACAATCGGCCTCGTTATAATGCTAACAATAGAATTGACAATACTTATCAAGGGATTTATCTAGCTTCTAACACCAACGAAGGTAAGTCGTGGAATGCGGCATTTACATTAACGAGAAATTTTACATCAGATAAAATTGACGCAAGTATTCAAGCCACGTATTCGTATGGAGAATCAACCACATTGTTTGATGCTACTTCATCCCAAAACAGTTCTCAATGGAATAATATTGAAACTGTAAATGGATCAAATGCGATTGGTGGAGTGACTCGTTCCGATTTTGATCAAGGGCATCGAGTTTTGGCTAATTCATTCCTAACTTACAAATGGAACAAGTACTTAAAAACCAGAATTGGTTTGTTTTACGAAGGAGCAGAAGGAACACCAATTAGTTATGTTTATAATGATAACGGAAGACTTTTAAGCGATACCTTTTCAAACTCAGCTCTGATTTATGTGCCTGCCAATCAATCGGACATTGTTTTAGTAGCGGACCCATCTACCGGATTAGATCCACAACAACAATGGGACGCTTTGAATGCATTTATTGAAGGAAACGATTACCTTAAAAGTAGAAGAGGAAACTATGCGGAGCGAAATGGAGACCGATTAAAATGGAGTCATGTGATTGATTTAAAATTTGCTCAAGAGTTTATTTTAAATATCAAAAACAAGAAGCATACATTTGAGTTAACCGCTGACATTTTTAACTTTACAAACCTTTTAAATAAAGACTGGGGGAAACGTTATTTTGCCACTTTTGACCAAGTGCAATTGCTCAATCAGGTTGGCTTTTTAGCCGATGGTACAACACCAACATTCCGTTATAATCCAGCAGTTGAACAATCATTAAATCAGATTGATGATCAAGGGTTAAACTCTTCAAGATGGCAAATGCAGATTGGGGTTAGATATACCTTCAACTAACAGAAATTTTTTTATTTGTTTTGATGAAAAGCCTTCGGTTAATTTAATCGGAGGTTTTTCTTTTTTTGATTATATTTGTTATTCAAAAAATAAAAGCTATGTACGAACTTTTACAAAAACTTCATTCTTGGTGGGCTTATTTAGCTCTCATTGTACTTTTAATCGCTGTCGTTAATGCCTTAATAGGCTATACGTCCAAAAAATCCTTTGAATCAAAAGACTTACGAATTTCACTTTTTGCACTAATATTTACGCATGTGCAATTGCTTTTGGGTTTAGCCGTTTATTTTGTTTCTCAAAAAGGTTTCAAAGCATTTGAAATTGAAGGAGCCATGAAAAATTCCGAATTGCGTTTAACCATGTTAGAGCATCCACTCATTAATATTATTGCTATTGCTCTAATTACAATTGGATGGTCTAAACACAAAAAAGTGGCACAAGAACTTAAATTCAGAAAAATATTTTTCTTTTACGCTATTGGGTTAGTCCTTATATTAAGTCGACTTCCATGGAAAACATGGTTAGTTTAAGAATTTAAACCACGAATTGACGTGGTTTTTTTATTTTTGGAATACTATTTGTTAAATGAAACAAACACTTAAAAGTTGGATTATGAAACACAAAACCGAACTTCTCGTGTTTGGCCTATTTGCCCTACTGTTTTTTAGTAGTTTTTCATTTAAAACAAATCGTTTTGAAAAACCAATGCTGCAACGTTTAATACTAAACGATACAATAAAAAAGGACAGCCTTTCAATAGACAGTGTAAGAGTAGAAGCAAATTATCGTTTTAAATTATATAAAAAAGGAGCACACGCTTCTTACTATCACGATAAATTCACGGGAAGAAAAACTGCAAGCGGTCAAATTTTTGACAATCAAAAGTATACAGCGGCTCATAAAAAACTGCCTTTTGGCACCAAAGTTCGTGTGACTAATGAGGCCAATGACAAATCAGTTATGGTTATCATCAACGACCGAGGGCCATTTTCAAAAGGAAGGGAAATTGATTTAAGCAAAAGAGCTTTTCGGGATATTGCCAGACACCATGGTCACGGTTCTATGAAAGTTACCATTGAAATTGTGGAAGAGGTGAAAGACAGTTTAGAGGGTGATTAATTATTTATTTCAACGAGCTGCTCTTTGCGGGCCACAACAGTTGTGTTTTTACTTTGTTATAGTTGTTTAGTCTTTTACTGAATGGCAAGAAACCATAAAAACGGAGCAAAATAAGAGTATAAATTTATTTACTCTTCCCAGTTTTTATAGGGATTTTTGCTCAAATAAGCATTGTAATATTTTTCGTCATTGGTGACTTCTTGTCCCAACCAATCCGGTTTTTCAAAGCTTTCAGATTCCGAAGTTAATTCAATTTCGGCAATAATTAACCCTTCGTTTTCACCGGAAAAAACATCTACTTCATACACATGAATCCCCATTTTTATTTCGTATCGAATTTTATCAATCACCCCTTTTTCGCAAATAGATAAAAGTTGTTCGGCTTCATCAACAGTAATTTCTTTTTCCCATTCCAATCGGCTCAAGCCGGATTCGTTTCCTTTTCCTTTAACAGTTAAAAAGCCTTTATCACCTTTGACTCGAACACGAACCGTTCGTTCCGGATTAGAACTCAAATAACCTTGTACAATTCTATTTTGCTGAAAAGCTTCTGATTTGAAAACATTGGAAAGAACTAAAAATTTTCGTTCAATTTCTATCATAGAATTATTTTTTCACTATATTGTGAGGTAAAGATAATTCAATACATTCGTATTGTAAAACAAATTTTAAAATGCCACGATTGTTTGCAAAAAAAGGAAAGAAATCCATCGTTGAAATGGTTAGCTACTATTTTGACGAAAATAAGCGATGGAGAGAAGCTGCTGATCCCTATGAAGTGTTGGTCACTATAGTTTCCGCTCTTCGACCAAAGAAATTAAAGAATCTTCAGCCGGTTGATATTTCCGATTTAATTGGGTTTTTAGTGGATAATGAACATATCAAAAATGAGTTTTCAATTTACATCAAAGGATTATTTTCCGGAAAAAAAATCAACAGAATAGTAACAGATGCTGCGGTTTTGCAAGATGCCGATTTTTTATATGAAGTAAAGAAAAGGTTATTTGCTAAAATTTTACCTTATCAACATCATTCAGACTCCCTAGAATACGTACTTAATCAAGTTTTTTACAGTGATACCGATCCGCTTTGGCTGCAAAAAATACCTCAGGGACAAATTGAAACACTTTATGATCTACTGGAATTTTCGTCAATTTATGAATCAGAGGATGAAAATTCAGTTTTGTCTGAACTTTTAATGTCTATGACGCTTATCTCCCAACGCATGAGTGGTCGTGCCTTAGAGTCTGATGTGCTCAAAATGGTGCCGGAATATTTTCATCACGAAAGTCCGTTTGCGGCTTTTGAAAAAGAGCTACAAACCCTGCAAAACGAGTTGAGTGCCGATGGCAACAATCGTTTGGTTACCTCTGATAATTTATCGTATAAACAATTGTTAATTTTGCATAAGCAATGCGAAGAATATGTAGAAAAAGCTTTTCACAACTCTTCGAAATATGGCATAACCATACATGTCAACCAAAGTTTGCTTAGGATTCGCCAACAGTTGGTGCGTTTAAAAGTGCTACTGCCGTTGCTCACCGTAAATCAGGAAATCGATAAAAAAAGAAACACTATTCGATTAGCTTATAAACTCATCAAATACAATTGTACCCGAAACAATCTTCGCACTTTTATTAAAGAAAGTACACAGTTGTTGTCGTATGAAGTAACTCAACATACCGCAAAAACAGGAGAAAAGTACATCACACAATCCAAAGGGGAGTATTTCAAAATGTTCAATACCGCCTTGGGTGGAGGATTGATTGTGGGTATTTTATGTATTATTAAAGTATTGCTTTCCAAATTGGAAGCCAGTGATTTTGGTCATGCGTTTTTGTATAGTATGAATTACTCGTTTGGATTTATTGCCATTTATGTTTTGGGATTCACACTAGCAACCAAACAGCCGGCGATGACTGCTGCTGCCTTAATTCGAGCCTTGGAAGATGGTATTAAGAACGGCGATTCGACTGAAAAACACCAAGGATTTGCTGTCTTTTTTGCACGTGTTTTTCGTTCGCAATTCATTGCTTTTGTGGGAAATGTTATTATGGCATTTCCGGTTTCATTAGCAGGAATTTGGTTAATTGATTTAGCCTTTGATTATAACATTGCAGCAACCAAATGGAATACGTTGGTTACGGATTTGAGTCCCATTCATTCGATGGCAATTTTTCATGCAGCTATTGCCGGATTCTTTTTGTTTTTGTCTGGAATCATCTCGGGGAGTGTTGCCAATCGCGATAAACATTACGAAATTTACCAACGTATTAAAGAACATCCTTTTTTAAAACGCAGTTTTGGCAAAGAAAAAGCCGAAGAATTTGCTCACTGGTATGAAAAAAAATGGGCCGGAATAATTTCTAACTTTTGGTTTGGCGTTTTTATGGGCTCCACGGCTTCTGTTGGTATTTTTTTCGGATTGAATTTAGATATTCGTCACATTACTTTTGCCAGCGGAAACCTTGCTCTTGCCCTTTACGGTTCAGATTATTCCTTGGATTTTTGGATGCTTTTTTGGGGAATTTTAGGTATTGGAATTATCGGAATGGTTAACTTTGCTGTCAGTTTCAGTTTGTCATTAGGGTTGGCGTTTCGTTCAAGAGATATCCCTTTTTCTGAGGTAAGAAGTATTGTAAATTCTATTTGGCAACATTTTAAACACAAGCCATTTTCTTTCTTTTTTCCAACCGGAACTAATGCTTTAACCCATGGAGGAGGAGATCAAACTTCGCAAGATCATTCACATTGACATGGATGCTTTTTATGCTTCTGTGGAGCAAAAAGATTTTCCTGAGTTAGTAGGAAAGCCTTTGGCTGTTGGCGGGAGTGAGATCCGCGGAGTGATTTCTGCCGCCAGTTATGAAGCCCGAAAATTTGGTGTTCGAAGTGCGATGAGTGGCGTTCAAGCCAAAAAATTATGTCCTGAATTGGTTTTTGTGCGACCACGATTTGAACGTTACACAGAAATTTCAAAGATAATCCGAAAGATTTTTTATGAATATACCGACTTGGTTGAACCACTTTCGTTAGACGAAGCCTATTTGGATGTAACGCAAAATAAAAAAGGAAATCCGAGTGCTTCCTTACTTGCACAAGAAATCCGAAAACGTATTTTTGAAGAAACCGGTCTCACGGCTTCGGCAGGAATCTCCATCAATAAATTTGTTGCAAAAGTAGCTTCGGATTATAATAAACCAAATGGACAAAAAACGGTCAATCCCGATGAGGTTGAACCTTTTTTGGAAGCCTTAGATATTCGAAAATTTTACGGAATTGGAAAAGTCACCGCTGAACGGATGTATCAATTGGGCATTTACACCGGGAAAGATTTGAAAAACAGAAGTTTAGCATTTTTAGAACAGCATTTCGGCAAAAGCGGAACACATTATTATTACATTGTTCGGGGCATTCACAACAGTCCTGTTAAACCGAACCGCATTTCAAAATCGGTGGGAGCAGAGCGAACATTTAATGAAAATTTATCTTCTGAAGTATTTATTGAAGAACGTTTGGAAAGCATCGCCAAAGAACTCGAACGACGTTTACAAAAACACAAAATCGCCGGAAAAACCATCACCTTAAAAATAAAGTACTCCGATTTTTCACAACAAACTAGAAGCAAAACGTTGCCTTATTACATTTCGGATAAAGCCTTGTTATTAGAGACCGCCAAGGAATTATTGTATCAAGAAAAGCTGAAGGAATCGGTTCGTTTGTTGGGCATTTCATTGAATAATTTAAATACGGAAGTAAAGAAAACGGTGGTGGTGCAGTTGAGGTTTGAGTTTTAAAGCTTTTTTATTATTATTTTTATAAAAAATAGCAAACATGATAATTAATTTAAATTCTTTTTGCACCGTTAAATACTTGGTTCTTTTAGCTTGTTTTTTGTCTTTTCAATTAAAAGCCCAGACTAAAGAAAATGTAACTATTACCGATGCAATAGATATTTCTGCTTTACAAGAAGGCTATCAAAAAAAGCAATATTCCATAGAGGAGATTACAAAAGCTTATTTGGATAGAATTGAGTCGATTGACAAAAATGGTTCGCAACTCAATGCGATTCTTACTATTAATCCTGATGCCATATCCATTGCAAAAGCATTAGATTTAGAATTAAAACAAGGAAAGTGGCGAGGACCCTTGCATGGCGTTCCGGTTTTATTAAAAGATAATATAAACACCAATGATAAAATGCCAACCACTGCCGGTTCAAAGGCATTGGCTAATTCTTTTCCTTTAGAGGATAGTTTTATCGTAAAAAAATTGAGTGCTGCCGGAGCAGTTATAATCGGTAAAACAAATTTAAGTGAATGGGCAAATTTTAGATCTCATCCTTCCTCAAGTGGTTGGAGCGGGTTGGGAGGTCAAACAAAAAATGCCTATGATGGCGAAAGAAATCCGTGTGGCTCGAGTTCCGGTTCGGCAGTGGCAGTAGCGGCCAATTTAGCGGTGTTTGCCATTGGAACCGAAACCAATGGGTCGATCGTTTGTCCGTCTCATGCCAATGGCATTGTGGGATTAAAACCTACGGTTGGATTAATCAGTAGAGCAGGGATTATCCCGATTTCATTTACACAAGATACCGCAGGACCAATGGCACGTTCTGTAAAAGATGCGGCGATTATTTTAGGTTGGCTAACCGGAGTTGATCCGGACGATTCTAAAACTGCGGCTAGTGAAAAGTATCGTCAAACGGATTATGCAGGTTCATTAGATAAAGAAAGTTTAAAAGGCAAACGAATTGGCGTTTTTACCGGAGTGAAAGGGAAATCCACAGCAGTAGATGCTTTGTTTCAAAAAGCAGTTTCTGCCATTGAAGCTCAAGGAGCTACCATTGTTGAGGTCCCAGAAATTAGTCCGGAAATCACCAACGGTCAGTCGTTTACAGTTCTTTTGTATGAGTTTAAACAGGGATTAAATGATTATTTCAAATCGCTCGGACCTAATGCATCAATCAAAACCTTAGAAGAACTAATTGCGTTTAATAAAAAAGATGCGGAAGGGTTAAAGCACTTTAATCAATTATTATTGGAATTAGCTCAACAGAAAACGGATTTAAACAGTGAAGAATATAAAACGGCTTTAGCAGGCATGTTTGCAAATTCGCAAGCGAACGGAATTGATAAGGTGATGAATGACAATCAATTGGATGCAATTGTTGCTCCAACCGGAACACCTGCTTGGCTGACAGATTGGGAAAAAGGGGATCAATTTGTTTTTGGCACTTCCGGTCCGGCAGCTCATGCCGGATATCCTAACTTAACCGTTCCAATGGGATATGTCGATGGTTTGCCGGTAGGAATTTCTTTTATTGGTAGAGCGTGGAGCGAAGCACTACTTTTAAATTTAGGTTATTCTTTTGAACAAAACACAAAACACAGAATAGCACCACAATTAAAAAGGAATTGATTTTTGGAGAAATAAAGTAATCAAGCAAAAGATTATTGTTCCGGCGGCAGAGGATTAATTGATCATGTAGTGGTTTTGCGGATGTTTTGTTAAACCATACGAAGATATTCGTGCATTAGCGTTGTGAATATAGAGAATTTTAAGATTTTGAAAGAATTTAAATTTAAAAAATTAACCACCTCACAAGCCAAAATTCCACTATTTTTGTAATACAAAAACATTTTGCTTTATTAGCTCATTCCATTTCAATGAAAGATAAATTTTATCAATACATACAAAATCTTCAAAATCAAATAACTTCTAAATTAGAAAAAGTAGATAGCGAAGTAAAATTTAGAGAAGACATTTGGGAACGTCCCGAAGGCGGTGGTGGCAGAACCCGCGTGATTGAAAATGGAAGAGTTTTTGAAAAAGGCGGTGTCAACATTTCAGCTGTTCACGGAAAGTTACCTGATTCGATGCAACAATTATTCAACGTAGGCGAAGCCGATTTTTTTGCCTGTGGATTAAGTTTAGTGATTCATCCCAAAAACCCAATGGTTCCCACCGTTCATGCCAATTGGCGGTATTTTGAAATGTATGATGACAAAGAAGCAGTTATCAATTCATGGTTTGGCGGAGGTCAGGATTTAACGCCTTATTATCTGTTTGAAGAAGATGCCATTCATTTTCATCAAACATGCAAGAACGCTTGTGACAAACATAATCCGGATTTTTATCAGAAATATAAAAAACAATGTGATACTTATTTTTGGAATGCTCACAGAAACGAAGCCAGAGGAATTGGCGGATTATTTTTTGATTATTGCAAAGCGACGGATACTGAGACGATGGAAAACTGGTATGATTTTGTGACTGAAGTGGGGAATAGTTTTCTGGAAGCCTATGTTCCAATCGTTGAAAAAAGAGTACATTTACCGTATTCGGAAGCACAACGAAAATGGCAGGAAATCCGACGTGGTCGTTATGTAGAATTTAATCTGGTTCACGATAAAGGAACGCTTTTCGGACTAAAAACCAATGGCAGAATCGAAAGCATTTTGATGAGTTTGCCTCCGCATGTGCAATGGGTATATGATCATCATCCTGAAGAAGGAAGCGAGGAAGAAAAATTAATTTCGGTGCTACAAAAGCCAAAAGAATGGGTGTAAAAATTGTAATACTACTGTTTTTGGGAGGAATTAGCTGCTCGTTTGCTCAGCAGGATGCTGATCAAAGCAGTCATTTTACAAATTATGATGAAAAAGTAATAACCAGTTTATACTATTTTGACACTTCCAATAGTTTTGAATTCAACTTTAATTTAGACGGCACAGCCAATTATTTAGAATTTGAACCTAATCGACGGGAGCAAATCGGTATGAATTTGAGTTATAAATTTATCGATGTTTCCTACGGATTTTCTCCTTCTTTTTTTGCAAAGAATAAAGATAACAGTGATTCAAAATTATTCACCTTAAGCACCCGATTGTATCATAAAAAATGGATGCAATCGCTCACTTTTATCAATCAAAAAGGGTTCTATGTGAGCAATGACGAATTAGAAATTTCTTTTCCGCGAATGCGAACTACAAAGATTGGTGGAACTACATCCTATATTTTTAATGATAAATTTTCATTCAAAACCATTGCCAATCAAAAAGAATGGCAATCCAAAAGTGCCGGTAGTTTTATTCCAAATCTTTCAATGTATTATACCAATTTCGATTTAAATGATGGCGGCGAAGATACTAAAAGCAACATTTTTCTGGCTTCCTTGGCTCCGTCTTATTTTTATAACTTTGTTATTAATAATCATTTCTTGCTTTCAGGTGGAATGTCAACCGGAGCAGGATTTACGAGTGTGGATGGAGATGTATCTGCTATTTATGAATGGAGTTTAAGTTTAAAAATTGGCTATAATTCCGATACGTTTTTTACCTTTGTCAACCTGAATTATATTGATTTTATTCAAGATACAACCGCTCAAATTCGATTAAACGACGAAATTTCAACTGTAAAAATAACCGCAGGCTATCGTTTTGATCCACCCAAAAAAGCAAAAGAATATTACGATAAAACAGCAGAAAAAGTTGGGTTGTAAATGAACTTACAATCTATAATAAAAAACACACCAATATTATGTTCCCACTCAGACGAAACCGAAGACTCAGAACCAACGAAACTATTCGCTCCTTAGTGCGAGAAACCATACTCTCTCCCAGCGATTTTATTGTCCCACTTTTTGTGGTGGAAGGTAAAAATGTGAAAGAAGAAATTCCGTCTATGCCCAATTATTTTCGATTGAGTCTTGATTTATTGGAAAAAGAAGTAAAAGAATTAGCCAAATTGAACTTGAAAACGGTTTTAGTTTTTGTAAAAGTTCCGGACAATTTAAAAGACAACAAAGGAACAGAAGCCTTAAACCCAAACGGATTAATGCAACGAGCAGTGAAAGTGATTAAAAATGCTGTCCCGGACATGATTGTGATGACTGATGTCGCGTTAGATCCGTACTCCTCTTTTGGTCACGATGGAGTGATTGAAAACGGAATGATTGTAAATGATATTACTTCCTCCATTTTAGCTGAAATGAGTTGTTCGCATGCCGAAGCCGGTGCCGATTTTGTAGCTCCAAGCGACATGATGGACGGAAGAATTCTGGAGATTCGTGAAGCATTAGAAGACGAAGGATACGTAAACACGGGGATTTTAGCTTACAGTGCAAAATACGCTTCTGCACATTATGGCCCGTTTCGTGATGCGTTAGATAGTGCTCCGGTAGATGCTCTGAACATTCCAAAAGACAAAAAAACCTATCAAATGGATTATCACAATCGTATTGAAGCGATTCGTGAAACGAGAATGGATATTGATGAAGGTGCAGATATCGTCATGGTAAAACCCGGTATTGCTTATTTGGATATTGTTCGGGAAATTAAAAACACATTTGACGTTCCGGTGGCTGTTTATCAAGTTTCCGGTGAATATGCAATGATTAAGGCAGCTGCCGAAAGAGGTTGGTTAGACCATGATGCCGTGATGATGGAACAAGTAACCGCGATCAAACGAGCCGGTGCCGATATGATGGCGAGTTATTTTGCAAAAGATGTCGTGAAAATCATTTCTTAAACAATATAATTTTACAATGAAGAAATTATTTTTTCTGTTCTTATTTTCAACGATAGTTTCCTGTGGAAAAAAAGAATCGGAATCTTTTAATAAAACAGAAACAAAGGAGGAGACGCCAATTGAATTAGGTGAAAAGTTGTTCAATGGTGCCGGAATGTGCTACTCTTGTCATAAACCTGAACAAAAAATCATCGGACCAAGTATTGTTGAAATCGCTAAAATTTATAAAGACAACAATGCCAATATCGTCGATTTTCTTAAAGAAAAAGCCGACCCAATTGTCGACCCAACACAATACGAAGTAATGAAAACCAATTTTGCTATCACAAAAAAAATGAGTGATGAAGAACTAAAAGCAATTGAATTGTTTATGTATAGTTTTTTAAAATAAGTCTAAAAAAAAAATTCGTGCTAATTCGCAGCAAAAATTATTCTGTGAAATTTACTCTAAAACCAATTTAAACCCAACTCTCGGAATATTTTCAATCCGGATGTTGGGTTCGTCTTTAAATATTTTTCGCAAGCGAGAAATAAACACGTCCAAACTTCTTCCCATAAAATAATCATCTGTTCCCCAAAGTTCCATCAGGATTTTTTCACGTTTCAAAACAGTGTTTTTGTTGTCTAAAAATAATTTCAATAGAGCCGCTTCTCTTTCGGTTAAGTTGGTAATTTCTTTCCCTTTGGAAACACAGTAATTGTTTGGGTTAAATTCGAAGGAACCGATTAAATAGGTAGCATTATTTTTAGAGGAGGTTTTTTGACTTCGGTTCAAAAAGACTTCTATCTTCAATGTCAATTCTTCCATGCTGTAGGGTTTTACCAAATAATCATCGGCACCCAATTTCAACCCTTTAATTCGGTCTTCTTTCATCGTTTTTGCAGAAAGAAAAATGATAGGAATCTCTTGATTTCGTTTTCTGATTTGCGTGGCAATTTCAAAACCATCCATATCGGGTAACATTACATCCAAAATGCACAAGTCAAAATCATCGTTGCAAAACGCTTCAAAACCAGATTGACCATTGGTAAAATGGGCTACATCGTATTGACTTTCTAAACTGTCGGCGGTTAAAAAACCTAATGTTTCGTCATCTTCTACATAAAGAATTTTCTTTTTACTCATAAAACATCTTTTTTTGGAATGAATATAGAAACCGTAATTCCTTTGGTTGAATTATTTTTAATTGAAATTTTCCATTGGTGCAAATCGATGATTTTTTTCACATAAAATAAACCAATGCCAAAACCTTCAATGTCTTTTTTGTTTTCTCTGGGCACGCGGTAAAACTTATCAAAAACATAATTAATGTGTTGAGGTGAAATACCACTTCCGTTATCCGAAAAACTTAGTATTATTCCTTTTTCTGTTTCTGATGATTTTATGGATATTTCCGGATTTTCTGAACAATATTTTACGGCATTATCAATCAAGTTAAACAGTATGTTATTGAAATGAAATTCGTCTGCTGAAATGTTTATCTTATCCGAAACAGTTATATCAATCTTAGTATTTTTAGTTGATTTAAGTAATGTATTTTCTTTCACTAATTCAAGAATTTCTCTAAGATTGATGGTGTTTTTTTCTAATTCAATCCATTTTGCATCGCCTTTTGCGACATTTAAAATCCGTTCGATGTGGTGATTTAATTTATGACTTTGGTTGGTGATGATTTGCATGTATTTGGCCAACTTTGGATTGTTTTTAATTTCTTCCTGCGAGGTAGCATATTGTGAAGCAATCAAAATAGACGAAAGCGGCGTTTTGAATTCATGCGTCATATTGTTGATGAAATCCGTTTGCAATTCGGTATATTTTTTTTGTTTTAATAATAGAATTACAGAGTAAACATAGATGATTAAAACCAAAAATAAAATTCCTGTGTATATCCAATATTGTCCTAGTGAAGTGATGAATTTATGTTGTAAATCCGGAAAACGAATTCCGAAATAATAAATTAATCCTTCGTTCTTTTTAAAACAGTTTTCACACTTTTCGGGTTTTCCGGCATCGCTTGAAATATAGCTGCCATAAATCATTTCGTCGGTGGCACAATCATATATGGCATATTCATAATCAAGGTCAAGTTTTACTTTTTGAAATTCAGTTTTGAGATAATATTCCAACACTTCATGCTCAAAAACATCATTTAAGTCCACAATATAATAGTCGTCTGTAATTTTTTTAACCTGATTGGTAATACTCAATTGCGTTTTATTGTCGCGATAAATCCGTTTCACTACATCTTGAAGAGCAAAATGAATTTTTTCTTCGAAATCTTTTTTCTCAAATTGATAGGCTTGATTCAACATTAGCAACTGCATGACCAAAACGCCGGCAATACACAGAAATCCGGCCAAGATGATGCTATTTAATCTGTTAAATTTCAAAGGTTTACTTTAATTATGTTTTGACAAATCTACTCATAGAAAGGTTTAAATTTTGTTTAAATAAAGGCGATTAACATCTCATTAACAAAACTTATATTGTGCTTAACAAATATCTGATTTCTTGTGAATATATTTGCTATGTTCAAAATGAATAATTTAACTAATTAAAAATAATAACGTATGAAATCATTAAAAGTATCTTTATTAGCAATTGCTGCTACAGTATTGTTTTCGGTTGGTGCAACCGCACAAGAAAAAAAACCTGCCGCTACTAAGCCGGCCATTACTACAACACCTGCGGCTCAAAAGCCAACTTCTCCTGTGACTTGGAAAGAAATATCGTATGATTTTGGAGACATCAAAAAAGGAACTCCGGTTTCTCACGATTTTTCGTTTACCAATACAACCAAACAAACGGTTATCATTACAAACGTAAAAGCTTCTTGTGGTTGTACTGCAACTAATTATACTAAAACACCGGTAAAGCCAGGTGAGACTGCAACTGTAACGGCTACTTATAATGCAGCTTCAGCAGGTGCTTTTTCTAAAACTGTTACTGTTTCTCTAAATGAAAACGAAGTACCAAAAGTACTTACAATCAAAGGAAAAGTAATTGATACCACTCCGGTTAGTCAATAATCTACATTCTAAATTATAATTCAATTGAACCATCTTGAAAATCAGGATGGTTTTTTTGTTAAAAATAATTTTTTATAGAAATTTATAACTTTTTCACACTTTTTTATATATTTATGGCTTAATTATAAAGCCATGATAGATAAAATTAAACTCGACAACATCTTATTTTTAGATATTGAAACCGTTCCGGAAGAGGAAAACTTCAAACTTTTAGACGAAGAAAAACAATATCTGTTTGAAACCAAAACACAATACCAACGCAAAGACGAATTTACTCCAGAAGAATTTTATGATCGTGCCGGAATTTGGGCAGAATTTGGTAAAATTATCTGTATATCTGTGGGTTATTTCACAACCAAAGGTGATATCCGAAACTTCAGAGTAACCTCTTTTTTTGGAGAAGAAAAGAAGATACTGAGTGATTTCAGTAACTTACTTACTAATCATTTTAATCAACCACAACATGTTTTGTGTGGTCACAATGCCAAAGAATTTGATTTTCCATTCATTGCCAGACGAATGATTATCAATCAAGTAGAGATTCCGCCAAAACTGAATTTATTCGGAAAAAAGCCTTGGGAAGTTCCACATATTGACACTATGGAATTATGGAAATTTGGTGATTATAAACATTTTTCGTCTATGCGTCTATTAACCAAGGTACTTCAGATTCCTTCACCCAAAGACGACATTGACGGAAGCGAAGTAGCCTATGTTTACTATGTTGAAAAAGACATCGACAGAATTATCACCTATTGCGAAAAAGATGTAATCGCTGTAGCACAAATTCTATTGCGTTTCAGAAGAGAAGATTTATTAATTAATGATGAAATAATTCACATATAAAAAAGGCTCCTTATAAGGAGCCTTTTTTTATCTTTTCAACACAATCTTCTTTGTGGTTTTTATTTTTTCATTACGAATAGATACCATATAAATCCCCTCTGAAAAAGAATTTAGATTCATTTCTATTGTAGAAGAATTAATTTGTTTTGATAGGATTAATCGTCCTTGTAAATCGAACAAGTCAACATTTGTGTCTAAATTTTCAGCCCAAGAGATGATTAGTTTTCCTTGGGTAGGATTCGGATGAATAACAAGCTGAACGAAACTATTTTCGTTTATACTAAGATTGTTTTCGATTGAAATAGGAATAACAATATTAGGCAACCAATTCGATGAAGCATTTTCAATATTAACTATGAAACTATCAGTCGCTTCCTCTGTTAATGTATTTGAGTAAGTAATTCTATTTAGGTTTATATCTTCTTGTGTAAAATTATCACCGATTGACAATGGAAAAGTTTCTTTTCTTAAAACTCCTAAAGATGGAAGTTCAAGTAAGGTATAGAATTGATTGTTTGCTTCTTGAAGTGGAGTGGAAGCATTCATTTCGTCAGACAAAATTGTTTTAGTACTATTTATTTCAGTAGTAATACCAGTGTTAACAAAATTTAATTCATTTTCTAAAAATACCGTATTACAAAAAGTTAAATTAACAGCATTAATTATACCTCCATCATTGTTATAGTTGTCGATTACATACAAAGTCCATTCTCCATCAGCAGACAATCCATTTAATAAGCTTAACGGCTGATTTGGTTTTATAATTCCGGAGATAGCTGGATTCGAACCACAATTGAGATCAGAACCAGAATCGTCAAGCGTTGCGATAATATCGTCCTGTCCACCACATGCTTCATCAAACAATGTAATTGTTGGACTTCCTATTTCAGAAGGCCCAATCAAATAAATTGATAAATCTTGCACCCATGTGTGCGATATATCCAGGCTTACATTGATATCTGCAATTGTGATTCCACCATTCACTATAATTGGTATATATGCTTCAGAATTGGCAACATTACCAATTGTTGAATCAGAAAAATCAGTAGCTGCAAACACAAGATTACAATCAAAAATGCCGGTTTGAAAATTTGACACTTTAAATGCATTAGCCTGTCCACATCGGTTGCTTGGTTTCACTCGCCAGTAGTATATTGTTTGGCTGTTTAAATCTGCAACATTAATCGTAGTGTTTTCGGTACTTTCAGACCAAACTACTGTGCTAAATGTCACGTCAGTTGAAACTTCAATAGTATAACTCTCGGCATTTACATCCTCTTCCCATGATAAATTTACTGAAGCGGCGATAGCCGATTGACCGTTTGAAGGTGAAATTGTGTTTATCAATTCAAAATCGGCACTCAATATTTTCAAATTTACGTACCTGGTTTCTGTTTCATTTGCATCGGAAGCTGTTACTCCTATTGAATATTCACCGGGTTCTACACTTGATAAATTTGATAATATCAATTCAAAATTACCATCACTACTTATTGTGTTTTGGCTAAAACTAGACACGGCACCATTGGGCAGATTTGTGGTTGACAATGTTACATTTCCATTGTTATTTGTGTTAAAAGCAAATAGAAAAGAAGCATTTTCGTCAGAACAAACGATTTGATCATAACCCAATGAAGCAAAACCAAAATCAGAGTCAATCCCCGAAACGATTAATGAATAATCTTGTGAATTGGTTTGTAAAGTTCCTTTGTGTGAAACAGTAATCGTATAATCTCCTCCATTGGCATTATCAATTTGGACGGTTTCAACGGTGTCTACAAAATTATCTCCGTTTCTCACGGCATTTTGAGTAGCATCTGCTTGCAAACGCCATGGGTAAAAAACAGCTTCTCCTTGAGTAATTCTAATGTCTAAATCGTGAACGATTGCCGGGGTCGGATCGTTTAAATTCCCGGAATTAGCTACACCAGGAATATCAGTCCAACAAATAGTAGCTACAAGAGGTTGCCCCGCTTTTGACTTTATCGTTTTAGTATAAACTTGATTTTGAGCTAGGCGTTCTTCTGAAATCCAAGTGTTTAAACCGTTATTAGAAATGGTATTCGCGGCGTTTTTCGCATTGAGTAATCCCCAGCCAAAAACAGCATCAGGCCCCGGGTTGCCGGCGTCATCTGCGGTTTGACAAGCTAAGCCTTTTAGCGTAGCAGATTTCATAAATCGTTGATATAAATTATTGTGATGTTGTTGTAATAATAACAACGTTCCCATCACATTCGGACTAGCCATTGAGGTTCCTGATAAGGTAGTGTAATTGTCATCACCACTGCTATTTGTAGAATATACGCCTGTACCATTCCCGGTAATATCCGGCTTAATTCGCAAATCGTCTGTTGGTCCTTCGCTACTGGCAGAGTTTATGTTGACAGAAATCAAATTGCCACTACTATTAATTTCTGCGTCTTGAGCATTCGCAACAACAAGGTTATTCTTCCCGTTTTTATGACCGGTTAGTTTATCAAAACCTTCTGTTGTTGGTTCGTTATTAACAACATTTCCATCATTCCCTGCAGCGGCAACCATTAAATAATAGGGTGAAACATAATGAATTAAATCCCATTGCAGAGCATCTTGCGAATAAGCTCCGGCATACCAACTGGGAACATTAAGTAATCGTGTTCCGTAGGAATGATTAGAAAGTAATAAACCTTCTTGAATCTCTCCTAATACTTCTGCTTCATCTTGCGTCCAGTCAAAAGTTTTTACCGTTGCTTGAAACGCCATTCCTTTGGCTTCAAAATCTACACCTGCTGCTCCAACGGTTCCGGTGACGTGTGTGGCATGAAAGCTGTTTCCGTTAAGTTCCGTAGTGCCATCTCCAACAACCATTCGTCCGCCAAATTCTTGATGTGAAGTCCGGGTTGGACCACCATCCCAAACACCGCCAACCATTCCTTGACCGTTTAGATTCAATCCTAACCCACCACCACTATGCAATTGATTAGCTCTTGTTGAAACTGCGGCATTGACATTGTTGATAGAAAAATATTTTGGACTTCCGTCAGAAAACAAACCCATTAGTTCATCAACACTTCCATCTGGATTTCTTTTGAAAATTTCCCATTGGTTTATTTTGGCGGAAAAGTAAGCTTTTTCTTTGTCTGTTTTCGCTTTTTCGGAAAGTTCAATCTGCAATTGTCTGATTTTAGTTAAATCATATTGCTCCAACAAAGCCTTTTTTTGTTCAGGTGTCTGACCAATAGCCGTAAGCGAAAAAAGTAATAATAGTAAATTTATACCCTTACCCATTTTAGAAAAGTAGCAATTTTTCATCGGTTGATTTGGAATTTTAAGGATTCAAAGATATAAATTTAATTTTTTCTAACGATTTGCTAAAAAAAATATAAATTATTTAACAATGGTTTAAGTATGGTTTAGCTGCTCGAAAGTCATTTCATAAGTAGTTACGAAAAAAAATAAAATACAGATGTAAATAAAAAAAATCGGTTAATTTTATAGTCATGGAAAAGAAAGTTCTATTAGCGGTAGAAAAGTTGACGATTTCTTTTAAAAAAGAGAAAGAATTTGTGCCCGTTGTGCATGGTTTAACATATCATTTATATGAAAATGAAATCGTTGGAATCGTTGGTGAATCCGGTTCTGGAAAGTCCGTTTCTTCCTTGGCAGTGATGGGTTTACTTCCTCCGAAGATTTCGAAAATATCCAATGGAACAATTTTCTTCGATGGAAAAGACCTTTCCGATTTATCCGATAAGGAATTTCAAAAAGTTCGTGGAAACGAAATAGCCATGATTTTTCAAGAACCGATGAGTTCATTGAATCCGTCTTTAAAATGTGGTTTTCAAGTTGCCGAAATTTTAGAAAGACACACATCATTATCTAAAAAAGAAATTAAAGCGGAAGTAATTTCTTTGTTTGAAAAAGTCAAATTACCCAATCCGGAGGAACTCTTCAACAAATATCCGCATCAAATTTCTGGTGGACAAAAACAACGCGTGATGATTGCCATGGCAATTGCTTGCAAGCCCAAAATTTTAATTGCCGATGAGCCAACAACCGCTTTAGATGTAACTGTCCAAAAAGAAATTATTCAATTATTGAAGGATTTGCAACACGAAACCAAAATGAGCATTTTGTTTATTTCCCATGATTTATCACTGGTTTCAGAAATTGCTAATCGGGTTTTGGTGATGTATAAAGGTGAAATCGTGGAACAAGGAAATGCCAAATCCATTTTTGAAAATCCACAGCACAATTATACCAAAGCATTAATTGCATCGCGACCGTCGTTGGAATTTCGATTAAAAAGGCTTCCAACCATTCAGGATTTTTTAAATGAAACGAGAAAAAGTGAAATTTTTTCTGCCGAAGAACGAAAAGAAAATCAGGAAAAAATATACTCCAAAGCTCCACTTTTGGAAGTAAAAAATGTAGAAAAAGAATATCTTTCGACTGTTGGTTTATTAGGAAAAAAACTGTCTTTTAAAGCTGTTAATGATGTAAGTTTTGAAATCTATGAAGGCGAAACAGTAGGTTTGGTGGGCGAATCGGGCTGCGGAAAATCTACGTTAGGCAACGCCATTTTGCAATTGGATAAAGCGACTGCCGGCCAAATTTTTTATAAAGGAAATGATATTACAAAACTGAATAAAGAAGAAATCCGAAAACTCAGAAAAGAAATTCAAATGATTTTTCAGGATCCCTATTCGTCGTTAAACCCGAGAATTCCAATCGGAAAAGCCATTATGGAGCCGATGAAAGTACACGGTTTGTATAAAAATGATGCCGAACGAAAAGCAAAAGCGATTGAAATATTAGAGCGAGTGGGGTTGGGTGAAGATTTTTTCAACCGATATCCACATGAATTTTCCGGCGGTCAACGGCAGCGTATCGGAATTGCTCGTACCATTGCTTTGCAACCAAAATTGATTGTGTGTGACGAATCAGTTTCGGCATTGGATATTTCTGTGCAAGCTCAGGTTTTAAATTTATTGAATGAATTAAAAGAAAATTTCGGATTCACCTATATCTTTATTTCCCATGATTTGGCTGTGGTGAAATACATGAGCGATCAAGTTTTGGTAATGAACAAAGGAAAGATTGAAGAAATAGCTGATGCGGATGAACTGTATGCCAATCCAAAAAGTGCTTACACTAAAAAATTAATTG
>NZ_JBIIVK010000001.1:0-126965 GCF_044339515.1 Flavobacterium sp.
AAGAAACTATTGAAATTTACAATGAAAAAAGACCTCATTACTCTAATCACATGCTAACACCTAATCAAATGCATCAACAAAATAAATTGTAAATGAAAACCTATAAAACTAAAAACACTTGCAAAAAAGTTTTTGCAAGTGTTTAATTTATTTATTTTTGTCTAATAATCTGTATCGATTATTTAGGACTAGTCATATCATTACAACTCCTCAAAATCCTGATTTTCTCCCGGATTTGCTTTTCGAGAATTGATGGCTTTGTTGTTTTCATCGGTTACAAAAGCCACGAATTCAATGTTATTTGAATTAGCAATGTTTGCCGGAACTGGAATTGAAAACGATCGGGTAAACATTTGTCCAGTAGTTGTATTTCCATTAATTTCATCACCAAAAAGGTTAGTAATACATGCTCTTAATACATGGTCATGTTGAAAATTTGGAATTGGATTAACTCCGCCATAAAGATTTACATTATAATTTTCTTGATCATAAATTAATCCGTTTTCTAGAATGTATACAACTAATTTTAAATTTGAGAAATCCTTACTAAACTTAACATTAACATCTAAATTAATTGTGCTTCCTGAAACTTGAGCATTCATAGCAACTCCCAATTTTGGATTTTCACCTTGGGTTAAATTAATAACCTGTGGAATATTATTTTGTTCTAATGGTGCCCATCGTGTCAATCTGTTTAGCAATGCTTTTGGGTAACCAGTCATATTAATCAACGTGCTTTCAAAAGGACTCATGTCAAAGTTATAAGGATCATAATTAGCATCAGCCGGATTTGAACTTGAACGATGAATGCCAACCAGAACAGTATTTTCTGTTTGAGCTTTGACTAATTCTATTGCATTGAGAACTCTAGTACAATTTCCACACCAAGTACCGGTATAATCTTCAATTAAAACTCGTTTTACAAAATTAGTTTCAGAACCATCGTGAAACCGAATAGATAAAGTTGACGATTGTACACCTAAATAATCTGCCGATACTGTATAATTTCCAATTTCTGTGGTTGTAAAAGTATTTCCGGTAATCGCAGTACCATTAACAAAAATTATTGCTTCTTCAGTTATATTTGTTCCGCTATTAGTGTTAACTGTGAATGTAATTGTTTCACCAACAGTCTTAACTGATTTATCTGCAACTAAACTAATAGATTCTATGGGATCTAAAATAGTATAATCGCTATTGCAAGAAAAGCAACAGAAAAATGCAACGAAAATACCTATTAAACCAAATTTATTCATTTGATTAGTTTTTTATTAATTTAACTGAGGTAGATTTTCCTTCAAGTGTTGAAAAATTTGCAACATAAATAGCTGAACTCATTTCAGATAAGTTTAGATTCTGAGATCCTTCTGAAAACTTGTACTCCTTAACTAATTGACCATTCAAATTGAAAATTGAAAGATTTCCGCTTTGTGTTGCATTGAATTTGAAATCACTTTTTATGGTAGTGTTTTCAATATTTATTCCAATAGAAGATAAGTTTTCGAACGAATTAACGCCCAATAAAGGATCAAAACGATATACAAAATTAATAGCATTATTTTCAAATCCGATTGGATACACTGAAAAATGTAGTTCCATCACTTGTCCGTTTCCTGAATTGAAATTTACAAAATGGTCTCCTTGAGCAGGATTACTTTGACCAGGTGCTAAGGGGTTTTCATATTCTGGATAAACGCCATTTAAAGCCACACTGTCATAACAAGAGCCTCCATAGCATAATTCAAACTGAGTACCGGTAGTATTGACAAGGTTAGTACATTTTACTTTTATATCAAGGTCTTGATTGCTAGTGTTTTGTACTCTAAAATTAAGGTAGTTACTTCCGGGGCCATATGTCAAAACGGTACCGTTTGTAATGGGTGTTCCATCTGATTTTCTAAAAATGAATTGAGAAAATGCATTTAGGAATACCATTGAAAACAAAATTGATAATGTAATTTTTTTCATTTCTTTTTTTTTGAAGTTTTACTAGTTTACAAATCTAATAAAAAAAATAGATTTTGTGCAATAAGGGTGTTAAATCAATAAACTTAACACCCTTACTTTAATTTATTTTACAATAATTTTATCGGTTTTTGAAAAATTGTCTCCTGCAAAATTTATAAGGTATAATCCTTTTGAAAGTGAACCTAGGTTTAAAGTTGATTCACCAGACTCAAATTGACTTGTTAAAACTTGTTTTCCACTCAAATCAGTTAAAGTAATAATTGCAGATTCAGGTAAAGAAATAGTAACTAAACCGTTTGTAGGGTTTGGATAAAATTTGATTAATGAAGCATTAAAATCATCTGTACTCAAGTTAGTATTTACTCCAAATCTTCTGGTATCAGAACTTGTGAATGCACCACCACTCATTCCTGGAATTAAAACTCCGTTTGCCCAAATTTGGTATCCACCAAAACCATATGCAGAACTACTCATTCCATCATTGTAGGAATCATTTACAGTAAAAGTATAACAGTCGTTTGGTAAAGTTACATTTACATCTGCCTGAGGATATGCACCTGCACCACCGGCATCTGTATATGGTCCACCTGAAGCAACATTAACACCGGCAGCATTTTTTAAATTCCATGTTGTTTCACTACCATACCAATCGGTTGTTATTTTGATTGTAATGTTAGTTTGATCAGTTTCAATGGCTTTGTTAAAATTTACACTACCCGCATTATCAGTATTGTTATCATCACTAGGAATATTAACGTTAAACGTATTAGTTGGATTTAAAGTATAACTATAACTAGGTAATTGAACTACTGTACTAGTTAATGGAGCTAAATTTCCAGACCAATTGTAAACTGAAACCTCACCAGAATTGATGCTATATTCAATTGGTAAACTCGTTAAGTTAGCTTGACTCATGTTTTGAATAGTCACTTTAGGACTGATAGAAGATACGCATTGAGTACTGATACCTTCAATACTTTTCAATTTTACATCATTGTTTGCTAAACCGGTGTATGTTGGTTTTGCACCGTTTCCACTGATTATTTTTTGTTGTGTTTCTGTTACAAATGCAACCAATTCCATTTCACCAAGTTCTGCAGGGATATTATTGTAAGATGCAGGAATAGTGTAGTTGAATGTTTGGGTGTAGAAAGAGCCAGAAGTTGTAGTTGTAATATCAGCACCCCATTGACCCGTTAATAGATGTACTAAACGGTGCATATGGTTGTAATTGTTACCCATGTTTCCACCGGTTTGAGGTCCTAATGTATTATTTTGTAAAAGAGCAATATTTATTTTGTTAGTACTTACGGGACTATTTCCTGTGTAATATACTTCAACAGTCACTGTCAATTGTCTGGTTTGAGCATTAATTACTCCTTGTACGCCAACATTTACATAAGAACTTTGTGCTAAAGTTTGATTTGATGCATTTGACCAACTACCTCTATTCATAGCGGTTCCTCCATTTTGATTTTGAGAAAGTCCTGAAAAAACTGAACGGTTTACAGTACCTGCTGGGTAACCAGCAATTCCGGCTTGATTTGCAATTCCGTTTCCAAAACTTGTTCGAAAGTCAGGTTGTCCTGTTCCGGGGGTTGCAAATGAACCTTGATGTATATTAATTAAAAAAACATTATTGGGATTCGCATTTTTAATGTTGTTTGCAATCGTATGTCCTTGAGGACAATAAACACAATTTACACCCGTAAATTCTTCTAAAATAACTTTTTTGTTCTCTGGAGTTGTGCTAACAAAAGTTTGGCTGTATGAATAACCGAATGTCAGCAGTAACGCTGAAAGTAATGTTTTTTTCATAGTTTAGTGGTTTGTTAATTAAAATTGTTTAGTGGTTTGTTAATTAATGGTTTAACTTAAGTTTAAGAATTTTCAAAAATATACTTTTTTTCAAAACAATTAACATTTTAATAATTTTTTTTAAACATTTTATTAACTAGTTCAGCGAAATTGAAAGTATTTTTTTTAATATTGTCACAAATTCATAAATCAAGCAAATTTTAAACAAACCACAACAATGAAGAATTTTTATGTTACCCTACTTTTTATTCTAAGTTGCAGTCTCTATGCACAAAAACAAATGCCAAATGTTGTTCTGAAATCAAATGATAACAAATCATTTAACGTTAAAAATGACTTTAGCGAAAAAGATAAATTATATGTTTTCACCTTTTGGGCTACTTGGTGTGCTCCTTGTCTAAATGAACTGGATGCGATTAAAGAAAATTATAATGAGTGGACAAAAGAATTGAATATGGAAGTTGTAGCCGTTTCTATTGATGATACTCGTACTCAAAAACGTGTAAAACCGCTTTTGAATGGTAAAAATTGGCCCTATACAGTACTGCTCGATACCAATCAAGATTTAAAAAGAGCTTTAGCAATTGCAAATGTTCCTTACACGGTTGTGGTAAAAAACCAAAAGATTGTTTATGTTCATAATGGATATAGCCAAGGTGCAGAAAAAGAGTTGTTTAACAAATTGAAACAACTTTAAAATGCAATTAAAAAAAATAGTAGTAGCGGTTTTTTTAGGCTATACAGCTTTTGCTTTTTCCCAAGTAGATTCAACAGAAGTAAAAAAGGATTATGGAAGAGTTTTTGGTGGATTTGAATCAGTTTCACAATGGTATTTGAATGACAAAGGCCGCGGAATCATTCAACCGGAAGATCCGATTCGCTCAAACAATTATTTATTTGTAAATTATCAAATCAAAGGTTGGACAGCAGGAGTTCAAGTAGAAGCGTATGAAAAAAATGCGTTACTTAATTATAATCCGGAGTTCGATGGAACTAATGTAGCCACTTATTTTATCAACTATAAATCAAATAAATTTGATATTACTGCCGGTTATTTCTACGAGCAATTTGGAAGCGGTATGTTGCTACGTGCATGGGAAGACAGAGCGTTAGGAATTAATACAGCTTTAAGAGGTGGTAGAGTGATATACCGTCCTTCGGATAATATTCGACTTACTGCTTTATACGGTCAACAAAGAACCGGTTTTAATGTTTCAGATGGAAAAATTTATGGTTTTGATTCCGATTTTCAACTCACACAATTATTAAAATTAGACAAGTCTGATTTGTCCTTTGGTCTAAGTTATGTTGGACGTCAAGAAGAGATTAATCCTTCAATTGTGAACCCTGATTTCGATGAAATTACACATGGAATTTCCGGAAGAGTAAATTATACTTATAATTCTTTTTATTCCAATTTTGAGTATAATTACAAATCTGAAGATGCAGTTTTAAACCGAATCAGTAATACATTAGATGAGAATTTGATCAAAGACGGAAACGCTATTAGTCTGAATTTAGGATATTCCAAACAAGGTTTGGGAATAGATGCTACTTTACGAAGAACCGAAAACATGACTTTTTTATCTGAACGAGTTCCAACTGTAACAGGCGATAATACGAGTTTAAATTTCAATGATAAGGTATTAAATTTCACACCGGCTTTAACTAAGCAACATCATTCTAACTTGGCTAATATTTATGTTTACCAAGCTCAAGTTGGTTTTGATTTCAAAGATCCGCGAATTTTAAAAGTGGGGGAGACCGGTGGTCAAATCGATCTCTTTTATGAGTTTGCCAAAGACACCAAATTAGGAGGAAAGTATGGTACTAAAATCGCTTTAAATATGGCTTCTTGGTATAATTTACCGGGACAATACCGATTAACTCCTGCTGAATATAAAACGGATTTTTTTGGCGTGGGAACTAAATATTTCTCTGATTATAATTTAGAAGTAAAAAAACAATTATCAGAAAATTGGCGAACCGGATTCTATTACATCAATCAATACTATAATAAACCTTGGGTTGAAGATGGAAGTTCGGATGTTCGAACCAATATAGTTACAGCAGAAGCAGTATATAATTTTGCAGCCAATAAATCCATTCGTGTAGAAGCTGAACATATGTGGGCTGATGCCGATTTTAAAAATTGGGCCGGTGGAATAGTTGAACTGAACTTGAACGACAAATATTCGTTCTATGTTTGGGATATTATTAATTATGGAAACGATGATTCATCCAAACAGAAGCATTACTATAACTTTGGCGGTGCTTACCGAATCAACTCAACGCGAATTGCCATGAATTATGGTCGTCAACGTGGTGGTTTGGTTTGTGTAGGTGGCGTTTGTCGTTTTGTTCCGGAAAGTACAGGTTTTACACTTTCGATTAATACAGCATTTTAATACAAATACTAGACAAGTAACTAAGCCTTTTCATTTTATGAGAAGGCTTTTTTATTGAATTACCTTTTTTCTAATGCCAATCAACACAAATAGTAAAATCGAGTAAGCCACAAAAAAAGGAACAATCCACTCAATCCATCCTAACGGAAGCATAATGGCAATAATTAACAATTGAAAACCTAATCCATATGCAGAAAGTAAGGTCATAAACCAATTAGGAAAAGTTTTGACTTTGTATGCATCTGAATCTAAAAAGTGAATAATTTTATCAAACGTCCCATAAACAAAAGTATAAATTTTGAAAAGGATATTCACTGTTTGTTGACTTTCACCTGACAAAGCTTTTGGTGTTTTGTATTCAAAAATCTTACTTGTAGAATCTCCTCCAACCGACTTTGTTCGTAAAATTACATAGTAATAATTGTATAATGTTCCTTGCAATTGAATAGCAAAAAAAGCAACAATCGTAAACCACAAAGAGGTAGATTAAACATAGCAAATCACCATTAAAAATCCGAAATTCAAGAAAATATCAAAAATACTATCCAAGTATCTACCGGAATACGAAGGTGTTTTTTTCAATCGAGCCAGTTCTCCATCTGCAGCATCAATAATCGATTTCAGAATAATGAAAAAAGCAGCCCAAACATAATGTTGATAAAGGATGCAATACATCGCAATTAATCCACAAATACCAAAAAGTAGCGTCACATGAATCGGTGTAAAGCGTGTGTTTTTTAATTGTAAAGCAAAAATTCTTCCGAACCTTCTACCATAATCGGATAAATCTAAAAATTTATCCTGAGCGGCGAGTTTAGACATGTAATGTATTCTAACAAAAACTGTGACAATATAGTCTGAAATTTATTTACTAAAGCGATGCAAAGTAAACGTCATGGCACTAAGAAATAAAAAAGCCATCAATTGATGAGCTAATCCCAGCCAAAGCGGTACATGAAATAATAGGGTAAAAATACCCAAAATAAATTGAATAAACACAAAAAAAACCAATGTTTTAACTGATTTGTATTGGATGGTTGAAAGGGAATATTTTCTACTTTTTATAAACAATAAAATTATCAAACCAACTACAACATAAGCCATCGTTCGGTGAACGAATTGCACGCCACTTTTTCCTTCTGTTAAGTTTTTTATTATTGTTGGTTGTTCCATCCAAACCGTTTCATGAACCAATTTTCCTTCACTCATCAATGGCCAGTGATTGTGAATTAACCCGGCGTTTAACCCGGCTACAAATCCGCCGTAAATGATTTGAATGATTAAAACAACCATCGCAATTCGAGCTAGTTTCCGCAACGGTAAAATCACTTCATTTCTGTCGGGATAAATTAAATCTAATGCAACCCACAACGTATAGGCAAAAGTGATAAAAGCAAAAGTTAAGTGTAAAGCCAAACGATAATGACTCACATCCGGATTGTCAATTAAGCCGCTTTTAACCATAAACCATCCCAAGAATCCTTGAAATCCACCCATAAAAAGCAGAATGATGCATTTTTTAATGGTTTCCGAATCTAATTTTTTCTTAATCAAAAAATATACAAACGGAATAATGAACACAATTCCGATGATTCTTCCAATGAAGCGGTGAAACCATTCCCAGAAATAAATGAATTTGTAATCATCCATTGTAAAATCGTTGTGAATATTGATTTTTTGGTATTCGGGAAATTTCTTATATTCTTCAAATGCTTCATTCCAAGCTTGTTCTGAGGTAGGAGGAAAAGTGTCTGTAACCAAATGCCAGTCCGTCATCGAAAGTCCGGAGTTGGTAAGGCGAGTGATGCCACCCACCATCACCATAATAAACAATAAAACACAGCCGGAAAGAAGCCAAATTATTACGGGTTTGTTTGTTTTCATGTTTTATAAACTTAATACAAAATTACAGCACTTTTGCTGATTGGCTTTTATAAACAAAAGTTAATCTTATAGTTAATTTTTAAGTATTTGCAATCCTAATTTTTCAGCTTTTTTCAACATATAAATATAGGCAGCATCGTATTCGTTCGGGATTTCACCTTCTAAAATAGCTTCTTTAATTGCATCTTTCAAAACCCCAATTTCACGAGAGGGTTTTAAATTGAAAATTCCCATAATTTCTTCTCCGGAAATAGGCGGTTGAAAATTCCGAACGTGATCGCGTTCTTCCACTTCCACAATTTTCTGGCGAACAATCTTAAAATTATGATGGTATTTTTTAAATTTATTCGGGTTTTTGGTCGTAATGTCTGCTTCGCACAAAATCATTAAATCTTCAATGTCTTCGCCGGCATCAAACAGTAAACGTCGCACCGCAGAATCGGTTACAATATCCTGCGAAAGTACAATAGGCCTCGAACTCAACATCACCAATTTGGAAACAAATTTCATTTTGTGATTTTGCGGCATATGTAATCGTTCGAAGATTTTCTTAACCATTTTTCCGCCCAAAAATTCATGTCCGTGAAACGTCCAACCTTGTTTTTTGTTGAATTTTTTCGTGGGAGCTTTTCCGATATCGTGAAGCAAAGCGGCCCAACGTAGCCAAACATCATCGGTATTCGGACAAATATTATCCACGACTTCTAAGGTGTGATAAAAGTTGTTTTTATGGGTGTGACCTTCGATTTCTTCTACTTGATTTAAAGCGGTTAATTCCGGTAATATCAAGTCTAATAAACCGGTTTGATACAATAAAATAAATCCAATTGATGGTTTTTCGGTAGCTAAAATTTTGTTTAATTCCTCCACAATGCGTTCACCTGAAATGATGTTGATTCGCTCACAATTTTTAGAAATGGAAGCCAATGATTTTTCCTCAATCGTAAAATTCAATTGCGAGGCAAAACGAATCGCTCGCATCATTCGCAACGGATCATCGGAAAAAGTAATATCGGCATCCAAAGGTGTTCTGATGATTTTATTATCCAAATCTTCCAAACCATTGAAAGGATCGACTAAATCACCATAATTTTTTTCATTCAATGAAAAAGCTAAGGCATTTATTGTAAAATCACGTCGATTTTGGTCGTCTTCCAACGTTCCGTTTTCCACTACCGGATTTCGACTTTCAAAATGATAGCTTTCTTTTCGGGCACCGACAAACTCAATGTCAATTTCCTGAAAACGAAGCATTGCTGTACCATACGTTTTAAAAACCTGTACTTTTGGTTTGTTAGGAAGAAGTTCTGAAACTTTGAGAGCCAATTCGATTCCGCTGCCAACGGCAACGATATCGATGTCTTTTTTGAAATCGCGTTCTAACAAAAAATCACGAACAAAACCACCAATTACGAAACATTCAACGTCAAGCTCCATTGCAGCTTGTGAGATGATTTTGAAGATGGGATTATGTAGAGCTTTTTTGTAATTCATTTTTTATACCGCAAATTCGCAAATTATTTTTTCTTAGAATCTATAATGCGTTTGTACTCCAAGGAGATTAAATTAAAATTTGCCAAAATTGCTAGTTGATAACCTGATATTTTCAAATAGTTAAGGCATTGATTATAATGGCTAGCATTAAAACATTCTACTGTTTTTATTTCTAAAATGATGTTGTCAAACACCACAAAATCAGCATAGAATTTGTGTTTGAGGAATACATCTTTATATTTTACTTTAAATTCTTTTTCTCGTTCAAAAGGAATATTATTTCTATTGAATTCATATTCTAATGCATCCTTGTATACAATTTCTGAAAAACCTTTTCCGAGATTTTTATGAACGTCATAAAGAATACCAACAATTTGATAACTTTCATCTTTGAATAAATACTCGTTTTCCATTACAAGAAAAAATAATTTGCGAATTTGCGGTTGTTTTATTTCCGAATAATCTGAACCTGACTATCCAACGTCAATTTTATAATCGTAGATGGCTTATCGCAAATTTTTTCGCGGTGCAAATTTACAACATAGTCTACACCTTTAATAATTTCGGGACTGATTTCTTTGAATGATTTTGGAGTAGGTTGACCGGAAATGTTTGCAGAAGTAGAAACCAAAGGTCTCTTCATGCGTTCCATCAATTTAAAACAAAATGGTTCTTTCACTAATCGAACGGCCAACGATTGGTCTTCTGCAATGATATTTGGAGCCACATTTCGTGGTTTATCTAAAATTAAAGTCGTTGGTTTTTCTGATAAATCTAGAATTTGCCATGCGACTTCGGGAATATCTTTGAAAACATTGTACATCATTTTTTCACCATTCATCAGCACGATCATACTTTTTGATTCTTCTCTTTTTTTGAGAGCATAGATTTTTTTTACGGCTTCGGGATTTGTAGCATCGCAACCAATTCCCCAAACGGTATCGGTTGGGTAGAGGATGATGCCTCCGTTTTGAATGACTTCGAAGGCGTTGTGGATTTCGGTGTTGATGTCGTTCATAACTATTTTTGTTTGTATTGGAGTGATTCACTCATTGGAGCTCCTCTCCAAATTAATGAAAACAAAGGTCTGTTTTTAGCTTTAATTAAACTACTCAATCCATATTTAACAAGTAAAAACCATCGAACTGATTGATAACCAAAATTACCGTAATGTTTCTTCATTAAATAAAGCAAGGAAATTTTGAGTTCTTTTTTTATAGCTAACGATTTTTCGGTACTTGCTCCGTGAAAGTGGATAAACTCTGCTTCAGGAATTAAATAAGCAAATTTATTCATTTTAGCGAGTCTTAAACAGAGGTCAGTTTCTTCGTAATACAAAAAAATTTGCTGATCAAAACCACCCACTTTTACAAAATCATCAACTCTAATGAACATAAAACTTCCCGGAACAAAATTTACTTCGATAGGCGAGTTGTATTTCTTTTTTCGTTTAGGGTATTTTTTAGGATTAATTAGTTCCAAAAAACTTCTTCCAAAAATTTCTCTAGCTGGAGAGGCAAAATGATCTAATGAAATTAGAAATTTATTGTCTTCTTTATATGCTTGAGCTCCTGCAATTCCTATCGATAAATTATTGTCAAGTTCATTTTTTAAAATAGCCAAACAATCATTCAAAAAGAGTGTGTCGTTGTTTACAAATGCAAGATATTTTGCGTTAGAATGTTTAAAACCATACATGTTTCCGCCACCAAAACCCGCATTAATATTATTTTTAAGCAGTTTTAAATTGGGTAAATTTGAATTATCGCAAAAGCTTTTCAGGTTTTCAAAATCTTTGTTTTCAGAACAATTATCAGTTATGATTACTTGGAAATTAATTTCGTTTGATGTTTTTTCATAAATTGAATTAATACAGTCAATACTTAACTCGCTTGAATTATAATTGATCAAAATTATTGCAATATCAAACATATTATAAAAATTGGTTTATTCCTTTTTCGATGAAAGTCAGTTTTTTTTCTTTTGTTTGACGTTCAATTTCATGGTTAATTTCGATGTGACTTTTTGATTGTTCTTTATGGTAAATATGATACGCAATTCCGGCAAATTTGAGCCGTTTTCCTTTGATTCCTAAATTATGCAATCGTTCAATCATTTCTGAATCATCTATACCCCAGCCCACTAAATCTTCATTAAAACCATTTATTTTAATGAAATCTTCTCGCCAAAATGACATATTGCAACCCCTAAGTTTTGAGGATCTTTTCTCTACAATTTTAGCAAAGTTCATCATGAACGGAATGCGAATTGTTCTACCTCGTTTTTTTATTCCGTTTGAAAATAAATTAAAATGAATTATTTTTTTTGAAAAAAGATCCTCTAAAAGCGATGGTTGAATATTTACCCTTGAGCCAAAAAGATAAAACCCTTTTTGAGCAAATTGAAGATGATCTTCAACAAAATGTTTATTCATAATAATATCACCATCAATTTCAATAATATAGTCATATTGAGCTTTGGCAATAGCCTTATTCATTATTCGCGGCTTACGATTTTTAATGTCTTCTTGCCAAATATGAATTAATGGAACCGGAAAAATGGTTTGATAATAGTCAATTAAAACTTTTGTATCACTTTTTGAGCCATCATCTGCAATGATTACTTCATTTGGCAAAACCGTTTGATTCATTATGCTCAATAACAACAAATCCAATGCCTCCGGCCAATTGTATGTTGGAGTTACGAGTGAACATTTAAGTTTATTTTTCATACTTTTAAATAATCTGGCAAGTTAGGATATTTTTTTATATTTGTAAAAAATACATTATGTTATATGATTGTTTCATTTTTTTCAACGAATTGGATTTGTTGGAAATTAGATTGAATGAATTAGATGGTGTGGTTGATAAATTTGTTTTAGTTGAAGCTGACAGAACATTTCAAAATACAAAAAAACCTTTCATTTTTGAAGAAAATAAAGAACGTTTTTCAAAGTATTTACATAAAATAATACACATAAAACTTACTAAATATCCATTATTTATACCGGTCATTAATCCATTTTCACCATGGAAAATTGAATTTTTTCAACGTGATTCTGTTGTTAATGGATTAGTTAACTGTAAGCCCGATGATATAATCATGATTTCGGATGTGGATGAAATACCAAATCCGGTGGTAATTAAAAATCAAATAGAAAAAGGAGTTCATAAAATATATGGATTAAAGATGGATATGTTTATGTACTATCTTAATAATAAACTCACTTTTGATGGAGGAAGTAACATGTCTAAAGAAGAATCAAAAGATGGTATATGGCACTGTACAGCATTATTGCCTTATAAACTTTTAAAGAAAAAACCCTATAAAATTAGAAAAACGATAATGCGAACGAAAAGAAGAGGAGAAGTTTATGAAATTCTTCCCAATGCAGGATGGCATTTTACGTATGTTGGTGGAGCAAAAAAAATAGTTGAAAAGTTGGAATCATTTTCTCACACAGAATATAATCTAGATGAATTTAAAGATATCAATAAGATAAGCGAATTGATAAAAAAGGGTAAAGATTTGTTTGGAAGAGATATGGAATTTGAAGTTGTTGATTTATCGTATAACTTACCCAACTATTTAAAAACATCCGAGGCTCAACAAAAATTTAAAGATTTATTCATCTATTAGAAATATGAAATCATCCTTTTTGATTCAACAAAATGTTGATAAAGAAAAAATTGTTGATGTAATTGAAAATTTCAATCAAAAAGGGAAATTGTTTGATGATCGAAAGCGAAATAAAATTAAACTTTTTCAATTTAATGAAATAACAATCAATGTAAAGTCGTTTAAAATCCCAAACTTCATTAACAAAATAGTTTATCGTTTTTTTAGAAAATCTAAAGCAAGACGTTCTTTTGAGTTTGCAAATAAATTGTTAGAAAACGGAATTGGCACTCCGCAACCCTTTGCTTTTTTAGAAAATTATGATTGGATAGGTTTGAAGGACAGCTATTATGTTAGCGAACATTTAAATTGTGATTTGACTTACCGTGAGTTGGTTGAAATTCCGGATTATCCTAATCGAGATAAAATTTTAAGACAATTTACTCAGTTTTCTTATCAATTGCATCAAAAAGGAATTGAGTTCAAAGACCATTCTCCGGGAAATACTTTAATTAAGAAAACCGAAAATGGAGAATATGAATTCTTTTTAGTCGATTTAAATCGGATGGAATTTCATGATAAAATGGATTTTAATCTTCGAATGAAAAATCTATGCAGACTTACTCCTCATAAAGAAATGGTAGCCGTCATGAGTAACGAGTATGCTAGAATTTCCGGAGAATCTGAAAGTTTAATTTTTGAAACATTGTGGAAATATACTGCTGATTTTCAGTACAAATATTACAGAAAAAAGAGATTGAAAAAGAAATTCCTTTTTTGGAAATAATATGTCTAAAAAAACCACTAAATTTCCATTCTTTTAAAGAGTTGATGAAAGTTTCAATAATTATCACCACATACAATGCAGAGGAATGGTTGCGAAAAGTCTTAATTGGATTTAGCGTTCAATCTGTAGATGATTTTGAAATTGTTATTGCCGATGATGGATCTACTTCAAAAACAAAAGACATAATTGATAGCTTTTCATCAAAATTTAAACATCCAATTGTTCATGTTTGGCATGAAGATGATGGTTTTCAAAAATCAAAAATTTTAAATCGAGCCATACTTAAATCATCCTCAGATTATCTTTTGTTTACAGATGGAGATTGTATTCCCAGAAAAGATTTTGTAGAAGTCCATCTAAATAATAAAGAAGAAGGCTATTTTTTGTCCGGTGGATATTTTAAACTTCCAATGTTTATTTCTGAGGCAATTTCAGCAGAAGATATTCTCAATCAAAACTGTTTTCAAATTGCTTGGCTTAAAAAACATGGACTCAAAGTGAGTTTTAAGCTCACAAAACTCACACACAGTAGGCTTTTTGCAGGATTTATGAATTGGCTTACACCAACAAAACGCTCCTGGAACGGACACAATTCTTCCGGATTTAAAAAGGATATTCTAGCCGTAAACGGATTTAATCACCAAATGAAATATGGCGGTTTAGACAGAGAATTAGGTGAGCGATTGTTTAATTTAGGATTGTTGTCTAAACAAATTAGATACAGTGCTATTTGCTTGCATTTAGATCACAAAAGAGGTTATTCTTCCCCCGAAATATGGAATACAAATAACGCTATTAGAGCATATAATAAAAAGCACAAAGTGATTAAAATTGAAGAAGGAATTGATTCGCTTTAAGCTTTTTTGACATTTAATTCGTTGAAAAAATCATTCAATTTTTCTAAAATTAACTCCAACGGATATTCATCGAAATACTTAAAAGTGTGCTCTTTGATGTATTTTTCATCATGCTCTTCATAAATTTCCGGTTTCAAATCTTTTAAGTGAATTGATACATTTTCTTTTTCATTTTCAAAAATTTGCCATGTTTCTTTATCCACCGAAGGAGAAAATAAAGAAAAAGTAGGAACACTTAATGCTTTTGCCATATTTACTGCTCCACCTTCATTTCCAATTAACATTGAACAACGTGAAAGTAAAGCCAAAAAAGGTCGTAAACCTTCACTATACAAATCAAAATGAATGTTATTTTTTGTTTTTTCATCACAAAAATCATATACTTTTTTTGCCTCTTCCAACTGAGAAGGAATATAATTAAAGACAATATCTGCATCGAGTTTTTCAACCGTAAAATCAATAATTTTAGCCATTTTTTCAATCGGATAGGTTTTATACCATTCGCTTCCCAAAATTCCAAACATAATTAAAGGCTTTTGACCGTAAATGATTTCATGTTTTTGAAGTAATTGTTCTGCCGCTTCAATCTCTTCTTTTCGAAGAAAAATTTTTGGTTTATAATCTGTAATAGGTTCAGAAATTAATGGTTTTAAAAGCAAAAGTCTATTATCAATTGCTAAACCTAATTCCGATTTTGTCCCGTTTTTAAATCGCTTGATATTGTGATTGTAAAAAAAAGACGAATAGCCTTTATCATAAGAAATTTTATCCTTTGCTCCTGAAAAGAAAGTAATTAAATTGGTTTCTAATTTGCTGTAAGCATCAATAACCACATCATATTTTTTCTTTCTGATTTCAAAAATGAATTTGAATAATTTTGGATACGATTTTCTAACCGTATTAGTTAAAACTATGATTTCATTAATCGATGGATTTTCAAGCAAAACATCAATGCAATTTGGATAACACATGTAATCAACTTTAGCATCCGGATATTTGTTTTTCAGATTGTTACAAAGAATAGTGCTCGTTAAAACATCGCCAATTCTCTTTTGTTGAATCACTAAAATTTTCATATTTATTTAAGGTTTTATCCGGTTGCTAAAATACAAACTATTTGTAGAACGGTTTCTTTGATTCACACTTTTTGAATAAAATAATGCTAAATGTTATACTTTTGTTTTCAAATTAATGATTTTTAGAAAATGGCAATAAGTGGTTTGGTTATAACTTTTAATGAGGAAAAAATGATTGGCAAGTGCATCGATGCATTGTTTAAAGTGTGTGACGAAGTGATTATTGTTGACTCATTAAGTAAAGATAGAACGGTTGAAATTGCTAAAGAGAAAGGAGCGATCGTTATTTCACAAGCTTTTTTAGGTGATGGTCCGCAGCGATCTCATGGTTTGCCTTACTGCAAAAATGATTGGATTTTGAATTTGGATGCCGATGAGTTTTTAGACAAAGATGCTGAAGAATTTATTGTAAAAGAAAAGTATTTAATTGGAAATTACGATGCTTTTAGCTTTAGAGTTAAAAATTATCTTGCAGATAAATTAATTGATTTTGCAGGATGGTATCCCGATCATAAAGTTAGATTTTTTAATAAGCAAACTGCCAGACCGTCTGATTCAAAAGTGCATCAAAAAATCATTACGCAAAACGAAAAAAAGGTTTCAGTTCACATTCTTCATTATGGCTGGGCTTCTTTAGACCAAATAATTGCTAAGAAAAATCAATATTCAACGTGGCATGCTCAACAACTTTATGACCAAGGAAAAAGAATCAACGCTTTTAAACCGGTTCTAAACGGTTCAGTTGCATTTTTAAGATGTTATTTTCTCAAAAAAGGATTTCTGAACGGTTTAGATGGTCTAACAATTTCTTTAATTCAAGGTTTTTTTTCATATGCAAAGTATGCAAAGTTGATTAAGTTGCAAAAAAACTAAACCGCCACATTATATTCTCTCAAAGCATCGTTCAAACTCGTTTTCAAATCTGTGGATGGTTTTCGCTGACCAATAATCAACGCACACGGAACTTGAAATTCACCGGCAGGAAATTTTTTGGTATAAGTTCCCGGAATTACCACCGATCGAGCAGGAACATAACCTTTATATTCAATCGGACTTTCGCCAGTCACGTCAATAATTTTTGTTGAACCGGTCAGAACAACATTTGCTCCTAAAACGGCTTCTTTTTCCACCCGTATTCCTTCTACAACTATACATCTTGAACCAATAAATGCTCCATCTTCAATAATCACCGGTGCAGCTTGAAGCGGTTCTAATACTCCACCAATACCTACACCGCCACTTAAATGAACATCTTTTCCAATTTGAGCACAACTGCCCACAGTTGCCCAAGTATCCACCATCGTGCCTTCATCCACATACGCTCCGATATTTACATAACTGGGCATCATAATCACGCCTTTGGATACATAAGCACCATAACGTGCCACAGCAGGAGGAACCACGCGAACCCCTTTTTGGGCATAGTTGCGTTTCAATTCCATTTTGTCGTGGTATTCAAAAATACCGGCTTCCCAGGTTTCCATTTTTTGAATAGGGAAATACATGACCACTGCTTTTTTTATCCATTCGTTCACTTGCCAGCCATCAGAAGTTGGTTCGGCAACGCGAAGTTTTCCGTTATCCAATAAATCAATAACATTTCTAATGGCTGAAATGGTCGTTTCTTCTTGCAATAAAGCTCTGTTTTCCCAAGCTTTTTCTATGATAGGTTGTAATTCGGTCATGATTATTTTATTTTGAAACAAAGATAAAATCTTTTAACCACAAAAAATGGTTTGATTTTTGTAAACTTTAATTTTTTTGAAAACAAAAAGCAGTAATTTTGTGATAAACCTTAAAGTACCAAATGTGAAAATAAAAGTAATTATCTTGATGACTCTATTTTTTTTAGTATTGAGTTGTGCTAAAAAGGATAAAAATGAAACAACCGAGACAATGGTTGTAGATTCGACAGAAGTCGTTGTTAATGACGATCATAATGCTAAGAATTCATTAGATTATATTGGAATGTATCAAGGTATTTTACCACGTGCTGATTGCGAAGGAATTGAAACTACTTTATGGATTGATGAAAACAACTATGTATTATACACCAACTATTTGGGTAAAATGAGTAAAATTAAGCCTGAATTTAGAGGTTCATTTGTTTGGAACAATGAAGGAAATACTATTATTTTAGAAGGTATTGAAAATGCTCCAAATCGTTATTTTGTGGGAGAAAATTATCTAACACAATTGGATATGGATGGAAATGAAATTGAAGGTGATTTGGCAGAGAGATATGTTTTGCAGAAGAAATCAAATGTAAAAGTGTTACCTCCACCTCCGCCACCAGCACCAGAAACTATAAAAAATTATTCGATTCATTCAAAGAGCCTTGAAAATATTTCTTTAGTTAAAAATAAATGGAGATTAATAGAGTTAAATGGTAAATCAATTGAGTCAAAAGAAATGTTTATAAAACTTAATAATGAAGAAGGATATATTGCTTTTGCTGGTTGTAATAATATGATGGGTAGTGTTGAATTCAAAGATGAAAAATCATTAATCAAATTCACAAAAGGAGCTTCCACCATGATGGCTTGCCCTGACATGACAACCGAGCAAGAATTTGCAGAAATGCTTGAAAAAGTGGATAATTACAGTATTAACGGAAATAATTTGTCATTCAATAGAGCTCGAATGGCACCGTTGGCGAGATTTGAAGCAATGAAGTAGTTAATTGAAATTAATCAGAATATTTTTTTAAATTTGAATAAAATATCTCGTTATGAATTTAGAAGCCAGAAAAATATCGCTTGTTCAAGAATTTCTCAGAATCGATAATGAAAAAATTATTACTGCTTTAGAAAATTTACTTCACAAAAGAAAGTCAGAATTGTTTGAAGAAAATCTTAAACCAATGTCAGTAAAGCTATTTAATGAAGAAATTGACCTTGCGATTGAAGATGAAAAAAATAATAGTTTAACTTCTGCACAAGATTTGAAAAATAAAGTTCAAAAATGGCAATAGAAGTTTATTGGTCTCAATTGGCAGAAACAAAAATTGAGGATATCTTTTTTTATTACAAGTTAAAAGCCGGTACAAAAATTGCAAAAAAAATAATTATAGGGATTATTGATGCCACAATCGATTTAGATAAAAATCCGGAAATAGGTCAAATAGAAGAACTTTTAAAAGATAGACCACAAGAGTTCAGGTATCTAATTTACACAAATTACAAAATTATTTATTGGTATAATAAAGATAAAAATAGAATTGTTATAGCCAATGTTTTTGATACTAGACAAAACCCACAAAAGCTTCAAGAGACTTTTTAATTAAAAATCTTCTTTATTAAATGCCCAGAATACTCGCCATAGATTACGGAATCAAACGAACCGGAATTGCCGTTACCGATGAATTACAAATTATTGCATCGGGTTTAACCACCATTCCATCCGAAACAATTATTCCTTTTTTGAAAGATTATTTTTCAAAGGAAAATGTTTCTACTGTTTTAATTGGCGAACCCAAACAAATGAACGGTTTACCATCTGAAAGCACGCCAATTATTGAAAAATTTGTAACGACCTTTTCAACTGAATTTCCGGAGATGAAAGTCGTTCGAGTAGATGAACGTTTTACCTCCAAAATGGCTTTTCAAACGATGATAGACAGTGGTTTAAGTAGAAAACAACGCCAAAATAAAGGCTTGGTCGATGAAATTGCCGCCACAATTTTGTTGCAGGATTTCCTAACCCGAAAAATGATTTAAAAGAAAAACCTACCTATTTTAAGGCAAAAGTCAGAATTCTTTTTATTACTTTTGCATCCGAATTTAACCAAAATAGTTTAGACCCTAAATTACAAAAAAATGCTCACATGATTTTATCAATTGTTGGATATGGTGATCCGGTTTTACGAAAAGTTGGTGCAGAAATTTCACAGGAATATCCCAATTTAGTGGAACTTATTGCAAACATGTATGATACCATGTACAATGCCTATGGCGTTGGTTTAGCAGCTCCGCAAATTGGTTTAGCCATTCGACTATTCATTGTGGATACAGCACCATTTAGCGAAAGCGATGATTTGTCAACTGAAGAAGCTCAACAGTTGAAAGGGTTTAAAAAAACCTTTATCAATGCCAAAATTGTTAAAGAAGAAGGAAACGAATGGGGATTTAACGAAGGCTGTTTGAGCATTCCCGATGTGCGTGAAGACGTTTTCAGAAAAGAGCGAATCACCATTGAGTATTTTGACGAAAATTTCGTAAAGCACACCGAAGTGTATGACGGTCTCATTGCCAGAGTAATTCAACACGAATACGACCATATAGAAGGGGTTTTGTTTACCGACAAAATATCTTCATTGAAAAAGACGTTAATTAAAAAAAGATTACAGAACATCATCGACGGCAAAATCAGAGCCGATTACAAAATGAAGTTTTTCAACAAAAAAGGAAGATAATACACAAGTTTAATTTATATTTTAAAAATGAGTTTACAAAAAATATTAGCCATCTCCGGAAAACCGGGATTATTTGAATTAAAATTACAAACCAGAACCGGTTTTGTTGCCGAAAGTTTTTTAGACGGAAAAAAAATTACCGTAGGTATGCGAAGTAATGTGAGTTTACTTTCTGAAATTGCAGTGTACACCTACAACGAAGAAATTAAGTTAGCCGAAGTTTTCAAAGCTATTGCAACTAAAGAAAATGACGGACCTACTGCGATTTCGCACAAAGACGATAATGGTGTTTTAGTGACTTATTTCAGAGAAGTTTTACCCGAGTTTGATGAAGAAAGAGTTTATGCTTCTGATATAAAAAAAATCATCAATTGGTATAATATGTTGCAACCAAAAGGAATCGTTTCGGTTGAATCTTTAACAAAAGAATTGAAAGAAGCGGAAACTGAAAAACCTGCCGAATAATTTTTTAAATTAATTTGAAAATGAATCCTGCTTTCGAGTAGGATTTTTTATTTTTACAAAAATCAGAATCAAATGAATACGCGGCAACAACAATTAGAAGCTTTTGGAAGATTATTGGACATTATGGATGACCTTCGTGAAAAATGTCCCTGGGATAAAAAGCAAACCTTGGAAAGTTTACGCCATTTGACCATTGAAGAAACGTATGAATTAGGTGATGCCATTTTGGATAATGATTTACAAGAAATCAAAAAGGAATTAGGTGATTTATTATTACATATTGTTTTTTATGCCAAAATTGGCAGCGAAACAAATGCTTTTGATATTGCCGATGTAGCCAATAGTATTTGCGATAAATTGATTGATCGTCATCCACATATTTATGGCGATGTAGTGGTAGCCAACGAAGAAGAAGTAAAACAAAATTGGGAAAAACTTAAATTGAAGGAGGGCAAAAAATCCGTTTTAGAGGGTGTGCCGAAAAGTCTTCCCGCTCTCGTAAAAGCCAGCCGGATTCAAGATAAAGTAAAAGGTGTTGGCTTTGATTGGGAAGAACCGCACCAAGTTTGGGATAAGGTGCAAGAAGAATTATCAGAATTGCAAGCAGAAGTAAACTCAGGAAACCATGACAAAATGGAATCTGAATTTGGCGATGTATTATTTTCCATGATAAATTATGCTCGATTTTTAAAAATCAATCCGGAAGATGCTTTGGAACGTACCAATAAAAAATTCATCAAACGATTTATGTACCTCGAGAGTAAAGCAGGAGAATTAGGAAAACCCTTGTCCGATATGACATTAGCCGAAATGGATGTGTTTTGGGAAGAAGCAAAAAAAATGTAATTTCATAAGCGAAATCGTTTTCGTAATAGTTTGAATTTTAGACTGAAAATATACAGTAATTCATTTTTTTCACTTGATTTAAGTGTTAAAAAATACTTAATTTTAAATTATTCGTAAATCATGTTTTCTTTTTTGTGTTTTGATTTTTAGTAACTTAACTTTGTTTGATAACTTAAAAATCAATCATTATGATTAAAAAACTACTTTTAACTTTATTGCTATTTTTCAATGCATCAATTGTATTGGCACAATTCGATAACATTTCCATTATCGGACAATTTACAAATTGGAATGCAGATGTTCCAATGAATACTACAGATGGTATAACTTACACTTTAACTTCGCAAAATTTTGCAGTTAGTGGCGGAGCCAAATTCAGAAAAGATAACAATTGGGATACCAATTGGGGTTCAACTACTTTTCCTTCAGGAACTGCTTCACAAGGAGGTCAAGATATTCCGGTTCCAATGGGTACTTATGATATCGTTTTTAATAAAGATACTGGTACTTATACCTTTACTACAGTAGCATCTCAATTTGATAATATAGGTATTATTGGTGCTTTTAATGAATGGACAGAGAGTATTCAAATGGTTACTTTTGATGGAATTCTTTACACATTAGATGATTTTCAATTTACGGCAAATAATGTAAAGTTCAGAAAAGATAATTCTTGGGATGTAAATTGGGGAGGAAACACATTCCCATCCGGTGAAGCTATACCAAATGGTGGCGATATTCCGTTGACTTCTGGATTTTATAATGTAGCATTTAATTATTCTGGACCAAATTATTCATTTATTCAAGTTCCGGTTACTATTTTAGGTAACGGTGCTCAAGGATGGGAAACAGATATTGCAATGCCTTCTACTGATGGTGGTGTTACTTTTTTATTAGAAAATTTCACATTATCAAATGGATTTGTAAAATTTAGAGCCAATGGGTCATGGGCAAGAAATTGGGGAAGTGCAGATTTTCCTTCAGGAGTAGGATCTCAAAACGGTGCTGACATACCAACCACATCAGGATTATATAACATTTCTTTTAATCGATTAACGGGTGCATATAACTTTGAAGAAGTTTTAAATGTAGTTGAGACAAATAAAAGTGAAGTCAAAGTTTACCCAAATCCTACAAGAAATGTGTGGTCTTTTAGTAATAATAATACAATTGAATCTTTAGAAATTGTCGATGTAACCGGAAAAATTGTTTATTCAAATCTATTTAATGCTTATGAAATTTCAATTGATGCTACAAATTTTTCAAATGGAATTTATTTTGCAAAAATAAAAGCTGAAAATGTGAATCAAACCATAAAGTTAGTTAGAAATTAATCAATTTGGATTAATTTTATAGTTAAACCACGAGTATTTTAATATTCGTGGTTTTTTATTCCGCCATTCTTTTCAATTTATTCTTGTCGAGAATACTAATCCTCTTACCATTTAAATTGACCAAACCATTTTTAGCAAATTCCGATAATAATCGAATACAACTTTCTGTAGCTGTGCCAATCATTCCTGCTAATTCCTCTCTAGACAACTGGATATGTAGAGAACCGTCCTCATTTTTACCAAAGGTTTCTTCCAAATACAATAATGATTCAGCTAGTCTTTGTTTAACTGTTTTTTGTGCCATCGAAACCATGTGGTCGTCCGATTCTTTTAAATCACCACAAATGGTTTTCATCACATTCATTGAAAATTGATTATTGTTATTGAAAAAACCTAATATTTCTGACTTTGGAATAAAACAAACTTCCATATCCTCCAAAGCTACTGCACTTAAATTGGTAGGCTCATCACTTATCATAGAACGTTGTCCTAAAAGTTCTCCTGGTTTAACCAATTTTACAATTTGATCTTTACCATTGGCACTCAATTTAGAAAGTTTACAAACCCCATCTTTAATACAATAGATGCCGTTCACTGATTCTCCTTCTTCAAAAATGGGTTCTCCCTTTTTAATGGTGTAAGAAGTTTTACAATTAGCCATTTTGAGTAACTCTTCTTTGTTAAGGGCTTTTAATGAACTAAATTCCCTCACAATACATTGTTCACATTTGCTCATTTTTATTCATCATTTATTGGTATCTACAAAGATAATTAAAGTATGACAAATATCATATTTTAATTTTTCACCTTTTGCAACCTTTGTTTCAGGTAAAATGAGCAAATTATGAACACTGGAAATTGTTTCCATTGTGGTATTGAAATTAATAAAAAAGAAGAGATTATTTATGACGAAAAAAATTTCTGTTGCAACGGTTGCAAGACGGTTTATGAAATTTTTAGTCAAAATGATTTATCCTGTTATTATGATTTTCAGGCATCTCCCGGTGCTACACCACCCGATATTAAAGGTAAATATGATTTTTTAGACAATGAAGATATTGTTGCAAAACTTCTCGAATTCCAAGAGGATACAACACATATTGTTTCACTCTACATTCCTCACATACACTGTAGTTCGTGTATTTGGATTTTGGAAAATTTACAGAAACTTCAATCAGGAATAATCACTTCGCAAGTAAATTTTCCGGATAAAAAAGTACGAATTACATTCAATCCGGAAGGAACTACGCTCAAGAAAATTGTAGAATTGCTTTGTTCCATTGGTTATGAACCCTACATCAGTTTAGAAAATTTTGAGGAAGGAAAAAAAGTAATCGACCGAAGTTTGATTTATAAAATCGGCGTTGCCTTTTTCTGTTTCGGGAACATTATGTTGCTCTCTTTTCCGGAATATTTTGAAGTAGAAGAATATTGGATTAACGAATACCGTGGGTTTTTCCGCTGGTTGATTTTTGTAATTTCTCTACCGGCCTTTTTTTATTCGGCGAGTGGTTATTATGTTTCGGCATACAAAAGTATCAAATCGGGAATGTTGAATATTGATATTCCTATTGCATTGGGAATTGTAGTGATGTTCATCAGAAGTACAGTTGACATCATTTTTGATTACGGACAAGGCTTTTTTGATAGCATGACCGGACTCATTTTCTTTATGCTTTTGGGAAAATTATTTCAAAAGAAGACCTACGATTTTTTATCTTTTGAACGCGATTATAAATCGTACTTTCCCATTGCAATCACCAAAATTTCAGCAGACGGTTCTGAAACTTCTGTGCAAGTGTATGATATAGAAAAAGGAGATCGGCTTTTAATCCGAAACCAAGAATTAATTCCGGTAGATGGTATTTTAATTTCTGAAAAAGCATCGATAGATTACAGCTTTGTTACCGGAGAAGCCGTTGCCATTGAAAAAAAATCTGGAGACAAAATTTTTGCCGGCGGAAAACAACTTGGAAAGGTCATCGAAATGGAAGTGCTTTTTTCGGTTTCGCAAAGTTACCTCACCCAATTGTGGAGCAATGATGTTTTTCAGAAAAAAGTTGAAATCAGACATAAAACGGTTACCGATAAAATTAGCCGCTTTTTTACTCCGGCATTATTAGGATTAGCATTTATTTCATTCTTGTATTGGATTTTTATCGATACGAGTACAGCTTTCAATGTTTTTACAGCGATTTTGATCGTAGCCTGCCCGTGTGCCTTAGCATTAACGGCTCCATTTACCTTAGGCAATGTGTTGCGAATTTTAGGAAAAAGAAAATTCTATCTCAAAAATGCAACGGTAATTGAACAATTGGCTCAAGTGGATACGCTAGTTTTTGATAAAACCGGAACTATCACCACTAACAAAAAAACGGCAATTAGCTATGAAGGACTTCCTTTAAATGAATGGGAACTGAAATTGTTGAACAATGCACTCCGTGGTTCCAATCATCCGCTAAGCAGAAGATTATATGATTTTATCCCTGCTCAAATAAAGATAAATCCCACTCATTTTGAAGAAATAATTGGCAAAGGAATTTTTTCAGAAATAGAAGGCAATACCATCAAATTAGGTTCATCACAGTTTTTAAAAACGATGACTGAAAACACGCATAAAAAAACCAAAGTACATGTGGAAATTAATGGCATTTACAAAGGAAGTTACGTGTTTAATAATCAATATAGAGAAGGGTTGGAGCAATTATTTTTCGAATTATCTAAAAAATATAACTTGGTCATCTTATCCGGCGATAATGACGGCGAACGAAAGATTTTAGAAAAAATGTTGCCGGAATCGACCACTTTAGTTTTCAATCAAAAGCCGGAAGAAAAATTGCAATACATTGAAACACTTCAAAAACATGGAAAAAATGTGATGATGATTGGTGACGGATTAAATGATTCCGGTGCTTTAGCTCAAAGTAATATCGGAATTTCAATCTCCGAAAATGTGAATGTTTTTTCACCTGCTTGTGATGGAATTTTGGATGCTTCTCAGTTTCAAAAAATTGGCTTTTTTATGAATTATTCTAAAAATGCCATGAAAACAATTTACATGAGTTTTGCTCTTTCTTTAGCCTATAACCTAGTAGGATTGAGTTTTGCGGTGACAGGAAATTTATCACCGCTTGTGGCAGCCATTATCATGCCATTAAGCACGATTACTATTGTAAGTTTTGTTACGATTATGACAAACATTTATGCTAGAGTATCAAAACCGTAATTCTCAATAAAAATGTAGCAGTATGATAAATATCATATTTTATAAAATCGAGTAAGTCTAATTTTGTTAACATAAATTTAAGGTATGAGCGTCATTTACATTTTAATCACCATTAGCATCATTGTCGCTGTTTTTTTTCTCTATGCATTTATTAGAGCGGTAATAAAGGGACAATATGATGATGACTACACTCCCTCCGTCAGAATGCTTTTTGACGATGAACTTAAAATCAAATCAAATAATAAACCAATACAAACAATTAAAGAAAAACAAGTATAATTATGGAGATGCAACAATTTTATTACGACAACAAAATTGTAAAGAAGTTCCTCTACGCCTGTATCGTCTTTGGTGTAGTCGGAATGTTAGTAGGCCTCATTTTGGCCATCATGTTTTTGTTTCCCAATTTAACGGATGGAATTTCATTCCTAAGTTTTGGTAGATTAAGACCTTTACATACCAATGCAGTAATCTTTGCTTTCGTGGGTAACGCTATTTTTGCCGGAGTGTATTATTCCATGCAACGATTATTAAAAACCAGAATGTACAGTGATTTGTTGAGCAACATTAACTTCTGGGGTTGGCAATTAATCATTGTTGCTGCAGCAATTACTTTACCATTGGGTTATTCTACCTCTAAAGAATATGCCGAATTAGAATGGCCAATTGATATTGCCATTGCTTTAATATGGGTAGTTTTTGGAATCAACATGATTATGACCATCATCAAACGGAGAGAGCGACATATTTATGTTGCTATTTGGTTTTACATTGCCACGTTTGTGACCGTTGCCATTCTTCATATTTTTAATAGTTTAGAACTTCCCGTTTCTGCCTTAAAAAGTTATTCAGTGTATGCCGGCGTGCAAGATGCGTTGGTGCAATGGTGGTACGGTCATAATGCAGTAGCTTTCTTTCTAACGACTCCTTTTTTAGGCTTGATGTATTATTTTGTTCCTAAAGTAGCCAATCGTCCAGTGTATTCATATCGATTATCCATCATCCACTTTTGGTCGCTAATTTTTATCTATATCTGGGCTGGACCTCACCATTTATTATATACCGCTTTACCGGATTGGGCTCAAAATTTAGGAGTTGTTTTCTCTGTGATGTTAATTGCTCCATCTTGGGGGGGTATGATTAACGGATTGCTTACATTAAGAGGTGTTTGGGATAAAGTGAGAACTGACGCCGTTTTAAAATTCTTTGTTGTGGGGATTACCGGGTATGGTATGGCAACGTTCGAAGGACCAATGTTATCCCTTAAAAACGTTAATGCGATTGCTCACTTTACGGATTGGATTATTGCCCACGTTCACGTTGGAGCCCTAGCTTGGAACGGATTCATGACGTTTGGTATGATATATTGGTTGATTCCTAGAATGACTAAAACCAAATTATTCTCTGAAAAATTAGCCAATTTCCATTTTTGGATTGGTACATTAGGGATTATTTTATATGCATTGCCACTCTATGTAGCCGGATTTACGCAAGCATCCATGTGGAAACAATTTAATCCTGATGGAACATTAGTGTATGGAAATTTCCTTGAAACAGTTACGCAAATCATGCCAATGTATTGGATGCGTGCCATTGGAGGAACATTATATGTAACCGGTTTATTGGTTTTAGTATACAACATTATCAGAACTGTTGCTGCCGGATCAAAAGTAGAAGATGAATTAGCCGAAGCACCAGCCTTAGCCGTTATTTCATCCAAAAGAATGAAAGGTGAAAAATGGCACTCTTGGTTAGAAAGAAGACCAATCCAATTTACGGTTTTATCGCTTGTAGCTATTTTAATTGGTGGTATAATTCAAATTATTCCAACCATAGTCGTAAAATCTAACATACCAACAATTGCATCGGTTAAACCTTATACACCTTTAGAATTAGAAGGCCGCGATTTATACATTCGTGAAGGTTGCGTGGGCTGTCACTCCCAAATGATTCGTCCGTTCCGTTCAGAAGTAGAACGCTATGGCGAATACTCAAAAGGAGGAGAGTATGTTTATGACCATCCTTTCTTGTGGGGTTCAAAGCGTACCGGTCCTGATTTACATCGAGTAGGAGCCAAGTATAACGACAACTGGCATTTTAACCACATGTGGGATCCTCAAAGCACTTCGCCAGGTTCCATCATGCCGGGTTACAAATGGCTATATGACAACAAACCAATGGATTATTCTCAAATTGAGAAAAAAATGCAAGTAATGGTAACACTCGGTGTCCCTTATACTGAAGACGACATTAAAAATGCCAAGAAATCCATTGATGAGCAAGCGTCACAAATTGAGAAAAACTTGTATGCCGACCCTGATTTTGTGAAATCGTATGAAGAAAGTAAAAAGAATGCTGCCACTCGTGGAGAAGAATTTGTTTCCATGAAAGACAGAGAAATTACAGCTCTAATTGCTTATTTACAACGTTTGGGGACTGATATAAAAGTAAAAGAAACCGCTCAAAACAAATAGTCATGCTAAAGTTTATCAAACACCATATGGACACGATTGTTGGAATAGAAATCTATCCAATCATTTCCTTGAGTATTTTCTTTGGATTCTTTGTACTGCTTTTAGTTTGGGTATTTTCCTATAGCAAAGAAACAATTAATGAATTAAGTGATATTCCATTAAAAGAAGATAATTAGTTAACCCTATTATATGTAAAAAAATGAAAAAATTTATTCCATCATACGTTCGTGTTCCGTTGATTTTTGCCCTTGTAATGGGTGCAATGGAATATTTTATTGACTCTGGCGATAAGCCCGCCTTTATTGAATACCCTATGGTTTCTTTATTTTTAGGCGTTTTCTTATTCCTACTCATAGCCATTGAAATCGTGGTGAGTGCTGTTGACAAAGTGACTTATCATTTGTTAACGGAAGAACAAAAGAAACAATTGGAAGAAGCACAATCTTTACCTTTTACGGAAGGAGCTTTTTACCAAGGAATCATGAAAAAATTAACCCGTTCCAAAGAAATTGAAGAAGAACATGATGTGATGTTAGATCATGATTACGACGGCATCAAGGAATTGGACAATGTATTGCCACCATGGTGGGTAAATTTATTCTACTTGACAATTATTTTTGCTTTTGTTTATTTGGTAAGGTTCCATATTTTCAACGATTATAATCAAGCTTCTGAGTTTGAAACAGAAATGGCTATCGCACAAGCAGAGGTTGAAAAATACAAACTAACAGCTCCTGATTTAATGGATAAAGAAAAAGTAACACTTTTAACTGATGCCGCTGCTTTGGCTGAAGGAAAATCAATTTTTGAAGCAAAATGTGTCGCTTGTCACAAGGCTGATGGAGGTGGATCCATTGGACCTAACCTAACCGATAACCACTGGATTTTGGGTGGAGGAATCAAAAATGTATTCAATACCATAATGGAAGGTGGTCGTGAAGGAAAAGGAATGGTGCCTTGGAAAACAGAAATTAAACCTTCTGATATTCAAAAAGTAGCCAGCTATGTCTTGTCTCTTCAAGGAACTAATCCAAAAGACGGCAAAACACCTGAAGGCGATGTTTGGGTGGATGAAAATGCTCCTAGAATGGAGACAATCAAAGATACTACTGTTACAGATTCTACTAAAACAGAAATCGTAGCGGCTGTTAAATAAAAAACAAATCCCGGTGCTTAATCGGGATTTGTAAATGCTAAATTTTTAAGGTATGAGCAAGTTACCCGACGAAAGTTTTAGAGACACCATTGGAACAATCAATAAAGAAGGCAAAAGAGCCTTTATTTTTCCTAAAAAACCGAAAGGACCTTTTTATGATAAACGAAAACTCTTGAGTTATTTTTTATTGGTATTCTTATTGGCAGCTCCTTTTGTCAAAATTAATGGGCATCAGTTTTTGATGTTCAATGTATTGGAAAGAAGATTTAATATTTTTAGTTTTCCTTTCTGGCCACAGGATTTTCACTTATTTGTGATTTCCATGATTATTGGTGTAGTAGGGTTGGCTTTGTTTACTGTTGCTTTTGGAAGAATTTTTTGCGGATGGTTTTGCCCACAAACGATTTTTATGGAAATGGTTTTCCGTCGAATTGAATATTGGATTGACGGCGATAGAGGAGCACAAATTCGTTTGCAAAAACAAGAATGGAATGCAGAAAAAATTAGAAAAAGAGTGACCAAATGGATTATCTTTTTTATCTTTTCTTTCCTTATTGCCAATGTATTTTTAGCATATTTGGTAAGCAGTGACCGATTACTTTTAATGATCAAAGAAGGTCCGGCTTTACACACCAGTACTTTAATTGCCTTATTGATTTTTACAGCCGTATTTTATTTTGTATTTGCTTGGTTCAGAGAACAAGTTTGTATCATTGCTTGTCCTTATGGCAGAATGCAAGGAGTTTTATTGGATAACAAATCCATCAATGTAGCCTACGATCACGTTCGAGGTGAAAAAGAATTGGGTCGAGCCAAATTCAATAAACAAGAAGACAGAGCATCAACCGGAAAAGGAGATTGTATCGATTGTAAACTTTGTGTACATGTTTGTCCAACAGGTATAGACATTCGAAACGGAACACAATTGGAATGTATCAATTGCACCGCTTGTATCGATGAATGTGACACCATCATGGAAAGTGTAGGCTTACCAAAAGGTCTAATTCGTTATGCCAGTGAAGATGAAATTGTAAAAAAAGAAAAATTTGTCTTTACTACTAGAATGAAAGGCTATGCCGCAGTTTTAGTTATTTTAATTGGTGTTTTAATCGGAATGTTGTTTTTGCGAAATGATGTGGAAGCCACCGTTTTAAGATTGCCTGGTCAATTGTTTGAACACAAAGGAGAAAATATTAGTAATGTTTATACGTATAAAATTGTGAATAAAACTACAAAGCAGTTTGAAGCAGTGACGTTTAAATTAGTGGAACCCAAAGGAGAAATTATTTTAGTTGGAAAACCAAAAGTACAAGTCAAACCGGACGGAATTGCCAAAGGAACCTTGTTCATCGAAATTAATCCTGCCTATTTAGAAGGTGACAAAATCAAATTAAAAATAGAAGTGTATGATGGTGAAAACTTAATTGAAACCACTACTACTAATTTTATGGGACCAAGAAGCTTTAATTAACAAAGTAACTCAGCTACTCAGTAACTCAGCTACTCAGAAACTTAAAAAAAAATGAAAATAAATTGGGGAACAGGCATCGTGATTGCATTTGGATTGTTTATGACATTCATTTTATACTTTGTGTTCAAAGTACAATCCGATAGCAAATACGACAACGAGTTAGTTGTAGAAGAATATTACAAACAAGAACTCGTTTTTGAAAAACGCATGGAAAAAGAGCAAAACGACAAAGACTTAGCTCTTCCGGTAGAAGTTATCGCTCAGGAAGACGGCTTAAAAATCGTTTTCCCAACCGATATAGATGCTACTAAAATCAAAGGAAAAGTGTCCCTTTACAGACCGTCTAACCAGAAACTGGATTTTGAAGTTCCGATTTCACTTTCCGGTTCATATTTGCTCATACCTAAAAACAATTTGGTGGGCGGTCGTTGGGACATTTCTATTGATTGGACGTATGATGGAAAAGAAATATTAACTAAGAAAACAATTTATTTGTAAAAGGTAATGGGTTAAAGGTAATTGGTTAAAAATTATCGCCCATGACCCATGACCCATCACCTATAACCCATTACCCATAACCACCATGCTCTACACCGCTATCATATTTGGTTTACTCAGCAGTTTTCATTGCATCGGCATGTGTGGTCCGATTGCGATGATGATTCCCGTTGACCGAAATAATGCAGCGAAAAGAGTTTTTCAAATTTTCCTTTATCATTTAGGAAGACTGACGGCATATGGAATGTTGGGCTTGTTTTTTGGAATGTTAGGTAAAGGTTTATTCTTAGCCGGATTACAACAACAATTATCAATCATCGTTGGTGTTTTAATGATTTTGTTTGTCATTATTCCCGAAAAGAAAATGGCTCAATACAACTTTTCTAAACCAATTTATAGATTAATTTCAAAAGTAAAAAGTCATTTAGGGGCTCAATTCAAAAGAAAGTCGTTTGATGCTTTATTCACCATGGGTCTGTTAAACGGCTTTTTACCATGCGGAATGGTGTATGCCGCACTTTTCGGTGCCATTGCCATGCAAAATGAATGGTTAGGAGCAACTTATATGTTATTATTCGGAATAGGAACTATCCCAATGATGAGTGCCGTGGTGTTAATCGCGAATTTTATTACTGTACCTGTTCGCAATAAAATTCAAAAAATGATTCCCATCATGGTATTCATCATCGGAAGTTTATTCATTGTAAGAGGGATGGGATTGGATATCCCTTATCTTTCTCCGAAAACCACAACGTTAATCGTACAAGCCAATCCGGATTGTCATTAAGAATTTTAGTTTTTCAGTTTTGAAAACGAGCAACCCTTAAAAGTTGTTCGTTTTCTTTTTATAACCTGATGAAAGTCATGTTTTAACTGCTTATTTAATCCGAAATTTATAGTATAATTTCTAAATGAACAGTTATGGTACAGTTTGACAGTAAACACGTAAAAAATGTGGTGCTACTGGGTCACACCGGTAGCGGTAAAACGACGTTGGCAGAAGCCATGTTGTTTGAATCAGGAATCATTAACAGAAGAGGATCCGTAGAAGAAAAAAATACGATTGCCGATTATACCGACATTGAGCATGAAAAAGGGAAAACGCTTTTTTCTAAAATGGTCAATTCAAAATGGAAAGGTTATAAAATCAATGTACTAGATACACCAGGTTATGATGACTTGTCAGGAGAAATCATCAGTGTGATGCGGGTTTCAGAATGTGGTGTGATGCTGCTTAATGCCAGAATGGGGGTGGAAGTTGGTAATGATATTATTTGGCAATACACCAATGAATTCAAACTACCCGTCATTTTTGCGGTGAATCAACTCGATCATGAACAAGCTGATTTTGATAAAACAGTAGCCGAAGCAAAAGCTCACTTTGGCAACCAATTGGTAATAGTTCAATATCCACTCAATCAAGGTCCAAATTTTAATGCCGTGATTGATGTATTGAATATGGTGATGTATCAATACCCTACAGATGGCGGAAAACCGGAAAAACTTCCCATTCCGGATTCAGAAAAAGAAAAAGCAAAACAATTACATTTAGAATTGATTGAAACCATTGCAGCCAACGACGAACGCTTGATGGAAAACTATTTTGAAAAAGGAGAATTGAACGAAGATGAAATGAAACTAGGTTTGCATCATTCGCTTATTAAACATGAAATTTTCCCTGTTTTCTGTGTTTCTGCTAAGCAAAATAAGGGTGCAGGACGATTGATGGGTTTTATTGATAATGTGTGTCCGTCCGCCTATGAAATGCCTCCTCAGCGGACTATTGACAACCGTGAGATTCCATGTAATGAAAATGGGAAAACCGCCATTTTTATTTATAAAACCGTTTCTGAACCGCATGTGGGCGAGTTGAGTTTCTTTAAAGTATTGTCCGGAACAATAAAAGTTGGAGACGAATTAACCAATGAAGAAACCGGACAAGTGGAAAAAATCATGCAATTGTTTGAAATGGAAGGCAACAAAAGAATCGCAGTGGATGAACTGACAGCCGGTGATATAGGAGCAACCATAAAATTAAAAGAATCGCATACCAACAATACCTTGCATGAAAAAGGTTTTCCGATTGCCATTCAACCGATTCAATTTCCAACGCCCACTTTTTCAATGGCTGTAGAAGGAACTAAAAAAGGTGAAGAAGAAAAACTTTCAGCGGCATTGCATCAATTGGTGGAAGAAGACCCTAGTATCATCGTTGAGGTATCATCCGAATTAAAACAAACTATTATTCATTGCCAAGGGGAATTGCACATGGCTGTCATTAAATGGAAATTAGAAAATACGCATAAATTAGCTGTTGAATTTAAAAAACCAAAAGTGGCTTATCGAGAAACTATTCAAACCGAAGCAGACACAACCTATCGCCATAAAAAACAATCGGGTGGAGCAGGGCAGTTTGGTGAAATTTCAATGAAAATATTCCCGATTACAGCAGATAGTGAAGACCCAAAAGGCTACCCCATACGAGGTAGAGAAGAAATAGATTTGCCTTGGGGAGGAAAATTAATCTATTACAATTGCATTGTGGGTGGAGCAATCGACGCTCGTTTTCATCCATCCATTTTAAAAGGGGTGATGGAAAAAATGCAAGAAGGACCACTCACCGGCTCACACGTGCAAGATGTTGGTGTTTTAGTATATGATGGCAAAATGCATGCGGTTGACAGTAATGATTTGTCTTTCAAAATTGCCGGAATGATGGCTTTTAAAGAAAATTTTATAAATGCCAATCCTCAATTGTTAGAACCAATTCACGAGGTTTTTATTGTAACTCCCGATGAAATCACAGGTGGAATCATGAGTGCGATTCAATCCCATCGCTCGATGGTGGAAGGCATGGATGCGGAGGGTCATTTTACTAAAATTAAAGCCTTAATTCCTATTGCGGAAATGCATGATTTTATGGAAGTTGTTCGTTCGTTATCACAAGGAAGAGCCAAATTAAGTATGGAATTTTCACATTATGAAAAAGTACCCTATGAGATTCAACAACAATTGATTCAATCATTTAAAAAAGAATTAATAGAAATGTAATTGTCGAATAGAAATGAAAAATAAAGCCCGATGAACGTCGGGCTTTTTTACTTCTATAATTAAATTATTTCAAAATTTTTCTAAACCGTCATCGAAAACAATTTGGTTTCCGGTAATTTTCGTGTCATGCATAAATCAAAAGCCATACAAATGTTGCGGATAAAGGCTTTTCCTTTTTCAGTAACGGTAAGCGAATGATTGGTAATGATGACCAATCCGTCTTCTTCCATTTCATGTAATCGGTCTAGTACTTGATTGATTTCAGAGAAATAATAACCATATTCATACCATGACGTATGCAACTGACACATAATATTCAAAATGTGTTTGCGAATGATTAAATCTTCATCCGTTAGAAGATGACCTCTAAAAACAGGCAATTCATTTTGTGCCAAAGCATCATAGTAGTCTTCCAATGTTTTTACATTTTGTGCAAAACTATACCAACTGTCACTTATCGAAGAAACGCCCAAACCAATCATCACTTGCGTTTTGGAGGAAGTATATCCCATAAAGTTACGATGTAGTTTTCGTTCGTTAAAAGAATGATATAAACTATCGGTTTCTAAGGCAAAATGATCCATGCCAATTTCGTGATAACCGTTTTCCGAAAGTCGTTTTTTACCTATTTCATACAACAGTCGTTTTTCTTCATCTTTGGGTAAATCTTCGTCTTTGAATCCGCGTTGTCCATTTCCTTTAATCCACGGAACATGAGCATAACTATAAAATGCTAAGCGATCGGGTTGAAGCGAATTGGTTTTGTCTATCGTATCAATTACATCTGCAACAGTTTGAAATGGTAATCCGAAAATCAAATCATGACCAATGGAAGTATAACCAATTTCTCTAGCCCAAAAAGTAACTTTGGCCACATTGTGAAAAGATTGAACACGGTGAATGGCTTTTTGCACAGTTTCAGAATAATCTTGAACACCAAAACTCACTCTTCTAAAACCTAAATTATATAATTTTTGAAGATGTGCTCGGGTGGTATTGTTCGGATGTCCTTCAAAACTAAATTCGTGTTCATGATGAATGGCTGCATTTTCAAATAAACCGCTAATCAAACGTTCTAAATTTTCTGGAGAAAAAAAAGTTGGGGTACCGCCTCCTAAATGAATTTCTTTGATAATCGGTTTTTTGGGTAAGAGTTCGCAATATAATTCCCATTCTTTTAGGACTGCGTCGATGTAAGGATGTTCTACATCATGTCGTTTAGTAATACGTTTATTGCAACCACAAAACGTACACAAACTTTCGCAAAAAGGCAAATGTATGTACAAACTAATTCCTTCCGAAGAATTCGATTCAATAAACGAATGTACCAGTGTTTCCTTCCATTTTGAAAGTAAAAAATCTTCCTCCCTCCAATAAGGAACCGTGGGATAACTGGTGTATCGCGGACTGGGAACATTATATTTTTGAATTAAAGTCATCCTTTGTCGCTTTTTAAACAGTAAAAAGTTAAGAATAAATGAGAACATTTTCCTCTTAACTTCTCACCATCGAAGTAAAAATATAGTTCAAAAGTAAGCGGATGGAATGAAGAATAAAATGATAATTGTCATACGCTTACTTTTGAACTATATTTTTTTCCAATTTCTCCAATTTCCTAATCTGTGTTATCCCTTAACCTTTAAACTATTTTCCCTATCCATTTTCCCTCTTAAACTTTTAAGCCCTTAAACTCTTAAACCATTTTCCAAATCCGTGTTCCCTCTTAAACTTTTAAACCCTTAAACTTTTAAACTTTCAAAGCCTTTTCAATTTCCAAAATTCTTCCCTATATTTGAAACCTATGCAACCAATAAAAATTATTGAATGTCCACGCGATGCCATGCAAGGCATTAAAACCTTTATTCCCACCGAACGTAAGGTACTTTATTTGCAATCGCTCTTGCGGGTAGGGTTTGATACACTGGACTTTGGGAGTTTTGTTTCGCCCAAAGCGATTCCGCAAATGGCGGATACGGCGGAGGTATTAGCACGATTGGATTTATCGCAAACCCGAAGTAAATTATTGGCTATCATTGCTAATACCAAAGGAGCAGAATTGGCGTCGGAGCACAAAGCAATTCAGTATTTAGGTTTTCCGTTTTCGATTTCGGAGAATTTTCAAATGCGAAACACTCACAAAACGATTGCTGAATCCATCATCACGTTGCAGGAGATTTTAGCCATTGCCGACCAATCCAACAAAGAAGTGGTGGCGTATCTCTCGATGGGATTCGGAAACCCGTATGGCGACCCGTGGAATGTGGAAATCGTAGGGGAGTGGACGGAGAAATTAGCCGGCATGGGCGTTAAAATCTTATCGTTATCCGACACTGTGGGAAGCTCAACCCCGGAAGTGATTGATTATTTGTTTTCGAATCTCATTACCAAATACCCTGAAATCGAGTTTGGTGCTCATTTACATACCACACCTGATAAATGGTTTGAAAAAGTAGATGCCGCTTATAAAGCCGGATGCCGCCGTTTTGATGGTGCCATTCAAGGATTTGGCGGTTGTCCCATGGCAAAAGACGACCTTACTGGAAACATGCCTACTGAAAAATTATTATCGTATTTCACCACCCAAAAAGAAAACACCAACACCAGCCCGATGAGTTTTGAAAGTGCATATAATGAAGCGACGAAGGTGTTTGGGGAGTTTCATTAAACGGCAGGAGGTTGTTTGTTATCCGTTATCTGTTTTGAACACGGATGATAAAAATGGGAGAAATGTAAAGAAATTGTTTAATTGTCCAATTGCCTAATTGCCTAATTGCCACATTACCAAATTACTCTTCCACCCTTATCTCAAACATTTTGTACCAATTTTTTCCTGTTATAAAAAGGTTTTGGATTTAGGGTTGAATGGAAAGACTTTCAGTATTTCAATTTCCTAATCGTTTTATAGGTAGTAGGATTACCGTTATGGGTAATGGTCAAGAAAAAGATTTTGAGTGAAAGGAGAAGAGCGTTCGATGAATTATAGGTTTTAGCTATTTCATTTGAAGGAGAAGTTATCCAATGTTATGAATTTTAACACGTGATAGTTTTTACTATTTAATCAATCAGGTGTTCGATTTCGTTGTATTTGATGCCACTGTATTCACAAAACTCTTGGAAGGTGATGAGTTGGTGTTTTTCTTTGTTGTAGTGTTCTTTCATTTTTCCGATTAGGTTTTGAGCGTAACGTTTGCTTTTTCCGGTGATGAACTGAATGTCATCGGAGGTTATGCTGACTCTTCTTCTTTTCATTTTTTATAGGCTTTTATTTATACTTTGATTTGGATTTTTTTTCTTTTTTTGCTTTGGTTCTTCTTTTTTTAACGGTTTAAGATTATTCGGATTGTAATTCAGTTCCTTTGTTTTTTGTTATTTAAATTTCTAAGTTTTTTTTTAGTTTTTTCTTTTTGTTTTCGTTTTTTTTATTACTCCCACTATGTTCCCTTTAACTTCCCTTTATGTTCCCTTCATCTTCCCTTTATCTTTTTTTTAGATTTTTAGATTTTACGGTTTTTTGATTCTTTTATTTTGTTTTTATTGGTGTTAAAAATATACTTCAAATTTACCAAAAAAAAGTGTACGAACAAGGTTTTTTTATGCACAATTGTGTTGAAAAACGCAGGAAGTGTAGGTGGTTTTTGGACTGATAATCATGTAGTTATACCTTTGTTTTATAATTTTAAATTTTTTATTTATGGCCAAGTCAAATGGTATCCTCAAGATTGAGGGAACGTTGGAAAATCTGACGTTTTACAAGAGTGCTGATGGGCACATGGTACGAACCAAAGGGGGCGTAAGTCGGAATCGAATTTTGAATGATCCGGCGTTTGTGAGAACCCGTGAAAACGGTGTAGAGTTTGGGCACAGTGCTCAGGCGGGTAAGTTATTACGTATGGCAGCGGGTCAGTTGGTTTTTAAGGCCAAGGACAGCAAGTTGTCGAGTCGTATGTTGAAGGTTATGTCGGGCATTAAGAATGCTGATACGGCGAGTGCGAGGGGTGAACGCACGGTTTCGGAAGGTATTCAGAGTGAAGACGGCAAGCAGTATTTGAGAGGGTTTGATTTTAATCAGCGTGCGGTTTTGCCAGCGGTATTGTATGCTCCTTATGCCGTGGATACAGCTACGGGAGCGATTACGATTGCGGATTTTAACCCTTTGCAACAGTTACGTACTCCTCAGGGAGCGACGCATTTTTCGATGCAGAGTGCTTTTTTGAATTTGGATTTTGGTACTGCCGAGTATGCCATTACGTACAGCGATGTGGTTAATTTGCCTACCAACAGTGGTATTGCTACCCAAACCTTGACCCCGAGTGCTGCTCCTGCGGGTAGCGGCATACAGTTTTATTTTTTACTGATTGAATTTTTTCAAGAGGTGAATGCTTTACAGTATCCGTTGAACAATGGAGCGTTTAACGTATTGAACATTGTAGCGGTTCAATAAGCCCTTTTTGCCCCTTGCTACTGTAAACTCCCAGACGTTATGTTTTGGGAGTTTTTTTAACAATTTTAGTTGATAACTTCTAATAAATCAGTATGTTTAGGTTTAGTTGCATTTGAAAATATGTAGTATTTTTATTCCATCTAAAATCGCCAAAAAAATGAAATTAATATTACCCTTTGGATTGGATTTAAAAGCCTTAGAAAAAGCCTATCCGCCAAAATTTAACGCTTATAAGACAGATAAACTTGCCTACATTTTACATACTATTGCAACGATACCCGTTTATAATAAGAAAATCAAATTGTTTGATGACTATGTGCCTCTTTCTTCCAAGTTATTAGAAAAGTTAGTTGACAATTATGCACAACACATTACGTATGCTATTCAGCATGGCATTATTAAAGAGAATACCTCTGCCGGCTATAAAATTGGGGAACATTGTAAATTATATCAATTTACGCCAGCCTATCGTCATCTTGGTGCGACGTATGAATTGAACGACTTCTGTTTGAAACGAAAACTCATTCGATTTTATAGTCAATACAAGCAAAAATCGAATCATTATCCTTATCTGAATAAGTGGTTTAATTCTAAATTAAAAATTGATTATGATTTAGTGTTGTCGTTTTTAGAAGAAGAATGGTATTATAAAAACAACTATCCTTTTATGCGTGATGTTTCTTTGGTGAAGCAAAAAGAAAAAAGTCCGTTTCAACAATTTACCTATTCTAAGTTATCAGCACAATTTTTACACACTGGCGATTTTATGTTTACAGTTGATAATTTGGTTCATCGTTATCACACTAATTTGACTAACATGAGAGGTGTTATTCGAAACGCCCTTACGTATGACGGAAAGCAACTGGTAGCGGTAGATATTTCGAATAGTCAGCCTTATTTGTCGTTGTTGCTTTTGGACGTACATTTTTGGGAGCGTTTTTACCAAATTTTAGCTGAAAAGCCAAAAAAGTGTCTGAAAAATAGCGAGCCGCGTGACTATTCTCGCTTGTTTTTATATAAATTTATTAAAGAAATAGATAGAAGAATTAATAAAGGATTAAAGAAAGAGATACAAGCATCATCTGTCATTATGTTAGTAGAAAGTATGCTCAAGCTACTAAATACAATGGATGAGGAAGAATTTACTATTTACAGAGATAAAGTTTGTAAAGGTGAATTGTATGATTATTTATTGCTTCGTTTTCAAGAGCATTATAAGCTCTATACTATTTCCCGAGATGATGCTAAGGTTGCTGTTTTGCAAGCCTTTTTTTCTGATAATCGTTATTTAACTCAACCCCAAGCAAAACCTAAGTTAATGTTTAAACAAGAGTTTGGAGGTGTATATCAAGTTTTAGCTACCATTAAAAGGGTTTATAAAGAACTACTACCCATTTTATTACAAAACATTGAAAGTTATTTGGTGATTGAAATTATTGCCAAACGCATTAGTAAGGAACACCCCGAAATGCCCTTGTTTACGATTCATGACAGTTTGGTTACCACTGTTGGGAACGAGCACATTTTGCAACGGATTATGACAGAAGAACTCACCCGCTATGTTGGATATGCCCCGCATTTGAAAACTGAATATTGGCTACCGGAAAAATTAGGGCAACATTTGAATAAATTAAAAGGGAAGTTGAGTGCGTAAATTAAGATTACACCATTTCAAAGAATTATATCTACCATTGTTATTGGTAAACAATTATTTATTAAATAACAATCAAATATTTTAAATGTGTGCATATTCCAATCACTATAAACTTGTTAGCTCCACAGTATAGAATTTCACTATAAAGGTTCTGTGAATAACTAATTCAAAAAAAGAAAATATCTCAAAAAAACAACTATAAGTTTATATTTATATTTGCCAATATGTGACAAGTCAATAAATAAACAATGGATAGTCAATTCGGAAATAAAATTAGAATATTAAGAGAAGAGCAAAAGATGCTATTACGGCAATTAGCACCATTGCTTGATATGGACACAGCTCAATTAAGTAAAATTGAAAGAGGAGAAAGAAACGCAAAAAAAGAAACAGTATTAAAATTGGCTGAAATCCTAAAGGTTGTACCTGACGAATTAGTAACACTTTGGTTAGCTGACCAAATTTATGATGTGGTTAAAGATGAAAACACAGCATTAAAAGCAATGATGGTAGCAGAAGAAAGCGTTAAATATTCAATAAAGAAAAATGAGTAAGATAGATAATTACGAAATACAGGCTAAAAATTTTAACACAATGGAATCTAATTTATTAGAAGAACCAAGTTTGAAATACATCCCAAGATTTAATCTTTTTAATACAAGTTTTGAATCGGAAAATTTTGTAGAAAACAATAATATAAATCCTTTGTTTGAGCCAATAACTAAAAGTTCATTGATTGGAATGGGAGATTGTGAAAAACTAATGGGAACTATTGAAGATAAAAGTGTTGATTTAATACTGACTGATCCGCCATTTAATTTAGGTTCGTTTATGAGAAAACGAGGTACTAATTTGGTAAAGATGAGGGAAAATCAATTCTCTTATGCTGGTTGGGATGATTTAGAATATGATGAATGGGTTTCTAAAATGGATGCTTTCTTTAAGCACAGTAATAGAGTTTTAAGAAAAAAAGGAAGTTTAGTATTATTTATGTCTTTGATGAAAATAGAAACAATTATCCAACTTGCTGAAAAAAATAATTTTTATTATAAAACTGTGGGTATATGGCATAAAACTAATCCTATGCCGAGAAATATGAATTTACAATTTATTAATTCTACAGAAGCTTGGATATATTTTATAAATGAAGGTACTACAGGAACTTTTAATAATGATTCGAAAGCATTGCACGATTTTGTAGAAACTTCACTTACAACACAAAATGAAAAGAGATTTGGAAAGCATCCAACACAAAAACCAATTAAAATACTTAATCATTTTACTGAAATTTTATCAAATGAGAATGATGTAATTTGTGACCCATTTATGGGAAGTGGTTCAACAGGTGTTAGTTGTGAGATGTTAAACAGAAAATTTATTGGTATTGAACTTAATGAAGATTATTACAACATAGCAAAAAACAGAATGCAAAATATTACAACAATATGAGAGTTATAGATTTATTTGCTGGTGTTGGTGGTTTATCTTATGGGTTTTCTATGTCGAATTTTGATATTGTATTTGCAGTAGAACACGACAAAGAAATAGCCAATACATTTAAAAAAAATCATCCAGATACAGACGTCTTTTCTGACGATATTGAAACATTAGATGTTAATAAATTATCTGAAAGATATAAAAATATTGACGTTGTAATTGGTGGACCGCCTTGTCAAGGATTTTCTCAAAAAGGCAAAAGATTAAGTTTGAATGATGATAGAAATTACCTTTTTAAACACTTTATTGAATTTGTAAAAGTTTTTCAGCCTAAATATTTTTTGTTAGAAAATGTGCCCAACTTAATAACTACTTCAAATGGTTTTTTTAAACAAGAAATATTAATTGCTTTTAATGAGTTAGGCTACTCTGTTGATGTTGATGTTTTAAATGCGTCTAATTTTGGGGTACCTCAAAATAGAAAAAGAGCATTTTTTTTAGGAAAAAAAGGAGAAGTAAAATTAGAATTACCTAAATCGAATAATAAAAAAACTACAATCAAAGATGCTATTTATGATTTACCACAAATTAAATCAGGAGAAGGTGTTGAGTTTTTTGATTATGAAATAAAGCCTTTGTCAGATTTTCAAAAATTTATTAGAAAAGGTTCTAAAGGGTTTTACAATCATCAAGCTACTAAACACACTAAATTAGCTTTAGAAAGGCTATCGTTAATCCCTAAAGGAAAAGGTAAAGAAGTTTTGCCAGAAGAGCATAGGACAAAGTCTATATTTTCAGGAACTTGGTCAAGATTAAAAGAAGATGAGTTTGCGCCAACAATAACAACAAGATTCGATACACCATCATCAGGTATGTTTACTCATCCTATTTTAGATAGATGTATCACTGTTCGTGAAGGTGCAAGATTACAGTCATTTCCAGATAAATTTATTTTTTATGGCACTAAATCTTCACAATTAAAACAAGTTGGGAATGCAGTTCCTCCATTACTTGCATTTGAAATAGCTAAATTAATTTTAAACGATAATAAATAAATATGAAAACATATCCTAACCAAATAGTAGAAAGAAGTGAGCTTAATTTAAGAAACGGTATTAAGTCCTCTTTAGCTGAAATTAAAGAACTTTTTGCCTTAACATTTACTTTGTATTTAGCAACAGATAAAGAAGTCTTATTAAATTATTCTAAAGAAATTAATGCTCCTAATACAAAGATTGAGATAAAAGATGATTTATTATTAAAGTTAGAATTATTTTTTAATGGTTTGATAACTGATAAGGTTGATTTTAAAAATAAAGTTAATGAAAACCCTTTATTAACTGCACAAATGGAATCTTTACAAGTTAGTTTAGAGTTATTTTGGAAACTCTGTAAAGTAGATTTTATTCAAAATTATCCTTCGAGTCAAGAAAGAACAGGAGGAAAAAGATATGACAAAAAAATAACCTTTACTTGTAATACTCTTTTACTTGAAAACTGTTTACTTGAAAATGACGGCAGTGTTTCAGATTCATTAAAAAGCATTCTATATAATTGGATAATGAAGTCTGCTGTTTTTACTCCAGATATTTTTTTATTTAAAAAAATACAAACCACTTTAACTATTTTTTCTGAAGAAACACAATTTAAAATACGCAGGGATGATGGTTCAGAATTGTTTTTCCAACAAGAAGGTATTTACGAACAAGTTGTAGCGGGAAATACTGTAATCGACAAAGATAATGTAGAGCCAGTTGGTCCTTTTAGAATTTTAAAATCATTTATTAAATCGGACTTACATAGTTATATTAAAGAAGATGGCAGTAATGGTTTAGGACTTAAAGTTGATAGAACTATTGATGAACTTGGAGGTTATAATGAAATGGTAAAAACTTCATTGAATTTAATTCCTAAAAGAACAGTTATATATGAAGAAAATGATATAACTCCAACAGTAGAAACAAGCTCACAAGATGTAAATAATGTTATATATTACGGTTCTCCGGGAACAGGTAAATCTCATAGAGCAGACATTGAAACAAATGGTAAAGATGTACAAAAAGTAACTTTTCATCCTGATTATGATTACCACTCATTTGTAGGAGGTTATAAACCAACAATGGACGGAGATAAAATTGCTTACAAATTTGTACCTCAAATTTTCACTAAAATTTATGTTGATGCTTGGAAAAATTTAGTTTCTGCTGATGAAACGAAACCTTTCTACTTGCAAATAGAAGAAATCAACAGAGGAAATTGTGCTGAAATATTTGGAGATTTATTTCAATTATTAGATAGAGACAAAGATGGTTTTAGTAAGTATGAAGTTACTGCTGAAGAAGAACTTTGCAAGTATTTATTAAGTGAAAAAGGATTTGGAGGAAATCATCCAGGAATTGAAAATGGTAAACTTCGTTTCCCAAATAATTTAAAAATAATTGCAACAATGAATACTTCTGATCAATCTTTGTTTCCTATGGATAGTGCATTCAAAAGAAGATGGGATTGGATATATGTTCCAATAGATACAAATTGTAAATTTTCAGACTTTACTATAAAACTTGATAATAAGAAAGAATTTAAATGGTTGAAGTTTTTAGAAAAAATTAATGAAGAAATATTTGAAATTACTAAAAGCCAAGACAAGCAAATAGGAAATTGGTTTATTGATGCTCAAAATTCTGGAAAAGTAATTTCAGAAAGTACGTTTGTAAACAAAGTTATTTTCTACTTGTGGAATGATGTTTTTAAAGATGAAGAAAATACTATTTTCAAGTCAGCCGATGGCAAGAACCTAACCTATACAAGCTTTTTTGAAAATGGTACTTCAAATAATTTAGTTAGTTATATTCTTGAAGAACGATTGAATTTAATTGATGTAAATAAAGCAGAACCAACTACAACAGAAGAAGAGTAATGAGGATATTTATTGAAGGAGAATCTTATTCTTTAGACATTCTAAAACCCATTTTTGGCGATAAATTTTATATGCCTAATGGTGTTAATGGTATTATTGATAATGTGGGATATTACCATAGTATCGATAATGAAGTAATTTATTTACTACCAAAAGTGTTTATTGATACAAAAGGTTTAATTTTAAATAAATACCCTAAAGATTTATTTGCTGAAAATAGTATTGATGATGTAATAGAATCTCAAGATGAATTAAACTGGCTAAAACGGTTTCTAATAATTTTCTACAAAGGATTAATTGAATATAGAGTAAGATATAAAAACACCATTCAATCAAAAGGCGATGTATTGCAATTAAGTTCTTCTTTAGGCGAAAATGAATACTCATTTTTGGATATTGTTTTAAGCTTTGTAAACTTTCATAAGAAGAATAAAAACACCATTCTATTCATTCATAAAAAACAAACTTCAGCAAAGCATAAAAAGGTTAATTGGGGTAAAACGGTAAGAAAATCAAATCCTTTTGTTACTAATGAGGGAATACCAATTTATTCAGAACTCAATGTAAAGAAAAAATATATCGATACAGAGGAAGAATTGTTATGTATGTTTTATTCGGTTTTATATCATTTAAAGACAGAATATAATTTCAGCATACAAATTGATGAATCTTATACAATTGCCAAAGGAAGTGCTTATGAAAAATTAGCTGCCAATGCTCCAAAAATATTAAAGAAGATACGCTACAAATACTTTTCAGATACATTAGTAAAAATGTATAAATTATTGGAATTGTATTTTTCAAAATCAAATAAAGTTTCAATTCAGAATAAGAATGAAGATTTTATTATGGTCAAGTATTATCATTTGATTTTTGAGGATATGATTGATAAGCTGATAACGTCGAAAATCGATACCAAAGAAACAAGCAAAGGAGTTTCACTTAAAAAGTTGAAAGAAAATAAAGATGGAAAAATTATTGACCATTTATTTGAGTACGATTCTTTAATTGATCGTGACGAAAGTATTTTTTACATTGGAGATTCAAAGTATTATAAAACCAATAATGAAGTTCAAGAAAACTCAATTTATAAGCAATTTACTTATGCCAAGAATGTAATTCAATTCAATATAGATTTATTGAATGAGGGCAAAAAAATCAACAATAACATTCGATACAGGGATAAAGTAACAGAAGGATATAACATTACTCCAAACTTTTTTATTCAAGGCGAAGTAACGGATATTTTTAATTTTGATGATGATAAACTTGCAATCGATTTTGATAAGGGAATTAAACATTCTTATCATTTTAAGGAAAGGATTTTTGATAGAGATTCCTTGTTTGTCAATCACTATTCAATAAATTTTCTTTTTGTTTTAAAATCCTATACCAATAAAAGTTCTTTTGAATTAGAAAAATATAGAGTTGAAATTCATAAGAAATTCAGAACCAATTTTGTTTCTTATTTAAAAAAGCAAAACTTGTTTAAATTCTATCACACAGAATTTGAAAGCAAAGAATTATTGAAGCAATTTATAGATACAGAATTTAGAAACTTAACGGGTAGAGTTTATATTTCAAAATCAAATGATAGTCGTTTAATACTTGCAGTAAATGGTTCAGATATTGAGTTGAAAGAATATTTCACGGATATTTATGATAAAGGAAAACACTTGAGAGAAACCTATTTTTCATCACCGAATTTTGAAAGAGTTAATTTTTCAGAATTAGAGTTAATATAATAGACGATGAAAGAAAAAAGTAAAGATAATGAAATAATAAAATTTAGCACAAAATTAAGTTTCTTATACATATATTTTGGTGTTATAGGTTTTGTAATGATAATGCTACCAATGGCATTTTATAATACTGATAAAATTGACAGTATTGGCACACTTGGTGATGCAGTAGGAGGAATTTTAAATCCTGTAATTGCTATCGGAGCCGCTTTACTTACCTTTTTAGCATTTTACATACAGTATCAAGCAAACAAACAACTCCAAAAGCAATTTAAAATTCAACAGTTTGAGAGTCAGTTTTATGAGATGATTCGCTTACACAGAGCCAATATAGATGAAATGGATATTGCTTCAAAAATTCATGGTCGTAAATGTTTTGTAAGGATGTTTCAGGAGTTTAAATTTATTTATTTAAAACTATTTGAAATTTATAATTCAAATGATGTTTATAAAGATAAGCTTAAAAAGAAGGACCTTTGTGAAATAACATATTTTGTTTTCTTTTTTGGAATTGGTCTTAACACAGAAGATATTGTATTAAAATTAGTTAAACCTTCCCAAGAGAAGATTACACAAGATTTAATAGATAAACTTATTATGATTAAACAAAACTGGAAGGAAAATAAAAGTAAAACTAATTCTTTACTTGAAAAAAATGAATGTTATAATTTGATCTTTATTCACAATGAAAATCGAGTGAATTATGAATATAAAATAACTTATACACCCTTCGATGGACATAATACACGATTGGGACATTATTACAGGCACTTATATCAAACTGTTTCCTTTGTTGTAAATTCAAATATTATGAAAGACAACAATGAAAAGAAAATATATTTAAAACTATTAAGAGCACAATTATCAAATCATGAACAATTACTTTTATATTATAATAGCTTAACAAATTTTGGAAAGGGATGGATTGATAATGAATATTTTACAACTTTTGAAATGATTAAAAATATTCCATTAAAGTTTGCAGATTTTGGAGAGAAACCAAAAGAATTTCTCAAAGACAAAAAAGGCTTTAATGATAAAATTTTTGAATGGGACGATTTTTAAAAAAAACTAATATGACACTAAAAACAGTACTTTTTTAATGTTATTTTGAGAAATTCAGAAATACTTAAAGGATTTTACTGGTCTAAATTAAAAAAAATTGCTTTGATTCAAAAAACTCTAAAGAGTTTTTTATATATAGCGTCATATGACAAATTGTGAAAAAATATTAAAACAAAAAGGACCTATGATGTCGGGAGAGCTTGTTGCTTTTCTTGTTAGTCAAAATGGTTTAGTTGCAAATACAGCAAGTAAAACAATTGTACGAGATAAAAATGTACATAGGATTACAGGGTTTTATAAAAGTGGTCAACACTTTTGTTTTCTTGAAGAACATAAAAATCAAGTAGATTTCTTTGATTGTTTTCAAGAATCATTATTTAATAATGGTAAAAAATATTGGTACGTTTTAAACGCATTAAAAATGTGCGGTGGTATAGTCAGTCAAAGATACTTAGAGTGTTACACAAACTATCCTATAAGTCCTTTAAAAAGCCATCTTCCATTCAATTTAATACTACAAAGATTTGTGGCACAAGGTATTTTATTATTTAATGAAGATTGTTATTTACTTTCACCAAAATACGAAAAATCATTTACCAATTATGCACATTATTCAGCAATAGAAGCTATTAAAGATAATGTCTTAGATAATTTCAAATCATTGACTAAAAAAATTGGGTTAATATCTTTTAAAACTGGTGAGTTATTTCCTGAATATGGTAAATTTCGTTTTGGTTTCAAAGGTGTATCATATGTTTCAGGTCTAATGCAAGGGAATAAAAACGGTTTTGTTGTAGCTGATATTTTATTAGGTCATCCTATTTATGAAAACGATGTAAAGTTTTTTATTGATAAATTAGAAACCATTAATAAATTTCAAAAATCTGCAAGATTAATCCCAATTTTAATTGTTGATGATTTAGATAATAATGCATTAAGACTCTTAAAAAGTAAAGGGATAGTTGTAGGTTTTATAAATGAATTGTTTGGAGAAAAATATGCAAATACTTTAATTGAGTTAGTAAATATTTTAAACAATGCAGGTGCTAGCCTAAAACAAACACCCGAAAAATATTTAGATTTAATAAAACAGCTTAAAAAATATAATGAAGGATTAGCCAACAACATAAAAGGTACATTATTTGAATTTGTAGTAGGTCATATTCATTCAACAAAATGTAGAACATTAGACTTAGGTAAGGAAATAATTGATAAAAATAATAGAAAACACGAAACTGATGTAGTTAGTATTTATGATGATAAAATTGTAATTTCAGAATGTAAAGCAACAAATGCTCAAATTGATATATTAATGATTGATATTTGGATACAAGAAAAAATACCTGCTTTTTATGATTGGATAAAAGGTATTGAAGTTTATAGAGAAAAAGATATTGTATTTGAATATTGGTCAATTAATGGTTTTACAGAAGATGCTTTAGAGAGATTGAATCATTTAAAAGCTACTTCTAAACGTTTCAAAGTAGAATATTTTAATGGTAATGATGTTAAAGAAAGAGCCATAGAAATGAAAAACAAAAAACTAAAAGAAGTGGTAAATGATTTCTTTTTAAAAACTGAAGTCTAAATTTTTTTTATATCCCATTATAATATCCTAACTTAAATTTAAAACATGTTTTCCTCCCTTTTTAACTTTAAACGCTATCAACCTGCTCAAAAGTGGTTGAAAGACCGGAAAGACCGTGAGTTGAGTTATGAGGATATTTTGCATTATCAGAAGATTATTGTGGCGTTAACGGAAACGGATCGAATTATGAGGAGGATTGATGGGGTTTTGGAGTAAAATAAAAAAATATTTTAAAAAGAAATTTTATAATAAAAAAAATGGCAAAGGTTACAATTAGAAAAGTTTATGAATTTGAAAAACCTTTAGTCATATGTGATACAAACGTTTGGTATCAAATAGTTAACGGTAGATTTACTAAACCAGAAGATGTATTATTGATTCCAACTTCATTTTCTTTAAAGGAAATTGCAACTTCTAAATTAATGGTTCACAATACAAAATATTATCAAGATGTATTGAAGTCAATATATGACAATTGTGGACCAATAATACCAAATAATCCATTTGATTTTATATTGAATAATTTAGATGCAAACTACAAGTTAAATGATGAAAATACAGAGTTACTTTTAAAAGGATTTTCTGAACTTTTATCAAGGAAAGTTGAAGATGTTGTAATTGATGAAGAATTAAAAAATAAAATACTGAAGGATTGTGAAGATAACAGAAACCCTACTTTTGAATTTGCACATTTTGGTAATGAAGAAATATTTTCTATCAGGAAAAACATTAATACAGGAATTGGGATTAAAGAGCATATAAAAGAAGATTCTACAGAAATCAATAAACAAATGCTTATAAAAATGTTTAATGCGTATTGCAAAGTTAAAAACTACACCATTAATTGGGATAAATTTGATTGGAATCAAATTGAATTATTTATGATTGTAACTGAAATTTTCTTTAAAAAATTAGAAACAACAAAAAATATGAAAATTAGTCCTAATGATTTAGTTGATTGGTTTAATTTACTTTATGTTACACCTAAAGACAGATACTTAACATTTGACGATAGATGGAGAAATTATATTTTAGAAGATGATAGAATAAAGCGTTATTTATACATTTAGAAATGATATTTAAACTAACTAAAGCATTTTCAATAATTGAAGAAATATATACCGATGGGCATAGTCCATTATTGGTTATTGATAGCGATAATAAAATTTACGTTGCAAAAAACGATAAAGGTAAAATTCCTCCAATTTCATTAATAAATGAATGCTTTGCACAGTTTTGTCTTGAACATTGGAGTATTGAAAGAGCAAATTTTGCTTTGATGGATTTTTCAAGAGAATTAATTGAAAATTCTCAATTATCTAATAATCACAAACCATATTTTTATGACACAACCTGTTTTGCTTCTGAATACATTCAAAATCCTATTGATGCAAATGAATTATTAGTTACCCATAAAAAAAACGTTTTCAATAAAATCAGCAACCCATTCGACTTTTTACACATTGCTTTATTTGATACTTGGGTTGAAAATGATGATAGGAAACCTACTAATTATAATCTAATTTTTAAGCTTATAAATAATAAATATACTGTTATACCAATAGATCACGCATTTATTTTCAGTACTTTAAAATACCAAAGTTTAAACCCTGATTTGTTTACTCCAATTGATAATGAACATATTTTAGTTTCAGAATTAGGAAGATTAATAAAGAGACATATTAACATTAACACAGACTTTATTAACAAAGAAAAAGAATATTTCTATATTTGCATCGAAAAGTGTAAACAAGACTTTGATACTTTTATAGCTCAAATCTGTAACTTTTATGATTTAGATAACATAGAGATTGAGAAATTAAGGTTATTTTTATTCAACGAAGAAAGAAATAAAAAAGTTTTTGAAGAATACGTTTATCGATTAACACAATGAAAAAGTTTTATACAATAATTCAATTAGCACCAAATAAAGCGGCAGGAGATACCGTTGCAATTGGTATGCTTTTATTTGATGGTAGTAAACTTAAATATTACATATCCGACAAAAAGAAAAATATTGCATTAAAATTATTAAACGATAAAAATGTAGATATTGATTTCTTTATAAAACAGATAACAAATAAGTGTGATATTATAAATAATGATATTGATGAAAGTAATCTGTTTAATAAATATGATAAAATTTCTGATGCATCATATATCAATTATTTAAGTAATTATTCAAACGGTCTTTTACAATTTTCAAAACCAACTGTTTTTTTTGATGAGGTTGATGATTTTAAATTTAATAATCTTATAAATTTATTTTTTAATGAAACTATGTTTAAAAATGAAATAGTTGTTCATAATGAAATAAACATAGAAGCTATTGTTCAGAATGAATTAATTGAAAAAGTAAATAATAAAATACATACCAATTATAAATTTACTCCTAATAATTTAAATTCTATATATTTTCCTTTTGAAATGGATTGTATAGGTTTAAATGGCTCTTTAATTGGAGCAAAATCAATGTCATTTGAAAAATCTAAAACTACTCTTGACAAAAATTTAAGTCATTATTTCACTTTAATTTCGATGCTTTCAAGTAAATATAACAAGTCTTTAAAAGATAATAAGTTTTATTTGATAACAGAAGAGCCATCTGAAATAGGAAGTGAAGAGCATATTGTTTGGGAAAGCATTATTAAAAACGAGTTAGTGACATTAATTCACCCAGAACAATCCAATATAGTTGTAGATTTAGTATTTGAAAAAAATGCAGGAAAATTTCTTGAAGAAGTTACAGAATAAGATTAGTTAAAAATAATCATTACTTTATTCATCTGCACAAAATTCTTCTCTACGCAAAGTGCTCAGAACAAATACCCTATGAAAAGTTCCTCAAATGTCTCCCGACTTTGCAGAAAATTTATTCAATTCAAAACTACTCTGTTTCATAACATCATTAAGATTTAACTTGCTACTCAAAGAAATCTCATCTAACTTCACCTTTACAATTCCTTTGTTATAAACATTATTTGAGCAACTTGAATAATATAATTAGCCTCTTTTTCAAGAATACCAGCACAAGTTATTAAGGAATGATTCTGATAAAAAAGTTATATCTTTGCACAAAGAATTAAGCCATTCAAATAATAAAAGGTTAGAAAATTACGTTTTACATTCAGTACCAAATATTAGCGTGCCGAATAACAGTAAATGTAATCATTTTGAATTAATTGAATTTCTTAAAGAAAATGAATATTTTAACAATGAACACAAACGTGTTTGGACGAACCGTACATTTCTTGATGAGGCAATTGTAAAATTGAACTCTGATTTTGAACGCTTGTTCATTAAAGAAAGAAGAGAAGTGATCCAATATGTATTGGACTTAAGGTTTAAAAAAATAGCTGAAATATTAAATAAATAATTATGATTACTACTATTTTAAGTATATTCAATAATAATAACAATAAGAAATCTAAAGGTTTACTGAAGGATAATTGCGTTGTAGAACACAAAGAAACTATCCATCGATTTTCATTAAAATACCAAAATACAATTATTGGTAATTTGACTTTCGAAAATGATGAATGGCTTTTTGAGTATTCAGAATGGTTTAAAAATCAAAGTGAATTACAACCGTTGTTAGAATTTCCAATAGTTAATAATACTTATAAAACTAAAGAATTATGGCCGTTTTTCTCCAACCGTATTCCATCTTTCAAACAACCAAAGATTAAAGAATACATTGAAAAACATCCTTCAGAACGAACCAACACGGCTAAATTGTTAGAATTATTTGGTGAATATTCTGTCAATAATCCATTCAAATTAGAAACAAAATAAGGTGCTGAAAAGCATCTTTTTTTTCCTTTATTTTCAACCTATACATCATTTGAAGCAGTCACACTTAACGATGTAAGTATTGAAATATTACTATCTTTGCAAAAGCTTTCAATTATGAATTAAATAAAACAGTTATGGCAAAACCAATTAAAGAAACTCCTCTTCTTAGTGGTAAAGATGCTTATACTTTTATGAAAGAAAACAAAGAAGTAAAGAAAGCTACTAAAGAAGAAAAAAAGGAAATTAAAGAAGATTATGATTCACTCCTGCGTTTAGCTCAATTTGGAATCTAATACTATAAAATTAATCAGGGTTGAGCCTGAAACCGAGCTATTGCCGTTTGACTGTGGAGGCACAGATTTGAACGGCTTTCTTTTTTATGATAAAAAAATATGTTAAAGATTTTAATTTCTTACTATGTTTTCCTCCCTTTTTAACTTTAAACGCTATGAGCCTATTTCCGATCTTGAGTTTCATCAATTGGCTGCACGCAATGCTGTGGACGATGTTTGGTATCATCTGGAACATGGGTTTGATGCTTCGTGTGTGATTAATGCCGGGGTTACGCCTCTTATGACGGCTTCGTTGTATAGTGCTACGGAGGTGATTTTGGTACTTTTGCAGTATGGAGCGAATGTGAACCAACAAACGGATTCGGGTTGGACGGCTTTGCTTTATGCGGCTAAGGCCGGGCATTTGGAGACGGTTCGCTTGTTGTTGGCTCACGGTGCGAATGTGAATTTGAGTTTAAAAGGTGGCGAAAATGCGTTTATTGAGGCGTGTTCTGCAAAACAGGTTGCGGTTGCTCATTTGTTGCTGGACCATGGTGCGGAAGTGAACACTTTGCACAACGCCATTGGGTTAAATGGTTTGCTGGTGGCGGCTAATTTTGGCGACCTTGGTTTGGTGCAAGCTACCTTGGCTAAAACAGACAACATCAATCACCAAAATGTGTATGGCGAAACGGCTTTGATGCGGGCTGCGATGCAAGGGCATCAGGAAGTGGTGGCGTATTTGTTGGACATGGGTGCTGATAGAGCTATTCTGGATTCATTTGGGAATGATGCGTTGTTATATGCGAAGAAATTTTCGCATGATGGGGTGATTGGGATGTTAGGGTGATTTTGAGATTCCTCCTGCGTCGGAATGACACAGCCGGGGAAGAGAGCATTTAAAATATCAGAAAAAAAGCCCAATCAAATCTTCCCGAGACTTCGGGACCATCCGCCTTTGCAAAGCAAATCCATAAAAAAATCCGTGTCAATTTATCAAATCTGCGTCATCCGAGTTCCTATTTTCACATTGCCCAATTGACACATTGCCCAATTGACACATTGCCGAATTGACTCATTATTCCTCCACCCGAATCTCAAATAGCTTATCCCAATTTTTACCCGTCACAAAAAGCGTTTTGGTTTTGGGATTATAAGCAATCCCGTTGAGCACATCAATGTCCGGATGTTGGGTAACCAATTTCTTTAAATCACCTAAGTAGATGACGGCTTCTACTGCACCGTTTTTCGGATTGATGATGGCAATGGCGTCTTTTTGGTAAATGTTGCCGTAGATTTTACCGTCTATCCATTCCAATTCGTTTACGGCTTTGATTTTATTCGCACCGGAATAAACGTTGATGTGTCCTTCAATTTGTTGTGTTTCCGGATGTAAAGTATATATTTTTTCAGTACCGTCCGATTGATATAGTTTTTGACCGTCGTTACACAAACCCCAACCTTCAATACGTTTGGCATAATCAAATCGTTTGATTTCTTTGAAGGTATCGGCATCATAAATAAAACCAACTAAATTTTGCCAGGAAAGTTGATATACTTTGTTGTTTAAAATGGTGATGCCTTCCCCAAAAATGGCATCGGGATAGCTCACAATCTTATAGACTTCTCCGGTTTTATAGTTGGTTTTACGCAAACTGGAAACCCCTTTTTTTCCGGTGGTATTTCCGGCACCGTTTCCGGTTCCTTCATATAACGTATCGCGGTGAAATTCCAATCCTTGTGTGTAGGCTTTGATGTCGTGCGGATAGGTGTTTACCAACGTATATTTTAACAGTTTTGGTTCGATGTTGGAAATCAATTCAATGCGATGGGTACTTTCAACTGTTTCCTTTTCAAAATAAACGGTAGCTTTCAGGTTGAGGTAACCCAGTTTTTCCTCTGCCAACCGGTATTGAAAGGGTGAAGTTCCTTTTACCGCACCAATTCGTTGGTCATTACTGTAAAATACGATACTGTCAACGGTTTTATTTTTGGTATTGGTTATGGATAAGGTAGCCGTTTCATCAGCGGTAAATTGAGCTTTATTATCGGTTGTGCTCAACACAAACCAACCGGATGTATCTTTTTCTTTGTCTTCGCAAGCGATAAAAAGAGACGCTAATAAAATGAAGGCTAACAGGTTATATTTTTTCATTGTTTTTATTTGAATAAGATGGACAAATATAGCAATTTGAACGAACTATTTTCCTTGCAAAAACATAAAAAGATTGTATATTTGCACCGGCAAGTCCTACACGACCAGCTCCTGCAAACTCCTCCAGGGTGGGAACACAGCAAAGGTATGCGGTTGTAGCGGTGCGATGTAGGTCGCTTGCCATTTTTTTTCTCTTCAATTTAATTCAATCTCACCATTTTAATAACCATATAAGTCATATAAGTTTTTACTTGTAAGCAATTTTTATGTACTTAACTTATGTGACGTATAGGGTAAAAATTAACCGGTTTTACTTTTTATTCATTTCTTTACCTTTCTTTTACTACCTTTCCTTTTTCTAAACTTGACGAATGAATATAAATTGGAAAATAGTCCACCACCAACTGAAAGAACCTTTCAAAATAGCGTATGGTGTATATGATTTCCGAAAAGCATTGATTGTTTCTATTAACTATAATGGAAAAACCGGTTACGGCGAATGTACTGAAATTGATTATTACCACATTCATTTGGCTGATTTTGTGAAGGATTTGGAACGAATACAAACTTTTGTAAATTACTTATCCATTGAACATCCATTTGAGTTTTTCAAGAAACTTCAAGCTTTCTCTTTGCATCCTTTTTTACAATCAGCCATCGATTGTGCGTTTTGGGATTTGTATGGAAAGCTCGAAAACAAAACATTTGTAGAACTTAATCAAATAAAACTAACACATTTTCCACAATCTTCGATTACGATTAGTATGGATGAGGAAGCCGTTCAACTCCAAAAAATCATCGAATCCGATTGGGAATATTGTAAAGTAAAAGTTAATTCATGGTCCACTTCTTTTCGGGATAAATTATTGTCCACGGGAAAGAACATTAGCATAGATTCGAATGGCAGTTTTTCGTTGGAAACGTGTGAATTGATTCAAAACGATCCACTTTCAGCAAAATTCTTATACTTTGAACAACCGATGCCGAAAGGGGTAGCACATTACAAACACTTATCCCAAAATAGTTATGCCAATTGGATGGCGGATGAAGATGTGCAATCCATTGATGATTTGGAATTATTACAACCTCATTACAAAACCCTCAACATTAAAGTTATGAAATGTGGCGGATTGACTCCTTCGTTATCAGTCATCCAAAAAGCAAAAAAGATGAATTTCAAAATTATGATTGGTTGTATGACGGAGTCAACCGTTGGTATTTCTGCCGGAATTGCTTTGGCATCTTTTGCTGATTATTTAGATTTGGATGGAGCCAATTTAATTGCAAATGATACATTTAATGGTTCAAAAATAGTGAATGGGGAAGTGGTTTTGAGTGAAGATTCGGGGTTGGGGATAACAATCTAAAGAAAACAACAATCATAAATCATTTTTATTTGTTAGTTTTTGAATTATTAATTTTTCCACCTATACCATCAATTTTAGCATCATACCATTTTACAACTTGTGGAATATATTTTTGAAAATAAGTGACAAGTAAAACAATCACTAAATACCATAATTTAAAGTAATCATGTGTAGCAATAATATTCCCTAAGATTATACAGAATAAAATGGCAATTATAAAGTAGAATAATATTTTAAAAATATAAGACAAAATTTTGGAGGATTTTGACAAGTATTTGAGTACAGCAAAAACAAATATTCCAATTATTAAAAGATTCAAGGAGTTTGAGATATTTTCCTCGTCTTTCAATAAATTTATTATTTTATCAATCATATTAAATTTTTATTACTAGTTATAAAAAGCTAATGCATCACAAATATATTTTAAAACATCCAATAACAACATGTTTTACTATCTTAAAAATTGTATTACAAATTTATTCCATCCCGACTAATCACTAATTACTATTGAATATTCACTATATTTGCCTTTTAATCCAACCATGTCAAAAGTAATTCTCATCACGGGCGGTTCCTCCGGAATTGGTAAATCCATCGGCACTTTTTTACATCAAAAAGGCTATGTTGTTTATGGTACGAGTAGAAATCCAAATCGAGTAAAAGATTCTGTATTTCCATTGTTACAATTGGATGTTAGAGATGTGAATAGCATTACCAATGCAGTTTCCGAATTGATTCAAAAAGAAGGCAAATTAGATGTGGTCATCAACAATGCCGGAGTCGGAATTACCGGACCGCTGGAGGAAATTCCCACCCAAGAAATCAAAAACAATTTTGAAACTAATTTCTTTGGACCAATTGAAGTGATAAAAGCCGTTTTACCTCAAATGAGAAGTCAACAATCAGGTTTAATCATCAATATTACATCCATTGCCGGTTATATGGGATTACCGTATCGAAGTGTGTATTCCTCATCAAAAGGAGCATTGGAAATCATCACCGAAGCCATTCGAATGGAAGTAAAACCGTTTGGCATTCAATTAACCAATGTAGCTCCCGGTGATTTTGCTACAAATATTGCTTCCAGTCGTTATCATGCTCCGTTAAAGGACGATTCTGCTTATAAAATTCCCTACGGAAACACGTTACAAATGATGAACGAACATGTTGATTCAGGCAGTAATCCTGACGAAATGGCTTTTGCAATTCATAAAATTATTGAAACCGCTCAACCAAATGTACATTATAAAGTAGGCAGTTTTCTCCAACGTTTTTCAATTGTTTTAAAGCGAATTTTACCTGATAAAATGTATGAGAAGATGTTGATGAAGCATTACAAGCTTTGAATTGAGATTGCAACTCCATCACTATTTTCATGCAAAGAAAAAATGAAAGAAAATCTCGCAAAGACGCAAAGACGCAAATTTCCGGATGTAGTTTTTGCGACTTAGCGTCTTTGCGAGAAAAAAATAAGCGTTTTGGTAATCCAAAAACTTGAAACTTGAAACCTGAAACTTGAAACAAAAATAGTAACTTTGCATCCGAATTAAAAACACAACTCACATATGAAATTTTTTATTGACACGGCCAACCTTGAACAAATCAAAGAAGCTCAAGCATTAGGCGTTTTAGATGGCGTTACGACCAATCCGTCTTTGATGGCAAAAGAAGGCATCAGCGGAAAGAATAATGTATTGAAACACTATGTTGACATTTGTAATATTGTGGATGGCGATGTAAGTGCCGAAGTAATTGCCACCGATTACGAAGGAATGATTAAAGAAGGGGAAGAGTTATCGGAATTACACGAGCAAATCGTAGTGAAATTACCAATGACCAAAGAAGGAATCAAAGCGTGTAAATATTTCTCAGACAGAGGAATTAAAACAAACGTAACGTTAGTTTTTTCTGCCGGACAAGCATTGTTAGCTGCAAAAGCGGGAGCAACGTATGTTTCGCCATTCATCGGAAGATTAGATGATGTTTCTACAGATGGTTTAGCCTTAATTGAAGAAATCAGAGAGATTTATGATAATTATGGTTATCAAACGGAAATATTAGCGGCTTCAGTTCGTCACACGATGCACATTGTCAACTGTGCTAAAATAGGTGCTGATGTGATGACAGGACCATTGTCAGCCATTTTAGGATTGTTAAAACATCCGTTAACAGACATTGGTCTGGCTCAGTTTTTAGCCGATCATGCAAAAGCAAATCAATAGTTTTTAAGCATAAAAAATCCCGTCATTTAAAGTGACGGGATTTTTTATTTTTACTATTTTCTATTTCAACTGATCATTAAATTTTACATCAAATAAGTTAACAAAACCGTTGTGTATTTTTCCGGTTTCATCTAAAATGATAGTTCGATGAAGCTTTGTAATCACCCATTTGTCTTTTAATTCCTCAAAATCAGCCGCTCTAAATTCGTTGATAATGCCAAATCGGTGATTTTCCAATACTTTCTTCCACTTGGTTTGATTTTCATCGATATTGATAGCAACAAACTGATAATCAGGATTGTTTTTGTGAAAATCCAACGCTTTTCGGTGAACAGCTAATAGATGGGATTCCGCATTTTCTGTCCAAAAGAAAACAACTGTTTTTCGATTTAAAATAGATTGACTACTGATTTTATTACCATTCAAATCAATTAATGTCACATCCGGTAATTCATTTCCCAATTTAAGGTTCTGAATGGAATTACCAATTTTATTGATTTCGTTTTGTTTGCTTTTGTCTGTAGATAACTCATTATAACGCGTTAAAAACTTCTGGTTATTCACCATATTTTGGTCTTCTAATAAATAGGAAAAAGCAATATTATCTAAAATTTTATTCTTTATTTTTTCATTTTTAAAAAGCGTGTCGGCAATGTTTAATTTGTGGATGTGCTGTTCTAAATCTTCATCTTCCAGATTCACCGAATTAATTTGACTGAAAGAAACATTTCCAAGGAAATGTGTTAGGTATCGAACAAATGGGGAATAATTTACCAATGATTTATTGTTAAAATCGACATCGTTTCTGTGGTTGTAATAATTGGCAGGTAATTTATCGTTCACATTTTCACCCGTTCTCATTTTATGTGCCATCGGATAAATTTCTTTTTTTGAGAAATGATGAAAATTCAACATGGTTTTAGCGTACAAATCAAAATCATCACTCCATTTTATTTTTGTTTTGTTGGCATGATAAAATTTCTTTTTACTTTCATAAGACGAATCACAATTTGAAATGAATTTTTCTACACCAAAATCAAAAACGTCAAACATTTTGTTTTTGTCGTCTTCATTTTTTAGGTAAAGTTCCATTAAAAAGTTGTTTTTTTCATCACCTCTGCCACAAAATACAATGGACTCATCAAATTCTACAGGATTGATGCGTACCATCAAACTGTCATTTTTATCAAAATAAACATATTGGTATTCCGGTTCGTGTTTAAAGGTATACAAGCCAGGTGCTAGGGAATCAAATTTTTTGATAAACCGATTATTTTTATCCAAAAAAATGGTATCAACAACTTCATCATCTTTAAGAAATAAAACGAAGTTGTCTTTCGGATTAATTACTTCACCACCAAAATACGCAGTATAGTTATCATTGCCAAATTCCTTTTGGCAACCTGATACTACGTACAGTAGTGCAATAAGTAAAGGGAAAGGTATTTTTTTAGAATAGGCAATCATTTTGTGGCATTATTTATAACAAAAGTATTTTTTCTTATGTTTAAAGCTTGTTAACAGACAGTTAAATTAAACCTATATTTATTCTAAATAACGGTGTGCCAAAAATGCTTTATTTTTTCTACTTTTGCAACGCTTTTAAAAAATAAAAAAACATGTTGACAGTTTCAAATTTATCGGTTCAATTTGGCAAAAGAGTTTTGTTTGACGAAGTGAACGTAACCTTCACTCAAGGTAATTGTTACGGAATTATCGGAGCAAACGGTGCAGGAAAATCCACGTTTATGAAAATCATTTCAGGCGATATGGATCCAACTTCCGGTCGCATTATTTTGGAACCCGGAAAAAGAATGTCGGTTTTGAACCAAAATCACAACATGTTTGATGAACATACAGTATTAGAAACGGTTTTAATGGGGAACAAAGTTTTGTATGCCGTTAAAGCAGAAATGGATGCTTTGTATGCTGACTATAATGATTCAAATGCGGATAGAATTGGTGAATTGCAAGTACAATTTGAAGAAATGAATGGATGGAATGCCGATTCTGATGCGGCTTCAATGTTGTCTAACTTAGGAATTTCTGCCGATTATCATTACACTTTGATGAGTGAAATGGAAGGAAAACTGAAAGTGCGTGTGCTTTTGGCTCAAGCTCTTTTCGGTAATCCGGATGTGTTGATTATGGATGAGCCGACCAACGATTTGGATTTTGAAACCATTGGATGGTTAGAGAATTTTTTGGCGAATTATGAAAATACTGTATTGGTGGTTTCGCATGACCGTCACTTCTTGGATGCGGTTTGTACGCATGTTTCGGACATTGATTTTGGAAAAATTACACATTATTCAGGTAATTATACCTTTTGGTACGAAAGTAGCCAGTTAGCCGCCAAACAACGTGCTCAGCAAAACAAAAAAGCTGAAGAGAAAAAAGCGGAACTAGAAGAATTTATTCGTCGTTTTAGTGCTAACGTAGCCAAATCTAAACAAGCTACTTCCCGTAAAAAAATGATTGAAAAGCTAAATTTAGATGAAATAAAACCTTCCAGCAGAAGGTATCCGGCGATTATTTTTGACCAAGAGCGTGAAGCAGGCGATCAAATTTTAAATGTAGTGGATCTAAGTGCCTCTTTGGAGGGAGAGACTCTTTTCAAAAATGTCGATTTAAACATGGCCAAAGGTGATAAAGTGGTTGTGTTTTCAAAAGATTCCAGAGCTACCACTGCTTTTTATGAAATTTTAAATGGCAATTTAAAAGCAGATTCAGGTACTTTTGATTGGGGAATTACGACTACCCAATCGTATTTACCGGCTGATAATCATGCGTTTTTTGAAAATGATTATACACTAGTCGATTGGTTACGCCAATGGGCAAAAACGGAAGAAGAACGTGACGAAGTGTATGTTCGTGGATTTTTAGGAAAAATGATTTTCTCCGGTGAAGAAGCTCTGAAAACCGGTCGTGTTTTATCCGGTGGAGAAAAAGTGCGTTGCATGATTTCTCGAATGATGATGCTTCGTGCCAATGTGTTGATGTTGGATGAACCTACCAACCACTTAGATTTGGAATCGATTCAAGCATTTAATAACTCATTAAAGAATTTTAAAGGCTCGGTTTTGTTCACCACGCATGACCACGAGTTTGCTCAAACCGTTGCCAATCGTGTAGTTGAAATTACGCCAAATGGTGTGATTGACCGCTACATGACCTTTGATGAATATTTGGAAGATGATAAAATCAAAGAATTAAGAAAGAAAATGTATAGCTAATTATAAATTGAATCCTGAGACGTTGTTTCGGGATTTTTTTTAAATCCAAATCGTAAAAAAATTATATCTTTACACACCAAACAACACTACCATGAGTCAAAAAGTATTGCTCACTTCCAAAGAAGTCAATATCATTCTCCATCGTTTGGCCTGTCAGCTGATTGAAAAACACCTCGATTTCTCAGATACTATAATTATTGGATTACAGCCGCGAGGTTCTTTTTTAGCCAAACGGATTGTGAAATTGTTGCAAGAAGAATACAATATCAACACTATAAAATTTGGATTGTTAGACATCACTTTTTTTAGAGATGATTTCCGTCGGGGTGAAAAGCCGCTGGAAGCCAACAAAACCGAAATTGATTTTATAGTGGAAGATAAGAAAGTCATCTTTATTGATGATGTTTTATATACCGGAAGAAGTATCCGTTCCGCTTTAACCGCTATTCAATCCTTCGGACGACCAAGCGAAATTGAGCTTTTGGTTCTCATTGACAGACGTTTTAGTCGTCATTTACCCATTCAACCCGATTACAGAGGAAGACAAGTGGATGCCATTAATAACGAAAAAGTAAAAGTCTGCTGGACTGAGAACGAAGGCGAAGACACCGTATATTTAGTAACTACTAACACACAAACACCTGAAAATGTCTGAACTGTCTGTCAACCATTTATTAGGAATCAAATACCTTCAACCGGAAGATATTCAACTTATTTTTGAAACAGCCGATCATTTTAAAGAAGTGATTAATCGTCCGATTAAAAAAGTGCCGTCTTTACGGGATATTACCATTGCCAATATCTTCTTTGAAAACAGTACGCGAACCAAATTATCCTTCGAACTCGCTCAAAAAAGACTTTCTGCGGATGTGATTAGTTTTTCTGCGGCTCAATCCTCCGTGAAAAAAGGAGAAACATTAATTGATACGGTCAATAATATTTTGGCGATGAAAGTGGATATGGTGGTGATGCGTCACGCTAATCCCGGAGCAGCTTATTTTCTATCTAAAAATGTAAAAGCCAGTATTGTGAATGCCGGTGACGGAGCACATGAACATCCAACACAAGCGTTGTTAGATAGTTATTCCATCAGAGAGCGATTAGGAGAAGTAGGAGGGAAGAAGGTAGTGATTGTAGGCGATATTTTGCATTCCCGAGTAGCACTTTCCAATATTTTTGCTTTGCAAATGCAAGGAGCTGAAGTCAAAGTGTGTGGACCAAAAACACTAATCCCAAAACACATTGAAAGTTTAGGCGTTTCGGTTGAACCCAATTTGAGAAAAGCATTAGATTGGTGCGATGTAGCCAATATGCTTCGCGTGCAAAACGAACGAATGGATGTGAATTATTTTCCTTCCACCCGAGAATATGCTCAGCAATACGGTGTAGATAAAGCACTTTTGGATTCACTAAACAAAGAAATCGTCATCATGCATCCGGGTCCAATCAACCGAGGTGTAGAAATCACAAGTGATGTAGCCGATTCCAAACAATCCGTTATTTTAGACCAAGTTGAAAATGGAGTTGCGATCAGAATGGCAGTTATTTATCTTTTGGCTTCAAAAATTAAATAATTTTTTTGTAACTTAGTAACTCAGCAACTCAGAATCTCAGCAACTAAAATAATGAAAGTCGATCAAAAAGGACATACTACCATTTTAAAAAACACTCAAGGTGATTGTTTAGCTTTTCTTGAAAAAGTAACCACGCAACACAACAGTTTTAAAAATCAGAATTTGATTTTGGACATGTCGATGGATAAATCGGTTGACTTAAAACAAATTAAGTTGTTTGGGGATTTATCTAAAATCCACAAAAAAGGCAAAAAATCATTTGTTATTGTGGCAGATGGAATTGATTTTAATGCCATTCCGACCAAATTAACCGTTGTCCCTACACTCTTAGAAGCCCACGACATTATTGAAATGGAGGAAATTGAACGGGATTTGGGGTTTTAAAAGGAGTTGGGAGTTAGTAGTTTGGAGTTAAGAGTTACTAATAATTAAAATTTAAAATGCGATATTTTATTTTTTTATTTTCTCTTTTACTTTTAAATTCTTGTTCAACAAGGAAAGATTTTACAGGTCTTTATGGTAAATGTGGTAAGAACTATTTCGTATGTGATCAATTAGAATTAAAATCAGATAACACTTTTGAATACTTTTCCTTTATGGATGTTGGTGGTAGTATTGTTGTAAAAGGAGTTTGGGAGAAAATTTTAGATGATGATATTATACTTAATTCTTTTGAGAGACCACAAAATAGTAAAACTAAAATTTTTGGAAAAGTAAATTCTGAGAGTAAAGATATTTCAGTAAAAATAATTGAAAGAGGAAATCCACTAGTTGGTTCTGTTGTTACAATAAACAATCAATCAAAAATTTCAGATGAAAATGGAATTGTAATTTTTGATAACCAAAAAGTTAAAAGCATAACTTATCAATTTTTAAATAGTACAGAAAGAATTGAAATTGATAATTCTGATTACAATGATTTTGAATTGATAGTAAAAGATATAGAATATAGTGTGAATTCTAGCTTTTTTGTTGACAAAGTTTTAAAAATTAAGAATAGAACAATATTAATTAATGATAAGTTGATTTTAAAAAAAACTGCAATTAAGCATAAACAATGGAATTAATTTTTTCTATCTGAATTTAAAAACTTGAAACTTTATACCTGAAACAAAAAAACATTGAAACTCACCATCCTCGGCTGTTACGCCGCCACACCACGTACCATCACCAATCCCACTTCACAAGTGTTAGAAATTAAAAGCCGTATGTTTTTGATTGATTGTGGCGAAGGAACACAGGTGCAACTGCGGAAAAACAAAATCAAATTCTCCAAAATCAATCACATTTTTATTTCGCATTTGCATGGTGATCATTTTTTTGGTTTGGTCGGATTGATTTCAACGTTTATGTTACTCAATCGGGAAAGTGATTTGCATGTTTACGGACCAAAAGGAATTAAAGAGTTAATTTTATTGCAATTACGAGCCGGAAATTCATTTACAGGTTACAACCTTTATTTCCATGAATTAGAATCAAAAGAAAGTGAAGTGCTTTTTGAAGATGAAAAAGTGATTGTAAAAACCATTCCGCTTAAACACCGAATTTACACGAACGGATTTTTATTCCAAGAGAAAAATAAAGAACGAAAACTCAACATCGATAAAATTCAAAACCTAGGAATTGATGTTGTTTATTACCAAAAAATAAAATACGGTGGCGATATTACTTTAGACAACGGAACAATTATTCCCAATCATGAAATTACTTTTGATCCTGAACACGAAAAAAGTTATGCGTTTTGTTCGGATACGGTTTATAATGAAGAGTTAATTCCGATAATTGAAAATGTAGATGTTTTGTATCACGAAGCTACTTTTTTAGAAAAAGAAGCACATCTTGCGGAAAAAACTATGCATACCACAGCCAAACAAGCCGCTACAATCGCTTTAAAAGCAAATGTAAAAAATTTGTTACTGGGTCATTATTCCACTCGCTACGAATCAATAGAGTTATTCAAAACTGAAGCAGAAACTATTTTCCCTAATGTGCTTTTAGCGGATGACGGAAAGGAGTTTGAGTTTTAATCTGTTATCAGTTATCTGTTGTCTGTTGTCTGTTGTCTTTCAACTGCGACTGTCAACTTCGACTGTCAACTGTGACTATACACCGAAAACTATCCACCATTTTTTGTACCTTAGCCAATCAGTACCTCAGAAACTTAGCACCTTAGAACCTTTAACAATGGAAGATCTCAGCAATTACCGAAAATCATACGAAAAAAGTGAACTCCTAGAAACCAATATTCCGGAAGATCCAATTAATTTATTTCACCGATGGTTTTATGAAACCGAAGAACAAAGTGATATTGAAGAAGTCAATGCCATGACCGTTTCCACCATCGGTTTAGATGGATTTCCGAAAGCACGCGTTGTTTTATTGAAGAAATTCAATGAAGAAGGATTTATTTTCTATACCAATTATGAATCTGAAAAAGGGAAAGCCATTGAAGCCAACCCAAATGTTTGTCTTTCTTTTTTTTGGCATTCGATGGAGCGACAAGTCATTATCAAAGGAATTGCAGAGAAAACGTCTGCTCAACTATCCGATAATTATTTTGATTCACGTCCGGACGGAAGTAAATTAGGTGCAATTGTTTCCAACCAAAGTAGGGTAATTGGTTCCAGAACTGTTTTAGAAGAGAAGTTGAAAGTTTTGGAATCTGATTTTAAGGGGAAAGAGATTCCAAGACCAACTTTTTGGGGTGGATATTTAGTGCGACCACAAGAAGTAGAATTTTGGCAAGGTCGTCCAAATCGTCTTCATGACCGAATTCGGTATCAGTTGCAAACCGATTATTCATGGAAAATTGAAAGATTATCACCTTAGTATGTAAGAAAAAATTTAAATAAAAATAAAAAAAGTGCTTTTCATCGATTTTATTTGGCACTTTAACGACATAGTAGTAATATTGAACTGTCTAACAAGATAAACGTTCTCAAATTAAAAAGCACCAAGATATTTGCCCCACATCTATCAAAAGCTAAAAAAATATTTAGATAATAAAAAGGTATTTGCCCCACATCTACTTTTTAAAAACTTAACCTACTACTATGAAAGCAAAAATGTTCAGAGCATTGTTGCCGATTGCAATTGTGTTCACTTTAATCTCTTGTTCTTCTGATTCTTCAGAGGATACCGTTACACCAATCGTTGAGAATTTTTCTTACAGCGAGACAGAGTTGGATTTAATGAACAAAATCAACGAACACAGAATCAGTGTTGGGTTAAATCCGCTAGAAAAAATTAATCATATTTCATATAAATCATCTGAGCACAATGACTTCATGATTGAAAATGATGTAGTAGGTCATCAATACTTTGACCAAAGAGCTACTAACATCAAACAAGTTTTAGGAGCTGTTCAAGTAAGCGAAAATGTGGCCTACAACTATCAATCGAATGAAGGTGTTTTACATGCTTGGTTAATGAGCGATGGACACAAAGACAATATCGAAGGTGATTTTACTCACTTTGGAATTTCTGTAAAAACTAATCCAACTACCGGAAAAAAATACTACACCAACATTTTTATGAAAAGGTAATTTTGCCCCGAATTTACCTTAACCTAAGAAGAACCATTCGCTATCGAATGGTTTTTTTTATGGTTAATTTATAGATGTCGGATTTTAAAATTTCAGTATCATTATCTTCGCAGAGTAAGAAAATGATTTCTGCAGTTGAATTTTGATAAACGGTTAAGCCCTCAAATTTATGATGGTCAGTAATTTTTTCAACCATTTCCAATTCAAAACTCTCAGGATTTAAAACGCCAATCCAACTGCCTAAAACGACTCCATCTTCAAACGTAGAATTAGAATCTTCGGCAGCAGCCAAAAAATAAATTTTTCCTTCCACTAAAATGGCATCAGTAAAAGTTGAATTGACTGCTTTTTCTGTTGGTAAAATCAATGGAACAAAAGTAATTGTTGACGGATTTTCAAGCGATTCCTTTAAAATTACGATTCCATTTTGATTCGCAGAACCATTCCCACGTTGAAATAAAAGCCAGTTGTTTTGATAGTTCACTGCACCTTCAATATTCAAATTTTCATCATCAACTCCAGTCAATTCAGAAATTTTTCTAAACAAATCAGTCAAATCTGTTGCTATCGATTTCTTCGTTTTCAAATCATATTTGGCGGCCAACATTCGCTTTTGAGTAGAGCCTGAACCTAAAAGCAGAATAGAATTTTCAATTTTTACAATTGATTCAAAATCAGGCTTATCTTTCTTAAGGATTGATTCCCGACTATTTTCGAAGAGCTTAATTTTGTCCAATCGTTCAGAACTAAAATTATACTCATACAAAAATGAACTTGAATCGGAAATAAGAAATAACGAATCATTTTCAAACACCAAACCCGAAGTCGCTCCAATTCCCAAAATCTGAAAAAACAATTCTAATTTAAATTTATCCATACTTTTTTGTACTTTGCTGTAAAATTAATCAATCTAAACCATATCCAATGAAAAATATAAAACCTGAGCATTTTAGAGTCGATTCTGAAATCAGTTTAGCCAAAACCCCCACTTTTTTAGACATCGAAACATCAGAAAAAAAGAAAGAAAAGATGCTTCAAAAAACGCGAGAAAAGTTGAGTAAATTGCAAGATATGCTTTATGCTCACAACCGTTATGGTGTACTCATTTGCCTGCAAGGAATGGATACCGCAGGTAAAGACAGTCTCATTCGCGAGGTGTTTAAAGAATTCAACGCTCGTGGTGTAGTAGTGCATAGTTTTAAAACGCCCAATTCGACGGAATTGGAACACGATTATTTGTGGCGACACTATATCTCCTTGCCAGAAAAAGGAAAGTTCGCTGTTTTTAACCGAACTCATTATGAAAATGTACTCGTCACCCGTGTTCACCCCGAATACATTCTCAACGAAAATATTCCCGGTATCGAAACTGTAGAGGATATTACACCCGAATTTTGGGAAAACCGTTTTGAAAGCATCAATGCATTCGAAAAACACATCGCATCAAACGGAATAATCATTCTCAAATTTTATTTGCATCTTAGCAAAGAAGAACAACGCCAACGATTACTTCGCCGACTCGAAACGGAGAAACACAACTGGAAATTTTCTCCGGGTGATCTAAAAGAACGAGCGTTATGGAATGATTACCAAAATTGCTACGAAGAAGCCATTAATCGCACCTCAAAACCGCATGCACCTTGGTATATAGTGCCGGCAGACAACAAAGAAAACGCTCGTTACATTGTGGCAAAAACCATTCTCGAAGAACTTCAAAAATATACTGATATTAAGGAACCGGAGTTAGAAGATAAAGTCAAAGAAAACATCAAAATGTATCATGATTTGCTAAAATCGGAGCAATAAATTTTGGCCGCACTACGGGCTATCCGCTCCAATTCCTCAAACCAAAACACAAAAATCTAAGCCGCAAAAAGAGCTCCCTAACGTCGCTTTTTTGTGGCAAGTTTTTTGTGTTTTGGTTTTCCGGGATTTCCGCTGCTATCCCTGGCGGAAAAAGAGCTCACCAACATTTCTTTACGACCAAATCTTAATTTTACCTTAAAAGTTTATACTTTTTGTACTTTTTTAGTACTTTAGAAAAAAAATAAAATGAAACCAATTTTTCTTTCTTTATTAGTATTTACTATTTTCAGCTGCAAAGCTCAAGAAAAACAAAACGATATTGTTCTTCAACCGGAAGTTGTTAATTATACTTACGAAACTTTGGCATCCGATATTGCTATACCTTGGGGAATGACTTGGCTTCCGGATGGTTCCATGTTAGTTACAGAAAAATCAGGTATAATTTATCATGTAAAAAATAAAACAAAAACCGAAATCACCAATGTTCCCAAGGTGGTTGCCAGAGGTCAAGGTGGTTTGTTAGATATTGCTGTTCACCCCAATTATGCTCAAAACGGTTGGATATATATTACCTATTCTTCAAATGAAGGTTTAGAAAAAGGAGCGAATACCCAACTTATTCGTGCTAAATTGGAAGGAACGAGTCTTAGGCAAATCCAAACAGTATACAAAGCCTCACCCAACACAACGCTCGGACATCATTTTGGTTCCCGAATTGCCTTTGATAACGAAGGATTTGTTTGTTTCACGGTGGGAGATAGAGGTAATCATCCCGAAAATCCGCAGAATGTTACTCGTGATGGCGGAAAAGTGTACCGCTTGCATGATGATGGAAAAATTCCGGCAGACAATCCTTTTGTTGGACAAAAAGGAGCAAAAGAAGCTGTTTTTTCATTCGGGCATCGCAATCCGCAAGGAATGACCAAACATCCGGTTTCCGGTAAAATTTGGACGCACGAGCATGGTCCGCAAGGTGGTGATGAAATTAATGTTGTAAAAAAGGGAGCCAATTATGGGTGGCCTGTAATTACCTATGGTATTGATTATGATGGAACCATCATTTCCGACCAAACTCAAAAAGAAGGTATGGAACAACCTCTTTACTATTGGGTTCCATCCATAGCTCCCAGCGGAATGACATTTGTTACGGGTGATGTTTATCCGAATTGGAACGGACATTTGTTAGTTGGTTCTCTCGTTTTTCAATATTTGGAATTGGTTAAATTAGACGGAGAAAAAGTAATTGGTCGTCAAAAAATAGGAACAGATATTGGCCGATTACGTGATGTTAAACAAGGACCAGACGGCTATATTTACATGGCTGTGGAAGGAAATGGAATCATCAAAATTATACCAAAAGGATAATGAAAGGAATGTATTTGCTGCTCTTTTTTACCTTTTGTAGTTTAGTTTTTGAAGAAAATAAAACTGCTTATCATTCCTTAAATCAGTCCAATGATGAGTTGGTAAAAAGTATCACTCGTGGAAAAGAAATCTACACTGATTTTTGTATGCAATGCCATTTAGGAAACGGAAAAGGAAGTGAAACTGTTCCGCCGTTAGCTGGTTCTGATTGGTTAGTAAATAAACGAAAAGAAAGTATTCATGCGGTTAAATATGGTCAATCCGGTCCAATAAAAGTGAATGGTAAAAACTATAATTCGATGATGTCCCCTTTGGGGTTAACTGATGAAGAAGTAGCTGATGTGATGAATTATGTGATGAATTCTTGGGGAAATAAACAATCCAAAATGGTGACGGTTTCAGAAGTGAAAGCCGTCAAAAAATAAGCTAGTTAAATCGATAACTCAAACTCATCCCACCATAATAATTCCTTGGATTTCCCGGATAAAAGTATCTTGGAGCATTATTTCCAAAACCAATGGCATTAGGTAAAATGCTCGCCGCATATTTTTCATCTAAGCTATTTTGAATACCCAATTGAAGGTTTACTTTTAAATTCTTCCAAACTGAAAAAGTATAATTTGTGTTGATGTCCAATAATTGATAAGGCTGTGATGAAAGCGAATTGGCATCATTCAAAAACATTTTTCCTACTGTTCGATACGAAGTTGAAAAAGAGAATGATTTTAGAGAAAAATCAAGACCAACATTCCATTGAAATTCCGGTACACTTGGCAATTGATTACCGGAGAAATCGTTGTCATTGTCAACGAAATCTACAAATTCAAAATGATTTAAACTTCCAGAAATATAGGAATTTAATTGAATTTTTTCAGTTGAAAGCAGTTTGCCATTTATCAAAAATTCAATTCCTTGGTGCAGACTTTCTCCGGCATTGATGCCAACATATTGATCTTCTGCAATTCTTCGGGCAACTAATAAATTTTTAATGGTTGTTGCAAAAAGGTTTATTTCTGTGTAAATTCTATTTTTCATAAAGTTTCCTTTAAACCCAACTTCGTAATTGATTCCAGTTTCCGGTAAAATGGCAGGATTCAATTGACCTTCGGGAGTTAATGTTTCGGCTACAGTGGGATGTGAAAACCCTTTACTAACGGAAAAATAGAGATTTTTTCCTTTCGAAAATTCATACGACAAACCAATTCTAGGTGATAAAATGGCATCAAAGGAATAGTTTTCTCTCGTATTTTCATTCGATTGGAATGCATCCTTTTGTTCATATTTGGTTTGATTAAAAGCAAGTCCGGTTTCAATATTTAATTTGCTTGATAATTGCATTTCCATTTGCCAAAAAAGATTGACATAATTTCTGTTCTGACTTGCGTCACTAAATTTATCCCCTTGAATGCTTCCTTGATTGGGTTGAGTTTGGTATAAATTTTCATACAATGAAAAAGTATATTTTTCTCGCAATAACTCTGTTCCAACACTCATTTTTGTGGGTATAGAGAAAAGTTTATCGGTATAATTTAATTTATTTCGAACACCAAAATTCACGATATTATCTTCTAAAATATCAAAAGGTCGCGGTTCGTATGCTTCTTTAAAATTTGAAAATACAGTTGAATTCCAATGCCATTTTTCTGAAAATGTATGATCATAACCAATTCCAAGAAGCAATTTGTCATATGATTCATAACCTCCAGCCGCAGCCCAATTGGCAGCCGCAATTTCGGGAGAATTCTCAAAATCAGTTTGGTTTATCGAACTCGGAATAAAAGCTTCCAAACGAGTAGCAATCCCAATAAAATTCAGTTTTCCTTTTTCTGAAAGTTGATGTTTTCCAAATAAATTAATTGATTGTCGGTCATAACTGCTGTTTGCTCTAAAACCTTCGCTTTGCAAATTGCTGTAATTGGCATATAAATTTGTTTTAGAATTCGACATTTGACCGGAAAACGAATTTTTAAACAAACCAAAACTACCGACTGTTGTTGACCATTCTCCAAAACTATTTTCATCTTTCGATGGGTTTCCAAACAAATGAATCACTCCACCCAAACCCGCTCCAAAACTACTGGAATTCGGACCTTTTATGATTTCAATTTTGCTTAACACACTCAAGTCAATATCTTCCAAAGTGGTTTCGCCTTCTCCTGTAGAAAGCGGAATTTCTTCAAAATAAGCTTTTACTCTATTGGTGCTAAATTGCGAACGGGCTCCAATGCCACGAATCGTAATTCGGTTCGTATTCAACGTTCCTTGTTGCATATAAACGCCGGCAGTTTTGTTGAGAAGCGGAGTTAGAATCACTCCATCTGTTTGACTGATTTCTTTGGCAGAAATTAAACCTACTGATGAAGCAGTTTTTTGAAGTGTATTTTTTATCGGCGATCCTATCAAAACTACTTCTGATAGTGCGGTTGTGTCTTTCAGTGTTTGTGATTTCACCTCTAAAATTATCAGAAAGAGAAATCCAAAAAGTAGAAATGATGAAGATATTTTTTGCAAGGAATACATTTTACGGTTAAAATTATGACTTTCTATCCACAAAGCCAAAGATGTTTTTGTACTTAACTTTTTTCTTTTCATTTTATCCTTTCAAATGATGTACTTTTGCCGACGAAATTAAGAATCATGAATCTTCAAACATATACCAAGGAATTTAACTATAACATGAGGTTGGCTTATCCTATCATTATTGGAATGTTGGGTCACACAGTCGTTGGTATCGTAGACAATGCAATGGTTGGTCAACTTGGTCCAAAAGAGTTGGCGGCTGTATCGTTGGGAAACAGTTTTATTTTCATTGCGATGTCGTTGGGAATTGGTTTTTCCACCGCCATCACGCCCATTGTAGCTGAAGCTGATGGTGAAAATTCAATTGAAAAGGGGAGAAGTGCCTTTCATAACGGATTGTTTTTATGCACCTTATTGGGTGTGATTTTGTTTTTACTCATCTTTTTTGCCAAACCGATAATTAGTTTTATGGGGCAGCCGGAAGAAGTGGTGAATTTGGCCAAACCGTATCTGGATATAGTGGCATTTTCACTCATTCCATTGATTATGTTTCAGGCTTATAAACAGTTTGCTGATGGAAAAAGCGAAACCAAATATTCAATGTGGGCAACGATTATTGGGAATATTGTAAACGTAATCATCAATTATTTTCTGATTTTTGGGATATGGATTTTCCCCGAAATGGGAATAGTAGGAGCAGCCATCGGAACCATAACTTCGCGAATTGTGATGCTAGCCTTCATGCATTATGTGATGGTGAAAAAACCAAAATTTCATCCTTATTTTGAAAAATTCAGTTGGGACGAAATTTCGAAATCAACCATTAGAAAAATTGTCAATTTAGGAACTCCTTCTGCGATGCAGATGTTTTTTGAAGTGGCTTTATTTACCGGTGCTATTTGGCTTTGTGGAATGATTGGCACAACGAGTCAAGCCGCCAATCAAATTGCGTTGAGTTTAGCTTCGCTCACCTTCATGTTTGCCATGGGATTGAGTGTTACGGCGATGATTCGTGTGGGAAATCAAAAAGGTTTACAAGATTACACGAAGCTACGAGTGGTCGCCATTTCCATCTTTTTATTGGCTACGATTTTAGAAATTTTCTTTGCCTTGATTTTCGTTGTGTTCCATAAAATCTTACCGCTACCTTTTTTAGATATTGAGCAGGTTGTTTATTTAAAAGATAATTTAGAAGTTGTTGCGATAGCATCCAATTTGTTGTTGGTGGCGGCTTTATTTCAAATTTCTGACGGATTGCAAGTAGTTATTTTAGGTGCTTTACGCGGATTGCAAGATGTAAAAATACCAATGTACATTACCTTTGTGGCGTATTGGATAGTTGGTTTTCCTATTTCAATTTATTTGGGATTATATACTGATTTAAAGGCAATTGGCGTTTGGATTGGCTTGCTGGCCGGACTTACCGTGGCAGCTTTATTTTTGTTTTATCGCTTTAATTTATTAACCAAAAAACTCATTGTTCAAAATACATAACTATGGAAATTAAACCAAAATTTGGCTATGACAAACTTCTTTTTGGCATGAAACAAAAAGATGTAGAAGCCATTTACAGCAAACCCAATCATTCTTTTATTGATGAAGAAGATAATATGGTTTTGATGTATAATGCTTTGAAAGCACGTTTAACTTTTTATGCTGAGGAAGATTTTAAGTTAGGTTACATCATCATTTCCAACCCAAATGCGGTTTTATTTGATGAAAAAATAATCGGTAAAAATGCAAATGAGTCTAAAGAATATTTATCTAAAAAAGGATTAAAATCATTTGAAGTGGAATCATTTGACTCTTTCTCAAATTTATTCAATGAAGATTTTTGGACGATTCTGCAAACTGAATTTGATGAAGTGATCAAAGTAGAAATTGGTGCAATTATCAAAAATCAAGATGAATTTGATTGGAAGTTTTAAGCATAAAAAACCTAACTCTTTGTAGAAAACTATGAGTTAGGTTTGAAACTTATTTGATTATTAGTAATTTGCAAACTAACACCACATTTGTCTCTAGCAAACCGTTGTTTTAAATTGTTTATTCTAACTTGTGCTTTTGGAATTCCGCTAGATGAAATAATGAAAAAGAATTTTTTAGTATTGGGTATTTTAATCAAATTTTGTTCAAAAAAAGTTGAAGTACTTATAATTTGCTCAAAAGCAGTTTCAATATCTTTTCCTTTTAATTCAACAAAATAGAAGTCTTCATTTGTGTGTCTCAAGAAACCAAAATCACATTTTTTTCTTTCGTTTGAAGCAATCAAACAATCATCAATTTTTATTTTTGTAAAACTTTCGTTTGAAATAATTACAAACCTTTTTCCATTTTCTGAAGCTACTTTACTGTTTGAGCAACAGGCAGAATGATTTGCTATTAATTCATTAAAATTTGCGTGCATACCTTAATTCTGTAAGTTTGTCAAACTCATTCGAAATAATATCAGAAACACTATCAATGGCATTTGAATCTATACTCTTAAATTCTTCATTTTTTATTGAATAAACTTTTCCATCATTTCTAACTTCATATACTGCAATGTCATCATAATCTATCCATCGACTTTCATGAACAATATCACTTATTTTGTCTTTTAAGTCTTGATTTTCGTTGAAGGTATTTTTTGCCAAAATCAAAGTGTCCAATGAAGATAAAATATATGGGCTATGAGTTGTTATTATTAATCTATGGTTTGTATTGTTTATTCTTTGTATCATATAATCCGTAAGCAGTTTTTGCTTTATAGGAAATAAATTTAATTCAGGTTCTTCCACTAAAAAAGTCAAATTTGGTTTAAAAACTTCATTTAATTCGTTATTGAAAACTAATAAAAGAGGTAGAAGTGATTGAATTCCACTTGAAGCTTGGGATAATTTGAATTCGCCATTAGAATTATAAACAAATTCTTGGTTATCAATATAGCTGTAGCTAAATCCAAAGTTGCCAAATAAAATATTTTCTTTTTCAATTCTAGCTAACTCATAATTAGCAGCAAAGTTTTTAAAGCATATAGGAAGAGCAACATTATTAGCCCATAAACCAGAAATTGATGATCCTACCAACGAAGTTAATATTCGTTCTGGAGGGAAATATATTATTTTGTTTCTAACCCCAACCATTCCGAAAGCCTTTTTTAAATCATCTTCATTGAGGTTAGTAATATCTCTAAAAATCAAATTACTTTTAGTCTTTTCTATTTTATCTTCAATGCTTTTAATTTTCTTATCCTTGAAAACTACTTTTAGATCTTTGTCTAAATATTCAATAACCGTATTCTCATATTTAAAATCAATGTTATAGTTCCTTAATTGATTAGAGAAATTTAATTCTTTATCATAATCAAAGTTTTCAACTTCATTTTTTAATAAATTCGAAAAATCCCTAAATATAGCTATCAACTTAGCTAAAACGCTTTTCCCTGTTGAAGTATCACCAATAAAAACAACGTATTTTGTAAGTTCAATTTCAGCCTCTTTAATGGGGCCAAAATTCTTAACAATCAACTTTTCCATACTTTTTATTTATTAGTGTAAAGTTATATAAAAAAGGAGCTTTTAGATAGATTTATTTTTTCTTAAAAATGCATTCAATTATTTACACATGCAACGCCCGATTATCCGTAGCCGCCCAAGCCGCTTCTTTAACCGCTTCTGCAAACGTTGGGTGAGCATGACTCATTCTCGAAATATCTTCGGCACTGGCTCTAAATTCCATAGCAGTAACGGCTTCGGCTATCAAATCAGCACAACGAGGTCCAATCATGTGAACACCTAACACTTCATCGGTTTTGGCATCGGCTAAGATTTTTACGAATCCGTCTGTGTCACCTCCTGCTCTGGCTCTTCCTAACGCTTTGAATGGGAAACTTCCCGATTTGAAAGCTACGCCCTCTTCTTTTAATTGTTCTTCTGTTTTACCAACAGCAGCAACTTCCGGCCAAGTATACACCACACCCGGAATCAAATTATAATCGATATGCGGTTTTTGTCCGGCTAAAATTTCGGCAACCATTACTCCCTCTTCTTCTGCTTTGTGAGCTAACATCGCTCCACGAACTACATCGCCAATGGCATAAATATTGGAAGCTGATGTTTGCAAATGATTGTTCACTTCAATCTGACCTCTATCAGTTACTTTTACTCCGGCTTTATGGGCATTCAAACCGTCAGTATAAGGTCTTCTACCAACAGAAACTAAGCAATAATCGCCCTCTAAAGATAAAATTTCTCCTTTTGGTGTTTCTGCTTCAACAGTAACAGTTTTTCCTTTTCGGTTAACCGATTTTACTTTGTGAGAAGTATAAAACTTCATACCTTGTTTTTTCAACACTTTGGTCAATTCTTTCGATAACGAAGCATCCATTCCCGGAATAATTCTGTCCATAAATTCCACCACAGAAACTTGAGCTCCTAATCGAAGATATACTTGCCCTAATTCAATTCCAATTACGCCACCGCCAATGATTACTAAATGTTTCGGAACTTCTTTTAATTTCAAAGCTTCCGTAGAAGTAATTACTCGTTCTTTATCTAACGTAATGAATGGTAAATTTGACGGTTTAGAACCTGTTGCAATAATCGAATATTTGGCTTCAATTGTTTCAGAAGAACCATCGTTTTTAGTCACTTTTACGTGAGTAGAATCTTCAAAGGAACCAATTCCTTCAAAAACGGTGATTTTATTTTTATCCATCAAAAACTTGATTCCACCTGTAGTTTGATCCACCACAGCTTGTTTGCGGGCAATCATTTTTTCAAGATTTACTTTTACTTTACCCACTTCAATACCGTGCTCTTCAAAATGAGCCACTGCATCGTGATAATGATGAGAAGAAGAAAGTAACGCTTTAGAAGGAATACAGCCTACATTTAGACAAGTTCCTCCTAATACCGAATATTTTTCGATAATAGCCGTTTTAAATCCCAATTGTGCACAACGGATAGCAGCAACATATCCGCCCGGTCCTGAACCAATAATGGCCACATCAAATTGACTCATATAGTTTTATTTAGTAGTTGAAAATCAGTTAAACGATTGCAAAATTACGAATGTTTTTTGGTACTTTTAAGGAATGAATTGTGAAACTTTAGCTAATTTGATTAAGATACATTAAAAACCAAACAATTAACTGATTTTCAATAATTAACATTGAAAACGTTTTCGTAGATTTCTTGGGAAAGTGATATTTATCAGGTTTGTTTTATTGGATTAGTTAGATATTTGACAACATCTTCACAAATTGAAATAATACTTTATAAGAACAAGTTGAATTTATTGAAGTAAACAAAATTAAAATAAGTAAAATGACTACCAATAACTCTTTTCAGAAAATTGAAAACGATCGTATCTTTATTATTGACTGCTACTTAGAAATGTTATCAAGGATTGATGAATATGAAATAATTGAACTCCTAAAAAACAATCAAATTTCAGAACTAAATAATCATCAATCAAACAGTGACAAAATAATTCAAGCACTAAGCATTTATTTTCAATTGATGACTTTAGTAGAAGAAAATGCGGCTACTCAATTCCGAAGAAAAATGGAAGATGATGAAAATATCAATTCCATCAGAGGTTCTTGGTCAGAAGCATTACACTTTTGGAAAGAAAAAAATATAAAGGAAGACGAAATATTGAGTGTAATTTCAGCTACTCATGTTAATCCGGTGCTAACCGCTCATCCAACAGAAGCTAAACGAATTACGGTTATAGAAATTCACAGAGAATTATATTTGTTATTGGTGAAGAGGGAAAATTCATCCTTGAGTAAATTAGAACAAAAAAGTATTCAAGAAAAAATTATACATCTTTTGGAAAGATGGTGGAGAACCGGTGAAATTTACCTCGAAAAACCCCAAGTTGAAGACGAAAGAGCAAATATACTTTACTATTTACAAAGAAAGTTTCCAATCGTTTTAGAAAAAAGTGATGAGCAATTAAAAGCTGCTTGGCGAGAAATTGGTTTCAATTCCGATAAAATTAACAATCCGGATGTTTTTCCTAAAATAAATTTTGGAAGTTGGGTAGGTGGCGATCGAGATGGTCATCCCTTTGTGACGCCATTTATAACGCAAGAAACCTTGGAGTTGCATCGCAAAAAAGCACTTTTATTAATCAAAAATAAAATAATTGAAATAACTTCTAAATTATCTGTGTCGGCTATTTCTAATTCGGTTCCTGATTCATTAATTGAAATCATTCAAAAAAAAGCAGCTGTTTTAGGAGAGAGTGGTGAAAAAGCTGTAAAAAGGAATCCTTATGAACCTTGGCGACAATACCTCAATTTAGTTAGTGTAAAATTAGAAAATACTATTCTAAACAATCTTGCTGATTCAACTATTTATTACAAATCCAGTCTTGAACTCCAAAATGATTTAAAGTTTTTCAGAGATGTTTTGATTGAAAACGGGATGAATGGATTAGCATATGATCTTCTTTTTCCTCTGGAAAGAATGGTTGCGTGTTTTGGTTTTCATTTGGCCAAACTTGATATACGACAAAACAGTGCCTATCATGATAAAGCCATAGCTCAAATTTTAAAGACAATTGATGAAAAAGAATCCGATTTTGAAAATTGGAATGAAGAAAAACGTATTGACTTTTTAAATAAAATTTTAGAAAATAATTCACCACTAACCGACATAACGATTTCTTATGGACCCGAAGCAGACAATATTTTAGATTGCTACCGTGTTATAAGTCAACATATTTATCAATATGGTGCTGAAGGTATTGGTTCTTTTATCGTAAGTATGACTAGAAATTTAAGTGATTTATTAGTCGTTTACTTATTTATGAAAGAAACTCAATTACTCAATACTTCAATAAAAGTAGTGCCGCTTTTAGAAACAATAGAGGATTTAAATAATGGTCCACAAATTTTAGATAGATTTTTACAACATTCGATTACTAAAATAAGAGCTTCAAAAATGAATTACAATCAAGAAGTCATGCTTGGATATAGTGATAGTAATAAAGATGGCGGTACAATTGCTAGTAAATGGAATTTGCATAAAGCAGAACAAAAATTATCTGAGATTGCTAAAAAAAATAATACCTCACTTTATTTCTTTCATGGAACCGGTGGTACTATAAGTAGAGGTGGTGGAAAATACCATCGTTTTTTAGAAAGTATGCCTTTGAATACGGTTAACGGGAACATTAAAATTACGGTTCAAGGAGAATCAATTGCACAATTGTTTGGAAATCCAATGACCGCTACTTATAATCTTAATGCCTTAACCTCAGGAGTTGCCAAACAAAGTATTGCCTCAAAATTAAATTTGAATGATCAGCAGTATTCTTTTGATATTATGGATTATCTCTCTCAAAAGTCATATGAACATTATCGAGATTTAATTGAAACCGACGGTTTTATTGATTTTTACAGCAAAGTTACTTGCATTGATGTATTAGAAAAAAGTAAAATTGGTTCAAGGCCTGCCAGAAGAACCGGTACAAGAACATTAAATGATTTGAGGGCAATACCTTGGGTATTCAGTTGGAATCTTTCCAGAATATCTCTGACAGGATGGTATGGATTGGGTTATGCTTTGAAAAAATTAAAAACAGAAAAACCTGATGATTTTCAACGTTTGAAACAAAACATAAAAAACTGGCCGTTTCTAAAATTCTTAATGATTCAAACGGAAACAAATCTTTTACTTTCCGATGTTAAAGTAATGAATTTATATTTCAATTTGGATGATAATGATGAAGAACGATTGTTATTCATGTCAAAAATCACAACAGAATACAATGATTCCTTACAATTTTTAGAAGAACTTTTTGATGAAAAAGCCAAAATTCGCAGAAAAGGTCAGTACGATAATTTGAAATGGAGAAGTGAAAAACTTTACGTTTTACATGAGTTGCACCTTCAACAGCTAAAACATTGGAGAAATTTATCAGAAGAGAACACAAATGACAAAGAAAAATTTCTTACAAAATTATTAAGTATTATCAACGCTTTGTCAAGTGGATTAAAAAATACCGGTTGATATAATAATGAATTAAACCAGCCTTGCTAACTTAATGAAAATCAACAATTAGCTATGAAAACGTTTTCGTAGATTTCTTGGAAATGTGATATTTATCAGGTTTATTTCATATGATAAATCGGAAATTTGATACATAGAATAAAGAATCAGACAATCTTAAATATCCATTATTATGAAAAACATTAAAGTCATTCAGGAACTACACGATTTAGGTATAACAGGCTATCACGAAGTGGTTTATAATCCGTCTTATGAGGAATTGTTTCAAGCTGAAACGTCTCACATGCGAAAAGGATATGAAAAAGGAGCTTTAACCGACACAGGAGCAGTGGCTGTGAAAACCGGCGTTTTCACCGGACGTTCTCCCAAAGATCGATATATCGTTAAAGATGAAATCACAAAAGATACTATTTATTGGGATGATAAAGTTAACTTTCCAACCACACAAGAAGTATACAGCGAACTGAAATTATTAGTTTTAAAACAGCTTTCTACTTCCAAAAAATTATATGTGGTCGATGCTTTTTGCGGAACCAATCCCGACACCCGTTTAAAAGTGCGTTTTGTGATGGAAGTGGCTTGGCAAGCTCATTTTGTAACCAATATGTTTATTCGTCCATCCATTTATGAATTAGAAAATTTTGGAGAACCAGATTTCGTAGTGATGAATGGTTCCAAAACAACCAATCCGAATTGGAAAGAACATGGTTTAAATTCTGAAAATTTTGTTGTGTTTAACTTGACTGAAAAAATTCAAATCATTGGCGGTACATGGTATGGTGGCGAAATGAAAAAAGGAATGTTTGCCATGATGAATTATTATCTTCCTCTCAAAGGAATGGCTTCCATGCACTGTTCAGCTAATGTGGGTGAAGAAGGTGATGTTGCCGTATTTTTCGGATTATCAGGAACAGGAAAAACCACTTTATCAGCAGACCCAAAACGTTATTTAATTGGTGATGATGAACACGGTTGGGATAATAACGGTGTATTTAACTATGAAGGAGGATGTTATGCCAAAGTAATCGATTTAAGTGAAGAAAACGAACCCGATATTTGGAGAGCGATTAAACGAGATGCATTGCTAGAAAATGTGGTAGTGAATGAATATGGCGAAGTAGATTATTACGATCATTCCATCACAGAAAATTCAAGAGTTTCTTATCCAATTTATCACATCAATAAAATCGTTCTTCCTTCAAAAGCCGGTCATGCAAAGAAAATTATTTATTTGTCAGCTGATGCTTTTGGCGTGTTACCTCCGGTTTCTATCTTAGATGACGACCAAGCACAATACCATTTCTTATGCGGCTATACTTCAAAATTAGCCGGAACTGAAAGAGGAATTACAGAACCACAACCGTCATTTTCTCCTGCATTTGGTGAAGCGTTTTTAACCTTACATCCAACGATGTATTCTAAAACGCTGATTGGAAAAATGAAAGAACACGGAGCAAAAGCCTATTTGGTAAACACTGGATGGAACGGAACAGGGAAACGAATTTCTTTGAAAAACACCCGTGCCATTATTGATGCCATCATCAGCGGCGAAATTAATCAAATGGAAACCAAACACATTCCGTTCTTAAATTTAACTGTTCCTGTTGAATTGCCTAATGTTGACAAAGGCATTTTAGACCCAAGAGATACATATAAAACGGAAGAAGAATGGGAAGTGAAAGCTAAAGATTTAGCCAGTCGTTATATTAAAAACTTTGAACAATATACTAACACAGAGGAAGGTAAAAAACTAATTTATGCCGGTCCTACTTTAGAAAATGTGTTAGCATAATTCTAACCAAAAGTAAGCTTGTTTTTCTCAAAACCCAATGGATTTTTTCCATTGGGTTTTGATTTTTTAACGATTAATTTCCAAGGAACTAATAATTAATACTACCTTTGCAGGCTATTTTATTGAAATGAGATTACATAGAAATTTAGTTTATACCACTATCGATTCGTTGAATGCCATTTTCAACGAAGGCGAATATGCTGATAAAGTGGTAGCTAGAGCTTTAAAAAAGGACAAACGTTGGGGAAGTTCCGACAGAAAGTTTGTTGCAGAAACTATCTACGAAATTGTGCGATGGAAGCGTTTATATGCCGAAATTGCCGAAGTAAAAGAACCCTATGATCGTGATGATTTATGGAGAATGTTTGCCACATGGGCTGTTCTTCGAGGTTATCCTATTCCTGATTGGAGACAATTGGAGGGAACTCCACAACGAAAAATCAAAGGACGTTTTGACGAATTATCCAAAATTAGAAAATACCGTGAGTCAATTCCTGATTGGATGGATGAATTGGGTGTAAAGGAATTAGGTGAAGAACTTTGGTCAAAAGAAATTGCCGCTCAAAATCAACAAGCTCAGGTAATTTTACGGGTAAACACCTTAAAAACTACCAAACAAAAATTGCGTGCCATTTTGATGGATTTAAATATTGAAACGGAGTTTTTGGATAATCAACCGGATGCCTTGGTTTTAAAAGAAAGAGCCAATGTATTTTTGACAGATGCTTTTAAAGAGGGCTTGTTTGAAGTGCAAGATGCTAATTCACAATTAGTTGCTGCGTTTTTGGATGTAAAACCCGGGATGAAAGTAGTTGATACCTGTGCCGGTGCCGGTGGAAAAACATTGCACATGGCTTCTTTAATGGAGAACAAAGGTTTGTTAATTGCGATGGATTTGTACGAAAGTAAATTAAAGCAATTAAAACTTCGTGCCAAAAGAAATGGTGCCTTTAATATTGAATACCGAATCATTGATTCGACAAAAGTCATAAAAAAATTATACGAAAAAGCAGATAGGGTTTTAATTGATGCTCCTTGCAGCGGTTTAGGTGTTTTAAAAAGAAATCCTGACAGCAAATGGAAATTACAACCTGAATTTATTGACAATATCCGCAAAGTACAAGCCGAAGTTTTGGAGAGCTATTCCAGAATTGTTAAACCGGGTGGAAAAATGGTTTATGCTACTTGTTCGGTGTTACCTTCTGAAAATCAGAATCAAGTTAAACATTTTTTAACAACTGAAAACGGAAAAAACTTTACCTTTGTACAAGATAAAAAAATTCTAGCCTCCGAATCTGGTTTTGACGGGTTTTACATGGCCTTGTTGGAACGAAAATTATAATTACTATGAAATTGAATATTACCCTTTTATTTATTTTTTCAACTTTTGTTGCATTTGCACAACCTCCTGCAGGTTATTATAACTCTGCCACGGGAACAGGTTTTACTCTAAAAACACAATTGTATAATATTATCAAAGACCATAACGACCAAGGTTATAACGCGATTGATGATTTTTTTCCAATTGCTGACATCGATAATTATTATGAAGATGATAACACCATTTTAGATATTTATTCTGAAAATCCAAACGGAACAGATCCGTATAATTTCTTTGCTTCTGATGAATGTGGAAATTATAATGGTGAAGGAGATTGTTATAATAAAGAGCACGTTATTCCGCAATCTGTTTTTAGTTCAAATACTCCAATGCGTGGTGATGCACATCATTTGTTGCCAACTGATGGTCGGGTGAATGGTTTTAGAGGAAGTTATCCTTATGGAATTGTGGGTTCTAATTTAATTTCGCAATCCGGAATTTCCAATCCTACTCAAAATGGTTCAAAAGCTGGAAATAATATTAACACCGGAATTGCAGTCGGTTTTTCAGGAATTGTTTTTGAGCCCATTGATGAGTTTAAAGGAGATATTGCAAGAATTCATTTTTATTTTGTAACGCGGTATGAAAATTTAGTTTCCAATTGGTCTTCCTACGCTATGTTTGATGGTAGTTCGAATAAAGTAATCGCCGATCCATTTTTAGACATTCTTTATTCTTGGCATGTGAATGATCCGGTTTCTCAAAAAGAATTGGATCGTAATAATGATGTTTTTCAACACCAAGGAAATAGAAATCCATTTGTTGATAATCCGCAGTGGATTCAGGCTATTTGGGGAAATTCACTCTCTGTGCCATTAACAGAAACCAACTTTAACTTTGCAGTATATCCAAATCCTTCTAATTCTAATCGAATTCATATTCAATCTGAAGCAATTTTAGATGAAATTCAATTGATTACAATCAATGGACAAGTAATGCAACAGATTCAAAATCCTGATCATCAGAATAATACTTATACGATTGAGAATTTATCCTCTGGATTTTATTTCTTAAAAATCACTTCCGAAAATCAATCGGTCACTAAAAAAGTTATTATAAACTAATCGTTGAAATATAGTTTAAAGCAAAAACTCCAAAGAAATTTGGAGTTTTTTTATAAAAAAAACCACGCTTTTTCAAACGTGGTCTTTTCGTCAACAACTAAACTAAAATTGATTAAAAACAGTAACTGTTTTCAGCTACTAATTTGGCCGTAATGGTTTCTCTTAAACCAACAATATTCGGCATATTGGTATATTTTGTGAATCGACATAAGCCCATTAACATCATGCGTTGTTCATCTCCTTCTGCAAAAGAAATGATACTTTCTTTTCCTTTTTGGGAAACTACATCAACGGCTTTATACAAATACAATTTAGCCATTGCAATTTGTTCTGTAGCTTTGTCTTCACCCACTTTTTTAGCTAATTTTTCTGTACGAAGCACAGTACTTTCTGCCATGTAAATCTCAATCAACATATCAGCAGCAGCCATTAATAATTGTTGGTGAGCATCCAAATCCATTCCATATTTTTGAACGGCAGCTCCGGCTACCATTAAGAAAGCTTTTTTCAATTTGCCCACCATTTCTTTTTCTTCGGAAAACAATTCCGAATAATCAGGCGTATCAAACGAAGGAATGCCCATTAATTCTTCTTGCACTTTCATGGCAGGACCTAATAAATCCACATGGCCTTTCATAGCTTTTTTGATTAACATTCCCACCGAAAGCATACGGTTAATTTCGTTAGTTCCTTCATAAATTCTGGCAATTCTGGCATCTCTCCAAGCACTTTCCATCGGGGTATCTTCGGAGAATCCCATTCCGCCATAAATTTGAATGCCTTCATCGGCACAATTTTGTACATCTTCGGAAACGGCTACTTTTAAAATAGAACATTCGATGGCAAATTCTTCTACGCCTTTTAATTCTGCTTCTTGATGCGTCGCACCCTCAGCTTCACGAATTTTAATTCGGTTTTCAATGTCTTTTGCTGCACGATAGGTGGCACTTTCGCCTGCATAAGTTGAGGTTGCCATTTCTGCCAATTTGTAACGAATCGCTCCAAAAGAAGAAATTGGCGTGTTAAATTGAACTCTTTCATTGGCATAGTTAGTAGCATTGGAAGTTACTCTTCGTTGTGCATCCAAACAAGCAGCAGCCAATTTAATTCGACCAACATTCAAGGCATTCATGGCAATTTTAAATCCTTCGCCACGTCCGGCTAACATGTTTTCAACCGGAACTTTTGTATCTGAAAAGAAGACCTGACGAGTAGAAGAAGCTCGAATTCCTAGTTTGTGTTCTTCTTCGTTCATCGTAATTCCGTTGGAAGGGTCGTTTTCTACAATAAATCCGGTGATATTTTTATCATCTTCAATTCGAGCAAAAACAATGAATAACGAACAAAATCCGGCATTAGAAATCCACATTTTTTGTCCGGTGATTTTGTAATGTGTACCGTCTTCTGACAAAACGGCTTTTGTTTTTCCGGAATTTGCATCAGAACCTGCTCCCGGTTCAGTCAAACAATACGCTCCAAACCATTCGCCTGAAGCTAATTTTGGCACGTATTTTTTCTTTTGTTCTTCTGTTCCGTAAAGGGTAATCGGCATGGTTCCAATTCCGGTGTGAGCACCAAAAGCAGTGGAAAACGAACCGGTTGCACCCGAAATATAATCGCAAACTAAGCACGTATCCACAAATCCCATTCCCATTCCGCCATATGCTTCCGGAACGGCAACGCTCAAAAAGCCCATTTCTCCGGCTTTACGCATCATTTCTTCTGTAAATGCATAATCTTTCTTTTCAAATCGGTCTTTGTTTGGCCAAATTTCTTTGTCTACAAATTCTTTTACCGAATCACGCATCATGATTTGCTCCTCTGAGAAATCTTCGGGTGTGAATACATTTTCACATTTGGTTTCTTTGACCAAAAACTGTCCGCCTCTTGTTATGTCGTTCATTATTTTATGTTTTTATAGGGTTTTTTAGAAAATAGAAAATAGAGAATAGAAAATAGAGTTTTGAGAATAGATTTTAACGGTTATTAAAAAGGGAATAGGTTATAGAAAAAAGGAGGAATAAAAGAAAATGTATTTTTCTTCAATCCATTTTGAAATGACATCGTCATTTTTTGAAATTCTTCAATTTTCTTTTCCATTTTATCAAACTTTTCTTCATTTATATAGTTTCTATGTTTTGCAACAATAAGTTGTGTAATTAATTCAAAAGAAGAACCAAGTGCAATGTCAACAAAATGACTAAAAGATTTATCTGTTCTTGATGAACCTTCTGCTATGTTACTAGGAATAGAGACTGAACATCGACTCATTTGTGAACTCAAATCATATCGTTCATGTTTAGGAAACTCTAATAAAATATCCGAAACATCATTAGCAATCTCAATACCTAGTTGCCAAACTTTCAAATTTTTATAATTATGTCTCATCAATCTTCCTTTTAAGTTTTTCTTTAAAAGTCTATTTTCTATATTCTATTTTCTATTCTCTTTTATAGCAATTCAAAAATTCCAGCAGAACCTTGTCCTGTACCCACACACATACTCACAATTCCGTATTTACTATTACGCAAACGCATTTCATCAAACAATTGAACTGACAATTTAGCACCCGTACAACCTAGTGGATGACCTAATGCAATAGCTCCACCATTTACGTTTACGATTTCTGGATTTAAGCTTAATTCACGAACAACGGCTAGTGATTGCGAAGCAAAAGCTTCGTTCAATTCAATTAAATCTATATTGTTTAATGTCAAACCGGCTTGTTTTAAAGCTTTCGGAATGGCTTTTACCGGACCAATTCCCATGATTCTGGGTTCTACTCCGGCTGATGCGAAGTTGACTAAGCGAGCAATAGGCTTAATTCCTAATTCATTAACCAATTCTTCGCTCATGATTAATACGAAAGCGGCACCATCACTCATTTGCGATGAATTTCCGGCTGTAACTGAACCATCGGCAGCAAATACAGGTTTTAATTTGCTTAATGCTTCTTTATTCGTGTCCGCTCGTGGTCCTTCGTCTTTGGTAACGGTGTAGGATTTGGTTTCTTTTTTACCGTTTTCATTTAAAAATGTCTGTTCTACGATAATTGGTACGATTTGTTTGTCAAATTTTCCTTCCGCTTGAGCTTTCAAGGCTTTTTGGTGGGAATGATAGGCAAACTCATCTTGGTCTTCACGCGACACGTTGAATTGTTTCGCCACCGCTTCTGCAGTTAAACCCATTCCCCAGTAGTAATCTTCGTTTCCATTTGCTGCTACAGCATAATCCGGAGTGGGTTTGTAGCCACCCATCGGAATAAAACTCATACTTTCGGCTCCTCCGGCAATGATGCAATCCGCCATTCCGGATTGAATTTTAGCCGTAGCCATTCCAATCGTTTCCAAACCGGAAGCACAATAACGATTAACAGTTACACCCGGAACATCGGTCACTTTTAATCCCATCAAAGAAATTAAACGACCTACGTTTAAACCTTGTTCGGCTTCGGGCATGGCGTTACCCACCATCACGTCGTCGATGCGTTTTTTGTCGAAATCGGGTAATTGAGCCATCATGTATTCGATAGTCTCTGCGGCTAATTCGTCAGGACGTTTGAAACGAAAAACTCCTTTTGGTGCTTTACCAACTGCGGTTCTATATGCTTTTACTATGTATGCTGTTTTCATGTTTTTGGTATTAAGATAGGAGTATTAAGTATTAAGACTTTAACTCCTTATTAATTATGTTGTTTTTAATGTTTTTTGAAAGGAAAAGTTCATATTTGAAACTTCAACTAACTGGTTAATGATGGGTTCAACTATTTCTTCATTTATGAGTTTTAGTCTCTTGGCTAATATTAATTGTGTTATTAATTCAAAAGTTGATCCATTTGCTATTCCTAAAAATTGAATAAATTCTTTATTGTGATTTCTTCCTGAGCCTTCTGCAATGTTTGATGGTATAGAAACTGCACATTTTTTAATTTGATGTATTAAGTTAAATTTTTCATCATTTGGAAGCAATAAAGAAATCTCATAAACTTCAACTGCAATATCCATTGCTTTTTGCCATATTTTAAGTTTTTCAAAATTGTGCATATATATAGTCTTTTTCTGTCTTAATACTTAATACTTCCGTCTTAATACTAATTTCTTAACGGCTTCCCTTTAGTCAACATAAATTGAATACGCTCCAACGTCTTTCTCTCAGTACATAAACTCAAAAATGCCTCTCTTTCAATATCCAACAAATATTGTTCACTCACCAATGTCGGTTCAGATAAATCACCACCTGCCATGACATACGCTAGTTTGTTGGCAATTTTTCTATCGTGTTCCGAAATGTATTTTCCGGCTTGCATTTGGTCGGTTCCTACTAAGAACATTCCCAACGCTTGTTTTCCTAACACTTTAATGTCTTTGCGTTGAATCGGTTGGGTGTAGCCTTGTTCTGCCATTTGCAACGCAATTTGTTTGGCTACTGCAATTTGTCTGTCGCGGTTTACTACCACTATATCTTTTCCTTTTTGAAGAATACCGAAATCAAAAGCTTCGTAAGCTGAAGTAGCTACTTTTGCCATTCCAATGGTTAGAAAATATTCTTGTAACACATTCAATTCCACATCGTTTTTACGGAATAAATCAGCAGCACGCAAGGTCATTTCTTTAGAACCACCGCCGCCGGGAATGACTCCGACACCAAATTCAACTAGACCAATGTAGGTTTCTGCAGCAGCCACAACGCGGTCGGCATGCATGCTCATTTCGCAACCACCACCCAATGTCATTCCGTGAGGAGCAACTATAACCGGAATAGAGGAGTAGCGGCAACGCATCATGGTGTCTTGGAACATTTTGATGGCCATGTTCAATTCGTCATATTCTTGTTCAACAGCCATCATAAAAATCATTCCAATATTGGCACCAACAGAGAAATTAGCTCCTTGGTTACCTATAACTAAACCATTGTATTCTTTTTCAGCTAAATCAATGGCTTTCTTGATGCCTTGTAAGACACCACCACCAATCGTATTCATTTTGGAGTGGAATTCTAAATTCAAAATTCCGTCCCCTAAATGATGAATCGTAGCATCGGAATTACCCCAAACTTTTTGGCTTTCTCTGATGTTGTCAAGAATGATAAACGCATCTTGTCCCGGAATTTTCTCTTGTGATTTCGTTGGTATGTTGTAAAAATAGGTCGCTCCATTTTTTACGGTATAAAAAGAAGCGTTTTCAGATTTTACCATTTCAGTCACCCAAGCAGCCGGTTCATAACCTTCTGTACGCATCATTTCAATTCCTTTGGCTACGCCGATGCTGTCCCAAATTTCAAACGGACCATTTTCCCAACCGAAACCGGCTTTCATGGCGTCGTCTATTTTATATAATTCTTCTGATATTTCAGGAATTCTATTGGAACAATAGGCAAACATGGCGGCAAAATTCTTTCTGTAAAAATCACCGGCTTTGTCTTTTCCTTTCACCAAAACACGGAAACGATCAATCGGTTTGTCGATGGTTTTCGTTAATTCTAAAGTGGCAAAAGAGGCTTTTTTATTAGGACGATATTCCATCGTATCCAAATCCAACGACAAAATATCCTTGTCTACTTTTTTATAAAATCCTTGCTTGGTTTTGCTTCCCAACCATTTATTCTCCATCATTTTATCAATAAAAGCAGGGAGTTTAAACAAGTTGTGAGCTTCATCATTCGGGCAATTTTGGTAAATTCCGTTTGCCACGTGAACCAAAGTATCTAAACCAACTACATCAACGGTTCTAAACGTTGCCGATTTTGGACGACCAATTACCGGTCCGGTTAATTTATCCACTTCTTCAATGGTTAAGCCCATTTCTTTCACTTGATGAAATAAACTCATGATACCGAAAATTCCAATTCGGTTACCAATGAAGGCCGGAGTATCTTTGGCTACAACCGACGTTTTTCCTAAAAATTGAGAACCGTAATTGGTTAGGAAATCTAAAACGGATTGACTCGTTTTTGGTCCCGGAATGATTTCAAACAACTTTAAATAACGAGCCGGATTGAAGAAATGTGTTCCACAAAAATGCTGTTGAAAATCATCTGATCTTCCTTCGCTCATAAATTGAATTGGAATTCCGGAGGTGTTTGAAGTCACCAGTGTTCCCGGTTTTCTATATTTATCCACTTGTTCGAAAACGAGTTTTTTGATATCTAAACGTTCCACCACCACTTCAATAATCCAATCTACATTGGCAATTTTCGGCATATCATCCGTAGTATTACCGGTGGTGATTCGGTTGGCGAATTTTTGACTGTAAATAGGCGAGGGGTTGGACTTTAATGCATTCGTTAAACTGTCATTTACGATGCGGTTGCGAACTGCTTTACTTTCTAAAGTAAGTCCTTTTTTCTCTTCCGCCTCAGTCAAAGCATTGGGAATGATGTCTAACAAAAGTACTTCCACACCAATGTTGGCAAAATGACACGCAATTCCGGAGCCCATGATTCCGGAACCGATAACAGCCACTTTTTTAATTGTTCTTTTCATTTTTTATTTCTTATTGCGGATTAGAATTTCCGCTGGTTTTTGTTGGTTTTATTTTTTTTGAACACAGATTTTAAAAATTGTAGAAATCTAACTTTCAATATCTATATTCTATTTTCTTTTCTCTATTTTCTTCTCAAAATATCTTCTTCTCAAAATATCTTCTTATCATTAATCAATTCCGTAATTACATCAGCGACTTCAATAAAGTTTTGCAATTTTTCATCGGAAACGTTTTGACGAATGACTTCATTGAATTTCAATACGGTATTTCTGGATAATTCTCTTTTCTCTTTGCCTAATTCGGTTAGGTAAATTAATACGCCTCGACCATCATCAGGATTTTTTTTGCGGATGATTAGTCCTTTTTCTTCTAATGTTTTTAACGTTCGGGTCAAACTGGTTGCTTCCATTCCCATACGGTTACTGATGTAGGAGGAAGGTGTTCCTTCTTCTTTGTCAATGCTAAGTAACGCAAATCCAATTGCCATTGAACCGTCGAATTTGGAAGCTTCTTCGTTGTACATTCTGGCTACCGATTGCCAAGTTGCCCGAAGAATATAATCTATAGTTTTATCTTTCATATTTTACGCAAACGTTTTCAAAGATAATAAAATTTATTATGCACGCATAGTATTTTTTAAAATTTAACATTTCGATAATATGTAAATTGTATAAAAATGGACTGGTATTAGTCTTTAAATCAAAACAAAAAGACGGAATTTAGTTCGTCTTTCTAGTAATTTTGTTAAAATGCTGAGTAGTTAATTTAAGGTGTATTCAACCGAAATGGCAGTGTTCAATACTTTTGAAATCGGACAATTTTCTTCGGCATCTTTAACTAATTCGGCAAACTTATCTTCCGAAATTCCGTCAACTGTTGCTTTCAGTATTAAATGCGATTTTGTAATAGATCCGTCTTCAAAGGTGACTTGGCATTTTGTTTCCAATTCGGTTGGTTCAAAGCCGGCTCCACCCAAATTGAAACTAAGTTTCATTGTAAAACATCCTGCATGAGCAGCAGCAATCAGTTCTTCAGGATTGGTTCCTATACCATCCTCAAAACGAGAACCAAATGAATATTGTGTTTTGTTTAAAACGGTACTTTGTGTGGTTAACTTTCCTTTTCCTTCTTTACCGGAACCGTTCCAAACGGCTGTTGCATGTCTTTTCATGGTTATTTGATTTATTTTCAGCAAATTACGAAATCCTTTCGTTTGTGGTGTTATTATTATGTTAAGTGTTTTTTGATAATTATCTGTTTTGCAAGTTAGGTGACAGATTTTTAATTAGAATGTACAGACTTTTGCAACACTTTATTATAACTTAAAATAAAATAATTACATTTAACCATCATTCATTCCATCATGTACGAAGAATTAAAATACTGGTATTTACGAGATCACCAATTATTCAGGGCTTTGAGTTTTTCTCAAATTAAGCAACTTTGCATTATTGTTGGTTTTAAAAAGGCTAAAAAAGGAGATATCATTTATTTTTCTGATTCCGAAGTTCCCCGTATTTTCTTATTGAAAAAAGGGAGTATAAAAATTGTTTCGGTGGATGAAGAAGGAGAAGAAACCATCAAAGACATTATTCAAAAAGGGGATTTGTTTGGAGAATTATCATTAGAGCAAGACATTCAGGTGAATGAATATGCTAAGGCACTCACGGATGAAGTCATTATCTGTAGTTTTCTGCTATCTGATTTTGAAGATTTAATTTATAAGCATCCCACCTTAGCTCTTACCTATACTAAATTTGTAGGTTGGAAAATGAAGCGTTTAAAAATGAACTATGCTAATTTAGTTTCAAAAGATGCCAAATCAAGATTGATCACTTTTTTGAAAGAATGGGCTAATAAAGAAGGCAAAGAATCCGAGCAAGGTATTGTAATTGAAAATTACCTCACACAAACTGATATTGCTCAACTAATTTGTACTGCTCGTCAAACAGCCACTTTGTTATTAAATGAACTTACAGAAGAAGGGAAAATTATCTACGGAAGAAGGGAAATTATTATTCCTAATTTAAATAGTTTATAGTTTTACTCTGTTTTGTAAGCTAACTGACAAAACATAAAATTCAGCCTATCTACTTTTGTACTGTAATCGAAGCACAAGTGCTTTTTTTAAATTTTTTACAGTATGAAAAACTATTTTGTCCTTCTCATTTTATTTAGTTGTGGAATGAGTTTTTCTCAGGTGTTATCAAAAAATCCAACTGATGTTTCTCCTTTATTGATAGGAGAGAAATCGCCTAAAGTTACCTTACAAACAATCGAAAATCAACCGATTGAATTGACAAAAATTTTATCCGGAAAAAAGTCTATTGTTGTTTTTTACAGAGGAGGTTGGTGTCCGTATTGCAACACACATTTGAGTGCGTTGGGTGAAATTGAAAATGATTTAGTAAAATTAGGATATCAAATTATTGCAATTAGCCCTGATTCACCCAATTCGCTTCGCGGTACAATCTCGAATGAAAAGTTGAATTATACTCTGCTTTCAGACAGTAAAAGTGATGCGGCTAAATCATTTGGAGTGGCTTTTACTGCTCCGGACAATTATTCGACTTACCTGGCAAAAGGTTCAGACGGATTTAATACGTCGGTTTTACCGGTACCCTCTCTATTCATTTTTGATGATGATGAGATTGTTTTTGAATACATCAGTCCAAACTTTAAACAACGGATTTCTAAAGAATTATTAGTAATGATTGCTCAAAATTTCTCAAAAAAATAAAACAATGAAAAACTTATTTTTAATCTTATTCGTACTTGTTAGTACGTTTGGTAATGCTCAGAATGTAGGTGTTAATCACGCCAATTTGAGCAATGGTATAGCTGTTCAGGGCTACGATGTGGTATCTTATTTCAAAGAAAACAAAGCGGTAAAAGGGAAAAAGGAATTTAGTGTGAAACACAATGGAGCAATTTATTACTTTAAATCCAAAGAAAATAAAGATGCTTTTATAAAAAAGCCATCGGCATATGAGCCACAATATGGTGGTTGGTGTGCCTTTGCAATGGGTGATTATGGTGAGAAAGTAGAGATAAACCCTGAAACATTTAAAATTGTTGATGGAAAGTTGTATTTGTTTTATAATGCCTATTTTACGAATACCTTAAAAAGTTGGAATAAAAATGAGCCAACTTTAAAAGCTAAAGCAGATAGTAATTGGAAAAAAATAACGAGCTGATCATGGAAAAGAAAACAACAATTTTGGAGTGGTTACTGAGCCTTATTGTGGCAATTATTTTGCTTCAAACTTTATTTTTTAAGTTCTCAGCTAGTGAAGAATCGGTTTATATTTTTTCAAAAGTAGGAGTAGAACCCTATGGACGAATCGGATCAGGAATTGTAGAGCTTATCGCCAGTATTCTTTTATTCATAAAAAGATTCAGAATATTTGGGGCATTATTTGCTGCGGGAACTATGTTTTTTGCTATCTTAACACACCTTTTTATATTGGGTGTAAATGTAATGAATGATGGTGGAACGTTGTTTATTTTAGCAACTATAACATTTGTTTGCAGCATGATTTTGGTTTACAGATTTAGAAATGACTATAAAACATTTAGAAAAAAATATGGATTTTAATGCCTTTACAGTATGTTTGAATAATTTAAAATCGCTTTTAGAACAATTACGTCCGAACGATTATGTTTTACCAATTGATTCGCTGAGTCAGGCAACTGTGGGTGAACACACTCGTCATATTATTGAATTATTTCAATGTCTTATTAAAGCTTATGAATCAAATGTGGTTGATTATGATAAGCGTGTACGTGATTTGATGATACAAACAAATCCACTTGAAGCCTTACATGCGATTAATGATATTTTATCTAAAATTGAAAAACCAAATAAAGAATTGATTTTGCATTATTCTTGTTCTTCGCATTTAAATGCAATACCAACCAATTATTATCGGGAATTAATTTATAATTTAGAACATTGTATTCATCATCAAGCCTTAATAAAAGTGGCTGTTTTTCAATTTGATAATATAAAGGTGAGTGATGATTTTGGGGTTGCTCCTTCCACTTTAGCATATAGAAAACAATGTGTACAGTAACATTTGTCAAATATAATGATGTGGTTTGTATTACATCTAACAGAGATGAAAAGGTCAAAAGACCGAAAGCAATTCCGCCCAAGAATTACCGAATAAATAACAAAAACATTTTTTTTCCAAAAGATGCAAAAGCAGGAGGAACCTGGTATGCGGTGGATGAGTATTCTAATGTAATTGTTTTGCTGAACGGAGCTGTTGAAAAACATGAATTTTCTCCTAAATTTCAAAAGAGTAGGGGTTTAGTTGTTTTGGATTTGATAAGTTCAGCATCAATAATTGAATTATGGCAAGAGATTGATTTGACTATTGTTGAACCTTTCACTTTGGTAGTTTATGAAAAAAATCAATTGTTCCAATTGCAATGGGATGGAGAAAGAAAAAAAGTCCGTACTTTGGATGATTCAAAATCATACATTTGGTCTTCGGTAACTTTATATTCTCCGGATGTTATTCACAAACGGAAGAATCGATTTGCAGCATTTTTGGATGAGATAGAAGAAATATCTGCCGACACTTTATTTAATTTTCATAGTTTTAGTGATTCAAAAAATGAAGAGAACGGATTGATAATCAATCGGAATAATGAAACCGTTACGTTAAGTATTACGCAAACTGTTTTAGAACTGAATAAAGTTTCGTTGCATTATCATGACTTAACCGAATCAAAATTGCATTCGCATTCATTCATTGTAATTTAATTAAATTGAGACTATTTTTTCATAAACTTTTCCATTGGGAATATTGGCCTTTTAAAATTGTCTATATTCCAATTTACTTTCTGTGGGCGTTTTATGCGTTACGATGTCGTACCATTTTTTTCTTTAATACAGCCAATCCTTCTATGAAAAACGGTGGGTTTTTTAACGATCCGAAAAAGGAAATCTATGATTTAATTCCTAAAAAATATTATCCCGAAACCAAATTCGTTACTAAAAAAATTGAATTTCAAGAAGTGGTAGAAATAGTTGAACAATCAACAATTCAATTTCCATTATTTGCAAAACCGAATGTAGGCTTACGTGGTTCGGCCGTGAAAAAAATTTATGATATTCAGGAGTTAAAAGCATATCATGAAAAGGCTGATTTTGACTATTTGATTCAGAATATGATTCCATATTCCAACGAGTTTGGCATTTTTTATGTCCGATTTCCTCATGAACAAATCGGCAGAATTACGGGAATTGTTGGCAAAGAATTCATGATTATTACGGGAGACGGAAAATCTACGGTTGAAGAATTGGTAAACAAGATTCTTCGCTATGCCATGCAATTGGATGCATTGAAAAAGTCGCAACCTGAACAACTAAAGTTGATTTTACCCAAGGATAAGCAGTTGAATTTAGTTCCTTACGGGAATCATATTCGCGGGACTAAATTTTTAGACAAAAGCCATCTGATTTCTGACCAATTAACAAAGACGATTAATGAAATGTGTGTACAGATTCCTGGCTTTTATTTTGGACGCATGGATTTGATGTACAACAGTTTGGAAGAATTAGAGCAAGGGAAAAATTTTCAATTGGTAGAATTAAACGGTGCTGCCAGTGAACCAACACATATTTATGATCCATCACATTCTATTTTCTTTGCTTGGAAAGAATTAGCCAGGCATATTACGTATTTGTATAAGATCAGCAAAGAAAATAACAAATTGGGGTACGCTTTTTTGACTCATAAAGAAGGCATAAAAGAATATAAAATTCATTTGGAACAATTTTCAAAAATTATTCAATTTTAATTGAAGAAGTTAAAAAACATAGGTGTAGGATTTGTAGTCAGCGGTTTAGGTTCTTTACCATTAGGTTATTTGAACGCGGTTGGATTCCAAATTTTAATGAATTCTGATTACTTTACGCTTATGTCTTTTTTGTTAGGTGTAGTTTTTATTGAAGGCTTTGTGATTTACTTTACTTTACGATTTGCTCGATTCATTCATTCCAAACAAGCATTAAAAAAATGGATATCAATTTATTCTTTGTTGTTTCTTTTAGTACTAACTTATTTAAGTTATAATTCCAAGGCATCAATTTCTTCGGTTTCAGGTACTGATATTTATTCCTCAAATGCGTTTGTAACAGGTTTAATCTTAAGCCTTTTAAACCTTGCACAAATTCCTTTTTGGACCAGTTGGAATTTATATTTATTACACAAAAGCTATATTATTACAACGTCAAAACTTACAACTTTTTATGTTTTTGGCACTTTAATAGGAACTTTTGCAGGAATGTTAACTATTATTTATGTACTTTCAACGTTTGCCGAAAATGGTTTTTTTGACAAAGAAATTATTTTAAACCATGTATGGATTTTATTCTTAGGATTGGCAATAATACAATTGATATCAATAATCAAAAACTACATAAAAAAATAATTTTTCTGGTTTAATAATTAGTTGGAAGAACCATAAATCTTATCATACAGATGATGATATTTTTCCTTAACAATTTTACGTTTTAATTTCATGGTTGGGGTCAAATGACCGCCTTCAATCGACCAAATATCGGGTGTTAATTCGAAACGTTTGATTTTTTCCCAGTTTCCGAATTTTTCGTTGGCATGATCAACTTCCTCTTGAAAACGTTCAATGACTTTGGCGTTATTCACTAAATCTTCGTTAGAATCTGAGACATTTACTTGATGTCTTTTTGCCCATTCTCTAACAAAATCAAAGTTAGGTTGAATAAAAGCGGCTGGCATTTTTTCACCATCGCCAATGACCATTACTTGTTCTATAAAAAAGGATTGCTTTAATCTATTTTCTATTAATTGCGGTGCAATGTATTTTCCACCGGAGGTTTTAAACATTTCTTTTTTACGGTCGGTGATGCGAAGAAATCCATCACTGTCAAATTCACCAATATCACCTGTGTGAAAATAGCCGTCTTTAATTACTTCGTTAGTCAAAGTTTGGTCTTTATAATAGCCCATCATCACATTCGGACCTTTACAAAGTAATTCACCGTCTTCTGCAATTTTTACTTCCACATTTTTAATTAATTTTCCAACTGTTCCAATACGGAATAAGCCATTTCGCATATCGTTTACAGAAATTACGGGAGAAGTTTCGGTTAAGCCATACCCTTCCATAACCGGAATTCCAGCTGCTGCAAAAACTCTTGCCAATCTAGGTTGAAGAGCTGCACTTCCGGAAACCATTACATCTAAATTTCCGCCCAACGCTTCTTTCCATTTACTGAAAATTAGTTTTCTGGCGATACCCAATTGTTTTTCATACCACCAACCATTTTGACGATATGGTTTATAACGTAAACCCAAATTGATTGCCCAAAAGAAAAGTGTTTTTTTGATTCCGCTTAATTCGGCTCCTTTTCCATAAATTTTATCATATACTTTTTCTAATAATCTCGGAACAACCGTCATTACATTAGGGTGAACTTCTTTTAAATTGTCAGTGAGTTTTTCAATGCTTTCCGCAAAATAAACAGAAACAGAATAGTATTGATATATATATAAAATCACTCTTTCAAAAATATGGCAAATCGGCAAAAAACTTAGTGCCACACTTGTTCCTTCTGCAAAAGGAATTCTAGGAGCACTATCCAAAACATTTGAAACAATATTATTGTGCGAAAGCATTACGCCTTTTGGCCTTCCAGTCGTTCCGGAAGTGTAAATGATTGTTGCTAATTCTTCCGGTTTTACATTGTTTTTTCGGTCTTCTACCAGATCTTGATTGGAAGTATCAGAACCTAATGCTAACAATTCTTTCCAGTTTTTACAGCCTGAAATTTCATCAAAAGAGTAAATATCTTTTAGTGTTGGTACATTGTTTTTAATCGCAATTAGTTTATCATACACTACTTGATCTGAAACGATGCAATAGCTTGATTCAGAATGATTTAAAATGTATTCATAATCTTCTGAGGCAATGGTAGGATAAATAGGCACCGTTTGTGCTCCAACTTGTAATGAACCAATATCAAAAATATTCCACTCTGTTCTGTTGGTAGATGATATTAGTGCTATTTTATCATTTTTTTGCACACCTAAACGAATGAATGCTCTCGAAACAGCATTGGCTTTATCGATATATTCTTGCGTTGAAGTTTTCACCCATTCACCATTATATTTGGTAACCAAGCAATCAGGAACATTATTTTTTGCAAGTTGATAGTACGGAAAATCAAAAAGTCGGGTTATTTGAATCATTTTTTCATGGAATTTTATGCAAATTAGAGAAAAAACAAACATTTTCAAATCATTTTAATAAAAAAAGGAGTTGAAATTTGTCAACTCCTTGATTTTTATGAAATAAATGAATTTAAATGATATAATTTTTTTTAGAAATGTTACTGACATTAAACAATTATTTAATTTTTTCTCATCTTATAAGTTCTGGTTTTATAGAGATTCTGTGCAACTATTAGATGAGCCAATTCATCTTTGGAAAGTTCTATATTTAATTTTGATGGTTTAAGAATACTATCGTTTATTACTTTAAATTGTAATGGTTTTGATTTAGGTTGTAGAATAACAATATCGTTCTCCACTCGAAATGCGAAATTATCATGGAATTGCATGATACTTCTTCCTTTTGTTTTAGAGTTAATTTCGAAAATACTTCTGCCTATCATCGGAGTTTCTGTTATTACACCACTGTAACTTAATAGAGTTGGTGCGATATCAATTTGACTGGATTGCAAATTAAAAATCATTCCTCGTGGCACATTTGGACCAATAATTAAAGCAGGAATTCTGAATTTTTTAATGGGGACTAAATACTTGCCGTAGGTTCTGGTGTTGTGATCTGCAATAATCACAAATATAGTATTTTTATAAAAGGCTTCTTTTTTAGCTAAATCAAAAAACTTACCAATGCTAAAATCTGCATATTTTATTGCATTATTCAGAGTATTTTTCTTTTTTTCATAGGCTACTATTCTTCCGTCAGGATATTCAAAAGGTTCATGGTTTGAAGTAGAAAAAAGTAAAGAAAAAAAAGGTTTGTTATCTAACGATTTAAAATATTGATTTGCTTTGGTTACTAAATCTTCATCACAATATCCCCAGGTTCCTTTTAATGAATAGTTTTGGTTGTCTTGGTCAAAATCTGTTTCATCAATTATATTTTCAAAGCCGTTTCCATTGAAAAAGGAAGCCATATTGTCAAAGTTAGCCATCCCACCATAAATAAAACTAGTATTATAACCCTCCTTTTTGTACACAGATGCCAATGTAAAAAAATGTTCTTGTGAATTACTCATTTTTACAACACTTTCGGAAGAACTTGGAAGAAATCCCGAAATAATGGCTTCAATACCTCGAACACTTCTAGTACCGGTACAATATAAATTTGTATAAAGTAATCCTTCACTAGTGAGTTTATCGAATTCGGGTGTTAAGGGTAATCCACCCAAAGAGCCTACAAATTCGGCTCCTAGGCTTTCTTCTAAAATAATAACGACATTATATTTTTTGTTGGAAATACTATCTGATTTGTTTTGATGCAAAAAAGGAATACTGTCAAATGTAAATTCGCTTTTTTTTGTAGTCATGTATTTTTTAACCCTGTTATTAGCTTCTTCAATATCCATTTTTCCATATAACTTAGAAATATCTGTTTCATTTTTAATTGAGTAAATTGCAAAACCTAGTGTGTATAAAGAATTTAATCCCAATGAATTAGTCATTTGGTCTGTCGAAAAAATAGCATTACTTGCATTTATAGGTCGTTTTGATGTTAAACTTGACCTAGCCCCAAAAATCAAAAGGAATAAGATAATCGGCATCAAAATCAATCTCATTTTTAATGGTTTTGGTTCAATTTTAAAAAGTTGTTTGCTTTTTTTGATTCCAAAGTAGACACCGATTAATAGACAAAAAATGGTAAATATGAGCGATTGAAAGTAACTTTTTAAAAGTGTTCCAAATACTTCTTTTGGATAAATTAAGTAATCGATATAAATTCTGTTTGGTCTAGTGTCATATTGATTTATAAAATTAACAGAAGTTATCTCGGTTAATAAAATTAGAAACAAAAAAAATAGAAAATAAAATGAAATTGGTTTTTGAATATAGTTCAAAAATTTTTCAGGAATGATTGTCAATAATACAAACGGCAAAAATGCAATATAACTAAGAAGAATGACATCAAACCGCAATCCTATCGGAAAAATATACCAATAATCTTTAGTTTCGGAAACCCTGTCAAAAAAATAAATGAATAAAAAAAATCTGCTTAAAGAAGTAATTAATAGCCCTAAGCAGAAAAATAGTAATAGAGGTTTTAAATAGGATAAATTTTTCATTAGATGTTTTACAAAAGTCAAATCTACTTTTGTAAAATCACTAATCGATTAATTTTAGCTTAATGGTTTCTTAATGTTTGCTTAACCAATTTTTAGCATTCACAAACGCTTCTAACCAAGGCGAAACTTCATCGTTTCGGTCTTTTGGATAATGTGCCCAATTCCATGGAAAAGTGGAACGTTCAATGTGCGGCATCATCACCAAATGACGACCGGTTTTGTCGCATAGCATCGCTGTATTAAAATCAGAACCATTTGGATTGGCAGGATAATTTTCGTAACCATATTTTGCTACAATATTATACTGACTTTCTTCATAGGGCAACTTGAATTTTCCTTCGCCATGCGAAATCCAAACGCCTAAAGCTGAACCTGCCAATGTAGAAAGCATCACCGAATTATTTTCTTGGATTTTAACAGAAGTAAATCCACTTTCGTGTTTCTGACTGTCGTTATGGTGCATTTTTCCGTGAATTTCATGTTCAGGATTGATGACTTCTAATTCCATAAACAACTGACATCCATTACAAATTCCAACGGATAAGGTGTCTTCTCTTTTGAAGAAATTATCCAACGCTGTTTTAGCTTTTTCGTTGTATAAAAAGGCACCAGCCCAACCTTTGGCAGAACCCAACACATCTGAATTTGAAAATCCGCCCACCGCACCAATAAACTGAATGTCTTCTAAGTTTTCACGACCCGAAATCAAATCGGTCATGTGCACATCTTTTACATCAAATCCGGCTAAATACATGGCATTAGCCATTTCGCGTTCCGAATTACTTCCTTTTTCACGTATAATGGCTGCTTTTGGTCTTGGTTTTGATGCATCAATCTCCGGTTTTTTACCCTTAAAATGAGATGGAAATTGAAACTGCAAAGGTTGATTTTTGTAATTCACAAAGCGAGCAGCCGCCTTACCATTTTTGGTTTGTTTTTGGTCTAATAAATAGGAAGTTTTAAACCAAGTATCTCTGTATTTTTCTATGTCTAACGAGTAGTTTCCTATTGCTAAATTATTCGAAGCGGTAACAATTCCTAATTTATGGAAAGTGATATTTTCTTCTTTCAAAAATGATTCAAAAACGTTATCATCATTCGCTTGAAGCACAATTCCGATATTTTCAGAGAATAAAATCTTCAATACATCTTTTTCTTCAAATGAGTCAAAATCAAGTTTCGCCCCCAAGTGATTATCCGCAAAGCACATTTCTAATAACGTGGTAATCAATCCACCACTTCCAATATCGTGACCGGCTGCAATTTCATCGTTTTTGATTAATTCCTGAATCGCATTGAATGTTTTTTTGAAAAAAGCAGCATTTTTGATAGTTGGTGTTTCTTTTCCAATTGCATTTCTAATTTGAGCAAAAGAAGAGCCACCTAACTTAAATTCATCTTGTGATAAATTGATATAGTAAATCGAACCGGCATTTTTTTGAAAAACAGGTTCAACTACTTTAGTAATTTCATTACAATTTCCGGCAGCAGAAATAATCACCGTTCCCGGAGCAATGACCTCGGTATCCGCATATTTTTGCTTCATGGAAAGAGAATCTTTTCCGGTTGGAATGTTGATTCCTAATTCGATAGCAAATTCTGAACAGGCTTCAACTGCTTCATATAAACGAGCATCTTCGCCTTCATTTTTACAAGCCCACATCCAATTGGCAGAAAGTGAAACACTTTTTAAACCATCTTTAAGCGGAGCAAAAACAATGTTGGATAAGGCTTCACCAATCGCATTTCGACTTCCGGCTTTCGGATCGATTAAAGCAGAAATAGGAGAGTGACCAATGGAAGTGGCAATTCCTTCTTTTCCTTTATAATCCAACGCCATTACACCGACATTGTTCAAAGGCAATTGTAATGGTCCGGCACATTGTTGTTTGGCTACTTTTCCACCAACACAACGATCGACTTTATTGGTTAACCAATCTTTACAAGCTACAGCTTCTAACTGTAAAACTTGTTCTAAATACGTTTCAAAGTCGTCTTCTTTATAATTGATTTCGCTAAAATTCCTTTCAACCGAAACATCTTTCATAATCATTTTAGGAGAACTTCCGAACATATCGGCCAATTCAAAATCCATAGGTTTAGCTCCCGTAGTTTTAGATTCAAATGTAAATCGATGATCTCCGGTCACATCACCCACTTGATACATAGGTGAACGTTCTCTGTCGGCTATGCGTTTCAAGGTTTCAATGTCTTTTTGACCAATAACCAATCCCATTCGTTCCTGACTTTCGTTACCGATGATTTCTTTTGCAGATAGGGTAGGATCGCCCACAGGCAATTTATCCAAATCGATTAATCCACCGGTTGCTTCAACCAATTCCGATAAACAGTTTAAGTGTCCACCCGCACCGTGATCATGAATGGAAACAATCGGATTTTCATCACTTTCCACCAAACCACGAATGGCATTGGCCGCTCTTTTTTGCATTTCAGGGTTGGAGCGTTGAATAGCATTTAATTCGATTCCAGAACCGAAAGCTCCTGTATCTGCTGAGGAAACGGCGGCTCCACCCATTCCGATTCTGTAATTTTCTCCACCTAAAATCACAATTTTATCGCCAACTTTTGGTTCTTGTTTTTGAGCTTGGTCTGCTTTTCCGTAACCAATTCCGCCAGCAAGCATAATCACCTTGTCAAAACCTAATTTTCGGGCATCTTCTTCGTGTTCAAAAGTCAAAACTGAACCAGTAATTAATGGTTGCCCGAATTTATTACCAAAATCTGAAGCACCATTAGAAGCTTTGATTAAAATATCCATTGGAGTTTGATACAACCATTTACGTTCTTCCATGGCATTTTCCCAAGGACGAGTTTCTTCCAAGCGAGAATATGAAGTCATGTAAACCGCAGTTCCGGCTAACGGAAGTGAACCTTGTCCACCGGCAAGTCGGTCTCTGATTTCTCCACCCGAACCGGTTGCTGCACCGTTGAAAGGCTCAACAGTTGTAGGGAAATTATGCGTTTCAGCTTTTAAGGAAATAACCGAATCAAATTCTTTCGTTTGATAAAAATCAGGTTTATCGGCACTTTTTGGAGCAAATTGTTCCACTTTTGGTCCTTTGATGAACGCCACATTATCTTTGTAAGCTGAAACAATATCGTTAGGATTTTCTGCAGATGTTTTCTTAATTAATTTGAAAAGTGAGGACGGTTTTTCCTCACCATCAATCACAAACGTTCCGTTGAAAATTTTATGACGACAATGTTCTGAATTCACTTGAGAGAAACCAAAAACTTCAGAATCTGTTAGATTGCGTTTCAGTTTTATGGCTAACGTATTCAAATAATTAACTTCCTCATCACTCAAAGCCAACCCTTCTTGTTTGTTGTATGCCGCAATATCTTCAATTTCTTTGATAGATTCCGGTTGAATGTTGATGGTGAAAATTTCCTGATGTAATTCAGTATATTTTTGAAACAGCATCGGATCAAAATCGGAATGACTACTTTCTACTTTATGAAACTCTTCAATGCGAATGATCCCTTCTATGCCCATGTTTTGAGTGATTTCAACGGCATTCGTACTCCAAGGTGTAATCATAGCGGCACGCGGTCCAACAAAAAAATCCGCTAACACGGATTTTTCTATTTTTTGAGTATTGCCAAAAAGCCAATTTAATTTTGCGATATCTTGAGCCAAAAGTTCGTTTTGCGACTGAACGGCAAAAACGTTAGTACTTTCGTTTCCGAAGAAATGAATCATATAAAAAATATTTGTGTTGTTGTAGGTGCAAATTTACGTCGAAAATTAGTAGTTTCAAAGTATATTTATTCACGAAGTTGTGAACAAAAAAAGACTGTTGGTTAGACAGTCTTTTTAAAATTTAGTTATCAAAATTTATTTTTTTCTAGTCATGATGATTTCCATGCTTTTGAATTCTTTTCCGGTATAATCAACGTCAAACATTTCCATTTTACGGGTATTTTCATCTACAATAGTATAGGTTTCACGAATTGGTTTTTCTTTCTTGGTAACTGGGTCGACTGTAGTTCCTGAAAAATTGATAGTTTTAGTTGCTTCATCATATTTTCCCATAATAACCATAATTCCGGTACTCATATTATCAATCCATGTTGAGGTATATTCTTGAGAGGCTTTGTTAAAGGCTAATGTACTTTTACCTTCAAAAGGCATTCCCATAAAATCACCTTTATGGATAGTTTCTTGATAGCGATCACCATAAATCATTTTAGTTTCTGCTGTCATTGTGTTTTTAGTAGGTTCTGCACCCGGCTTCATCCACATGGTCATTTCTTCGTTCCATGTTCCACTGTCTAATATCAACATTTTGTGTTGCTCTCCCGGTGCCATGTAATCTTCCCAAGCTTTTGCAATGGTAGCAGAATCAGGAATAGTAACGGCTGTTTCTTCAACTTTAACGGTATCGGTAACAGTAGCATTGTCCGTTTTTGTTTCTTCTTTTTTCCCACAAGAAACAAGCGAAATAATCGCAATTAATGATAAAAATTTTAGTTTCATAATTTTACTGTTTTGTTAGGTTTGTCTTGTAAAATTATGAAAAATTGTTTAATCTTCTTCAAAAATTGAATAATTATAAGCTCCCATATCATAAGGGTTAAGTCGTTGAATTCCAGAAATATCAAACGTGCCTTGAGCAAAAAGAGGATTGGCCTGTCCTTTTGCAGCAGAATCAACACCAATAATCAATTTGTTTTTAATCACATTCAAAAATTTAGGATTCGCTACTGAATTATTTGTAGCGATGATACAGTTTACATAATGTGCGGTATCAGTTGCAAATTGATAAAGTTCGTTATTCGTATAAACATTATTAATATTATTGAACTTAATCAAACAATGATCGAATTTATAATTGAATATAGGATGGTCTACTTTATCAATTAACATTTGAATTTGGTTTGAACCATAAATAATACAATTGGTAAAAGTAGCCTCTTCCATTGGTTGCACTTCAGGATCAGCTCCTTCAATATAATTGTTCAAATAAACAGAAAGTTGTCTCGAACTTGCCCAATTATTATTAAAAGTAGAGTGATTAAAATTATATTTTCCACCATAAGAACAAGCCAAAGCAAATTGTCCGGCACTATTTATCACTACATTTTCAGCTTTAATGTAAGCTGTTCTGGCTAAAATTCCAAAATTAGAATGATCGTAAATTTGTACGTTCTTCAACTTAACATCAGCTTCAGGATTATTTAAACCGGTGTTTCCGTCGATTAAAAGTCCAACTACACCGTTTTTAATAATACAATTTGTAAATTCATTGTTCTTACTTCCTTCTGTCAGCCATATTGCTCCCCATTGTCCAGGAACATCTTCATATAAAGGTTCTAATCTGTCGCCTTGAAAAATGACATGACTTTCCAATGGATTATCAGAATTATTAGAAATTCCTCCATTGACTTTTATAGTACCTTGGTCACCAATTATCAAACTTGATTCCGCATGAAAATGAATTCTGGCCCCAGCTTCAACAACTAATGTTTTGTTGGCAGGAACGGCTGCATAACCATAAATGACATAGGGTTTTGAATTATTCCAAATATATTCATTTCCGTTAATCGGGTCGTTTTCGTCTAAAACAAAACCACGTTCAAGTCTTCCTCCGATATTTATATTTTCATACATCCCATTATCTAAACGTTGAGGATAAAGAAAATAGGCATCCTGAATTAACGTTACTAATTCTACTTTTTGCTCTGAAGTTCCTTGTCCGAAAAGTATTTGATCTGTATATAAAAAATCTGTAGGATTTGCAGCAGCAACATCTGCGGTTACTTCAATAAAAATATACATGCTGTCTTTGGCGAGCATTTCTACATTTTCAAAAATACGGTTGTTGCCAACTATTCCATCAACTGTCATGCGGTATTTAGAATCCAATCCTTTGCCTAAACGGATGGAGGGAATGCTAATATCTTCATTGGAACGGTTATAGACTTTCAAGGTGTAAGTACTTGATCCAATGTTACTAAAAACAGTGTCAAAATAAACAGTGTCTCTTGAAAATTCCAATCCGCCTGAACTGGGTTTAAATTCAAAATCATTTCTACAAGAAGTTAAGGAAATGGCAGAAATGATAAAAAATAGAAAAAGTAAATTACGCATGAGCCTGATTTTTGGTAAAATTAACCATTAAATTGAAATAGCAAAATCAAATTAGTAAACGAATTTAAGAGGATTTTAGTTCATACAACTTCTAAAAATCTTTATTTTTACCAAAAAATAGATTAAGATGACTTTAGATAAAGCCAAAATTCTTCAAAATTGTAATGATTTCAGTAAAAATACGTTGATGGAAACCCTTGAAATTGAGTTCATTGATGTAGGAGAAGACTTTTTAAAAGCCAAAATGCCCGTAAATTCCCGAATTCATCAACCGATGGGATTATTGCACGGCGGAGCTTCAGTAGCATTGGCAGAAAGTGTAGGAAGTGCCGCTTCGATGTTGTTTGTGAATGCCGAAAAACAAGAAGTGCGTGGCATAGAAATCTCAGCAAACCATTTACGAAGTAAGCGAGAAGGAACAGTTTTTGCCACTGCAAAAATCATTCATCAAGGAAGAAGCATTCATTTGTGGGAAATTAAAATTGAAGATGAAGAAGGAAAACTAATCTGTCTTTGCAAATTGTCCAACATTGTTTTGCCAAAAAATAATCCTTCCTAATGACCGTTTTTTCAAAAGTAAAAAAGCAAATAGAGGAGGGATTACCTTTTGTTTTGTATGTTCTTCCGAATCAAAATAAACTTTGTGGTTTATTTCAACATAATGATTCTATTCACAATTTTAAAAGTGAAAGCGGATTTGTTTTTGCATCATTTAATGATGATAAAAAATATGTAATTCCTTTGGAGAGTTCAGATTTTTTGAAAGAGGAATTTAATTTTGATTTTGCAAATCAGACTGAAATTTTGATAAATTATTCAGAAAATGAAAAGAAGCATTTTGAAGATATTGTTCAAAAAGCTGTAAATTCAATTCAAAATGGCAATTTTGAAAAAGTTGTCCTTTCCAGGAAGATTGAAATGGAAAAGAAAGTTGATTTGATTGAAACTTTTTCACGATTAGCCAATCGCTATCCAACTGCTTTTCGTTCATTATTTTATCATCCGCAAATTGGTTGTTGGATGGGAGCCACACCTGAACAATTGATTAAAGTGGAAAACAATCATTTTGAAACCGTTTCATTAGCGGGAACACATCAAAAAAGTAGTTTTAAAAATTGGACAGCCAAAGAAATTCATGAACAGCAAATTGTGACGGATTATATTTTAGATAATTTGCATAAAGAAGTACTTTCTTTGAAAGTTAACGAACCATTCTCGGTGGAAGCCGGTTCGTTAGTTCATTTAAAAACCACTATTTCAGGCGAAGTTTATTCGATAGAAAACAGTAAAAATATCATTCAAAATTTGCATCCAACGCCGGCAGTTTGCGGTTTTCCAAAAGAAAAAGCCGTTCAGTTTATTGCTGAAAATGAAGATTACGACCGAAAATTTTATGCCGGTTATTTAGGTTTATGGAATGAAGAAGAAGCATCTTGCAATCTTTTTGTAAATTTACGATGTTTAGAAGTGGAAGAAAATAAAATAAACATTTATGTCGGTTGCGGAATCACCGGTGATAGTAACCCGGAAAAAGAATTTTTGGAAACCGAACATAAATCGCAAATCATGAAAAGTATTTTATAAATGAACAATCAAGTAGATATTTTAGCATTTGGTGCTCATCCTGACGATGTAGAATTAGGTTGTGCCGGAACAATTGCCAAAGAAATTTCGTTAGGAAGAAAAGTCGGGATTATCGATTTAACGGAAGGCGAATTAGGCACACGAGGTTCTGTTGAAATTCGCTATAAAGAAAGTGCAAAAGCTTCTGAAATTTTAGGCATTTCGTTTCGTGAAAACCTAAAAATGCGAGATGGTTTTTTCAAAAATGATGAAGAACACCAAATGCAAGTGATTAGAATGATTCGAAAATACCGGCCGAAAATAGTGATTTGCAATGCAGTCGACGACCGTCATATCGATCACGGAAAAGGGGCAAAATTAGTTTCCGATGCGTGTTTTTTATCCGGTTTAAAGCGAATTGAAACCGTTTTAGATGGCGAAAAGCAAGAAGCTTGGCGACCAAATGTTGTTTATCATTACATACAATGGAAAGATTTGAAACCCGATTTTGTGGTGGATATTACAGGATTTATGGATAAAAAAGTACAAGCAATTATGGCGTATGATTCGCAATTTTATAATCCAAATTCTGATGAAATGGTTACGCCAATTGCTACCAAAAACTTTTTAGACAGCATAAAATACCGTTCGCAAGACTTAGGAAGACTTATCGGAACTGACTTTGCTGAGGGATTTACGGTTGAAAGATATTTGGCTGTCAATAGCTTAGAAGATTTAATTTAAATTATTTTAAAAATCTTTGCAAAATCAAAGGTTTACACTATATTTGCACTCGCAAAATCAAATGGTGATTGTAGCTCAGTTGGTTAGAGCGTCGGATTGTGGTTCCGAAGGTCGCGGGTTCGAGACCCGTCTTTCACCCAGAAATGCAAAGCTTCAAGGAAACTTGGGGCTTTTTTTGTGGGGTTAACTGGGTGAATTTTTAAATTTATATTGATTTTCTTAAACTTTTAAATCATCAAAACGAAACTGTGTATCTTTGTTTTTCATTTAAAAGATTCATGCGATACTTTTTTTTACTTTTTTTCTCCATCTCCTTCGCTCAACAATCTCAAAAAGTTGATTTCAAAACGGTACACGCCACTTTAATTCCAAATTCAATTGAAAAAGCAATTTCTGGAGAAGTAAAATATGAATTTGAAGTTTTATCTTCCATCGATACAATTGCTATTGATGCTATCCGGATGGAATTTTCTAACCTAAAAATCAACGGAAAATCAGTAAATTTTAAAAATTCTCAAAAAGCTCTACAATTATTTGAAGGATTTAAAAAAGGAAAAAACACACTTACTTTTAATTATAAAGCCATTCCCAAACAAACGCTTTATTTTATTGGAGAAGGCGAAAATTTACAAATTTGGACACAAGGACAAGGAAAATATACCAGTCATTGGTTGCCCAGTTTTGATGATGTAAATGAGAAAATTATTTTCAATTTATCTATTGAATTTGATTCATCATTTCAAGTTCTTTCTAATGGAAAATTGAAAAATGTCAATAACAATGACAATAGCAATATCAAAAATTGGAACTATCAGATGTCCAAACCCATGTCTTCCTATTTGGTAATGATGGCAATTGGAAAATTCACCAAACAAACCACTAAAACCAAATCAGGAACACCTTTAGAATTTTATTTAGATCAAAAAGATGCCACTAAATTTGAAACAACGTACAAATACACCACTCAAATTTTCGATTTTTTTGAACAAGAAATAGGCGTGAAGTATCCATGGGATGTTTACCGCCAAGTTCCCGTTCGTGATTTTTTGTATTCCGGTATGGAAAACACCACTTCCACCATTTTTTCGCAAGATTTTGTGGTGGATGAAATCGGTTTTAATGACAAAACTTATATCAACGTCAACGCACACGAACTGGCCCACCAATGGTTTGGCAATCTCATCACCGCCGAAACCGGAAAACACCATTGGTTGCAAGAAGGATTCGCCACTTACTATGCTTTGTTGGCTGAAAAAGAACTTTTTGGCGACGATTATTTTCAGTGGGAATTGTATGAAATGGCCGAGCGTTTGCAACAAGCATCTAAAACCGATTCAATTCCGTTACTGAATGAAAAAGCAAGTTCGCTCACATTTTACCAAAAAGGAGCTTGGGCTTTGCATTATTTACGTGAAAACATTGGTGCTGAAAACTTTCAAAAATCAGTTAAGAATTACTTGAAAAAATATGGTTTTAAAAACGTCAATACATCTAATTTCCTAAAAGAAGTCAACGCAGTTTCCAATTTTGACACAGCAAATTTCCAACAAAATTGGCTTGAAAAATCAGGTTTTGAAGTCAATCAAGCTCTCGATTTACTTAAGAAAAACAGCTTCATGAAATCGTATTTAGACTTGGTTCAATTACAACCAAAACCATTTGCTGAAAAGGCAGCCTTGTTTGAAACTATTTTAAAAAGCAACGATTTTTATTCCATTAAAGAAGAAGTCATTTATCAATTGGCAGAAATTCCATTTGAAGAAAAGGAACAATTGTTAGACCTCGCATTAGCATCCAAAAACATAAAAATTCGACAAGCTGTTTCTCGCATTATGATTGAAATTCCACGCAATTTTCAGTCGGAATACGAAACCTTGCTTAACGATGATTCCTATATCACCAAAGAAATTGCACTTGGAACGTTGTGGAAATTATTCCCAGAACGACAAGAACATTACCTCAATTTATCCAAAAACTGGGTCGGATTTAATGATAAAAATTTACGAATTCTGTGGCTCACATCAGCCTTAATTTCAGAAGGTTACGAAGTAAATAACAAAGTGAAATTTTACGATGAGTTATTAGATTATTCTTCCTCAAAATACGAAAGTTCAATCCGCCAAAATGCTTTAACAAACTTGCTTTACTTGAATCCAAACGACCAAAATATTCTTCAAAATTTGGTCAACGCGACCACACATCATAAATGGCAATTTACACTTTTTGCCCGCAATCAAATTAGAGAATTACTCAAAACGGAACGACACAAAAAGTACTTTCAGGATATGTTGCCGACATTAAATTATGCCGAACAAAATCAGTTAAAACGATTACTCGAAAACTAACTCATCATCTGAATTACCTCATGTTTCAAATAGCTAACAGCCACATAACTAGGTGATTGTTTGTCTAATAAGTCACTCAAAATCACCTCTCTCAATTTGTGAGAACTGTCCACACGATCACTCATATTCGACTTTCGAATGGTTTGAATAATCGTATTTTTCGCCGTCGTAATCACTGTCCAGCATTCTTCCGTAATATAAATTTGTTGTGTCAAATTATGCTCAAATTCTTGTTCAATGTGTTGAATAAGTTGGTTTTCATATGCATTTTTATCATCCGAATACGGTGCCACACGAATCAACAATTTCGCCGGATTTATCCTTTCCAAATACAAAACCATTCGCTCATACGCCTGCAAACGAATCGGCAACGACTCCTTTTGCAACGCCTTTCGCATCAAATGTTTCCGCCTGTCTTCCAGACCTTTATGATGCAAATGAAAAAATGAATAAGCCACAATTCCGGTAATAATCGCCGGCAAAGTATACGATAAAAGTTCAATCCACCTAATTGATTCCATATTTTTTAGTTTTTTAATTTGGAGCTACATTCAAACTTACTTTATCTTTTTTTTTCATATAAGTCATATAAGTTTTAAATGCTTATATGCCTTATATGGTTAAATCAAATTTTAGTTATCTTAAAACGTTTACTGCAAAAATAGAATTTTAGTTGATAATTATGTATTAATTTTTTTATACCTGACAGGTTTTTAAAACCTGTCAGGTATAAATGCTAAAAGCGAATAGAATTTTAGTTGATAATTCATAACAATTTTAATTGTAATAAATCATAAGTAAGCTTATTTTTGAACTTTGCTAAAAACTATGATACAAGAATATATCAATCAACTCAACGAAGCTCAACGTGCACCCGTGCTACAAAAAGACGGACCAATGATTGTGATTGCCGGTGCTGGTTCTGGAAAAACACGTGTGCTCACGATGCGAATTGCCTATTTAATGAGCCTTGGAGTTGATGCGTTCAACATTTTGTCGCTAACATTTACCAACAAAGCGGCTCGTGAAATGAAGAAAAGAATTTCCGATATCGTGGGTAGCAACGAAGCCAAAAACCTTTGGATGGGAACATTTCACTCGGTTTTTGCTAAAATTCTTCGTATTGAAGCGGAAAGATTGGGTTATCCGAGCAATTTTACCATTTATGATGCTCAAGATAGTGTTCGCCTTATCGGAGCCATCATCAAAGAAATGCAACTCGACAAAGACATTTACAAACCAAAACAAGTTTTTAGCAGAATTTCATCCTATAAAAATTCATTAATCACTGTGAAAGCCTATTTCAACAATCCGGAATTAATGGAGCAAGATGCGATGAGCAAAAAACCACGATTAGGTGAAATTTATAATAATTATGTGGAACGTTGTTTCAAATCGGGAGCGATGGATTTCGATGATTTATTACTTAAAACCAATGAGTTATTAAGCCGTTTTCCGGATGTGTTGGCCAAATACCAAGACCGTTTTCGCTATATTTTGGTGGATGAGTACCAAGATACCAACCATTCACAATATTTAATTGTTCGGGCATTATCCGATCGTTTTCAAAATATTTGCGTGGTGGGTGATGATGCTCAAAGTATTTATGCCTTTCGTGGAGCCAACATCAACAACATTCTGAATTTCCAAAAAGATTATGCTGATGTTCAGATGTTTCGCTTAGAACAAAATTACCGTTCCACCAAAAATATCGTAGAAGCAGCCAATTCCATCATCGATAAAAACAAAACCAAACTCGACAAAGTAGTTTGGACACACAACCAAGACGGACCCAAAATAAAAGTCAATCGCAGTATTACCGATGGAGAAGAAGGACGATTCGTAGCTTCCACCATCTTTGATGAAAAAATGCGAAACCAAATGAAAAACGGTGAATTCGCGATTTTGTATCGAACCAATGCTCAATCCCGAGCAATGGAAGATGCGTTGCGAAAACGTGACATTCCATACCGAATTTACGGCGGTTTATCCTTTTACCAACGCAAAGAAATTAAAGATGTGTTGTGTTATTTGCGTTTGGTGATCAATCCAAAAGATGAAGAAGCATTAGTTAGAGTAATCAATTATCCAGCTCGTGGAATTGGTGACAGCACAGTTGAAAAATTAACAGTGGCTGCCAATCATTACAAGCGTTCCATTTTTGAAGTAATGGAGAATATTGATAAAATTGATTTAAAACTCAATTCGGGAACAAAACAAAAACTGGAGGATTTTGTGATGATGATTAAAAGTTTTCAAGTCATCAACGAAAATCAAGATGCTTTTTTTCTTGCCGACCATGTAACCAAAAAAACCGGTTTAGTGCAAGAACTCAAAAAAGACGGAACTCCGGAAGGAATTGCAAGAATTGAAAACATCGAAGAATTATTAAACGGTATCAAAGATTTCATTGAAGGACAAAAGGAAATTGATGGTGCACGAGGAGCATTATCCGAATTTTTGGAAGATGTAGCTTTGGCCAACGATTTAGACAAAGACACCGGCGATGATGACCGTGTGGCTTTAATGACCATTCACTTAGCGAAAGGATTAGAATTTCCAACCGTTTTTATAGTCGGAATGGAAGAAGATTTGTTTCCGAGTGCGATGAGTTTAAACACACGAAGCGAATTGGAAGAAGAACGCCGTTTATTCTACGTAGCATTAACCCGAGCTGAACATCAGGCTTATCTCACTTATGCTCAATCCCGTTACCGATGGGGTAAATTGATGGACAGCGAACCATCACGATTTATTGAAGAAATTGACGATCAATATCTGGAATACATCAGTGCGGTAGAAACCGGTTATCGCTACAAACCAATGATTGACAATGATATTTTTGGCGATGTGGACAAATCAAAATTGCGTCTAGCCAAACCAACCAACGGTACTCCACCAAAACGATATGGTGAAGAGCCTTCGTCAACAATTAGAAAACTAAAACCCGTTTCCGGCAACGCACCATCTGGAAATAATCTGTTTGATTCAGGATTAGTTCCGGGTAACATCGTCATGCACGAACGATTCGGTAAAGGTCAAGTGTTAAACCTTGAAGGAGTAGGAGCAGACAAAAAAGCCGAGATTAAATTTGATGTGGGTGGAATTAAGAAGTTGTTGTTGCGGTTTGCGAAGTTAGATGTTATCGGTTAAATTTTGTTTCTCACAACGTAGTATTAAGTTTCACGCAAAGACGCAGAGACGCAAAGTTTTTGAGATGCCAACATTTGATTAGATAATCAATAATTTGTTTCGTACAAAGTTGAATATTATTTTTCTTGCAAAGTCGCAAAGCCGCAAAGTTTTAAAGCCGAAGAGATTTTATTTGTTAGTTTTGACATTATAACTGCAAGTTTAAAAAAAGATTTTATTTGCAATATTTATTTTGCGTCTTTGCGTCTTTGCGAGAAACAAAAAAATGTGAGAAACAAACAAAAACTGCCAGTAATAAAAAATAAATATGACAGAAAATGAAATAGCCACAATTATTGTAGATTTATGTTTCAAGATTCATAAAAAACTTGGTCCTGGTTTGTTAGAGAGTGTTTATGAAGAGATTTTATTTTATGAGTTGACGAAATTAGGGTTAAAAGTTGAAAGACAAAAAACACTACCGGTTTATTGGGATGAATTGGTGATGGATATTGGTTTCAGAGCGGATTTAATTGTAGAAGAAAAAGTAATTGTTGAACTAAAATCAGTCGAACAACTATCAACAGTTACCCCAAAACAACTTTTGACCTATTTAAAAATCACACATTGTAAATTAGGTTTAATAGTTAATTTTAATATTCCATTAATTAAAAACGGCATTACAAGAATTGCAAATGGTCTTTAAATAAGAAAAACAAAAATATATGTGACTTTAAAACTTTGCGTCTCCGCGTCTTTGCGAGAAAAAACAAACAGCGAGAAATAAAGTTCGACGATGAACAAAAATGAATTAGAAAAAATTAAAGTTATCAAAAATTTGCGTCTCTGCGTCTTTGCGAGAAAAAACAAACAGCGAGAAAAAATGAAATACACCAGACTAACCAAAGAACAATTCGAAGCCCTTCATCAAGAATTTGCTAATTTTTTAGCCACACAATCCATTGATAAAAAAGAATGGGATGAAATAAAAACCAATAAACCTGAAATAGCCGAACAAGAATTAGATGTTTTCTCCGATTTAATTTGGGAAGGTGTTTTGGCTCAAACCAATTATTTAGAACATTTTTCTAAAAACCATATTTTTATGTTTCATTGTTTGGAAACAGAAGTGAAATCCATTGTTCTAAAAACATTGGAACCCGAAGTCGATTTTATGACTTCGCAAGGTTTGGAATGGATGGTGAAAAATTTGTTCACCGATGCAATCGACATTCACGTTGGTCGAAAAGAATACCAAGACGAACGAAATGCTGCTATTTTTGACATCATTCAACAAGGAGCGATTTTAAGTGACGGACAACTGTACCAACAAATTGATAATATTGTAAACGCAAAGTAAACCTTAGAACCTAAGTACCTCAGAACCTTAGTACCTTTAAAAAAATGGATATCCAGACCACAATTCAATCCCTTCGCGAAGAACTCAACCAACACAACCACAACTATTATGTGTTGGATAAACCCACTATTTCCGATTTTGAATTTGATCAATTATTGAAAAAATTACAAGATTTAGAAACCCAACATCCTGAGTTTTTTGATGAAAATTCGCCAACGCAACGAGTAGGAGGAAGCATCACTAAAAACTTTACTACCGTTGCTCACGAACATCGAATGTATTCATTGGATAATTCGTATTCAACCGAAGATTTGTTGGATTGGGAAAACCGAATTCAAAAAATGTTAGGAAATGTTGATTTGGAATATACGTGTGAATTAAAATACGACGGAGCTTCCATCAGCATTACTTACGAAAATGGAAAATTGAAAAAAGCCGTCACACGTGGCGATGGTTTTCAAGGTGATGAGGTGACGAATAATGTAAAAACCATTCGTTCCATTCCACTGCAATTAAAAGGAAATTATCCGCCAAAATTTGATATTCGTGGTGAAATTATTTTACCTTTTTCCGGTTTTGAAAAAATGAATCAAGAATTGATTGAAATTGGTGAAACTCCTTATTCCAACCCGAGAAATACCGCTTCCGGAAGTTTGAAATTACAAAACAGTGCCGAAGTCGCCAAACGTCCGTTGGATTGTTTGTTGTATTTTATTGTGGGAAATAATCTTCCGTTCAAAACACAATTTGAAGGTTTGGAAACAGCCCGAAAATGGGGTTTTAAAGTGCCAAATCAAGCCAAATTAGCCAAAAATATGCAAGAAGTGTTGGAATTCATCGCCTATTGGGATGTTCACCGACACGATTTGCCTTATGAAACAGATGGAGTTGTAATCAAAGTCAACAGTCTTCAACACCAAGACGAATTGGGTTATACGGCCAAATCGCCACGTTGGGCAATGGCTTATAAATTCAAATCGGAGCAAGTTTCCACTCGATTAAATTCCATTTCCTATCAAGTGGGAAGAACGGGAGCGATTACTCCGGTGGCGAATTTAGAGCCGGTTCAATTGGCAGGAACAATTGTCAAAAGAGCTTCGTTGCATAATGCGGACCAAATTCAAAAATTAGATATTCGCATTGGCGATAAAGTTTTTGTGGAAAAAGGAGGAGAAATTATTCCGAAAATTATTGCGGTAGCCGAACGAGGAAATGAATCGTTTCCAACGGTTTACATTACCAATTGTCCCGAATGTCAAACCGCTTTAGAGCGAAAAGAAGGCGAAGCCAATCATTATTGTCCGAATTTTTATGGTTGTCCGCCACAGATTGTTGGTCGCATTCAGCACTACATTACCCGAAAAGCAATGGACATTGAAGGGTTGGGTGGCGAAACAGTGGCATTGCTTTATCAAAATGGATTGGTAAAAAATTATGCCGATTTATATGATTTAAAAATCGAACAAATTCTTCCGTTGGAACGAATGGCTCAAAAAAGTGCGGAGAATTTAATCAACGGAATTGAAAAGTCAAAGGAAGTACCGTTTGAACGGGTTTTGTATGCATTGGGAATTCGATATGTAGGCGAAACAGTGGCAAAAAAGTTAGCAAAACATTATAAAAATATAGATGCTATTGCGAATGCCAGTTTAATGGATTTGATTTTAGTAGATGAAATTGGTGATAAAATTGCCCAAAGTGTCATCGAGTTTTTTGAAAATATCGAAAACAGAATAACCATCGAACGTTTAAAATCGGTTGGAATTCAGTTTGAATTAGTGGAGAAAAACACACAGGTAAGTGATAAATTTGCCGGAAAAACGTTTGTAGTTTCCGGTGTTTTTGAAAAATTTTCTCGTGATGATTTAAAGAAAGCTATCGAAGATAATGGCGGAAAAGTAGGAAGTTCCATTTCTACCAAAACAGATTATGTGGTAGCCGGAGAAAATATGGGCCCGGCTAAATTGGAAAAAGCCAATCAATTAAAAATTGCAATTATTAGTGAGGAGGATTTTTTGGGGATGATTAGTAACTAAGGAAACAGAAAATTAGATTTGTTATATTTTTTTAGGAAAAATTTTATTAATTTGTGAATAAATTAATTATGTTATTTAAATTTGATGATATTTACTAGTTAGCAGTCATTTTAAAGAATCCCGAAGAAAACAAGAACAAAAACGAAAAAATATACAGAAATTGAGAATACTAATCGATACAAATATTCTAATAAATTTAGAAGACAATATAGTTGTAAATAAACAATTTTCTGAATTTTATAGATTAGCAATAACCAACAATTGTAAAGTTTTATATCATCCAAAAGCAATTCCTGTCGATATAAGTCGAGACAAAAATTCAGACCGAAAAGAAATAATTAAATCTAAACTTGACAAATACGAAAAGTTAAAAGATTTTACTGAACCAACAGAAGAATTTCAAACACATATTGGAGCAAAAAAAATAAATGATGAAATTGACAACAAGCAACTTTATCAATTATACAAAGGTTATGTTGATGTCTTTGTAACACAAGATAACGGAATTCATAAAAATGCAAAAAAAATTGGAGTTCAAGAAAATGTTCTAAACATTGAACAAATCTTATTTTTACTTGAAGAACAATTTACGATAAAAATTCCAAGCCATCCAATTCTTAAGGAGCATAGCATAAGAGAAATTGAAGATAAATTTGATTCAAGCTTTTTTGACAGTTTACGAGACGATTATGGAGTAAAAGAATTTAATCTTTGGTTATCAAAATGTGCTAGCAAAAACAGAAAATGTTATTCTTTAATAGTTGAAGATGAATTACAAGCAATACTAATTTATAATTCAGAAACTGTTGAAGAACATCAATTAGAAAACATTTATGAAAAAGCTTTAAAAATCTGTACTTTCAAAGTTTCTGACACAGCATTTGGAATTAAGCTTGGAGAATTATTTCTTCACAAAATGTTTGAATATTGTATTAACCAAAAATTGAATTTCTTATATCTAACAGTTTACGAAAAACAAAACCATTTAATCAATCTATTAGAAACCTTTGGTTTCTATAAAGTTGAATTTATGAATAAACAAGGATTATTAGAAATTCAAATGATAAAAAGTTTGAATAAAAAGAAATTACTATCTACTGAAAACACTATAAATAATCATCCTTTCTATTTTGACAACAAAACAATTTCAAAGTTTGCAATTCCAATAAGACCAGATTATTATGAAAAGCTTTTCAAAGATGGCAAACTTCGTGTTCCAACTTTGTTTGATACTTCTCCTGATAGTGTTAATGAAATTCAAGGTAATACAATCATAAAAGCTTACATATCAAATTCTAAAATTAAAAACCTTAAAAAAGGAGATTTGCTTTTTTTCTATTCTTCAAAAACGAATCAAGAAATTGAACCAGTAGGAATTCTTGAATCAATACAAATAGTAAAAGATTTTGATGATCTATGGAATTTGGTGGGCAAAAAGACTGTATTTTCGCAAGAAGATTTATTAAAGAAATTAGATAAAAAAAATGAATTAAACGTTATTACATTTAGACTAATTACTTACTTAAAAAAGAAGGTGAAATTAGCTAAAATAAAGGAAATGAAAAGTTTCAAAAATAAAATACAAACTATTACTAAAATATCGGAAACCGATTATCAAGAGTTGAAAAATGAAGGATACTTTGACAAGCGTTATATTATCGATTAAACCAATTTATGCACAAGCAATAATTGCAGGAACGAAAAAAGTAGAATTTCGAAAAAAAATTTTCAAACGAGAAGTTGAAAAGATTTTTATTTATTCATCAATGCCAAAGAAAATGATGATTGGTTATTTTACTATATTAGACATTGTAGAAGACACGCCAATAAATTTATGGAATGAATTTAAAGATGTCGGCGGAATATCTGAAAAAGATTTTTTTGAATATTACAAAAACGTAGAAAAAGGTTTTTCCATTAAAATTAATGAAGTTGTAAAATTCGAAAAAGAAATTGATCCAGAAGATTTTATTGAAGAATTTTGTGCTCCACAATCTTATATTTACATAGAAGAAAAAACCACTGCTGACAGCGGTTTTAAGAAATTGGGGTTTTAGGCTTAATTTAAAATTTATTTTGTACCTTTAATTTTCGGTGTTTAATAGAAAGTTTCGGGCTTACAAATCCCCAACTTCTTAAAGCCACGACACGTTGTACCTAATTAAGAAATGGGCAAACTATCATTCATAATTTTACTTTTCATTACCTTATTTGGATATTCTCAAAATCAGGAATCTGAACCAACTTTCTATTCTGAAATTGCGGAAAAAGTTGCATCTAAGGCATATTATAATGTGAAATTTGGAAATCCTTCAGAAGTAGTTGTAAATGACACAATTTTTATGGCAAATTCCGAAACTTGGATTGAAAAAAACATTTACACTTTCAAATCTGATTTTGAAATGCTAGTTAAAAAATATCGAGATAATGAATTTATTGCTGACGAAATAATTCAATTAGACTCAGATAAACGCATTTTGAAGTATTTTGGAAACTTAAAATATGAAGGCGAGAAATGGTATATAACTAAAGTCAATTACGAATATCTCAAAAGAAAAAAAATAAAAGAAAAAATGAATGATTTGGGTGAAATTTATATGAGATATACAGTAACATACGATAGTATAAACAATCCAACTTTAATTGAGCATACAATTGTTGGTACTGATAAATCCAGACTTCAAAATATCAATTATGATTATTCAAATAGTCAATTTATTATAATGGATTTTAATTATCAAGGGCGACTAGAAGAAGAAATAAAAGGGAATATAAACTCAAATTTTGTTATTGAAACGAATGATAATGGAGATGTAACAAAAATGTACTGGATTTTGACTGATAAAAAGGAACCTTATATCCACGAAATCGATTATGAATATGATGAAAAAGGAAATTGGATTAGATTAATTAAAAATGTAATAAGTCCAAATGGAATAAAAAGACCTTATCATAGGACTTACAGAAAAATTAAATACAAAAACTAGATAAAATACTGTTTTGCAATATTGTGTAATTCTACTTTGGAAATAGAAATGTCTAAGGAATAATTCCTTAACAGCACAATTCCCTAGCCCGTATTGCAGCGGAAATCTTTGTGCCGTTGCGGTTTAGTTTTTTCTTAAAAGCGGGAAGCGACCAATGGAAGCTCTCCCGATTTTTTAGAAAAACAAACCGGAACAAACAAAATTGGAGCGGAAAGACGGAATCGCTTCTAATCTTGCAAAAAGTTTTTATACATTTGGTCGATGAATAAGCAAAAACCGGCGTTGTACTTGTATTTCATTTCCAGTTTATTGGTGGTGGTTGCCGTACTTTTTGATTTACAGGAATTAGAATTATTTGCGAAGCCAATCGTAATTCCGGCGATTTATTTTTATTATTTGCAACATCGCTTTAAACGAATAAATTGGTGGTTTTCCGTTTCATTGTTAGCTTGTTTTGTGGGCGATATTTTGGTTTTACTCGATCCTGATTTTGATGTTTTATGGATAATTCTCTGCTTTTTTATTAGTTATTGCATTCTGATTAAATTCGGAATTGATGATTTAGTTCCGCAAAAGCTTTCTGTTTCCAATATCATTTTAGGAATTTTGATTGTTATTTTCTTATTATTTGTCTTATTTTCCATCATCGATTTAATTGAACCGGAATCCACAGAACGTTATATTATCTTTCTATTTTACGGATTTACGTTGCTGATTCTTACCGTTATATCCTTGATTAATTTCTTTTCAGAGGCTTCAAAAGCGGCATTGTATTTTTCGATTATGGCTTTGTGTATTGTGATTTCAGACGTATTTTATTCCTTTTATCATTTTATCGAACCCATTGATTTGTTTAATTACATCAATATTTTTTTTCAGTTGGCGTCCTATTATTGTATGGTTTCTTATTTTTTGGTTCGGATAGAAAAACCTTCGAAATTTATACGATAGGTCAACGTAGTTTATATCGTTAAATTTTGTATATTTGCACGCAATTTAACTACAAATTGCAACCATGAAAGCACACACAACAAAAATCATCGGTGAAGGATTAACCTACGATGATGTTCTGCTGATTCCCAACTACTCTGAAGTTTTACCCCGCGAAGTAAGTATTCAATCTAAATTTTCCAGAAATATTACGCTGAATGTTCCAATTGCCTCTGCTGCAATGGATACGGTGACCGAAAGTTCGATGGCGATTGCGATGGCTCAAGAAGGTGGAATCGGAGTTTTGCATAAAAATATGTCGATTGAGCAACAAGCGGCTAAAGTTCGAAAAGTGAAACGAGCAGAAGCCGGAATGATTTTGGATCCTGTCACTTTACCTTTAACAGCAACGGTTGGCGATGCAAAAGTAGCGATGCGTGAATTTAGCATTGGGGGAATTCCGGTTGTGGATGAAAATGGAATTTTAAAAGGTATTGTGACGAATCGTGATTTGCGTTTTGAAAAGATAAATTCCCGTTCGATTTTAGAAGTGATGACGGCTGAAAATCTAATCACCGCTGAAGAAGGAACAACTTTGCAACAAGCAGAAGGAATTTTGCAACAAAACAAAATTGAAAAACTTCCGGTGATTGATAAAAACTATAAATTGGTTGGGTTAATTACCTTTCGGGATATTACAAAACTGACTCAAAAACCAATTGCCAATAAAGATAAATTTGGTCGTTTGCGTGTGGCTGCTGCTCTTGGAGTAACGGCTGATGCGTTAGAACGTGCCACAGCTTTGGTTAATGCCGGAGTAGATGCGGTTATAATCGATACAGCTCACGGACATACGCAAGGTGTTGTAACAGTTTTAAAGCAAGTAAAAGCCAAATTCCCTGATTTGGATGTGGTGGTTGGAAATATCGCAACCCCGGAAGCAGCATTATATTTAGTAGAAAACGGAGCCGATGCTGTGAAAGTTGGAATCGGACCGGGTTCCATTTGTACCACACGAGTGGTTGCCGGAGTTGGATTTCCACAGTTTTCTGCGGTGTTGGAAGTGGCAGCTGCCATAAAAGGTAGCGGAGTTCCGGTAATTGCGGATGGCGGAATTCGTTACACCGGTGATATTCCGAAAGCGATTGCTGCCGGAGCCGATTGTGTGATGTTAGGTTCGTTATTAGCCGGAACAAAAGAATCGCCGGGTGAAACCATTATTTTTGAAGGAAGAAAATTCAAATCGTACCGCGGAATGGGTTCGGTGGAAGCGATGCAAGAAGGTTCAAAGGACCGCTATTTTCAAGATGTGGAAGATGATGTTAAGAAATTAGTTCCGGAAGGAATTGTGGGCCGAGTTCCATACAAAGGTGAATTAAACGAAAGTATGCAACAATTCATTGGCGGACTTCGTGCCGGAATGGGTTATTGTGGAGCGAAAGATATTCCAACTTTACAAGAAACAGGCAGATTCGTGCGAATTACAGCTAGCGGAATAGGGGAAAGCCATCCGCATAATGTGACGATTACGAAGGAAGCTCCGAATTATTCGAGGTAGTTTTTTTAAATATTTCATCAATTGATAAGATGAATTTTAGATAAAAATAATTAAGTTTGAAAATGTCAAACTACTCCTGAGTTAATCTTTTTGGTTGAATATTACGATAAATATACTATTGAAACCGATAGATTTTACATCAACTTTTGCTTGTTAGCAAAGTAATTATAACATTATAGTTATCAAATAAACGGTCTCCGAGGAAAGTACATAAATTTCCACTTGACTAGTATTCAATTTTTTATCAAGTTAAAAAATATTAGGCTTTTCATTGAGTTTATATTTCAATGCTATAATATTTTTTTGGTCATGCAAAGTTACTTTTCTTGAATCTTATAAAGCTCTTTTGCTAAAAAAATGAGTTAGTTGCTTTTAAATCGATTGTTCATAAAGTTAATTTAGCAGTAAAGTATATGAGAAGCAATTTGCTGAAGCTATCAAATACACTATAATTATTTTGAAAGAAATTTTGTTATTTATAAATGAGGCAATTCTATTATTAAATTAGTATTGAGTTTGATGAATTGGATATTTTAGTTAAATTATTTTTTTTCTAAAAAGGTTATATATCAGGGTAATTTAATGAGTAAACCAAACAAAAAAAATCATACTTTTTTAACTACCCAGACGGGTAGTTTTGCTAAACAAGGTGTTTTTACTCATTGTTAATTAATTTCAATTCCGTAATTTTCCCACATATTTATTATTATTAACAGCCAAGTATGGCATAAAATTAATTACAATGAAAAAGATTTCGATTTTTATTTTGTTAGCTTTTGTTAGCTTTTCTTGTTCCGATGATTCCAATGAAAATCCAAATGACGGAGGTATTTCAAACAATCCCGTTAGCGGTGAATTGTTTGGGAATGCATTTACTATTGGGGGAGGAAAGGGTTTTTTTGAAGAGGTTTTTGGAGTTGAAAGTGTGGAACTTTATTTAACGGCAGAAGATTTAGGATGTGAAACAATAGGTTTTTCTGATTTTCCTATTACTGTTACTGCACCAAGAGAAGTTGGAGTACATACTACCAATGTTTATGCCTCTTTTAATGATCCTGATTCTTCGGACTTTATTAGTCTTTCAGGAGGAATACGTGTTGAGATTATATCTATTACTGATGACTTAGTTGTAGGAAAAGTTAGGGCAGCTTCAACTTCCACAGAGAATTCTATAGAAGGTAAATTTGAATTACCCATTTGTGAATAGACAATATGAAATTATTGCAAAAACAGCTCTTGCGGTTTTTTTATACCTTTAAGAATGAAATTATGCACTTTAAGTATTTCCTCTCTTTAATTGATTATCTAAATTTACAAATAGCAAAATATAATTAAAATATGAACGATTAATTATTCAAACTTTTTTTTGATTTTTTTGGACAATTTATAAAGAGTTTATCTTCGGTGAGCCTGAGTGTGGAAACCTTGCCCAAAACAAAAACCCTCGACACGTCAGGCTGTGAAAAAACCCACTTTTCTCCAAAACTTCATCCTCTAAAACTTAATTTGTTTCGTTTTAAGCCAAGTTACATTTGGGTGTATTTTGATTTGTTCCAAAGATAATTTGAGTTAAAAA
>NZ_JBIIVK010000039.1:0-36568 GCF_044339515.1 Flavobacterium sp.
AAGATATAAAATCCTTAAGACTAGAATTATTAATTGAATAAAAAGCATTAAAAATTGAATATGTACTTAAAAATAGACCAATACAAAGAATAAACGAAACAAATAAATATTTAATAAAATCAAGTTTAATGTTCTTTTCTTCACCATAATTTGAATTTATTTTTAAAAATCCATTATTAATTATAAAAAAGAAAGATATTACAATAACAAAAGAAAAATAAACACCTTTTTTAAATAATAAATTATTGTTAATTAATTCGTTAGAATACCAATCAAACACACTCATATTATTTTCTAGAAAGTACTTGTCTAACTGATAAATACCTGTGAAAACATATTTAAATATGTAAAAAACAAATAAAAATGAAACTAATCTAAAAATAATATATTTTAAATTTATAATTACACTGCTATTCGTAGTATAACTATATCCAAATTCTGTTTTTAATCGCTCATATCTGAAAATAATTATAGATAAAGTAAAAACAATCATTGGGATATAATTTACTTCTAGAATACCAGTTTTTTCTATAGTAAAATATAAATCCTTTATATATGGTATGTCTTCAAAAAAAAATATGATTAAAAAAGATAAAAAAGAAGAAATCTTTATAGAATTAAATATGTTTCTAACATTAAATAGATAAAAAAATCTATCAAATATTCTTCCATAATTATTTATTCTAAACTCATTATATATTTCAATTACTACAATTGTTAAACACAAAAAAAATACTTTATCTAAAATCATTTTTTTATTTATTATTACTCAACAATCCCAATCTACTCACTTTTTAATATTGTTTTTTTGGTGTTCGTGAATCAAAATCAAGAGATTCAATTTCCAAATCACGATTCTTCCACGATTTTGATCTCCTCCTCACTCAACCCATACAACCCATACACCATAAAATCAATCTCCCGCTCTAACGCACTCGTGTTTGTATATTTGGTTACGCATTTAAAATTTTATTTTTTTCTTTTTCAAATTCTTCTTGTGTGAGGATACCACTATCAAGTAATGCTTTTAGTTCTTTGAGATGATTAATTTTATCCAACTGATTGGTATTATTTTGAAGCGGAACATTTTCATTTGAACTTGCTATCGGTTGATGAAATGGTTCTTTGTTACTTAATCGTTCACGGTATAAATCATTTAAACTTTTACCATTTGATGAAGTGTTAATGGGTTCATTATGATACATTGGCGAAGAAAGATGATTACTCGTACGTTCAGACGAAACGGTATTGTTAATGACAACCGATTGCCTTTCCACATCTTTTGTTACCGCCCAAATTAAAGCAACAAACCAACCAATAAATGACCAACCAAAAAAAATATTTACCAACATAATGGCTAACCAATTTGATTTTCCTCTGTAAAATGCAATTATTGTTGGTAAAAAGTAAAGTAAAATGATAATAAGGATGGTTAAAAAACCTAAACCTGCAATGTATTCATTCATATTTCTATTTTTTTAAATTTATTTTCCCTTAACTATTCTCTACTATATTGATTTCCCCCTCACTCAACCCATACAACCCATACACCATAAAATCAATCTCCCGCTCTAACGCACTCGTGTCCGCAGTAGGGTTGGACTGCTTTATAGCTAAGATTTCATCGACTTTGGTGATGAAAGGCTGTTGGTCTTTTACTGAAATATATTTTAACGGTATCTGTTCAAAAACAACTTTAATCATTTTTTTAGAGTTACCTTGTAATTCAGGAAAATCACTTTCAAAACAAAATTTAAATAGTTTCGAATTTAATAGACAAACCAGATATTCAATATCAGAACCAGTTATAAAAAAACACCTATCATTAGTATAATATTTTTCTTTGTCCAATGTAAAGGGCATCAATTTTGAAATATCAGAATAAATGATTTTTGGATATTCAAATTCTTCTAAATAAGCACAATTTCTCAAATTATAAGGTGTGTTTCCTTGATCAAATCTAATTTTTAATTTATCCCAATATAAGTCTAAGTAGTCCTTTATAGTGGGATAATCGTTAATTTCAATAGGCTTGATTCCTTTTTCTTTAATTCCATTATGTACATTTATCAACCAAAGATTTTGATAGTCATGGTAATATTTCTTAATATCTCTACCTCTGAGTAATGGTTTTAATAATTCTTCATTTTTAAAATCTTTTTTTACTAATTCATTTTTTGTTTCAGAATCAATAATAAATGCTTCATTAAAGCCAGTAATAATACCTCTATTTATTTTAATTTTCCAATCAATTAACTTAGTTCCTTGATTTTCAATTTTGCTTTTTATATCGAAACTTAATTTTTCTTTTATAATCCATGAGGTTTCTGGAAATTCATTAATTTCAATATATTCACTATTAAATATTTTCTCTAAGTCTACTAGTTTGTTTTGGTCTTTTCTAGTAAATCGAATAACTTTAATTTTATTTTTTTCATTGGATTTTTTTAAAGTTATTACGTTTGTTAATATTGTAGCACTATCAAAAATTTCACAATCAGAAAAATCAATTAAGTCAATTATTTTAGTTTTATTTTTCAAATAATCTCTTAATTGTTTACCATAATTTGCTCGCATCCATGCACTTCCGGTAATAAAACAAAGTAATCCTTCTTGCTTTAAAATATCATTTCCTTTTTCATAAAATAGGGCATATAAATCACCCATACTGGAATATGTCTGATAGTTAAGCTTTTCATATTGCTTAGACATTTCTTTCATACTTTGAAGTTGAACATACGGCGGATTCCCAATCACCACATCAAAACCCACAAAATCCCCTAGGTCATTCAGCACCTCCGGAAACTCAAACCGCCACTCAAACGCATTTTCATATATCTTGTTACTTTTGATTTCTTCCAGTTCGGTTTCCAATTGTTTTACGTCGGCACTCAGCGTGTTTACTTTTTTGTTCCACTCGGCTTCTTCTTTCTTGCTGCGTTCAAACAATCCTACTTGCTGGGTGTAGTTAAACAATTCGCCTTTCAGCTTTTCTAACTTCAGCTTTTTCGGGTCGTTAATGCCAATCTCACTCCTAAAATTCCCTTTAATGTCGGCAATCAATTGCTCCATTTCCCGCTTTTGCTCCTTGTTCTCCGCATTGCGGTACGTGGCCACCGCCAACTTATAACTCTCCATGTTCCACTTGCTCTGCTTCAAGGCTTTCTTCAAATCAGCCTCCAACCCAAAACGGCTAATCAACGAGTTCCCGCATTTAATGTTAATGTCAATGTTCGGCAACGTCTCCAACTCCCTAAACCCTAAACCGCTCTGTCTATTCTCTATATTCTTTTCTCTATTTTCTAAACCGCCCTGTCTATTTTCTATTTTCTTTTCTCTATTCTCTCTATAATAAGCATTCTTCAACAACTCAATCCACAACCGCAAACGGCAAATCTTCACCGAGTTCGGGTTAATGTCCACGCCAAACAAACAGTTTTCAATAATCGTCTGCTTTTCGTGAAACAAGGTTTCTTGTATGCGTTGGCTTTCTTTGTTGTTGGGGTTATACACAAACGGCAGTCCGTCTTCATCGGTCACCATCAATTCGTCATTCACAATGTCAATCTGGTAGCCTTTGAGTTTTTTACCTTCTTTGTCCACCAGCACGCCTAAATCGTGTTTAATCGCAATCATCTCATTCAACGCCGATACCAAAAAATGTCCAGAACCCACCGCCGGGTCACATATTTTAATGCTGTTGATGATGGAATTGGCTTCTTTTTCGGTAAAATCTTGGTTGTACAAGGCAACAAAATTGGTACAATCCCAACCTTTTACTTCGTTAAACTTTTGCAGCACCGCCCGTCGGATGGTTTCTTTACACATATACATCGTAATGAAACCGGGCGTGTAAAACGAACCGTCTTTGTAGCCGTTTATTTTTTCAAAAATCAAGCCCAACACCGAGGCGTTAATCAAGGTTTTGTTGTCTTCCTGAATGTCTTCGCTGCCTTCACTCGCAAAATCATAGGCATCCAAAAACGAGAAGAAATAGTTCAACGCATCTTCGGCACCGGTTTTCTTTTTGCCATTTGCATCTTTAATCACCGTAGCACTCAAATAGGGCAGCGGAACATGGTCTTCCAACCCCGAAATAAACAAGGTTTGGTGTTCCAACTCGGTGGGTTCAAACAGCGAACTGTTCAAATACGGCACTTGGGCAAAGAGTGTTTTCACGCGTTCGTTGCGTTCCTCCGGTTTTTTGGCCAAGACCATGAAAAATAACGCGTTCAGGTTATCGTAATCATGCAACAAGCCGGCATGCAAAAACGCATACGTTTTGTCGCCTTTGTGGTAACTGATCAATTGGGCTTCGAGCAGTTTCAAAAACAAAATACGGTTCACCCACGTGATACACAGTTCCAAGGCTACCGTAAACAGGCGTTCGTCATACGTATCGCCATATTGTTTGGCATTGGGCAGTCGGTTAATCTTATCCAAACTGTCCAACTGATGAATCGTATTTTCCAACAATGACCCCGCTTGTCGCAGTCCGGCTTTGGGCCGTTCGATGAGTTTTTTGCCGCCTTCTTTTGTTTCGGTTAAGCCAATCAAATGCAACAATTCGTTATAAAAGTTTTTGTCCAACGAGTTGCTGTCATTGGCAAACGAAAGTTTAAGCAAATGCTCCGGCGAAAGCAATTTATATAGAACGATGAGTTTGGCATCGTCGGTTTTGTCGTCGTTGCGAAGAATTTTGTCGTAGGTAGCCAAATCAAAATAGGTGTATTCCAGTTTGTCCACCACCGTTTCAATAAACGGTTTTGCCATTTCCCGATAAAAGAAATCAGTAGAAGTCACCGAAAGATTTCCACTTTCAAAGTCTTGAAATTGTTTGACAAACGCTTTGTTTTGAGCAAATAATTTGTCAAACAATTGCCCGTCAAAAATAAACCACTCGTTCAGGTTGGTCGCCACCAAATGTTTGATTTCAAGGTTTTTGTGCAAAATGCGTTCCCGCAAAAAGTAGAGCACCAATTCCTGCAACGCTTTACTGTTGAGGTTGTTTTTGGAAATCATCTCCGCCTTATTACTCGGACTTTTCGCTTCAATAATCACCCCAACGGCACTTTTGGCGTCTTTTCCGGTGTGAATGACTAAATCTTTACTGTCTTTGGTATTGATAAAGAAGTGGGGTGAATAATAGGTATTCTTTAAAAAATCGGAAATTAAGTTTTTGTGAAACTCTTCCCGTTCTTTACCGGCATGGTTTAACAAGGTAATTAAATTGCTTTTAAACAATTCAATCCCGGTGCGGTTGGGTTTTATTTTTAAAAACGCTTTATTGAGGGCTTTGCGAGGTTCCAGGAGCATGTATGTTTTGTTTATTTCTCAAATATAAGTAATTCTGTAAAAAATTCAATTCAACGAGCATCACCTTTCGTTTATGCAAAATAAAACGAAAAGGCAATACCCTTTTTACGGATTCCCGTATTCTGTAAAAATTGTCAAAGGAGTTCACCCACCTAAGGATAGGTTTTTGTTTTTGGAATGGCTAATATAGGAAAAAAGTAGTAAAAAAAAGAAAATAACTGAGCCTTTTAAGTCCCCAATGTCCCAATTGTCCCCAATGTCCCCACCGTCCCAATCTTCACAAAAAAAATCCTCGCAAAAAAATTAAAAAATGATTTTTATTGCGAGAATTAAAGTGAGTTCAAATCATCAAATACCCCCAAATCTACCAAACCTTAAAAACAAAATAATTGCTGTTTAAATAAAAAAATCCTCGCCATTAGTAAAGTTATATAAATTAACTTTATTTCTTAACGAGAATTAAATTAAGAGTAATATATGGGAATCAAAGGATTGGAATTATGAATATTAATCTTGATATATAATTATTTTTTTTGCTTTTTTTAAATTAATTTTATTTTCTTCATCAGTTTCATCTTCAACAACAATAGCATCTTTTTTATCTGTTGATTTTTTATCTTCCTCTTTTTTTGTAGTTGTAGTTTTAATATTTGTTGAATTGAAAACAGAATAAGTAAGAGATACAAAAAAACCTGTTTTGAATTTTTTACTATATTCTAAATCTAATGGAGTATCATATAAAGTATTTCCAATGTCAGGATACAATGCAGATTTTAGTTCTTTAGTCTGCAATATACTTATTCCAAGCGTTAAGTTGAGTTGTTGGTTTTGACCAAAAAATTGTGTAATTCCGGCAAAATAAGCAATGTTGGTTTTGTCTGCTATTGAAGCACCGGCTCCTACTGAAAAACCTAATCCGTAAAAATCAGAAAATTTAGTTCCAAGATTAGCTAATGCAGCAATACCAACGGGCAATCCTTCTCTACCGGTAGCTACTAATTTATATTTTGACTCTTCATTAATAGTGTTGTCAGTGGGTTGTTTTTGCCAGCCATAAGTTTCAGGCCTAAAACTTGAACCTATAGATAAAAATGGTCCGGTACTAAAACTATAAAACCATCTATTTTTTACACGTAAGTCAATAGCAAATTGTTCAGCACTCAAGGGCATTGTTAACCATTTTTTTATTTTATCACTGGAGTTTGGATTTATATCAACAGTAAGTTTCAATTGATTTCCGGTAGGAAAAATGGTTGGATATATATATTCAAAATTTTGACTTATAAAGTTGTTTTGAAAGTGAACTAAATCAATAATTTTTTCTTCAGTAATAGTTTCAATGAGTGTCCCATAACTTTCAATTTTAGTTCTTAACACAAATAGATTAGAAATAGTTGTATTGAGATCATTTATTTCATTTTCAATTTTGATCTTCTGTTTTGTTGTTTTGAGTGATTCTTTTAAAACCTCTAATTTTTCCTCTAAAATAGCACTAGTACTTGTTATTTTTGAAATCAATATATTGTATTCAAGATTCAGCTCATTTAATTCTTTGTGTAAAGTTTGAAATTTTTTAAGGTCTCTCTTTTCTTCACAACATTTTACATCTGGCAAACAAAGAGAGTATGCTTTTAAAAAATTTTCAGTTAATGAATCAATTTTATTTTTAAAAGTTTCTAGTTTTTCTTTTAAGGCAGTTTCTTCATTTTTAAGAGAATCAAAATCTTTTGAAATTGACAATTCAGACATTTCTTTATTAGTAATGGGATTAAAATTTGATTTATCAATGTTAGAAAGTGCTTCATCTAGATTTAATTTTTTTCCTAAAAATATTAATTCAAAAATAGCAGGAGTATCGCTCGTAAATAGTATGTCTTCATAAGACACAGTTGAGGTGTACAAGTATTTGTTGATGTTGATAATTTTAAAACGAAATCCTTCTTTATATTTAACTTTAATGTCATTAATGTTTTTAATAACATTACCTTGTCCATCCAAAAATTGTTTACATTTAAAATCATAAACCAAGTCATAGCAATCACAGTTGCAACTATTTGTGTTTATGGGCGTGGGTATTTCTGAACAATCTTTATTTTGAGCAGAGAGTGTTGCAGTAATCAATAGAATGAGTAAGTAATATTTTTTTGTTTTCATAATTAATGTTTTTTATTTTAACTTATTGTTAGCGTTCCTCTTTGATTATTTGCGGCATAAACCACTCGAACATTAACCAAATACTTTCTGCCTTTAATTAAAGGCAATATAATTTTAGCATTTGCATCAGTACCGGTATCATCATCACCGCTCAAGTAATGTTTCTCAGCTCCATCAATTTCCCATATTACCATAACAGTGTCTAAAGTACCGTTAGTTTCAAAAGTGTATTTTTTAGTCACTTCTGGTTCAAATTCAAAATCTTCTTGAAAACCGGATTGGGCATTAATTGCTACAGGACTGTCTTTTTGAATTTGTATACTATTGGTAGTTAAAATCGGATAAATTTTTCTCATCCCTTGAATATCATTTTCAGACAAAATACCTGGTGGAAAAAGACCGTTGTTGTAGGGTTCTGGATTTAATATTAATCCGGCATCAAATTCGTATTGCATGATAGACTTTGGATCCCAAGAAGATCCAATAACCTGATTAGGGGGCATTTTGTTTAAAATATTATGGTCAACAGTTTTTTTTGACCAGAAATTAGGACTTCCTCGAAATGCTCTATAAACAGCAATAGTATTCCATTCAATACCGGAAAATGGACTCTGATGCTCATGTTGAAAACCAAGTAAATGACCTATTTCATGAAGGGCAGTCGTCATACCATAACTATTCTGAGTTAAATCCCAACCAAAATTCATAGTATTCTTTGTGATGGATATGGTTAAATTATCTCTACCAACATATGACCATGATCCATTAGTAAGATCAAATCCAATTCTACAGATTGAAGCTTCAATTGAATTGACTTCACTGAATGAAATACCTATTCCTAATTTTTTCCAGAGAGCAAAAGCATCTCGAACTACTTTTCTTTGCTCTTCAGCCCCTCCTGTAAAAAAGTACTTTATATCCGTACCATTAACCCATTTTTTATTGCCGGAGAGAATAAAACTTTTTCTTTCTTCAGAGATAGTTGATGAAAATTTTGTAGGCTTGACAATGGGTTGCTTACAATAGACTTTTTTTAATAATTTATTTTTCATAATTTGAGTATTAACCTTTATAAAATAAAGGGATTAGTAAGGTGTAAAGTATCAATACAATTGAAATCACAATATCAAAAGGTAATTCCAATATTTTTTCATCGTAGGGCGAACAAGTTGCTAAAGCCCAAATAAAAAAACCGACGGTAGAAAATAAAATTTGTTCTTTTTTATTAACTCCTGATATTTTTTTTAAGTAAAAAGGAGTTATTACTAATAAGATTCCAATAATAATCCATAAAGCCAGTGCGTTTTTTTCTCCTGGATTATTGGTTGATGAACCAATAATCAGTCCGTACAAGGTTAAATAGGCTGCTACGATCTCTGATGGAATTAATTTCACTAATCGTTCTTTGTAGGGATTTGGTGTTCCTGTTTCATTTTGAAGTGCAATTTCTTTTGCGGATTTAATTTCTCTTGCCATAATGAGATGTTTTATAAATTTCTTACTCCAAAACTACCCCATCACCATCACCCCAACACTAGCTTTTAAACTAATTATAAATAGGTTTTTACCTAGTCTATTGAAAATCCATAACTTATAACGTTTTATTAAGAAAAATACCTATTTTAGCTTTTGAAATCAACGATAGGGTAAAAAAGGAGAGCAATTAGGGTTTTGCCTATACTAGACGATTTTTTGAGTTTTGATATTTGTAACTCAAACCTAAAACAGAAAACAATGAAAACAGCAACTTTAAAAACAGGATTATTTGGATTAGTTGGAGCAGGATTGATAACCTTAACTGCTTTGTACCTCCTCAAAGAAAATGACGAACCAAACTTAATAGTAGTTTCAAAAGATTTGGTCGCAAAAAATAGAGATTTAATTTCTTGGGAAAATGAGAACAGAAATTTTTATCATAGCGATAATACTGGTGCAGGTATTGCTTGTGAGGACAATGTTATTTTAGATTTAAACAAACTTAGTTCAACCGATGGCAAATTGGTAGGAAAATGGTTAAAAGATAATTCAAAGTATATTTGTTTTGAAGATTCTTATAAACATATTGAAAAAGCTCATATAGTTACTAATACCATCTTTATAAATAATATTGAAAACGAATCTAAACGAAGATTAATAAATTATGAAGATTTAAAGAGTATGTCAAATCTTTCAATCAGAATATTAACTCCTAATGAAAATTTTGACAGTATTGGTTATGAAGGTTATTTAAATTTTTTCACCATTTTTGGTAGTAGTCCCAGATTTATATATGATATAAATCAAATTGATGAAGGCAGTTACAGTATTCCTTTTTTTAGAAGCATAAAAAAAAGAATCGAAAAAGAATTAAACATAACAATTAATGAGAGAGAAATAGAATTCACATTTGTTAGTACTAAAAATCCTGAAGGAAAAGCTGTAGTTGCCTTTAAAGTTGAGTTTAATAGAGATACTAAAACTTTCAAAGAGTATTATAACTTTTCAACTGATCCGGGAAAACCATGGAGTTATAAATTTCTTTAAAACTAGTGCTACAATTTCTTTTTGAAAATATAAAACCGGTGATGGCAATGGTCTTTTTGACCACAATTATCGGTTTTATATTTTTAAATCCTAAGAATACAAATCACAAATTACTGCTATTAATTGTTTCAATTTCTTCACTAAACGAAATTACAACTTTATTATTATTGTATACAAAACAGCAAAACTACATCGGTAGATTATATTCCATTAGTTTTCCATTGTTTTGCTTGGGATGGTTAGCTATTCTGTATAAAAATCAAATAAAAAAAAAGGAAACAATTACAGTGGCACTACTTTTTTTGTGCTTTGTAATAATTAACTTCATATGGCTACAAGGAACAAAAAGCTTTAATTATTACACTGCTGTTGTAGGTTCATTTATATATATCGGGTTAGTAGCATATGAAAGTTTTACACAACTCAAAAATGAAAACATAGAGTTTATAGTCTCCAATAATTATCTACTGCTTCTTTCGCCATTACTATTATTTTTTGGATTTGGTCAAATGTTCGGATTTGTTAGCAGAGAAATAACCCAAACAATCATTCTCTCAAATTACAATTTATTTGAATTAGTCACCAACTTTGTCAATGTTTCCTATTATGCCATGATACTAATCTACATATTTTTAGAAAAAAAACACATTAGAAATGAATAATTTTAAAATTGCATTAGGTATTCTCTTATCCATTGCATTAACTTGCTTAATCTTTTTATTTTGCCTTGCCTTAGTCAAACTTTACATCAAAAAAATAAAACAACACAACCAAAAAGAACTTAACTTTCAAAAAGAGTTAAATACCGCCATTATCGAAACCCAGGAGCAAGTACTCAACAACATTTCGCAAGAATTACATGACGATGCCGGGCAACAATTGACCTATATCAACTTTCAACTCGAAAACCTTAAACTCGATAAGCCGGAGTTAAATGCTCAGTTAGAACCTTTGTCGCAATCGGTGGGAAACTTGTCTCAGTCCATTCGCACTATCAGTCACTCGCTCAATAACCAGTTGCTCATGCAACAAGACATCATCAAAGCTATTTCTACTGAAGTCGAACGCTTGCAAAAGAATCCCAAAATTAATTTTCAACTGCAAGTGGACGAACCGATCCGAAAAGCGTTTACCACCAATGAAAAAATTGTAATTTATCGTATATTTCAAGAAATAATCAACAATGCCCTTAAACACGCTAAGGCAACTGAAATAAAAATCAGCATTACCGCTTCAGACTATTTTAGCATGACCATTCAGGATAATGGAAAAGGGTTTGATAACGCCCAACCGAGTAACACCCAATCGCTGGGATTATTTAACATGAAAAACAGAGCATCGATACTGGATTACGACCTAACAATTCAATCAACACCGGGCGAAGGCACTCAAATTTGTCTTTCGGAAAACAAAAAATAGGATGGCGAAAACAACACTCTGCATAATCGACGACCACGCCATTGTGCGACACGGTTTAAAAGAATTGCTTCAAAAAATGAACACCTACGATGTGATTCATGAATTTGATAACGGAGAAGATTTTTTACAAGCATTACCCTTACAACCACCTCCTGACATGTATATTTTAGACTATTCGATGCCCAACATGAACGGGATTGAGGTACTAAAAGCTCTCGAAGATAAAGATACCGAATATAAGGTGCTTTTACTCACCCAACATTTTGAAGAAGATATTATTAATTTAGCTTTTCATCATGGAGCAAGGGGTTTTTTGCATAAAAATTGTTCAGCCAATGAACTGAAATATGCCATCGATAACATCATCAACATTGGTTTTAATAACATTACCGATATACTCAAGCGAATTCGCCATTTTGACCCTACACCAAAAACACAATCAATAGAGATTGTCTTAACACCAAGAGAAATACATTTTTTGCAATTGGTCTGCAACGAGGCAGAGTACACTTACGATCAGATGGCAAGTATCATGAACGTATCCGTTAAATCAATTGAAGCTTACCGCACCGCTTTGTTCGAAAAATACAACATCAAATCAAAGGTAGGTTTAGTGCTTTTTTCTTTTAAATATAAGTTAACAGAACCATTTCTCTAAAAGAATTTAAATGCTGAAAGTTAGATTACCTTATTTGTAAAAATTAAATAATCCTTATAAAACTACTGAAACCACATTTCTTAACACCTCTGTCATCGCTCTCCTTTAGTGAGCGATATTTTTTATACTCCAAAAAATTGTGGCAAAATTGTTGATTTGAAAAAATTGCCACAAGAAGCGTGGCAAAAAATTTTTCGATATAAAATTGCCACAAAAGATGAAGAAGATTGAAAAAATAAGCGATCAATTTGGGCTTACTCAAAATGATTTGGCATTGTTGCTTCGCGTGAGCCGAAGCCAACTATCCATGTATGAAATAGGCCAACGTGATTTGCCGGTTGCTGCCAAAGAACAGTTGGCACAGATGCTCGCCTTTATTCAAAAAAATCCATTACAATTAACAACAAGCAACGCTGTCTTGAAAGAGCGAGAGGAACAAAGGAAAAAGGTTTTGCAAGATTTGATTATCGTAAATAAGCACCAACAATTGATGCTAGATAAAAAGATAAATGCCTTGGAGAGAAAGCAACACGCTATTTTAAAGTCAATGCAGCTCGTGGCTTTTTTAGAAATGCAATCGACCGATAAGGGTCTTCAAGATAACCTGGTAGCCAAACTATTTAAAATGAAAGCAACATCGGCACTTGCTAAAAGTGGTTTAATAACCTTAACTAAATTGCAATTAAAGAAGGAAGTGTTACAAGCGGAGCAACAGCTGTTAGAAAATTTTATGCAAAAGGACTCATAACAGAGCAGGTGTAGTAATTTTTTAAGGTTTTATTTTTAAGTTTGTTGTTTCTTTAAATTTCGAAATATAATCACAAAAAAAATCCCTAGAAGTAGGGATTTTATTGCTTTAAATTTGATTGTCAACTTACTTAAAGTTTAAACTTTGTACTTTTAGTAAGTCCTTTTAAGTTTAGACCAAAATTTTGTACTGATTTATCTAAACCATATGACATTCCTTTGGCAAACACCTCTGAAATTCTATCCAAATCTTTTTCACTAATTTGATCACTTGAAATGTTTTTATCATCTCTTAATGCAATAAATCCTGCACCAATTGAGGTATATAACATCAAATCAAAATTAATCCAAGGTTCATAATAATTATCTGATTTATCATCATTTTCACTTTTTGGATTCCAATTATTTAGCATAGAAGAAAATTCCTGATTTTGATTTTCCATACAATCAAGCATGAATTCTCTTGAAAAAGCAGGTGAATATTTTGAAGATAAAATTTCATCTGCAAGAGAACCTATACTTGCTAAATCAGCCAATTTAATTTTTTCAATTTTTTCAATCGGGTTATTCAAACTTGCTTCAATAAGTTGAGAATTTCTCAGCAACTCAATCCAAATAAATCTTCTCCAACAAAAATATGGTTTTCTTCTTGTCATCCACGTGGCAATGTTCATAAAGTATTGTTTTATGGCAGTGTAATCATTTGCATTTAAACCGGTTTGTCTTCCAGCCAAATCATCATTTGAAAATCCTGACCCTTGAGAACCTTCTCCATTTAAATTAATATTAACAAAATGATGCCAAGTAGAATCTACAACAATTCGTCCTACATTTGCTAATCTACCATCCCACACTCCTATAGATGGAAAGGAGTGAGCTATTGTAGGCGTTTTACCTCCGTTTCCGTTATTAATGGTACTTCCACTTAATACAAATGAAGTGGCTATATTTTGAGAAGTAACAGCTACTCCATTAACTGAAAATGTTCTTTCCGGTTTACACTCGCCTTCATGAGGATGATCAGGCATAACGTCAATTATTGCAGAGGGTCTGATGGATGGGCTAATTGACAATAAAGGATGAGGTAGTCCGCCTGAAAATATTCTGGGTGCAATTACTTGTGGAATACTATCCGACTGATTATCAAAAAACATCGAGGTTGAACCGGAACTCGGACGGTTAGTGTCATTTCTAAATGCACCTCTCATCGCTGCATTTTGGTCTGTAATATCAGAAGGTAAATCAGTCCAAAAACGCATATCTTTTACTCTTGGAATATTACCACACAAAGCAGAACCTAAGCTACCATGATCACCTGTTGCAAAAACACCGCCGCCGCCATTCATGTAATTTTCCATTATGGGTAATTCTGTGGCCGATAAACCTGAACCCGAATTAATTCCAAAAAGCCATACTTGGTCAAAAGTATTTAATGTAACACTTGTTTGAAAATTAAAATTATTGATTTGACTAACTACTAAACTATTTGTACTTGGAACTGAACTACCTCTATGGCCAAGTGTAATTTGGTAATTGTTCCACGTGGTTGCTTGTAATCGATTGAAAATGGTTAGAAATTCAGATAAGCCTCCTGCTCCTGTCCCAAAATTTAAACCGCCATCTGTTACTATTAAAACTCTTACATCGCATCTTTTCCACCACCACCATTTCGGATAATATGGTTTTAAAAAATCAGGTCTTATTAGCTCTAATTTTCTGGTTAATGCAATTCTGTCTTCTCGATTAAGAAGATGAATGTTCTTAAATTTTAACTCAAGTTCTTTTAAATTATCCATTTTAAAATTTATTTTAAATTTACCTACTCTAATCAGTTTTCGGCTTCCCAGTCTTACTCTATTTTGGATTTTCAGATATTCTCCTTTTTGTATGTAGTCTTATTTGATAATTTTTTTTTAAAATGATTGTGTTACTGATTTCTCATTCTTTTTGTTAAACCAAGGAAATGATTTTTTTAAAAGTCATTTATAACACAGATGACACTTTTTAATTTTTGACAAATCAAATGTCATATAAAAGATTATTTTAAAAATCCCTACAAATGGGTATTTTGCTCTTAATAAAAATTTTACAAATGGAAAAAGGTTGTTGAGTGAGAGGATAAGGTAGGCCGAAAGTAACTCAATACAATTCAAAATACCTTATAGTATTAGCTGTGAAGAGCCCATTTTCTTTATCTAAAAGACATGTTTGAGGAGAATGATGGGGTTACTGATGTAACAACTTGATTTGTCAATAGTGAGTGAAAAATTACTTCCTCATTATTATATAAAAAAATATACGAATGCTATTGTAGTTCAGTTCATTACCACAATAGCATCCGTATAGTTTAAGATAAATATCCTCTACAGGTTACCTAACTTTGTTATTTATTTTTGATGGTTTTTACCAAGTTCCAATAGAAGTCGAGGATTAAAAGAACGGGATGGTTTAAAACGAACCCTAACGTTCATTAAATCCAATTCCAAACCCCAATAATGCAGCAGCTGTGGCCAAATGAATGATAAGCCAAATGCGTTGCCATTTTGGTCGTTCTTTCCAGGGTTGTTGCGGATTAAATGGGTCAAAAATTAGGGCAATGGCCAAAGAGGAGGCCGCATCAACATAAACTTTTGAATACAAACTTTGATAGAGAGCCAACAGTATAAACAACGAATATAGAGCAATGTTGAATTTTCTACTTATGGATGAATCCGTTTTTTCCATGATTATGTTCTTTAGAATTTGGACAACTTAAACACATTCAATCCGATGGCATAACCATAGGTTTTTCCTTCCTTTGTTTGATAAATTCTTATTTTATTGCACGCCCTACCCAAATCCATCTTAGACCAAGTGGCACCGCCGTCTTTTGTTTCAAATCCACTGTTTAAGGTGCCCACAAATCCATGATTTTCATTGATAAAGCCTATGCCAAATTCCCTTGCACCGGCTTCTTCCACTAAATTAATTTCCGTCCAAGTTGCACCTCCATCTACTGTTTTAGCCACTCTTTGTTGCTTTACGGTAGGATCAGGATGATAGGATTGTATGGTTACATAACCCACTTTTTCAGTTGGAAACGAGGCTTTCCACGTTGTTTCATAAGGTCTTGTTGATTGATATACTTTTTTCCAGGTTTTACCTCCATCCACTGTTTTTAAAATAAGAGCGTTGGATTGAGCAATATCCGCGTGTGTTGCCGCACAAACAATCCCCACATTTTTGTTAAACATCTTAATATCAAAAAGCATTTGACAATCCTTGCTCATGCTTTGCGATGTCCAAGTAGCTCCTCCATCGTGCGAAATCATGAGGTTGGCCGGGGTTCCTACTCTTCCTACTGCAAAAAGATGCGTTTTGGTGTCTAGTTTTCCGTGATTGATAAATTCTTCTTTTACTATATCAATTGCACACAAGCCTTTCACATAAGGACCTTTATAGGAAACCGGTTGCCAGGTTTTACCTCCGTCTTTGGTTCCATACAGAGGGATAGTATCGGTTACATTAGGAAAATAATCGGTGCCTACTGTACCCACAAAACCAACATTTTTGTCCACAAAAGCAATGGTTCTAAAAAAAGAACCCTTTTTTTCCAGTTGTTTTTCCCATGTTAAACCGCCATCGTTGGTGTGATAAATGCTTCCTAATCCATTCACATACCAACCTGTATTTTCATCTACAAATGTAATGTCGTCTTGCTTACCGGGGTAGGCCTCCGTATTCAATTTTGTCCAGGTCTGAGCTTGAGCAGTTAAGGAGGAAACAACTATCAAGACTATAAGTGTCAAAGCAACCACTATTCGTGTCATCGTTTAATTTTTTGGTAAAATTAAAACTCAACCAAATAATGTTTTTGTCAAAAATTGCTAATTTGATTTTTTGAATAAATTAGGAGAATAGCCGTACGCCGCTTTAAACGATTTGCTAAAGGAATACACATCACTAAAGCCCGATTGAAAGGACGCTTCACTCACAGAGCAGTTGTCGGACAGGAGTAACTTAGAAAAAGCTAGTCTTTTTTTAATAACATACTGGTGAGGTGTAACACCATTCACACTTTTAAAGAGCCTAATGAAATGATATTCGGAAAGAGAAGCACTTTTGGCTAAGTCAACTAATTGCATTTTTTCCGTAAAATGAGCATCAATGTGGTGAGTGACTTCCATAATAAATGAAAACAAACGTTTATTGGTCTCTTGTTTGCAAAATTTGAGTTTGGAATATTGACTGTAAATTTGCATTTGATCCGCAACTATACTGTCTGCTAAGGAGTAGAACAAATCATTTGCCGATAAAACCGGTGGTTCCAATGCAGATTGAATTTTTTTTCCCAATTGGTCAAGCTTAACGCCTAAAGAAGTGTTATTGGCCTGAAATTTTTTGTTTAGTAATTCATCCGTAAACAGATAGCTTTCAAACGGCACACTATCATCCAAATGATAATGAATGATTTCGAGTAGCTTTTGTTCGGAAATATCAATGCAAATTCCTTTAACCGGATGGGGGCTATCAATCAGAATCGATGAAAATGAGTGTTGATTGCCCACCACAAATTCACCCTTTTTGACGCAGTATCTTTTTTGATTAATCGAATAGTTTTCCTCCCCTTCGATTACGTATTTCACCGAAAAGTTTTTAAAATGCACCTTGTCATTGAACTTACTTACGCTCGAAAAACGAAGTTCGTTACCTGAATTGTCGGAGAGTATCGTTTGGTTGGTAAACAATTTTGCTATTCATTTTTTAAGATTAGTAAGCAAAGTTTTAAATTTGTTACAATGGAGCCGGTAATGGTAACAACATTTCTTCATCATTTCATCTTGTCAGGTGCAAATCGACTTGTTTTCAATTTGTTAGGGAAGAGTGTTAAAAAATCAAGTCAAAAGATCAATTCCAACTTGTTTAATTACTTGTTGTTTTCACCGGAATAATTTATTTGTGTTTCAGCAAGAGGTTTTACAGAGAGGAAATTGGACTGTTTCAATCGTTTTGAAATGATAGTAATATAAAAGCGAAATACAGTCAAATAACCCTCGAAGGTTTCAAAACCCTTCGAGGGTTATAATTATTCCAACAACATAAATTGTTTTTTTCTCATTCCGTCACTCATCATAATAAACAGGTCGTTGTTAAAAGTGCCATAAAAAGGAAGGTAATAGTTATTGCCTTTGTTATCTTGAATTTTATTGTATTCCACTTCACCGTTTACCGAATAGGTAAAATCATAAAGAGCACTGGATTCGAACCAACCTTTGGAAACCTTTGTACGACCGTCTTTTTTCTCGGTTAGGTTTTTCCCCGAATTTAAAATCACGTGGAGTTTATCGTCTTTCAAAAAGGCATTATATGAGGGTGAGCTCGCTCTTTTAAAAATACTTCTTCCCCAATTGATAGCTCCGGTTTTATCAAATTTTAAAATCAAAATATCGTCATAGTGATAATTGGTTGTCCAATAGCCGCCACCATTCATTCCGGTGGCTACGTAGGTGGTTGTAATATAGAACTCCTCCGCTAACAAAAAGGTGTTTCCATTGTTATCTCGGATGATGTAATCTACATAAAACGAGTTGAGTTCTTTTTTCTTTTTGTCGTGTCGTTCCGCTTTGGCATCGCCGTATAAGTCGTCGTACACATCTTTTGGCAAAACCGTGTTCTTTTTTGAAGAAACAGATAAGGAGGCGGTATTGATTTCAAAATTACATCCCCCTTTGATATTTCCGGCTCTTTCGTTGGAATAAAACCCGACTAAATTTAACTTGTTTTCATAATAATTAATGGCGAGTGAAGAAATGAAAAGTTCTTCCTCTAAGCTGATTTTAAGACTTTTGTAGTTGTCTTTAGAAATTTTATTTAAAATAAATTCGTAATTCGCATCGCCTTCTTTTTTTTCTGATTTTCCCTTCAAAAATAGTTTTCCTAAAGGATATACAGTCGCATTGTCATCGACAAATAGATCATTGGGTTCAAAATAATTATCCGCATCTTCTTGATACGATTTTTCAAAAACCAGAGCTAATGTCTCCGAATCAAACACATGTACTTTATAGGAGTTTAAATTCTTTTTAATGTTGTCTGTTGCAATGGCAATGTATTTCCCATTGGGTGAAATCGCTACATTGGTTCCACGTTTATTTCGACCGGTAAACAAGCCTCCTTTTTCAACATCGGCTGTAAAAAGCTGTTTTTTAGCGTGGGTATTGTTTTCTATATTAAACGTATTGCAGTACACAATTCGTTCCCGTTTACTGGGAGACATCACCGTAATGTATTTAATCTCGTCGCCATAACTCACATAGCCGTCAAAGCTTTCCTTTTTATCACTCTCAATAACTTTAGAAGTCAGTTTATTTAATTGTTTGTCAAAAACATCGACCAAAAAGTTCTTTTTGTTGGCTCGTATCAGGCCGGTTTTACCACTGGACGTAGTATGAATTGCCAACACGCCCATGTCTACCGAAATTTCATCTTTAAAAACGGCACTTTCAGTAACTTTTAATTGGGTATTTCCTTGAGCATTTGCCAGTTGGAGCGAGACAAAAAGGATTAAGCAAAAGATTTTTTTCATGACTTGAATAATTATGACGAATTTATTTAAGTTGTAAATATAGTAATACTGAATTGGATTGTGCAAGTGATAATTATTGAAATATGCTTTTTAACACTTGTTAATCCAATTGGGATTGAATGAAGCGATTAAGACTTTCTATTTTAATGAATAAAAGATAAATGATTCATTTGATTGAAGTCGAAGAGAATTAGAAAATATTTTTCTTATTTTTTTTATCCCTTAGAAACCTACCACAAATTTTTTTTTAAAAAGAGCGAAAACTCTTTTAAATAGAATTATTAAAAAATTCAAATCAAAGAAAATTTTTAAAAGATGTAGAAAATTTATGTTGTATTCTTTTAATTCATTTTAATAACTTCGTAAATAAATGGAATTACAGTACTTTACAGGTTTAGATTGGTTTAATCAGGATTAAGAATTGTATCTATTGTTGTTAAAAAAAATATTAAACTTTTATGATAGGCACTCACGACGATGTGATTCAAACATTTTTTTAATCGAGCCTAGTATTCTAAATACAAATGACGGTATTAATTTAAAGTGTTGGATTTTTCATCCATTTTATTATTAGCAGATTGCATAAATCACAAGGAATACAAATTACATATCCTAGATTGAAGCTTAGTTATTTATGTAAATCTTAACGGCAACTAATTAAAATATTTCTTTTCTCTAAACAATCTTATGAATTATATAGATGGTTTTTACAAATTTTAATTGTTATTCAATTTTCTAGCTATGACACAAAGGCGATGCATTATTTTACAAAATTAATATAGGCATAAGAATTGGAATCATATATGATACGTTTTAATCAGTAGTAATCTAAAAATAAGTCTACTGTTCCAATTTAAACAACACTTCCATATTTCCCTGCTTTAAATGAACTGTCTTTTCTTCGGGGTTAAAAACAAGTTTAATATTGGCAGGGTCAAAGGTAAATGTATGGTTTTCATAAGCCGTCATGGGTATGGCTCCTTGACCGGTGGCTTGTGTCATTAATGTGTTTTCGTTTTTAAATATAGTAAGTTTTAAGGGAAACCCATCGCTGGCATAAACTCCCAAATACTGGTCTAAGTCTTCTGATTTCAAAGTTACAGCCTTCAAGGAAAGGGTTTCGATTTTTTCATTATAAAGAATCTTCCTCACATCACTCACAGGTATTACCGTTAAAACTGTTTCATTATTCTGCAAAAGTATTATCGTTTTATCATGATCCAAATGTCTTTCGATAAAAGTAATATAACCGGCCCAACTACCGGAATGATTTACGATTTTACCATATTTTTCGTCTTGTTTAATCGCCCAACCAAAACCATAGTTCGTTTCATTTCCATCTGTGGTTTTTACAGAAGTAAAAAGGAGTGATTTATCAGTAGAATTAACCAATTTGTCGGTATATAAAGCTCTGTCCCATAGGAGTAGATCACCAAGCGTGGAATTTACCATTCCATCTCCAACAATTCCATCAAGGTAATACGTATAAAATGATTTCCCGAAACTATCCGTCAACACTTTTCTTCCTAAGCTGTCAGAAACATAACCCAAAGCATAATTATCTATTTTTTGAGGAGCATAACGACTTCTGTATACCAAGGTATTTTTCATTTTTAAGGGAGTAAAAATGTTATCTTTTAAATAGTTGGCAAAGGATTTTTTGGATGCTTTTTCAATAATTAGTCCCAGTAATGCATAGCCGGTATTGCTATATTCATATTTTTCATTGGGTTGAAAAAGTACTGCCGGTTTGTGCATTGCCATCAGATTAACAATATCTTGATTCACCGCAAATTTAGTTTTGTCCCAATGTTGTTCAAATAATTCCATATAATCGGGAAGTCCTGCGGTATGGTGTAACAATTGGCGAATGGTGATATCACCATAAAAACCTAATTCCGGGATAAATTTTGACATTTTGTCGTCGTAATTCAATTTTCCTTGTTTTGCCAATAACACAATTCCCATTGCCGTGAACTGCTTAGAAACCGAAGCTAATTCAAATACAGTTTGAGTATTGAGCTTTTGTTTGCTGTCTTCGTTGGCTAGACCATAGCTTTTTTCGAAGAGAATGTTTCCTCTTTCGGCGATTAAAACATTGCCGTTAAACGCTTTTTTTTGGTGAAGAGCGGTAAATAAACTGTCGAAACGTTCGCTTTTACTTTTTTGAGCGATAGTAAAGAGAGGAAAAGTTAAAATAAAAAGGAGCGTTATTTTTTTCATGGGAAGTTATTTAAAGTTTATTTATTGCTCTACAGTACACGTTTTAATTGCATGGCCATATTTTTGGCTAGTTTTTCATACGCTTTTGCTATCCGGTCGCCTTGATCAAAATCAAAGGTGCCCACCTCTAAGCCAATTGATTTACTAAATTCAACCTGTAGTAGAATTTGTGTTGGATTATCCGTTTCCATGATGGTAATGATAGCACTGATTTTTGCAGGTTCGGTGCCGGCTACTACATTGTATCCTGGATAAATCCAAGTGGTTTTTACATGCAGGGTATGTTTTGCCTGAATGTCTTTCCCAAAGGTGATTTTGCCATTTTCAAAACGCTTGTTGAGGTACTCGATAAATTTGGGTTCATATTTAGCGGAACGATCGGCATACCAATCCAATTTGAATTTTTCTGCTTCTCCCTCTTTATGGACTCTTTTTTCCATTTTTTCATTTAGGTAATCTTCTTCCGAATCAAAACCCTCCACCCGCATACCGGAATAGTCAAAAGTTACCATATACGAAGTAATCCCTTTTAAGTTTTTAAAATTACCTTGCAGTATTTTTTGTTGTGCATTGGTTAAACACACTCCAAAAAGTAATATAAAAAGAAAAAAATGTTTCATTATTTTGTTTGCTTGTTTTTAAATTTTCCGGCTAAATTAGTTCAATCCTTAGTCGTTTGTCTCTTTCAACGCTACTTTTTTAAAGTGTATTTAGCACATTTCTTTTGCAAAATCAGCTATGTAAAGAGAAAGTAAATAATTAAACGAATGATTATCTCTTTGTAAAGCCTTACAGATTTATAAATATACAATTTTATTTGACATATAAATTCACTTTTGATACCTTCTCAAATCATGTAATCAATTACATAATTTCTCCGAAAAATTTCCTAACATTCCATTAACAAAAGAATTGAAAAGTTAACTTTTAATTTTGTTTTAATAATTTTTGATTAACACACCGTTTTTTAACAATGAGTAGTATTGCAGGATATAAACAACACTACCATTATGATGAAAAAATTACTTTTACTTGTACTACTTATTGCTGGCAATATTGTAGCTATTGCACAGCAAAGCGGAGTTATTTCCGGAAAAATAACAGAAACCGAGGGGAATTTTTCACTTCCGGGAGCTACTATCAAACTTAATGTTGGAAATAAATACACTATTTCCAATCAAAATGGTGATTTTGAATTTTTAAACGTACCGGAAGGAACTTATCAAATCGAAGTGACCTATATCGGCTATCAAAAACAAACGAAAGATGTAACGGTAGAAGCCGGTAAAAATACTTCTATTAATTTTGTTTTACTACCCGGTTCAGAGGAACTTTCGGAGGTTGTGGTTTTGGGTGACCGTTTAAGAGGACAAGCCAAAGCAATCAATAAACAAAAAAGCAATCAAAACATTACGAATGTAATTTCTTCTGACCAAGTAGGTCGTTTTCCGGATGCAAACATTGGGGATGCTCTAAAACGCGTTCCGGGTATTACGATGCAAAATGACCAAGGGGAAGCAAGAAATATTATCATTCGTGGTTTGGCTCCCAGTTTAAATTCGGTGACCTTAAATGGAGATAGAATTCCATCCGCAGAAGGAGATAACCGTAATGTGCAAATGGATTTGATTCCGGCGGATATGATTTCGACTATCGAGGTAAACAAAACGCTTACTTCGGATATGGATGCCGATGCAATAGGGGGTTCTGTTAATTTAATTACGCGTGCCACACCGAATGGTGAACGTATTTCAGGAACGTTAGCAGGAGGATATGGTCCAATTCGTGAAAAGGGAAATTACACCGCAGGATTTGTATACGGAAACCGTTTTTTCAAAAATAAATTGGGAATTGTTTTTAGTGCTTCATACAATAACAACGATTTTGGTTCTGATAACGTGGAAGCCGTTTGGGTGAGAGGAGAAAAAGATCAAGTGTATATTGAGGAATATGATGTTAGAAAGTATGATGTACGACGCATTAGAAATTCTTTTTCATTTGCTACGGATTATAAGTTTAATGAAAATAACAGTATCTATTTGAATGCTATTTATAATTTCAGAGATGATTTGGAGAACCGTTACCGTGCCCGTTACCGTGGTATTGATCCAATTTATGATGCCAATGATGATATTATTGGTTTTGAAGGTGATGTAAGAAGACAAACTAAGGGTGGAATTGATGACAGTAAAAACAAAAACCGCCGTTTAGAAAGACAAACAGTTCAAAACTACTCGATTGGGGGTGAACATTTGTTAACGTCGAAATTGGCCATGGATTGGTCTGTGAACTATGCTCAAGCAAGCGAAGACCGACCTAACGAACGTTATATTGAGTATCAAAATCGTGGGTTGGACATGACAATGGATTTAGTAGACCCACGTTTTCCATTAATCACAGCAGTTGGAGATAATACAACTGAAGATTTTGAATTTAGAGAATTAACCCAAAATCAAGATTATACTGAAGAAAGTGAGTTAGGGGCGAAATTAAATTTTAGAATACCTTTTTCCGTCATTCAAGATCAAAAAGGAAGATTACGATTTGGAGCTCGTTTAAGGATCAAGGATAAAAATCGCGATAACATTTGGTTTGAATACAGTCCTATTTCAGAATTTGGGAATTTAAATACCATTCCCAACTCATTTTATGGAGGAGAAGATTGGCAAGCGGGTTCAAAATACATTCCCGGAAACTTTGTGAGCAACTCTTTTTTAGGCGGTTTAAATTTAAACAATACCGATTTATTTGAAAGTGAAGCCGTACCTTCGGAATACTTAGCTTCTAATTATGAAGCAAAAGAAAATATTTATGCCGGTTATATTCGTTGGGATCAGGATTTTGATGATCGATTATCTATGATTGCAGGGTTACGTGTTGAAAACACATATATTGATTACACCGCTAACTACATTTTAGATGAAGAAGAATTAGTAGGCGAAATTAATAATACTAATTCCTACACAAACGTATTGCCAAGTATCGCTTTTAAATACAATGGGAATAAAGATTGGGTTTATCGTGCAGCATTTACTACTTCCATTGCTCGCCCTAATTATTTTGCATTATCTCCGTTCATCAGTGTTATTCCTGATGATGATTCAGCTATTGATGCCGGTAACCCTAATTTAAAGGCTACTTATGCTTATAATGTGGACTTAATGGTGGAGAAGTACTACAAGTCAGTTGGTTTATTATCCGGTGGTGTATTCTATAAAAACTTGAATGATTTTATTTATACTTACCGTGATAATCAGTATACGAATGCTAAATTTGCTTCTGATTTTCCTGGACAAGTGAACCCTATACCCACTGAAAATCCGGGTAACTGGTCGCTAACTCAACAACGTAACGGGGATCAAGTAAATGTTTATGGTTTTGAAGTTGCTTTTCAACGTCAATTGGATTTTATTCCCGGTAAATTCTTTAAGGGATTGGGTCTTTATTTGAATTATACATTTACCGAGTCTGATGCAAAAGGAATTACCAATTCCGATGGTGAAGCCAGAACCGATGTTACGCTTCCCGGGACAGCCCCTCACATGTTTAACAGTTCATTATCTTGGGAAAACAATAAATTTTCTGCCCGAATTTCATTAAATTACACCTCTGATTATTTGGATGAATTGGGTGGGGAAGCTTTTGATGATCGATACTATGATAAACAGTTGTTTTTAGATGCTAATGCGTCCTACAAAATTACACCACGTTTGAGAATTTTTGCAGAAGCCAATAATTTAACCAATCAACCGTTACGTTATTATCAAGGTATTTCATCAAGAACCATGCAAATGGAATATTACCAAGCCCGATACAATTTAGGATTGAAATTTGATTTATAAGACAGGTTAATTATTCTGAAAGTGTTTGACAGGGGTAAAACCCTGTCAACATTTTTTTAATTTACATCAATAATGAAAAAAAGCATCATTATATTACTTCTTCTAGTTGTAGAATTTTCTATTGCTCAGAAGTATTTAGCCGAAGAAAAATCCGACTATAAAAGAGGGTTTATCCCCGAATTAAAGCTGGTTGATAAAAGTGTAAATTTTTTGGTTATTGGTGATTTTGGCCGACATGGTGATTATTATCAAAAAGAGGTAGCCACTCAAATGACTAAAGCCGCAGCGACGCTAGATTCGGATTTTGTCGTTTCGGTAGGCGATAACTTTTATCCCAATGGGGTGCAAAGCACACACGATTTGCAATGGAAAGCTTCTTTTGAAGATATTTATGCGAGTCATCAATTACACGAGGATTGGTTTATTACGTTGGGGAATCACGATTACAATGGCAATATTCAAGCTCAATTGGATTATTCCAAAATTAGCAGACGTTGGCATTTGCCCAGTTTGTTTTACAAAAAAACGATAGAATTGGATAATGGTGATAAAATGTTATTGGTGTTTATGGATACCAATCCGTTTATCGACAGTTATTATTCCAAAGGAGAGCAAATGGAGGAAAACGTCAAACGACAAGATACGACTGCTCAAAAAAAATGGCTTATTGAGACGTTGGATACCAATGACAAAAGTATTAAATGGAAGATTGTTATCGGACATCACCCTATGTATTCCGGAGGAAAAAGGAAGAACAGTAAAGACACTAAAAACATGGAAGATAAATTTGCTTCACTTTTTGATCAATACAAAGTAGATGCCTATTTGTGTGGACACGAACATGATTTACAGGTCATCAAACCCAAAAATCGCTATACAACCCAATTTTTATCCGGTGCCGGTTGCGAAGTTAGACCTACCGGAAATCGAGAAGGGACACTATTTGCAGTTTCCGAACCCGGTTTTATGACTTTTTCGGTTACCGAAACGAAGATGTTGGTGCAGCTTGTCAATGCCTTTGGAAAAATTGTTTACACAACCGAATTATCTAAATAAAATGAAAAGAATCGTTTTACTATCTGTAGCTAGTCTTATTTCTTGTGGTGATAAACTAGCACCTGTTCGAGAAGATGCGATAAAACCGATAGTTGTTACTCAACCTTTGCCCCACGATACGGACGACCCTGCCATATGGATTCACCCTGCTGATGCCACGAAAAGTCTTGTGGTGGGAACAGATAAAGATACCGATGGAGGTTTATATCTCTATGATTTGAATGGTAAGATTATAAAAAAATCAATAGTTTTAAAACGTCCCAACAATGTAGACATTGCCTATGGAATTATACTAGGCGGTAAAAAAATGGATATTGCCGTTACGACAGAACGAGAGACTAACAAAATCAGGTTTTTTTCGCTACCTGATTTAACACCAATTGACAACGGTGGAATAGAAGTTTTTGCAGGTGAAACCGAACGTGACCCTATGGGAATCTCGCTTTACACTCGTCCAACTGACGGAGCTGTTTTTGCCATTGTGGGAAGAAAATTCGGTCCATCGGGAACGTATCTATGGCAATACCAATTGTCGGATTCCGGTGGTGGAAATGTTCAAGCAACTGTCATTAGAAAGTTTGGAAACTTCAGCGGAAAAAAAGAGATAGAAGCCATTGCTGTTGACAATGAATTGGGTTATGTTTATTGTTCTGATGAGCAGTTTGGTATTCGAAAGTATTATGCTGACCCGGCCAAAAATGACAACACTGAACTTGCTGTTTTTGGACAAAATGATTTTAAATCTGATCATGAAGGAATAGCGATTTACAAGAAAACGGCTACGACTGGTTATATTTTAGTTTCAAATCAACAAGCCAATACTTTGGTGGTATATGCCAGAGAGGGAAACAATGGTAATCCGAATGCGTATAAAATGTTGGCTGAAATACCTACTTCAACCATTGAATGTGATGGAGCAGACGCCACCAATATTAACTTAGGCGGTAATTTTACCAACGGAATGTTTGTTGCGATGAGCAACGGAATGACTTTTCATTTTTATGATTGGAATGAAATACAAAAGTGGATTGATAAGCCCAAAAAGTAATTTTTTTGGACTCTATGAAGTGTTGTTGAATTGCTTTTTTATACACCATGTATTTATAGAATTTCAGCGATTTAACCCAAAATCGTTTTACCGTTTTAAACTAAAATGGGCTTTGAATTCTTTTTCTAACCCTTCGCGGTTGGTATACATCAAAGTAAACCAATAATCTGTAGCAGGCAGTTGTGCTCCATTATACGTTCCATCCCAACCATTGCCCCCGGACGCTTTTAAAGTTTTAAGTAATTTACCGTAGCGGTCAAAAATATAAATTAGTGATGCGGGTTGGTCTTCCAACCCATTGATATTCCAAGTGTCGTTAAACCCGTCGCCGTTTGGCGTAAAAAAAGGAGGGTACTTTAACGCATAGACTGTTAAAACTAAATCGTCACAACCGTTTAAATCCTTGACAACGATACTGTTTTCCCCTTGCAGCACATGGGTAAAATAGGGAAGCGTTTGAAACGGACCATCGTTTAAACTGAACACATACTTTCCTGAACCGCCTGTGATGCTTACGGTGATGGTTTGGTTTAATTGAAAATCAATGCCAACACTAGCTGTAGCCAATGCAATCGAAGATCCGGTGATGGTTGCGGTTGAAGACCCGGAGCAACCTGTCAGCAAGTGTGTAGCCGTTACCGTGTAGATGCCTATTTCCGTAGCTAAATGTGCATTTTGTGTTGTAGGTAGAAGATCGCCATTCAATGTCCAAACAAAAGAATAGTCTGTGGACGAAACTCCGGATTCCAATAAAACCGGCGAAATGATATCCCCTGTCACGTTATCAAGACAAACAAAAAGATTGGACAAGCCTGGAGACGTTGGATTTACCACGGTGACGGTTTTCGAAATAGTTGTATCACAGCTGCCTTGTATAAAATAGTTCAAGGTTGTAGTGCCTGACGCAAGTGCGGTTATGTTTCCGTTAGTGTCTATTGTAGCAACAGTTGTATTGTTACTTGACCAAAGGCCTCCTGTTATTGACGGTATCCAAAGTGTAGATTGTCCTACACAAAGCGTATCAATTCCTGTAATGGTCACTGTGGGAGCATTTATTGTCACCGCTAGCATTATCGGCGTAGCACATTGATTAGGATTCGGTGTAAACACATAATTTCCGCTCATGGTGTTATTGATGGTGGACGGACTCCATGTTCCCACAATTCCATTGGGTGAAGTGGTGTTCAACGTAGGAGCAGTGTCACCGTTACATAAGGTTAAAGTCGTAGCAAAATTAGGTGTGATGGAATTTGTGATAGTTACAGCCAACGTTATCGGCGTAGCACATTGATTCGGGTTCGGTGAAAACACATAATTTCCACTGGAGGTGTTATTGATAGTAGAAGGACTCCATGTTCCCACGATTCCATTGGGTGAAGCGAAATTTAGTGTTGGAGCAGTTTCTCCGTTACACAAGGTCAAACTTGTAGCAAAATCAGGTGTGATGGAATTTGTGATAGTTACAGCCAATGTTATCGGGGTAGCACACTGATTAGGATTCGGTGTAAACACATAATTTCCGTTCATGGTGTTATTGATGGTGGACGGGCTCCATGTTCCCACAATTCCATTGGGTGAAGTGGTGTTCAACGTAGGAGCAGTGTCACCGTTACATAAGGTTAAAGTCGTAGCAAAATCAGGTGTGATGGAATTTGTAATCGTTACAGCCAATGTTATCGGCGTAGCACATTGATTAGGATTCGGTGTAAACACATAATTTCCACTAATGGTATTATTGATAGTGGGCGGACTCCATGTTCCCACAATCCCATTGGGTGAAGTGGTGTTCAAGATTGGAGCAGTAGCACCGTTACATAAGGTCAAAGTCGTAGCAAAATCAGGTGTGATGGAATTTGTAATCGTCACAGCCAATGTTGTTGGTGTAGCACACTGATTCGGATTGGGTGAAAACACATAATTTCCGCTCATGGTATTATTGATGGTGGACGGACTCCATGTTCCTACAATTCCATTGGGTGAAGTGGTGTTCAACGTAGGTGCAGTGGCACCGTTACACAAAGTTAAAGTAGTCACAAAATCAGGCGTGATGGTATTTGTAATCGTAACAGCCAATGTTACTGGTGTAGCACATTGATTCGTATTAGGAGTAAACAAATAATTTCCGCTAGAGTTGTTATCGATAGTTGACGGACTCCAAGTTCCTACAATTCCATTGGGTGAAGTGGTGTTCAACATTGGAGCAGTGTCACCGTTACACAAAGTCAAACTTGTAGCAAAATCAGGTGTGATGGAATTTGTAATAGTCACAGTCAAGGTTATCGGCGTAGCACATTGATTAGGATTCGGTGTAAACACATAATTTCCGCTCATGGTATTATTGATGGTGGACGGACTCCATGTTCCTACAATTCCATTAGGTGAAGTGGTGTTCAACATTGGAGCGGTGGCACCATTACACAAAGTCAAAGTCGTAGCAAAATTAGGTGTGATGGAATTTGTGATAGTTACAGCCAACGTTATCGGCGTAGCACATTGATTAGGATTCGGTGTAAACACATAATTTCCACTTATGGTATTATTGATGGTGGACGGACTCCATGTTCCCACAATTCCATTGTGTGAAGTGGTGTTCAACGTAGGAGCAGTGTCACCGTTACATAAAGTTAAAGTAGTTGCAAAATCAGGTGTGATGGAATTTGTAATAGTCACAGTCAATGTTATCGGCGTAGCACATTGATTAGGATTCGGTGTAAACAAATAATTTCCGCTCATGGTGTTATTGATGGTGGAAGGACTCCATGTTCCTACAATTCCATTGGGTGAAGTGGTGTTCAACGTAGGTGCAGTAGCACTGTTACACAAAGTCAAACTTGTAGCATAATCAGGTGTGATGGAATTTGTGATGGTTACAGCCAATATTATCGGCGTAGCACACTGATTCGGATTGGGATTAAATACATAATTTCCGCTCATGGTGTTATTGATGGTGGAAGGGCTCCATGTTCCTACAATTCCATTGGGTGAAGTGGTGTTTAGTGTTGGAGCAGTTTCGCCACTGCATAAGGTCAAAGAGGTTGCAAAATTTGGTGTAATCGGATTGGTAATTGTAATGGAAACCGTATCTGTGATGGAAAGACCACAGCTGTTTATGGCTGTTAATGTAACTATAATCGTTCCGCTAGCATTTGAAGGAATTGTAAAGGAAGTTGCCAATGAATTAACATTAGTAAAACTTCCTGTTGAGGCCGACCAAGTTAGAGTTTGATATCCTTCGGCTGTGCCGGAAAGAGAAATGGTCTCTCCTGCACAAATTGTCATTCCTGAAGTAAGAATATCGACTATAAAGGGAGGAACCGGTGCGAAACAACCATAATTTGTATAGGTTGCATTACCGGATGGAGTAAACAAAACTGTTGCTCCGTCACCCGCAACATTAATGCCAAAAGAATTTATCAACTGAGATCGATCATAGGTTACGGAATCAAAACAACCTCCAAAGTTCATCGTCAATGTTCGGTTCCCTACACCAAAATTGGCAAAGTGTCCTGTAGTAGTGGTCGAATTATTTTGAAATAAGATATAAATATCTTCCGTCAATGCACCAAAAGAGTTTTGGGTAGTATCCATATTAAAACTGGTCACCAAGATTACGGTAGCATTTGCCGGTAAAATACCACTCGTTGGTTCCAGTAATTCGGCACATCCACCCAAGCTAACTATATCAGCATTCAAATCGGCTACTTTTGTGGCTGTAGTTGCATTTTGAACGAGTCCTTGCCAAGGATTGTTCGGCCAATTGACATTTAATGTTCCAACATTTAGGGGAGCAGGGCCAACTTTAAAACGGACCATTTCATTAAGTCCTTCTTGCCCGCCACAAGCATCAATAAAAATACTTTCGATTTCAAAACATTGGGCACCTGCGTTTTGAATAAACAGCAAGAAAAGGAATAATTGTAGGAAAGTTTTTTTCAATTCAATAAAATAATTGCAAAGGTAAAATAACTCCCATTCAATGAGAAAATGTAATCGTTAATAAATCGTTACGGATATGAAATTAATAATAGGACGTGTATATCTTTAACGATAAATAAAAATCAATGAGGTAATTCCAAAATAGTGAATTAATTAAACTACTTTTGCCGAAAATTAGAGCGTGTTTGTCACGTTTGTAAATAGCACTTATGAACTCAAAAAAAATTGCCAAATATCGAAAATTATTGGATGTGACCAAAATGGCAACCTTGAAAGAATTAAAAACGGTCTACCGTAATAGTATGAAAGAAGACCACCCTGATACTATTGCAGATCCAGCTGAACGTTTGATAGCAGAAGAGCGAAGTAAAGCAATCATTGAAGCCTATCATTTTTTGGTCAGTATCGCACCGGAAACCCAAGAAAAAGTAAAAGAAGAGTATTTGAAAACGACGACTACTTCCGGTATTTTGGAATTTTATTATGAAGACGGGGTGTTAAATATTCATTTTTTAGATGGAAATAAATTTGAATATTTTGGTGTGCCTAAAGTAACTTACATCAAAATGATTAATGCTGAATCACCGGCTCGTTTTGCACGGAGACATGTTTATCATGAGTTTTTATACCGTAGTGCAAGCAAATTGGTAGCTGCAGAATAATACGCTTATCGAAATATAAATGTAAAGTGCTGAATTTTCGGCACTTTTTTTCTTTATACAGTTTAGGTAGTTATGGGTTATGGTTAAAATGTAATTTTTTTGAAAAATTATATAACACAGAAAATAAGTTATGGTTGCACCTTTGTACTACATTAATAGACGTTTAACCTAAAATTAGTGAGCGATGCGAGACAAATCAAAAAACATTGAAAATAAAAGTAACGTCGTAAATGATGAAAAAAAACAAGCTAAGAAAAAATCAATTACGATGAGTCATAAAGAGATTCTAAAGGCTAACGGAATGGAAGAACCAGATATTTGGAATTTACCAAAAGAATAAAAGAGCAAGGCACTCCAACCTTGCCAGCCATCCGGAGTTCAACATTCGGGGCCGAACTCCGGTTGGTTTTTTAAAAATCTAAACTTTCAACATTCCTCTGAAACCTCTTGCCCCATAATACGACTGAGCTCCATTATGATATATAAAGACATGATTGTATCGACGGTCAGCAAACAAAGCACCACCTAATTTTCTAATTTCTTCCGGCGTTTTTATCCAACTTGATGTTTTAGTATCAAATTTTCCCAATTGCTGTAATTCACGGTATTGTTCTTCAGATAAAAGTTCAATTCCCATTGCTGTAGCCATATCAATAGCGTTGTTTTCAGGTTTGTGTTCTTTTCTTAAATCCAGAGCTTCACGGTCAAAGCAAGTGCTTCTTCGCCCTATCGGACTCTCAGTGGCACAATCCATGAAAATATATTCTCCTGTTTTTTCATCAAAACCAACTATGTCGGGTTCTCCTCCGGTTTTTTCCATCTCATTCAACGACCATAATTTTTCAGGATTTTTTTCTAATTTATTTTGCACATCTTGCCAATTTATATTTTGATGACGAATAACGTTTTTTTCAAAACGAAGTTGTAACAAGTTCATCAACTCTTTTTTTTGGTCTGTGGATAATAATTTACTGTTTTTCATGATATTAAAAATGCGGTTATTTCAAATTTAATAAATATTCAAGAATAGACAAACAAAAAAGAAACCTTACCTTTGCAAAAACTATGCACATGGCACACAAAGCAGGATTCGTCAACATCATCGGAAATCCAAATGTAGGAAAGTCGACTTTAATGAATGCTTTTATCGGTGAGAAATTATCCATTATCACTTCTAAAGCTCAAACCACCAGACACCGAATTTTGGGGATTGTGAACGGAGAAGACTTTCAGATGGTTTTATCCGACACACCCGGAATCATCAAACCGGCGTATGAAATGCAAGAATCGATGATGCAATTTGTTAAATCTGCTTTTGAAGATGCCGACGTGTTGATTTATATGGTTGAAATAGGGGAAAAGGAATTAAAAGACGAAGCTTTTTTTAAACGAATCATTCACAGTGAAATCCCGGTTTTACTTTTATTGAATAAAATCGATAAATCCAACCAACAACAATTGGAAGAACAAGTTAATTTGTGGAAAGAAAAAGTGCCAAATGCAGAAATTTTTGCCATCTCTGCGTTAGAAAATTTCAACGTTAAAGAAGTATTCGAACGCATTATATCTTTATTACCGGAATCACCACCGTATTATCCAAAAGACACATTGACCGATAAACCGGAACGTTTTTTTGTAAACGAAACCATTCGCGAAAAAATCCTAATTAATTACGACAAAGAAATTCCGTATGCCGTTGAGGTAGAAACCGAAGAATTTATTGAAGACGACAACATCATCCGAATCCGTTCCATCATTATGGTTGAACGCGACACGCAAAAAGGAATCATCATTGGTCACAAAGGTGCTGCTCTTAAAAGAGTTGGAATGCAAGCCCGGGAAGATTTAGAAAAATTCTTCGGTAAACAAATCCACATCGAACTCTTTGTGAAAGTGAGTAAAGATTGGCGTAGTAATGCGTTTCAATTGAGGAGGTTGGGGTATAATCAGAAGTAAAGGTTGCGGGTTAAAAGTTTCAGGTTTCAGGTTTCAAGTTGAGAATTGTTAAAGAAGAAAGTGTTCTCAAAAAGAATCCCTTTAAATCCATTACACCAAAGCTATCAAATCCGCGAAAATCCAATCAATCCGCCAAATCCGTGTTCCAATAAAAATAGAACGAAGCGACCTTCTGTTCCTGGTGCCATCCTTGTGTTCTTCGTGGTTAAAAGAAAAAAATTACTCCAAAATTTTCTCCATCAACACCTCCAATTCCCTTGCTTGTTTCAACCCTTTTTTCCGATTCAATCGTGCAACAAAATAAAGCAAAAACCAAGCATTTACCATGGCAAACATCACCAATAAATCAAATTTGTATGATTGATCCAGCGACCATTTTGAAAACGCAATGACTGTAAAAATAACAAAAATTCCACCTACTACAAAGTGAAGAAACATAAATAAAGTCCACAACACAGGGTCCGGACCAAATAAACCGCGAATAAAAGTATTGCCGTCTTCCATTTTTTCAATTTCTAAATGCAAATGAGGCGAATGTTTTTCACGGTGTAACAATCCAATGTGCAACCAAATATGATGACCCGAAATCTTGATTTTATAATCCGGTTCAACCGTTTCTTTCAATTTTTCGCAACTGGCTAAAATCGAATCATAAGATTTCGTTACCACTTTATCAAATCGATACCGCAACGGTAATTGGTCATCTAAATTCATACAAATGGGAGTAAAATTGAATACTAATTTACGAAATAATACTTTAAACGGAAAACAAACCATATTATTTTTAGACTAATCAACAATCCAATATTTGAACAATCTAACAAACTAGCCAATTAGGGAAAAAGTGTTCCACTTCCATCCTTGACGCAAACCCTGCTCCAAACAAATTAAAGCACTTCAAATCAACCTTTAAACTTCAAACAAAAAAGACTACCTTTGCAAAATATTTAGAATTGGAATTATGAGTACTATTGTGGCCATTGTAGGAAGACCAAACGTTGGAAAATCAACACTTTTTAACCGTTTAATCAAACGTAGAGAAGCGATTGTAGATTCGGTGAGTGGTGTTACCCGAGACCGAAATTATGGAAAGAGCGAATGGAACGGAAAAGAATTTTCGGTAATCGATACTGGTGGTTATATCAAAGGTTCAGACGATATTTTTGAAGCTGAAATTCGCAAACAAGTAGAGTTAGCTATTGATGAGGCGGATGTTATCATGTTTGTAGTGGATGTAGAAGAAGGCATCACACCTATGGACGATGAAGTGGCTAAATTACTTCGAAAAATCACCAAACCGGTTATTGTAGTGGTAAACAAAGTGGATAATGCCATGCGTGAAAAAGATGCTTATGAATTCTACAACCTTGGTTTAGGTGATTATATCACTATTTCCAGTACGTCAGGTAGTGGAACTGGTGAGTTACTGGACGAATTAATTAAAGTTTTTCCAAACAAACCCGAACCCACGCAGGAAGAGTTAGAATTACCTCGTTTTGCCGTAGTGGGTCGTCCCAATGCCGGAAAATCAAGTTTTATCAATGCTTTGATTGGCGTTGATCGTTATATTGTGACCGATATTGCCGGAACAACACGTGATTCTATTGACACGAAATACAACCGTTTCGGATTCGAATTTAACTTGGTGGATACAGCCGGTATTCGACGTAAAGCAAAAGTAAAAGAAGACTTGGAGTTTTATTCTGTGATGCGTTCAGTACGTGCTATCGAACATTCGGATGTTTGTGTTTTAATGATTGATGCCACCCGTGGTTTTGAAGGTCAAGACCAAAGTATCTTCTGGTTAGCCGCTAAAAACCGAAAAGGTATTATCATCTTAGTCAATAAGTGGGATTTGGTTGAAAAAGACACGATGTCTACTTGCGATTACGAAGCGAAAATCAGAAAAGAGTTAGAACCTTTTACGGATGTCACTATTTTATTTGTTTCTGCTTTAACAAAGCAAAGGTTGTTGAAAGCCTTAGAAGAGACTGTAAAAGTTTATGAAAACAGAAAGCAACGTATTGCGACTTCAAAGTTCAATGACCACATGTTAAAGCTCATTGAAGCGTATCCTCCACCAGCTTTAAAAGGGAAATATGTAAAAATTAAATACTGTATGCAATTGCCAACGCCAACACCTCAGTTTGTGTTTTTTGCCAATTTACCACAGTATGTAAAAGAACCTTACAAACGCTTTTTAGAAAATAAAATCCGTGAAAACTGGGATTTTTCAGGGGTGCCGATTGATATTTATATTAGAGAGAAGTAAAAATAGATTTTTTAAAACCTTATTCAACTAAGGTTTTTTTGTTTGATTAAAGTTTAAATTCTTATTTTAAATCAATGTTGTCCGATAAAAAATAAATAAAAAAGAAGCCAAATTAATGGCTTCTTAAAACTTATCGTAATTTAGAGTTGCAAAACAAAAAAAACGATGAGTAAAAGTAGTTATTTTTCTAG
>NZ_JBIIVK010000083.1:0-7616 GCF_044339515.1 Flavobacterium sp.
GTTATCACTCAGCTTGGTTGGAACGGCTAAAAATACTCGGATTACTTTTTATAAATTCAAGTGCTTTTTTACAAGCTTCATTTGGATTTTTTCCTTCTCTTGTGTCTTGATTAACAAAATCAACTGGATTTCTCCAAGTAATAGACCAAGTTTTTCTAAATTGTGAATAGTCCATAAAAACATAAGGAAAACCAGCGGTTTTATAATTGTACTTTACAATTTCAATTAACATTTCATCTGTTGTCATAATTTTTGTGTTTTTAAAAGCCGAAGTGATAACAGTGGTTACACAATATTGCCACTTCTGGAGTTATTTAATGTTTGTTTTGTACTTGTTTTATTCATTGCTTAACCAAAACTTAATTTTGTATATTTGGCAAAATCGTGTAGCCACATAACGTTAGTGTAAACCGTAGTAGAGCTTTTAAGGATGACGATAAACGTAAATAGTATCTACTACATTGTCTTTTACTACTAATTCAATTTCAGGTTCGATAATTTTTTCACTTCTTATTGAATCGTCAATAAAAAGCCAATCTACTAATTCATAACCTCCCCAAAATATTAATACACATACTATGCATAAAAATACAATTGCTTCACCTAACTTTTCCATTTTGTTGTTTTATTAAATTATTAATCATTTCAGTTCCATAAGAGATAAAATAAAATTGGTCTTTATCTCTAATTGCCCATAAACATTTTAGTATGTTTTCCGTACTAATTTTATGGTTTAAATCTTGTAGCTTTTTCTGTTTTGGCATTTTTTATATATTTTAAATTAAACGGCTATACACTAACAAGTGTTTTGCTCAATTGTGCCGAAAGTAGTTTGCGGTTAGGCACAACTGAAGCAAAGCACTCGAACGTTAGCAGATAGTATCAGACGAGTAGGTTTTAATGACAATTTCAGCACATTTAACTAAAATTTCTTTTACATCAGAATCGCAATAATCGTAATTTCCAAAAGCGATTTCTAATTTCCATTTTAATGATTCTTTATAATCATCTTTAAATAAATCCCCATCGTTCAAATCTTCAAGTAATCTATTTGCACATTCTTCATCAGGCTCAAAATTTGTATAAAAATAATGACCACAATCAGCGCAACTTTTTGGTTCACTTTCTCCACCACTAAAATCAGGGTCGTGTCCTTCGTATGTGAATTTTGATTTTTTTGGAAATTTTTTTAATTCTGATTTTTTAGATGATGCAATTAACTCTTTTGGATAATGACTACAATCTTTGCCGTTGTAAAATCCTGTTTCTTCAATTTGTTTGTATTTATCTAAAATTTCATTACGTCTTGCTTTATTATTGTTTTTAGCTTCTAAAACAGCATCATCAATACAAGCTTCGCAGAAATCTTCATTTCCCATATCTTTATCATCTTGCTTTACAAAAAAACCTGTATGATTTGGCTCGTAAAAACAAGTAGGAAGTAATTCAATAGCTTTTTCTATAATACCATCTGCTAACACATTATTGTCGCAAGTGGCGGATTCGGTATTCTCTGAATGTTTTGTCATTTCTTGTTATTTTTAGTGATTAATCGATTTATGGTTTTGTGTTTGTCGCCACCTGACGACAATAATCCAACGTACGTTAACTGATAGCTTTTGACGTAGATGTCGAAACCATTTTTAAATCGACAAAACCAGTTTTAAGCCAAAGCCGTTTATATTTTCCACCTCTTGGATCAGTTAACTCTTTTACAACTGTTGGAGAAAAAAAGCCATTTGAGTAAAAGTAAAATGGTCTTAATTTTCTATCTCCAACTTCGTAAATATTACAAGCATCAATTGTTGAAGTATGATTGGAAAAATCCAAATCAGTCGATGCAAATATTAATTCATCATCATTAAATAATTGCTCAATGTCAATTATTTCAGAAAGAGAAGTTTTTTTAGTTACTTCAAACAAATATTTTTGAACTCCATTTTCATCTATTACTATGTATGGAAATTTTCCTCTTTCTTTTTTTCTTAAAGTATTAAAAGTGTTTTTCATAATTTTATAAATATTAAGCCATCAGTTAACACGTGTTTTATTCAATGGCTTGGGTTAGGTTTTTCCTGCGGAAAAACCGCTGTTGGCTTCAATCTTTGTTTTGTGTTTTAGTGGCTTGTTCTTGAAATCAAGCCACTAAATAAAGCACTCGAACGTTGTGCAACAGCTTAACCAAACAGACGCTAAAAACACAATGTTTAGAAAATAAACTAAACAGAATGATATTATTAAATTAGTGGAAATCGTGAGGACGCTCAATGCGTTCAAATTTATAGACCCAAACAAAAAGGTTTTTATTCCAACTTTCAAAACCATTTATTTCATACCATAAACTCCTAAATGCAGAAATAGCAGATTTATGACATCCGGACCAAGCTCCATTCATAGCATAATGTGTAGCACCATAAATATAAACAGAATTACCGTTGCAGTCTTTTATCATAGTTTTTTGTTTCATAATTCCCTCATTCATTGCACTTTGTTCATCAATATCTTGCAGTCTTTCAACGTGAACCGAAACACATTTTAAGAAAATTCTACAAGCATCTTTCGGCATAAATAAAGATGGTTTCCATTTTACATTAAAACTTTCATCATCGGCTTTATATCTAAAACCTGTGTTTTTGCCGTTTTCTATGCAACCATTAGAAAATGTTTCACGAACCCAAATAATATCATTAATTTTTATTTTTGATTCTATAGATTCTGTAGATTCTGTATAATTAATTCCTTTTGGCTCATTAACATTAGTAAATAAATGATATTTATTATTAGCTGAAATCCCTTTATAAATATAATTATCAGGATTTTCATTTATTTTTTCTAAACCTTGAGCTCTTCTAGTTTCAGTTTTAGTTTTATTTAATATCGCTTGAACCATTGGCGTTGAAAACAGCATTGGAACAAAACGACTTCCACTAACACCAGTTTTGCAAGATTGCTTGTTCTGTGATTTTTTGGAAACTTTAGTCATAATTTTAAGTGTGTTTTGTGTTTGTAAAATTTAGGTTTTGAGGTCGCAACCTCGCAAAGCTGGGAAAACGTTAGCACTCATTTTAGTAGTGCTAAATAATGAGTGTTTAAATAAAAGAAATCTTCTGTATTTTCAATTTTGCAATGTGCTATGAAATTATTTCCTCTATGCAATGCAATTGAGGTTACTTTTAATGGTCTTTTTAAAACATCACAAGTATTGTAAAATCTTAAATCACGAAGTTTTTTCATAATGTCACATAATAAAGAAGTGAAGCATTCTTTATTTCCAACTGTAAAAAATCGTTCTTCAAATAAAAACGAAGTGCTAAAAGCATTTTCAAGCAATTGCGGGGTTTGGTCTTTGTTTACGGTTAGCATGGTTACTTATTATTTATTATCAAATTAAAATCGCTCAGAAAGTCATGCAGACTTCGGTAGGTTTTTACGATGGTAGTTCCGGCTTGGTAAACCATCATTGAGTTACGGTTCAGGAAGAGCTGGTAGGTTTTACCATTCTTCCAAAGTGAGTCATCCGTTCCGGTGTAAGTGGCTGTGAAGTTCATCACTTCAAAAAATAAACGATTACACCAATTACCAACCCGAGAAGAAGTCCTTTTGCAAACGCAATACGACGGTGTTTTTTTCCGTAAGCATACTCGGCACGGCCGGCATACAGTTCACAGAAATTAAAGAGCTCACGACCTTTGAAGGTAGCGTGTGTGATTTCATCAATGTGATATATATCTGTGCCTTTGTAATCACTAAAGGCTTGACAGAAGATTAATTTTAGTTTTTTCATGTTATTGTTTTTTATAATTTAAAAGTCCATAGAATTCATTATTTCCACATTTTGGGCATACATGATCTGTTTGATTTTCATTTCTTTTTTTTAATGCTTTTTCACTATCAAGTCCTTGCCATTTACATGAACGCTTTGTGCATTCGTAACCGTTTTCTTTTTCTCCCATTCGGGCGTATTTTCTTTTAGCCATGATTAATTATTTGAAAGTGATTTATAAGGTAAACAGCTCATGTGTTTGAGTTCTCCGGGGATGATGTGGAAGGTTACTTCAGGAAAACCGGAGAGATAAATTTTATTATCCATTTCGCGTTGACTTCTATCGTTGAAAGAAACGTTCAACGCTTTGCATCGCGGATATTTCTGATTGATTTTTTCCAGCTCTTCTAAAATGATTTTTTGAGCTTGTTGGATGTCGTCAGCGTGAATCACGTTTTGATTCAAGCTTTTAAGGTACTGATAAGCTTCTTGCTGAAGCTTGTTTTTTAAAGCTGTGCTGTAGCTCAGCTGAAAAAAGAAATGCGAGATGTTCATATGTAATAATTTAAATTGATTCTGTTTATGCTTTTCCGATCGCTATCAGTTTGTTAAGCTGCTTTAAGGATTGTTTTTGAAAATTCTTTTGCCAATCCGGATTTGTTTTTTTTAAAAACTCAGGATCATCTAATAGTTCTGAAAATATTCCTAAGCAATAATCCCATTCTTCACCAGTGTTACAATTTTTCCAAATCGCTTTTAATTCTGAATAACTATACATTTTGCTTTATTTTAAATTAAATTTTTTATGATGCTACTTGCACTACATAAGGTTCAAAATTTTGTTTTTTGGTAGGAACATATAACTTGTCATTTTCGATGGCATTCATAACATAATTATAGTCCGCACCTGGTTTCATATAGAATGGACCGGAAACCTGATTTAGTGAAGTTTTTGTAAAATACAGCACATTCGGTTTTATGGTTTTGGGTCCTCCATAAAAATCAAACTCTTCAGCTGGTTTTAATTCCAGTTTAAAATTGTATTCCAGAGCATTATATTTTTCTGATAAAACATAAAATTGATGATTAATTAAACCGTTTCGTAGTTCTCTCAAGGTAGCTTGGTTAGATGCTTTCCATAAGTTTTGCTCCGCTAATTCAGTATAGTTTAATGGAACCACACAGATTTCAGGAATAATATAAACCCCTTCAAATTCATGCGTAAGATGATCTTTCATAAAAAGCATTTTATTTGCTATTGGAATTTGATTATGAAAAACATCTTGAAAAGATGCTAATCTTAAACCTCCTCTAATTTTTATTGTCTTCATAAAAAAAAATTTTTTTTTCGTTCTTTTTAACTGAAAATGGGTTTTTATTTTCTCAACTTCTCACTCCTTGATTTTCAACAACTTACCTTTTTTTATGTTGAGAATGTTGCAGAAACTCATTTCTTTTTCTCAACTTTCTACAACATTCTCAACACTTTTCTCAACATTAAAAACTTGAAAAACAACATTTTAACTATGTTGAGAAAGTTGAGAGTTTTTTTAAGGGTCGCCAGCTATCTTTATACATTTTATTTTTTTTAAGGGGTTGCAGGGGAAAAATCAAAAAGGCAAATCAAGCGTCGGATTTTCCGATAGAATTGGCTCTGTTACAGCCTCTGTTTTCTTTTGTTCCCACAACGAACCTTCGTTTATCTGATACAGAATTGAATTGACAATATCTGTTTTAATGTCCTCGTTTAATCTGTCAAGATTTATAACCATCGCCGAGCTTCTGTGTCCGTTACGTCCTTCTCCAAAAGTCCATACACTTAAATCTTCTACAAATGCCCCTGATTTTTCTATTTGTTCTTTAAAAACTGTTTTGCTTGGTGCCAACTCTCTGTAACGTGCAATCCATTCTGTTTGAATTTTATTGTAACAATGTGTCCATTGGATGTATAGATTGTTTCCTTCGGTTGAAACAATATAACCTTGCTGAATTCTGGTTTCTCTTGGACCTCGTAAACCGGCAATAAAACAATCCCAAAAACGGTTGAGTATCGATGCTGAGTTTATTTTTCGTATCTGCTGATCTATTCCTTTTCTGAAATGCTCCATCATTTCGTTTTGCGTAAAAGGAAAATTCACGATGTCTTTAAAAATGCTGTAGAACGAAGACAGAATAGAAAGGTTGCTTATAATCCTTGATTTAGCATCAGGGAAATTTTCGCTTAAAATTCCTTTCCAATTCCGCTGTTGTTTTTCAAACTGTTCAACAACTAATTTTCTGTGTCTGAAAAATTCATCTGAATACCCTGAAACACCTTTTTCACGTATATCACGCAATTCGTCAAACGATTTCATTTCGTCCTGGTTGAATTCGTTTTTAGTCATTTCATTCCAAATCAAACGAAGGATCAATGGTTCTTCGTTAGGGAATTGATTACCGGTTAAAATGGCGGAGCTTTCAATCGGAATACTTTCGGTTCCTACGTGGCTTTCAATGTTTCCCCTTTTATATCCGCGACGATCCCATAGAGCTTTAAGCATTCCATCCAGTTGCGGATTGCCGGTTTTATATTCCGACAATTGCGAAATTCCATTTCTGAATTGAGCAAACTCACGTACCTGTGCTTTCACCGTAGAAACTTGACCTTCTAAGTTAATAGCGGTTTGCGGAACTCCTACGAAGCTTTGAACGATTGCTGCCAATTCATCTTTCCCTGAAGAACCTGGTCCGTAAAAAAACAGAATAGGAAAGTTATTCAGTTTTTCTACAACTATATCTTGGAACAGGGAAGCTACTGCGAAAAGAAGCGATGAAATAGCGTGCTCACGGTGAACTTGTTTAACTTTTAATGCAAATGTTTCGAAAGAAACGTTGTTGTGAATTACGCGAAAACGCTTTTGAGCATCGTATTTAAAGCTGTTGTTTTTATAAATTTGATTGGCTGATGGTACGTAAAAATGAGTTTCACCAATTACAAATATTCCATGCTCATTCATCGGAACTTCTGAGCCGTCTTCTAATGTAATCTTATTGTTCCAACACCAAAAGCTTCCATCAGGTTGCCATCCTAATACATCTATCTTACGGCCGTTGCCCATTTTGTCAAAAAGAAATGTTCTAAGCCGAAGCAAATCGGCACGGTTTCCATCAAACCTAAAATTACCATGACCGGTTACGGTATTATCAAAAGATTGTGGTGTGTTAAGGTTCTCTGAAGGTGTGTCAAATATTTTCTCTAAGCCATGAATGTTTTTAATACGCATTAATTTCATAGGAAATTTTTCGTCGTTCATGTGCTGCAATACTTCAATTTCAAAATTCGACTTCGCTGTAAAATGGGTTTTGCCATCACTTCCTTCGTCTGTAGTCATCCAAATTTTATTGTTAGCCATGAACATTCCGTACTGTTTTACATCTTTTTCCAGTTGTGAAAATGGTATTTTGACAGACTTTGGTAATTCATATTCCGGCCAAAATTCTTCAACGTTTACCTCAATTAAGTTGTCTTTTGCTTCTTTTATCCAGTTTTTAATAATGGTTAAAGAAATCTTGCTTTCTTTTGATAACCATTTTTTATAGACTTCCACCAGGTAATCGTCTTGAATAGCTGCTATAATTTCGCATAGGTATTTTGCTTCAAATGAAATATCGATTTCAGTGCCTTGAAGTTTGTCTTCAATCAGCAACTGGAAACCATCTTTTCTGACATTGGGTTGATTAAACATGTTGTTTAATCCTTCAGACAGAGTAATAACTTCCTTGTACTCACGCGTAAAATCATCAGGATCTAGGTCAAGACTGATTATTTCAGTTCTAAATCCTGCTTTAATAAACAATGGAATTTGTTTAAGAG
>NZ_JBIIVK010000002.1:0-122395 GCF_044339515.1 Flavobacterium sp.
GAGTTGGACGAACAGATGAAGTTACAAGAATGGATGAGGGTGCTTCAAATGAGTTCAAAGCCATTGCTTATCCAAACCCATTTACTTCAAGTTTTGCCATTGATGTGAGAACTTCAAATACTGAAACTGTTAGCTTGACTGTGTATGACATGACAGGAAGACTTTTAGAAGTGAAAGAAGTGAAAGCTCAAGATGCAAGTAACTACCAATTCGGTGATCGTTACCCATCAGGTGTTTACAACGTGATTGTAACACAAGGTGAAGAAACGAGAACCGTACGTGTAGTGAAACAATAAGTTCTAAAAAATAAAGCAAATTAAAAATGCCTCTCTTTACTGAGAGGTATTTTTTAATTTGTATATTTTACGAATTATTCCTTTATCATCAAAAGCAAAAGAGAGCATGTCACGAAAAGTGAAAACAAAAACAGTTATGAAAAACATTAAAATCTTACTCGCTACATTTTTTATTATCTCATCTGTAAACTGTCTTAAGGCACAAGTTGGAATCGGTACAACCGCTCCCGATGCTGCTTTAGACATCACTTCTACCAACGAAGGTTTATTGATTCCCCGAGTAGCATTGGTAAATACAACAACGGTAACCGTTTTAACAGGAACGGCTTCTGAATTGGTTTATAACACCGCCACAACCGGCGATGTAACCCCGGGATTTTATTATCTAAGCTCGGCTACAGGCCCTTGGATAAGATTAGCCACAGGAGGTTCAGGCTGGCAAATTACAGGAAATACCGACATTGTTGACAATGTTAACTTTATGGGAACAGCTGCAGGAAACAATGTAGATGTAGCATTCAGAAGAAATAATGTTGCTGCCGGAAAAATAGCCACAACTAGCACCTCATTTGGTGTGGGAGCATTAACTGCCGGAACAGCCTCCAATAGCACTGCTTTTGGTAATAATGCTTTATTACTTAATACAGGAGCTAATAATGTTGCTGTTGGAAACGCGTCATTAGCTACAAACACTACAGGAATTCAAAACACAGGAGTTGGAAACAGTGCATTAACATTAAACACAGGAAGTGCCAACTCGGCTCTTGGATTTGAAGCATTACGAACAAACTCTAGCGGAAACAACAACACCGGCGTTGGTTTTGAAGCCATGCGGGGAAACACCACAGCAAGTAACAATACCGGAGTTGGTTTTCAAGCCTTACGAAACAATTTAGTAGGATCAGACAACACCGCGTTAGGATTTCAAGCCTTAAATAATAATAGAGCAAGTTTTAATACCGCAGTAGGAACACAAGCATCAACCGCTCTTACAACCGGAGCTTCAAATACTTCGATGGGTTATCAAGCCCATCAAGCTGCTACAACAGGAGCACAAAATGTAGCTATCGGAGAACGTTCACTTGGAAGAAACAACGGAAATCAAAACACCGTAATTGGTTGGGAAGCTATGTTTGGAACTACTTCTGCTGCAAGTAACTCTACCGCTGTTGGATGGCATGCGTTATTTAATAATTCCGGTTCAAGTAATACAGCAATCGGTTGGAATGCCTCACAAGGCAATGCCGGTGCTACAAATAATACAGCCGTTGGTGCAGGAGCTTTGAATGATAACAGCACCGGATCCAGAAACACGGCAATCGGAAGAGATGCCGGTTTTGCCGCCACTTCTTCTGATGGTACATTTGTTGGATTTAATGCTGGTGCCTTTTCAACAGGAACTCAAAATACAGCCGTTGGTGCAAATGCTTTGGATGCTAATTCAGCTACTGCAAGAAGCGTTGCTATTGGATACAACGCACTCACAAACACTACCGGAACAAATAATACCGCTGTTGGACATAGTGCTTTGCAAAACGTGGCGGCCGGATCAGGAAATGTGGGCATTGGCTATCAAGCAGGTTTGGCAGAAGCTGGTTCAAATAAATTATACATTTCCAATTCAAATACAACCCCCGCTACATCGTTGATTTATGGTGAGTTTGCTCCTTCCAGAATTCTGCGAACAAACAGTACTTTTCAAATTGGCGATCCTGCCGGAACAGGTTATCAATTTCCGGTGGCTCGAGGAGCTGATACTCAAATCTTGCAAACCAATGCAACGGGGGTATTATCTTGGGTAAACCCAAGTGCATTGACCGTTACCGAAACCGATCCACAAGTATCCTCTGTTACGGCAAATGCAGTACCGAAATGGAATGGTACTAGCTTAGTAGATGGAATTATCACCGACAATGGCACCAGTGTAACCGTTGCCGGAAATACCACTACTACTACATTACAAATGACAAACGGAGCTACAGCTAATTATATTTTGCAAAGTAATGCAATCGGTAATGCTACTTGGGTAGATCCTGCAACATTGGCAATTACTGAAGCCGATCCACAAGTATCTTCTGTAACGGCAAATGCTGTTCCGAAATGGAATGGTACTAGCTTAGTAGATGGAATTATCACCGACAATGGCACCAGTGTAACCGTTGCCGGAAACACCACTACCACCACTCTACAAATGACGAACGGAGCTACAGCAAATTATATTTTGCAAAGTGATGCTGCCGGAAATGCTTCTTGGGTTCCTTATCCATTGACAACACTTTCTGCTATGCGGATTAGATTGAGTGCCAATCAGGCGTTGGGAACAACAGGATGGGAAAAAATAAATTTTGATACAACGGTTATTGATACAAAATCAGAATTTGCAGGCGGTACATTTACGGCTGCTACTGCCGGAATCTATCAAGTAAATGCCGGATTTCATACAGATAACCAAAGTAATGGCCAATTCTATTCTATTGGTGTGTATGTTAACGGTACATTATATCAAGAAACTACCGGAAACCATTACGGCAATGGTCCTGTACACAGAAACATTAATTGTATGGTGAACTTAGCCGCTGGCGGTACTGTGGAAATTTATGTACAAAACTACCAACCTACTGTAGCCATCGACTCGTTTGCGACTAAAACTTTCTTTGAAGTACAACAAATTAGATAACTACAACTGTTTTACCTGAGAATAGTGTAGCAAAAGTTCATTTTTTGGAAGCCCTTTAAAGTAACTTACTTCCAATTTAGTAAACCCGAAACTGTATGACCATGTGTATGCATGGTCATCGGGTTTATATTTTATCCTCTACCTATTGTTTTTAAAAAAGACGATAAACTCTGTTTAATTTACTGCAATTCATACATTAGTCATACACTATCTATACTTTTGATAGGGCTTTGGTATTTAGGTAAGTCTCCCCGCTCAAAGATGTCTCCATACCTCGCAATAAACCAACCCAACTTATGCAACTATTTTCTATCTTTGAAAGTATTTAATAAACAAATTGTTTATGAGTGTGACACTCAAACCAGAAAAGTGTACTTTATATTATACATAATTTTTAAATTATACCATGGAAAAAATAAAATTAGTTTTAGTGAACTGTTTACTTCTCTTACTATACTCTTGCGGAAGCTCTGAAGATTATCAAGGCAAATGGAAAGCAGTTAACTTAGATGGAGACAAATATGAAATTACTTTTTTGCAAAAAAAAATTACTATAAAAGAGATTTCAGGAAATACAGTTCAACATACTTTTATTCAAACCGGTATGGGTCATCAGGGATCAACTGAAAGAACAATTGACAACTATACTATCTTACTAAACAATGGTGCGAAATACCAAATTTATTTTCCAAAAAATGACGAAACTATAGGCATCATTTTGGATGAAAACGGAGCACCATTATTTACCATAAGCAGAAAGGACTTTTTAAGCTATGATGCCTTTTCAAAGCTAGAATAACCAACGCTAGTGCAAACTTTAGCTCCTGCCCTCCAAACTATTCAACCATTTTCTATCTTTAAAAAGAAAGTAAAACACCAAACAATGGACAAATACAAGGAAACATTTCACACTTGGAACAACATTGCTTCACTATACCAAGACAAGTTTATGGAATTAGACTTGTATAATGATACTTACGATTATATTTGTAAAACAATTGACAAACCCAAAGCCAAACTGTTGGAAATTGGTTGCGGACCAGGCAACATCACGAAATATATTCTGTCAAAAAGACCGGACTTTGACATATTTGGAATTGATATTGCACCCAATATGATAGAACTAGCAAAGCAAAACAACCCAACAGCAGATTTTGCGGTAATGGATAGCCGAGACATTCACACACTTGACACAAACTATGACGGCATTATTGGTGGGTTTTGTATTCCCTATTTGTCGCAAAAGGAGTGCAACGAACTAATTGCTGACACATATAACTTATTAAACGAAAATGGCTTGATTTATTTAAGTTTTGTAGAAGGCGATCCTGAAAAATCTGATTTTAAAGTGGGTAGCGGCGGACGCGTTTATTTTTATTACCACAAATTAGACGACATTTTAGAACAATTGAATCGTTTTCAATTTGGAGAAATAAAAACGTTTAAGGTGAAGTATAAAATTTCGGAAACAAAATTTGATATTCATACCATTGTAATAGCGAAAAAGTAAAAACTAAAATTGTTATATTTGAATAACAAACCAAAATATAAACAATTATGAAACTAGGAGCTTTTTCAATAAGTCTTGCGGTGAAAGACATTCAAAAATCTAAAGAATTTTACGAAAGTTTAGGATTTTCCAGCTTAGGCGGAGATATTAACCAAAAATGGTTAATCCTAAAAAACGGGAACGCCATTATTGGTTTATTTGAAGGAATGTTTGAAAACAATATTATTACTTTTAATCCGGGTTGGGATGAAAATGCTCAAAACCTTGAATCATTTGATGATGTTAGAGCCATTCAGCAACATTTAAAAAGTCACGGCATAACCTTAACCTCTGAAACAGAACCAAATACAAACGGTCCTGCTCATATTACATTAACCGACCCAGACGGGAATAATATCTTGATTGACCAACACCGATAGTTTAGCTAATCATCGTTGTTTCTATTGAATGATTTAGAAAAAAATAAAACTATAATATCATGATAAAAAATATTTTTAGTCAAGAAGTAACCCAACAATTCATTAACCGCATTAATCAACTCACTCCAACCCAGCAACCATTGTGGGGAAAAATGAGTGCCGACCAAATGTTAGCTCACTGCAACGTGGCTTATTCTTATACTTTTGAACCCGAAAAGTTTAAAAAACCCGGTTTTTTAATGGGATTTATGTTGAAGACTTTCGTAAAAAAAATGGTCACGGGAGAAAAACCTTATCCCAAAAACAGTCGAACTTCTCCTGAGTTTGTTGTGGTTGGTTCAAAAGATTTTGAAGCAGAAAAAGTAAAACTCATCAATTATGTTCGCAAATGTCAAGAATTGGGCGAATCGTATTTTGAAGGAAAGGAAAACCACTCGTTTGGAAAAATGACTTCCAAGGAGTGGAATGTTTTATTCTACAAACATTTGGATCATCATTTAATGCAGTTTGGGGTTTAAAAAATACTTTTTTCCTGTATAAAATTATAAACCATGAAAAACCTTTATGCCTTACTAATAGCTTATTTTTTACTACTCGCTTGTCAAAACAATGCTCAACCGCAGGATCCGATTCCAACACACGATTCGTTTACGATAGAATCCAAAATCCTGAATGAAACCCGTACAATTAATGTGTGGACACCACCAAATTATAAAACAAGTAGTGACTCACTCACCGTTTTATATATGCCGGATGGTGGCATCAAAGAAGATTTTCCGCATATCGCCAATACGTTGGCAGAACTTATCGCAAGCAAACGCATCAAACCGGTTATTTTGGTTGGCATTGAAAACACAGTGCGTCGCAGAGACCTTTCCTGTCCAACCGAAGTGGAAGAAGACAAGAAAATTGCACCTGTGATTGGCGGTGCCGAAAAGTTTAGAGAATTTATTACAGTAGAACTTTTTAAAGAAATTGACAAACGTTACCGCACCAAAGCTGAAAAAGGAATCATTGGCGAATCACTTGCTGGACTTTTTATTGTGGAAACACTATTTAACCATCCTGAGATGTTTGATTTTTATATTGCGATGGATCCTTCGTTATGGTGGAATAATCAACAGTTGGTAAAAACTGCAAAAACCAACTTAGCTCAATTTCCTGCCTCACCGAAACAGTTTTGGTTTGCCGGTTCCAATGCGAAAGACATTGCAAAACACACAAAAGAATTAGCGAAAATCCTGACTGAGTTAAATCCTGCTAACTTAAAATGGACGTTTTCTAACGAACCAAAGGAAAAGCATCATACGATTTATCGGGCTACAAAAGAGAAAGCGTTGGTTTGGGCGTTGGGTAATTAATCGGGCAATTAGTCAATCGGAGGAGATTTTTGGTAAATTAGTGTTTCAAAGAAAAAAAATACTAAGTAAATCCATTTTCATCTATTATATCAAAACTATCAAAACCCGATTGAATCAATTTCATCCGTTCAATACGCGTTCCATTCAAAATTACGTTATTTATGAATTTCTAAAAAAAGAACAAGAGCGACAAACTCAAACGTGGAGTGTCGCTCTTGTCAACCTAACCAATAAATAAACAAACTTTATATAAACAACTAAAAATTAGTTGGCAATGTATTTTTCGTAGTCTTTGGTGTTTACTCTTGCTTTTAAATCGTGCAAAAGATTATATAAACCAAAGAACGTTCTGTTAATGTATAAAAAATGTTTTGAACCTCTGTTTCCATTCATTTTTCGCAATTGCGTGTCTTTCGAGAACTCCTCACCCATTTTGGCAATGCTTCCAAAAAATTCTTCATCAGAAAAATCAAAGAAATCGCCATGAAACGGTTGCGTAAACAAACTCAACAATTGATGAAAAAGTTTGGTGAAATACTCAATTTCTTTGGGTGAGTCATCGGTTCGCAATATTTCTAATTCAAATAACTTTTCGTTAAATAATTTTGGGTTTCCAATGATTTCAGGTCGTGCCAATTCAAAATACGGTACATAAAACTCTTCCGGAACTTGTTTGATACAACCAAAATCAATCGCAATTAAATTCGCATTCTCATCAATCAAAAAATTTCCAGGATGCGGATCGGCATGCACTTGTTTCAAGCTGTGCATTTGGAACATATAAAAATCCCATAATGCTTGACCCAACTTATCACCTTTTTCACGGTTTGCATTGTGAGCAGTAAACTCAGACAAATGCTCACCTTCCATCCAATCCATCGTTAAAATTCTCTTCGAAGAAAGTTCTTCATAATATTTCGGAAAACGCAAATTCGGAATCATCGCACATGCTTCAGCTATAAATTTTCCTTGCTTTAGCTCTAAATCATAATCCGTTTCCTCGAGTAATTTATGCTCAACCTCCTTGAAATATTTCTCCGAATCTTTTCCTTGGAGGTTGAACATCTTAATAGCAAAAGGTTTCACTATTGCCAGGTCTGAACTAATACTTTCCGCCACGCCCGGATATTGAATTTTCACAGCAAGATTTTTCCCATCCTTTGCGGCTTTGTGCACCTGACCGATGCTCGCCGCATTAATTGAATCAGGCGTAAACGAATCATATAGTTGTTCAGGATATTTTCCCAAATAATTTTTAAATGTCTTTCTCACCAACGGAGCACTCAACGGCGGCACCGAAAATTGTGCCAGCGAAAACTTTTCTACATACGCTCTCGGCATAATGTTTTTCTCCATACTCAGCATTTGTGCCACTTTCAATGCACTCCCTTTCAGGTTTTTAAGTCCGTCATAGATATCCTCTGCGTTATTCTCGTTCAATTTATCTTTAGTCAAACTCGGATTCACCACTTTTTCACCGTAATAGGCAATGTAGTTTCCTCCTACTTTCAAGCCGGTTTTCACCAATTGTCCCGCACGTTCAATTTTGTTGGTTGGTATTTTGTCTAATGTTTTCATATTTTTTTGGGCGTGTCCACAAGGGCCGGGCTATCCGCTGCAAGTCCTCAATCGTCGTTCCTCCTCTTTCCGGGCTTTCCGCTGCTATCCCTCACGCAAATGAGTGCTGTTAATTAAATTTTTCTTTCCAAACAAATTTTCCCAAATCCAATAAACTATCTAATGGAGTGGTGTCTAACACATCAAAAGTAGCTTTCACTGCTTTTTCAATCATCACATCGGTTTTTTCAAATCCTCTGGAAGTATCATCCAACCAAAATTTCAGAATAAATAAGAACTCTACCCAAGCACCTTCTACATAGAGCGGTTTTGCAATCTTATTGACTTTAAAATCCTCTTCAGAAGTTTGCGTGTTCATCATATCTACGATAAAACTTTTAAAGTGGTTTCGAAAAGTCTTCAATTGTTGCAAATTTTTCAACATATTCTTTTCCTCTTTCAAAGCAAAGACCACATAGCTTCTATTTAATGTCAATATTTCAATCAATGAAAAATACAACGTGAGCAATTTATTTTTGTTGGAATAAGTGTCATAGTTCTCATCCGACTCCACCGTATTTTTTACATTTTCAAAAAATTTCAACCAAATGTCTTGTTTCAAAGCTTCCAACGAACCATAATGAGCATAAAAATCACCTTCGGTAATTTTATTCTCTTGGCAAAACAAGTATACATTCTTCGGTTCGGCATTGTTTTGCAACACCTGATCCATATAAATGCTTATAATTTGATCGTCGGTAATTGGTTTTTTCTTTGTGGTTGCTTTTTTAGTTGTTGTCATTATTGGTATAATTTATTGATGTAAAGATACTACTTTGTTTAACTTTTGTCAAAATTATTTAAACAAAATATTTGTTAAAGTTTTTTCAAAAAAAAAGACCATCAGTAATGATGGCCTTAATTCATTCGAGAAAATGATTAGTTTTTCACTTCTTGTTCAGCTTCTTTAATCATTTTTTGGTTGGCAGTGATGGTAAACTCAACCCTGCGATTTCTGCTTCTTCCTTCTACGGTTTCATTGCTGTCGATGGGATCGTTAGGCCCCATTCCTTTGGTTTTAAACCTTGAAGCATTTAAACCTTTACTAACTAAATAACTTCTCACAGAAGCGGCTCGGTCTTCGGATAGTTTTTGATTAAATTCTAAACGTCCGGTGCTGTCGGTATAACCGTAAATTACGATATCAGTGTCTGCATAGCTTTGAAAAACAGGAATCAACTTATCTAAGTTCGCTTTTGCTGTTGGCGTAAGCACTGATTTAGAAATTTCAAAATTCACCGAGTTTTCACCCAAAATCATTACGATTCCTTCCTCCACCCTATTTACTTCTGCACCTGGTAAAGCTTGTTCTATTTCTCTGGCTTGTTTGTCCATTTTGTTTCCAATTACACCGCCAACAGTGCCTCCTACAACTCCTCCAATTACAGCACCAAGAGCTGTATTTCCACCTTTTCCGATATTATTACCAAGGATTCCACCTATTACAGCTCCGGCAGCCACACCAATTCCGGCACCTCTTTGTGTGTTATTGGTGTTTTTTGCAGCTTCACAACTTGTAAAAAGTGTACCTAATGCAAAAACAGCAACAATACTTATGGATATAATTTTTTTCATCATCTGTTATTTTTAAAATTAATTTGCTTTTTGAAATTGATAAACCACATCTGCCATAGAACCTCCAACAGTAATTCTATCCACTAATTGAAAAGAATTTTCAGTTTGATTCGCTACTTTCAAGACATAACCTTCTTTGACTTTCTTTGCTTTTTCTCCGGCATTCAATACTTTCATAACAAAATTCCCGTCTTTGTTTACAAACCAAGTTATAGGTGAACTAAAAACCGGGCAACTTGCTTTGGTTAGAGCCATTTCACCTTTGTTATTGTTGGAAACAAATTTCCATGTGCTACCTACAAAACACTGTGAATCAGCAATATCAAATGAACTCACTTTGATATACTCTGAGCCGGGATAGGAAACCGACGCAATTATCCAATTTCCCTTCATAGCCACTTCGGCTTTGTTGTCTAATTTTGTTGCCGTATTTGTTTTACAGGACAAAATCAGCACTGATAAAAGACTAATAAAAATTATTTTTTTCATATTACACTAATTTAAAAGTTAGCTCTGCAAAGATAAAACCTATTGATTTGTGATGAGGCGGAATTAACTTCTTTTTTTGTCAAACTTGTTCTACGTCATTTTGTCATATTTTAAGAAATGGTATTGCTTTTGCATAGTGATTTAGCAATAATGTTTAACTTAAAATTCAAAATATGACAACCGGAAAAATTAATGTTTCTGTAGAAAACATCTTTCCTTTAATTAAAAAGTTTTTATACAGTGATCACGAAATTTTTCTTCGTGAATTGGTTTCTAATGCAACCGATGCTACTTTAAAACTAAAACATTTAACTTCAATCGGTGAAGCCAAAGTAGAATATGGCAACCCAAAAATTGAAGTTAAAATTGACAAAGAGAATAAAAAACTACACATCATCGATCAAGGTTTGGGAATGACTGCTGAGGAAGTGGAAAAATACATCAACCAAGTGGCCTTTTCCGGTGCCGAAGAATTTTTAGAAAAATATAAAGATTCTGCCAAAGATTCAGGCATCATCGGACATTTTGGCCTTGGTTTTTATTCGGCTTTTATGGTGGCTTCCAAAGTGGAAATCATTACCAAATCATATAAAGACGAATCGGCTGCTCATTGGACCTGTGATGGGAGTCCTGAATTCACTTTAGTTCCAAGTGATAAAACTGATCGGGGTACAGAAATAATCCTTCACATTGCTGAAGATTCTTTAGAATTTTTAGAAGATTATAAAATCCGTGAATTGTTGAAAAAATACAATAAATTCATGCCGGTGCCAATTAAATTCGGAACTAAAAAAGAAACGCTTCCAAAACCGGAAGATGCTCCTGAAGATTATAAATCGGAAGAAATTGAAGTTGATAACATCATCAACAACCCCACTCCGGCTTGGACAAAAGCTCCAACAGAATTAAAAGATGAAGATTACAAGGAATTTTACCGTGAATTGTACCCAATGCAATTTGAAGATCCGTTGTTCAGCATTCACTTGAACGTGGATTATCCGTTTAATTTGACCGGGATTTTATATTTCCCGAAAATGTCGGCGGATTTACAAATTCAAAAAGATAAAATCCAATTATACCAAAATCAGGTTTATGTAACGGATAATGTAGAAGGAATTGTTCCTGAATTTTTAGTGATGCTTCGCGGTGTAATTGATTCACCGGATATTCCGTTGAATGTTTCGCGTTCGTATTTACAATCGGATGGTAATGTGAAAAAGATTTCCAATTACATTACTCGAAAAGTTGCCGATAAATTGAAATCATTATTCAACGAAAACCGTGAAGATTTTGAACAAAAATGGAATGACATCAAAATCGTGTTGGAATACGGAATGCTTTCTGAACCTAAATTCTATGAAAAAGCAGGCGATTTTGTATTGTATCCAACCGTTGATGATAAATTTTTCACTTTAGCGGAATTAAAAGAAAAACTTGCCGCCAATCAAACGGACAAAAACGGAAAATTGGTGGTTTTATATGCATCCAACAAAGAAGCTCAACACGGATACATCGACATTGCCAAAGAAAAAGGCTATGAAGTGTTGTTGTTAGACAGTCCGATTGTTTCGCATTTGATTCAAAAATTGGAAGCTGATAATGAAAACTTGACGTTTGTTCGTGTCGATTCAGATCACATTGACAAATTGATTCAGAAAGATGACACGCAAATTTCAAAATTATCGGAAGAAGAATCAACCAAATTAAAAACAGTTTTAGAAGAATTGGTTCCAAAAGCAACCTACACCGTTCAGTTGGAAGCCATGGACAGCAATGCCGCACCATTCATGATTACGCAACCGGAATTTATGCGACGCATGAAAGAAATGAGTCAGTCCGGAGGTGGCGGAATGTTTGGTATGGGTAATTTCCCGGAAATGTATAATTTGGTTGTAAATACCAATTCTAATTTAGCTACAACCATCCTTTCCACAGAAGACAAATCGGCTCAAGAGCATTTGGTAAAACAAGCGATGGACTTAGCCAAAATCTCGCAAGGCTTGTTGAAAGGTGAAGAATTGACGGCTTTTGTGAAAAGGAGTTTTGAGATGATTAAATAAAAGTAATTAGTGATTAGTAATTAGTGATTAGTAATTAGTGATTAGTAATTAGTGATTAGTGAATAGTAAAACCTGTGAGTGAAAGCTTGCAGGTTTTTTTATGACAATATTTTAAGATTTTTGACGTATTGTAATGTAAAGTCTTTTTGAAATGAAATATATTTTTGCTTTTTGTTACATTTTATCGACGTCATTTGCTTTTTCTCAGGATGGAATTTCAAGAGTGAGAGAATTTAGTTATGATTTTGATAAAAATAGTTCTTTGGATAAAGCATATTGCACTTTAGAAAAAGGTGAAGAATACACTTCCTTACAAATAACAATTTATTTTTACGATGAAAATGAAATCATTAATGAATGTACTTCAAAAAAAATAATTTTTGAATCAACTAGTGTGGAGAATAATTCAGAGCAATTCTATGTTGCAATTTTTAAGCATGAAGAAGAAGATAATTCAATTGAATTATTTTTTCACCGAAATAAAATTGGCTATTACTTTAGTTTCGTTTATGATAATTATGATTTTGACTTACTTAATTACACTGAAAATGATAAAAATGATTATTTTCGGTACTTTAGACAGATTGATTTTCGAGATAAAAAAATCTACATAAATAAAGTAGATCCTGAATCAAATGAAAATTTAATCTATAATTATCCTTATTTAAAAAATAGCATACCAAAATTATCTGACTTTGAGTTTGACTCAGTTATATGGCCGAGTGTGAAATAGATTTAAAAGTATTGCTTTGTTTTAAAATACTTTAAACTTTGACAAAGGTTTAGAAAATTATTACATTTGAAAACAATTGAATTCAAACAAATGAATCTACTAAAAAAATTAGATCTTCTTTTAGCAGACTTGGGAAATCCGGCTGCCATTAAAAGAAATCATATTGATACAGTTACAGAAAGTAAAATTGAAAATGTAAAAGGCGAAAAAATTGCATCTTCAATTAATGGTGGCATTTGGGCAGAAATCAATGAACTTTCAGAATACAGTTTTCTTGACATTATCATTATTGGCAATAGGAAGATGAAAACATTTGAAGGTTGCGAAATAATCTTTCAAGGTGCCGAAAAAGAGTTAAAACTTATTTCTGATACTAAAGAAATAGAATCAAACTACTCAAATGTTTCCAACCGATTTATAACTGAAATTAGTTTCGACATTACCAACTTGAACATTGATTATATTTTGGATAGAGAAGCGGAAATAGTAACCTTAAAACATAAAAAGGAGGTTGAGATTTTTAAAGTTCTCAAATAATTCTAAACCTTTGTCAAAGTATAAAACTTTGACAAAGGTTTACTTAAAATTAACGAACTTTGAACCTGACACGAGCCCAAAGGGCGACTGGCGAAGCAAACTTAAAACCTGAAACAAAAAAATGACCCTTACCATCGAAACTCCCGCCCTACTCTTTTCCGCAACTTCGTTGATTTTATTGGCTTATACCAATCGTTTTTTAACCATTGCTCAAATTGTACGGGGTTTAAAAAAAACGTATGATGAAAAAGAAAACAAAAGCATTTTGATTGAAATTTCAAATTTAAACCTACGGTTAACGTTGATTCGGTATATGCAATTGGCCGGTGTGTTGAGTTTGTTTTTGTCGGTGTTTGCAATGCTGGTCTTATTTTTTGAATACCACCTGCCCGGTATTGTTCTTTTTGGCGGAAGTTTATTAGCCTTATTGATTTCGTTAGGCATTTCGTTTTGGGAAATTAGTATTTCTGTAAAAGCGTTGCGAGTGCATTTAAAAGATATGGTCGATAAAGACTAAATAACTGCTGTTGCTAATAAGTCAACCCAATAATTTTTTATAAAAAAAAAGGTTTGCTTGCGTATTTCAACTCCTAAAATATAAAAATAAAAAGGCCAAAAGAATGTTTACTTTTGGCCTTTTCCAGAATAACTAACAATCAAGTACCCGGGCTAAACGGCAAAGAAGATTTATGCACAATAATTCTTAATTTACCATCTTTCCCTTTTCTGAAAACCCACGTTTTATCTACCATAACTTCGTTACCTTCTTTATCTGTCACCCAAACATTTCCCATTGTAATGGCAACCGAACCATAAATTTGAATTCCTTCATTTTTTTCTCCGGCATTGTCATAACGAGCCTTTACCCATGGTTTTAAAGCAAAACCTTTGTCGTTTGGGAATTCCGAATCACCTCCTACAAAATAAGCTAAAGCACCTTGTTTTGTGTTTCTGAAGGTTTGATCACCAAAAGCTAAGGTTGGCTTAAAGAATACTTTTCCATTATCATAATTATAAGCTTCCGTCAAAACTTGTTCTGCATAAGCTTTGTAATCGCCGCCTTCTTCTTTTAACTTACCAATTTTCACCAAAGCATCACACCAGGCTTGTTGTGCCGCGTTCACTTCTTCATACGTGATGATGTTTTGAGCTCCTTCTTCTACATAAACTAAACCTAAATCGTCAATTACTTTTTGAACTTGTTCATTGGTTTGTGTAACTGTATTTTGTGCTTCTTCTTTCACTTTTTCCGCCATTTGATTACACGACGTGATTAAAAATCCAAGTGCTGCTACTGTTGTTACAATTAATTTCTTCATGATTTCCAGTTATTTATTATTTGATTGTTTTTGATTTGTTGTTCGCTTGCTTTTTTTTTCAAGTTTAAAATTTATAGTGTTATATTTTTTAAAAACAAGTAATTACTGTTAGATAAATGGGCATTCCGATAGTAATATTGAATGGAAAAGAAACTGCTAATGCCATTGGCACAAACAACCCCGGATTAGCTTTTGGAACCGCCATTTTCATGGCAGCCGGAACAGCTATGTAAGAAGCACTTGCGGCTAACACAGCAAACATAAATCGATCACCTATACTATCTGTAACAAATTGACTCAGCAATGCCACCAAAACGCCATTGAATAAAGGAATCAAAATGGCAAATAGAGCTGTGAACCATCCACTTTTTAAAAAATCGTTTATTTTTTTTCCACAAACGATTCCCATATCCAATAGAAAAATGGCTAGAAATCCTTTGAAAATATCTGTTGTAAAAGGTTTAATTCCCATGGCCTCTTTGTCACTGGCTAAAAACCCAATCATCAAACTTCCTAAGATTAAAAAAACACTTCCATTTGTAAAAGAATGTTTAATAATAGATCCCATTTTTCCATTATAAGAATTTTTTTGCCCAAACAATCGAATCAAAATTACTCCAACTATGATTGCAGGGGCTTCCATCAAGGCCATGACAGCAACCATGTGACCATTAAAGGAAATATTTTGAATTTCTAAAAAAGAAACTGCAGTTACAAACGTAACAGCACTGACTGAACCATATGCAGCTGCTATCGCTCCAGAATTTTCAATTGATAATTTTCTTTTTAAAATAAAGAAAGTATAAAGCGGAATAGCGATGGCTACAATTATTCCAAAAAGTAAAGCCCATAATATGGAAAGATTTAGTTCACTATGAACTAATTCCTGACCGCCTTTGAATCCGATTGAAAACAAAAGATACAATGAAATGAACTTTGAAGAGTTATTCGGAATTTCCAAATCACTTTTAAATCGTACCGCTAAAATTCCCAGTACAAAAAAAAGTAAGGCCGGATTGGTTAAGTTTTGTAGTAAAAGATCTAGATTCATTAAATAAATATATTATTGGGAGTAAAATTGGTGTCTTTTTTACAGGCTCTTATCAGCCGGTCATTGATGGCTTTTCCTATGCTAACATCCGGAAACTTTTGTGCAATGAGTAAGTCAAAGCCTTTGTCATCAAACTTATGCATGGCTGCATATAGATTTTTTGCTGCTTCTTCTAAATCACCACTTGGTGATAAAACTTCAATTTGATAATCGGTACAAAGTGATTTTATATCAAAAACAATTATGCCAATGTTTTTCCCAATTAAATTAGATGCCGTTTTGATAGGGTTGTCACATAAAATCATCGGAGTTTTTGGAGCATAATGTTTGTCCAACATTCCCGGTGCAATAGGGTTCTTTTGGGTATGTTTTCTAACGCTAACTTGTCCAACTACCGACTCTAACATTTCTAATGAAAGTGATCCAAGCCGATAAATGACTACTTCATCGTTTTTAAAACCGATGATGGTTGATTCAATTCCTTTTGCACAAGAGCCACCATCCAAAATAACATCGAGTTGATTTTTGAAGTATTTTTCAACGTGTTTGGCTGAAGTTGGACTTATTGACCCAAAAGGATTAGCACTTGGTGCGGCTAAAGGAACATCGACTTTTTTTATCAATTCTAATGCTAGGGGATGATTAGGCATTCGTACAGCAATGGTATTCTTTCCTCCGGAGATCAAATTTGAAATAGATTTATTTTTATCAAAAATCATGGTTAGCGGACCCGGCCAAAACTTATCGGCTAATCGGTAGGCAACTTCCGGGACATTGATTGCGATTTTATTTAAAGACTGTAACGAATCAATGTGTACAATAAGCGGATTAAAATAAGGGCGATCCTTTATTTCAAATATTTTTTTTAGAGCATTTTCATTATATATTGACGCAGCTAACCCATAAACCGTCTCGGTGGGTATGGCAACTACCTCGCCTTTGTTTAAGTAAAAAGCTGCTTTTTTTACAGATTTTGTAATACTCGTTCTTTTGTTAGGGATTACAGTAGGAGCAGAATTCGGGTGATTCATAGTGTTTTCCATTTGGATATTTTTCAAGCGTTGTGTGACTACATTTTTGACATGCATAGCGAAAAGCTAAAGTTGATAAAGTGGGTGATTTACACCAATTGCAGGGAAGACCTTTAACAACTTCCTTGACATCATAGCCTGGTGTTTGACAATTTGGGCAAAGTGAAGCGACTTTCTTTATCAACTTTTGAGTTGCTTGTTCAATTATTTTCATTCGAGTTGGATTTTGGTGGGCTCGCATGTCTGTCTCAACCCAAATCTCTTTCGAATGTTGCACAAAAGAATCATAAATGCTTTTTAACTGCTCCCAATCCGAAATGTCTTTTTGAATTTTTGAAAAATGGTTTTCGCCATTTTTTAAAAGTAAACCATGTGATGGAAATTGAACCCGTTTGGCAAACTCAATCAATTGTTCGTAAGTTTGTATTTTCTCACCGGAAAAATTAGTTTCTAAACTCACCTCTCGAGCAATAATTTCAAGATTATTTTTTTGATCAATCAGAATTAATATTTCATCATCTGCGTGAGCAAAAAACAAACTGGGATGTGGACCAAATGAACCTTCAGAAGCAATTCCTAAATCATAACCATATTCATTCATCGCATCAAGACATTTTTTTCGCACAGCTTCCAACGCATTGGTTGTTCTGGCAATCTCGCCTGAGAAAGTCCCAAACTTGTCTGTATCATAATCCGATGGTACAAAAACATCAACATGCATATTCGCTTTGACTAATGGTAAAATCACTCTTTCTTTTTGGTGCTTTGTGGCAATTATAAGTTTTCTTCCATTAAAAAACTTCATGTTTCTCTTTCTTTTCTACAGCTATTATTTCAATTGCTCCAATAATTTGAATATCAGTATTTGACTTTTCAAATTCTTTGATGGTTTCTTCAATTTTGAGCAATGCATTCTTTAGCTCAGCTACCCTTTTTTTAGAATGAGGTAATTCTATTCCATACCGTTCATAGGCACTAAACATTTCCAATTCATGAAAATTAATTTTATCTTTAATTAATGTAAACAAAACATTTTTGGCTTCTGTGGGTTGGAATGTTCCGTTGATGAGATCGAAGGTTAAATTTGTTTTCATTGTGATGTGTTTTTAAATTGTTTAATTTTTAAATTATTCTATTTTTAGTTTCTTGGACTTGAAGAAATAGAGTGTAAACAAGATTCCGAGTCCTAAATAAAAATTTGAAATAACATTGTTAGGTTGCAATAATGTTGCTATTAAACCTGTAAAAAGCCAGACTAAAGCATAAATTAAACCGTATTTACTAATTATTTTTTTCATTAGATAAAATTTAATACTGCAAATTTCTCTAAAACATTTTATATATTTTTATTTATATTTGTAATGAAATACATAAACAATAGTTATGCATTATACTTTACATCAATTGATCATCTTTTTAAAGATTACAGAAACCAAAAGCATTACTAAGGCTTCTGAGGCGTTACATTTAACCCAACCGGCTGTTTCAATTCAATTAAAAAAATTTCAGGATCAGTTTGACATTCCGCTTACAGAAGTAATTGGCAGACAATTGTATGTAACTGATTTTGGTAAGGAAATTGCCCTTGCCGCCCAAAAAATTGTTTACGAAATTCAGGCGATAAATTATAAAACTTCCTCGTTTAAGGGACAATTATCCGGTCGTCTAAAAATATCGGTGGTTTCTACCGGAAAATATGTAATTCCCTATTTTATTACCGATTTTCTAAAAGAAAACTCAGCTGTAGAATTAGAGCTTGATGTGACAAACAAATTAAAAGTTATTGAAAGTTTGCAATACAATGAAGTAGACTTTTCTCTTGTTTCCATTTTACCGGAAAATATGGATATTGAGAAAATTGATTTGATGGAGAACAGGCTCTATTTTGTGGGAAATAAAGAGTATATTTTTTCAGAAAAAATGAATGACAAATCCATCATTGAAAATATCCCCATCATTTACAGAGAAAAAGGTTCGGGTACAAGACAGGTGATGGAGCGATTTTTAGAATCGAACAAACTTCAATTGGTCAAAAAAATGGAATTAACTTCAAATGAAGCGGTAAAACAAGCTGTTATTGCCGGTTTAGGTTGTTCCATCATGCCGTTGATTGGTATTAAAAATGAGTTAAACAATGGCGATTTACATATTATTCCAATCAAAGGATTACCTTTAAAATCGACTTGGAGTTTAATTTGGCTCAAGCAAAAAAATCCGTCTCCCGTTGCAAAAGCTTTCACGGAGTATTTATTGAGTAATAAAACCAAAATAATGAAAGAGAAATTTTCTTGGATATAAATTTACTCTACAATCCACAACAAAACCGGTTTTTCAACAGCCTTTAATTTTTCATCCAAAATTTGCATGAATTCATCGGAAACTGCTGGACATCCCCAGCTTAATGGTGAATATCTAGGATAAATTTCATCGTTAGAAACTGCACTCCATGAGTGTAAAACCACCACACGTTCAACCGCATTATCGTTGGTTGATTCCAAACCGTGTAGCCAATATTTCACATTAATACCCCACGAACTGTAATCGCGTATACCAATCTTAAATTTACCTTTCATCGAACAATGACTATCTCGCTTATTGCTGAATCTGGCTTTTTTATATTTTTCGGGATTAGTTTGAAAAACATCGCAGGTTCCGTGAGTAACCAAATTTTGATGGCTGACTTTCTTCGTTTTAAAATCATGCACAAAAAAGCGATTCTTACCGGAATGAATACTCATGTCTATCAAAAAATAAAAATCTTGATTGAATTGGTTTTCTTTACAAAAAATCATTGCTTCATTATGAATGGAAGTGTAATCTTTCACCTCTTCAGTTGCTGGCGTGTTGTTGCAACAAACAAAACTTAAAACGAAAAGTAAAAGCAATTTTTTCATAGACTTTTTTTATTCTAACTAAAAATCATTCGAAAAAGTATTATCTAAACAAAAAACTTGAAACTTAATTTAACCACAAAGAACGCAAAGGATATCGCGAAGATCACAAAGACGCTTCGCTTTAATGCTATACGGATTCCGCAACAATCGGTCGGATTTATTCAGAACACTTCTAAACTTGAAACCTTAAATCTTCCTCCCGAAACTCGCAACTTTTCCATATCTTTGCCGGCTTTTGAAAAATTTAATTATGTCGACAAATAGTGTATTAAAAGGAGTTTTTTTAGTTGGATTGGGTGCTACAAGTTACGGCATGTTAGCCACTTTTGTTAAACTTGCCTACAAAGAAAATTTCACCACTGCGGAAGTAACTACTGCTCAATTTATTTTGGGTATAATAGGTGTTTTGATTATCAACTCTTTTCAACGAATTAAAAATGACAACACCGCTATAAAAGCTACAAAAAAGAACATATTACAGTTAATGCTAGCAGGAACTTCGTTGGGAATGACCAGTGTTTTCTATTATTTATGTGTGAGATACATTGATGTCTCAATAGCGATTGTTTTGTTAATGCAAACGGTTTGGATGGGCGTTCTGTTGGAAATGATTTTAGATAAAAAACTTCCATCTCTTCAAAAAATAGTCGCGGTCATAATCGTTTTAATTGGTACTATATTAGCAACCAACTTGTTAAAAAATGAAATTGAATTAGACTGGAGAGGTTTATTTTGGGGAATTTTAGCAGCCGCTTCTTTCACAACCACTATGTTTACAGCAAATCGGATAGCATTAGGAATTTCATCAGCACAACGGAGTTTATATATGCTTTTAGGTGGAGCAGTCATCGTTTTTGCATTCGCATTATTAACTCAAAACACCCCATTTAATTTTGAAATTTTCTTAAAATGGGGAATTATATTAGCTCTGTTTGGCACTATTATACCCCCTATGCTTTTGAATGCCGGTTTTCCTCAAACCGGAATCGGATTGGGCAGTATTGTTTCGTCATTGGAACTTCCGGTATCCGTTTTAATGGCCTATTTTCTTCTGAATGAAAACGTAAATGCCACACAATGGTGCGGAATTGTGTTGATTATCTTGGCAATTATTATTATGAATCTTAACTTCGCTAAGAAAAAATAATTAACATTTTTGTAGAATTTATTCTACTTATGCAATTAATTAACATTTTTTTTATAAATTCGTTGTAATCATAGCGATTATTTATGAATTTATCTTGGCATCTCTATTGTATGGCAGCTATCTATTTCATAGCCGGTTGCAATCATTTTCGCAATCCTAGATTATATTTAAAAATAATACCTCCTTTTTTTCCTAAACCAAAATTACTTAATTCAGTTTCCGGATTAGCTGAAATTATTTTGGCAATTCTTTTGTGCATTCCACAAACTTCCATAATGGCTGCTTGGGGGATTATACTTTTATTAATTGCAGTTTTTCCAGCAAACTTATATATGTTTCAAAATGACAAAGCAAGTTTAGGATTGCCAAAATGGATACTTTTTATCCGATTGCCTTTACAACTCGTATTCATTTTTTGGGCATATCAATACACTAAATAATAACTAAACAAACAAATCATGAAAAAACTATTTGCAGAATTTTTTGGAACCTATTGGTTGGTTTTCGGCGGTTGTGGTAGTGCCCTTTTTGCGGCAGGTATTCCCGAACTGGGCATAGGTTTTGCCGGAGTTTCACTCGCTTTCGGTTTAACCGTTTTAACTATGGCATATGCAGTGGGTCATATTTCAGGTGGTCATTTCAATCCGGCTGTTTCATTTGGTCTATGGGCAAGTGGTCGCTTTGATGCTAAAGAATTAGCACCTTATATTGTTTCACAATGCGTAGGTGCATTAGCAGCCGCAGGAACACTTTATTTCATCATGAACGGTCAAGACAGTTTCTTGGGAATCGACAATACAAAAGCTGGAGCTTTTGCTTCCAATGGTTATGGGGCTTTTTCACCTTTCGGTTATTCAATGACCGCTGCGTTTGTTGCCGAATTTGTTTTAACCATGTTCTTCCTATTGGTTATTCTGGGAGCAACCGATAAATTTGCCAATGGAAAATTTGCCGGAATCGCAATTGGTTTGGCTCTGACTTTAATTCATTTAATAAGTATTCCGATTACAAACACATCAGTAAACCCTGCCCGTTCAACATCACAAGCGATTTTTACTGGTGGTGAGCCTTTGATGCAACTTTGGTTGTTTTGGCTTGCTCCTATTTTAGGAGCTATAGTTGCCGGAGTCATTTATAAAAACGTATTACAAAACCACGAAAACTAACAAATTTCAATCTTAAGTTTTCTCAAAAGCGATGGTTATTTCCATCGCTTTTTTTATTTTTACAAAATGAACTTACTCTTTCCAAAAGAAAAAATAGCATTTGAATTACCCGATGCTGAAATAGAATATTATGCTAACTTTTTTACTATAGAAAAAGCCAATGAGTTATTCGAGAAATTAAAAACCGAAATCCCTTGGCAACAAGACAACATTACCGTCTTCGGTCAAACTCATTTACAACCTCGCCTTACTGCTTTGTTTGGTAATGATGGGAAAACCTACTCTTACTCCAATATCATTATGCATCCTCATAAATGGAATCCTTTGCTAATGTTTATTAAAAATAAAATTGAGGAGGTTTGTCAGGAAAACTTCACCACCGTACTTTTAAATTTATACCGAGATGGAAAAGACAGCAACGGCTGGCATGCTGATAACGAAAAAGAATTAGGTCGAAATCCAGTCATAGCTTCTGTTAGTTTTGGTGTCGAAAGAAGTTTTCACCTCCAACACAATTCAATAAAAGAAGCCAAATTAAAAATAAATCTTGAACACGGCAGCTTGTTACTCATGAAAGGAACAACACAGCATTTCTGGAAACATCAAATTCCAAAGACAGCAAAACCTATTGGTCCACGAATTAATCTCACTTTTAGAATTATCAAATAGTTTTATATTTTTAGTACTTTAGTAAAAAAATCATTGCTATGAATCAGCTTATCGATTATTTTGAAACCATCCCTTCACTACACAGGGGTTTAATTTTGGTAGGTGGTATTACTGTTTTTTGGTTGATTGAAAATGCTTTTCCGCTCTTTAAATTTAAATACAACAAATTCAATCATGCCGGAATTAATATCTTTTTTACCTCAACCACCATCATTGTAAACTTTGCGATGGCATTTATTCTGCTTTTTGCAGCTGACTTAGCCACTCAGCAAAATTTTGGCATTCTTCAATGGTTACCAACCATGAACATATGGTTTTATACAATAGTTGGATTATTGTTGTTGGATTTAATCGGTGCATACCTTGTACATTTAATTGAACACAAAGTAAAATTTTTATGGCGATATCACCTTATTCATCACACTGATACATGGATTGACACCACTTCCGCCAACCGTCATCATCCCGGAGAAAGCGTGATTCGATTTGCATTTACTGTGCTTGGTGTTATTATCGTTGGTAGTCCGATGTGGATGGTATTTCTTTATCAATCGCTTTCGGTAGTTTTTTCTCAATTCAATCATGCCAATATTCCACTTCCCAAAAAACTGGATAAAGTTTTGAGTTATATTATTATTTCTCCGGATATGCACAAAATTCACCATCATTATAAGTTACCTTATACAGATAGTAATTATGGAAATATTTTTTCTGTATGGGATAGAATTTTTGGCACTTACTCCTACTTAGACCGTGACAAAATCATTTATGGTGTTGATACACATATGAACCCAAATGAACATAATAAATTAAGTAATTTACTGAAGATACCTTTTCAAAAATACCGTGCTCCCGAAGTTTAACTAAAAAAAATGCTGTGGAGTGAAAAAGTAATTTATTTTTTTCTTAATATTGATTTATATTTTAAATAAAAAAAGTAATAAATATTAATGTGCTTTTGGACTAATGAAAAAAAGTAAAAGAGTGGAACTGACTCACGAAGAAATTGAACGCGTGATCAGTATGGCTCAAGAGGAGAAAAAACCTTTTGAAGTGCTTAAAGTTGAATTCGGAATTTCAGAAAATGAAGTAACCGAGCTAATGAGAAAACGACTTTCTAAAGACAATTTTGAACTTTGGAAAAAGAAAGTTACGGCCAGCAAACCCAAGCCAAAACCTGTCATCGATGATTTTGATGATGACTTAGACAGTAAATATTACATCAAAAATAAATTTGATTAATACAAATTTAACTCTTGTTCAGCAAGAGTTTTTTTATTTTAAACGTTACTTTGCCCTGCCTTTAAAATAAAGTTATGCCAAACACCAAAGTATTTAACGATATTCAAATCGATCGCATCATTGAAATGGCATGGGAAGATAGAACGCCATTTGAAGCTATTACTTTTCAATTTGGGATTTCTGAGCAAGAAACCATCGAACTCATGCGTAGAGAGATGAAACCTTCGAGTTTTAAAATGTGGCGTGAACGTGTACAGGGAAGAACAACAAAGCATGCCAAATTACGCGAAAACGGAATTGACCGTTTTAAATGCAAACTCCAGAGACAAATTACGGGTAATAAAATTTCAAAAAGATAAAAATTTAAACGCCCTTTTTAAGATTGATTTTGTATTTTTATAACATAATATACCCAATCAATTCTTATGAAAAAAGTAGTTGTACTCGCTCTTTTATTTTGTCCTTTTCTCATTTTTGCTCAAGACATTACCGGAAAATGGTATAGCAAGTTGAGTGTCATGGGTTCGGAACTGTTATTTGGTTTCGATTTCAGCAAAAATGACACTTCCTACTCCGGAAAAATGGACATTCCACAACAAAATGCAAAGGGAATTCCGCTTTCCTCTGTTACTTTTGAAGATAATATACTAGTTTTTAAATTTGACCAAGCCAAATTTTCTTATACCGGTAAACTAAATGCTTCCAATGAATTTGAAGGTGTTTTTTCACAAAACGGTCAAAATTTTCCTCTTAATTTAACTCGTACAGAAACAACTTTAAAAAAGACTAACCGTCCGCAAGAACCAAAACCACCTTATGATTATAACATTGAAGAGGTGACTTTTATCAATGAAAAAGACAACATAACACTAGGCGGCACTTTTACAGCACCAAAATCTGAAAATTTCCCCATTGCAATTTTAATCTCAGGAAGTGGTCAACAAGACCGAAATTCTGAAATTTTTGGACACAAACCTTTTTGGGTAATCGCTGATTATTTGACCAAAAATGGAATTGGTGTTTTACGAATCGATGATCGTGGGGTTGGAAAATCAGGAGGAAATCCGACCAATTCAACCACGTATGATTTTGCAACCGACATTGAAGCTGCCGTCCAATATATAAAAACAAAAAAAGGCGTCAATCCGAAAAAAATCGGTTTAATTGGTCATAGCGAAGGAGGTATGATTGCACCGATTGTTGCTTCTAAAAATAAAAACATTAGTTTTATTGTATTGCTGGCTGCTCCCGGTATTCCGTGTGATGAATTGCTCATGGAACAAACTTTTTTAATTGCTAAAGTGAGTGGAGCCTCAGATGCTGAAATTTCAAAATCACAAAAAACCAATAGAATGATCTATGATTTGGTAAAAAGCGACAAAAGTAATGACGAAATTAAATCCGATTTAGCCAATGTTTTCAAAACGCAATTTAACAACGACCCTTCGTTTGCGAATTTAAGTGAAAACGATAAAAATCAAATGATTAATCAACAAATTCAGAGTGTTACTTATCCCTGGATTAGAAGTTTTTTAGGATTTAAACCCGAAGAATACCTTAAAAAAGTAAAATGTCCGGTATTGATTTTGAATGGTGAAAAAGACCTGCAAGTCCCTCCTCAATCTAATTTAGAGGGCATCAAAAAAGCATTTATAAAAGGTGGAAACAAAAAAATAACAATCAAAGAATACCCCAATTTAAACCACCTTTTTCAAGAATGCAAAACCGGTTCAACAGAAGAATATGGCGAAATCGAGCAAACCTTTTCTCCTCAAGTTTTATCAGACATGAAGGATTGGATACTCCTTCAAGCCAAGTAAATTTACCAAAGCCTTAACATCAAAATATTTTTAATATAACGGTTTTTTACTGTTATTTGTAACATAATTAGCAGTCACGCTACTTATGATAAAATTTAAACTTTCATGAGAAAATCTTTTTTATCGCTTGTACTCACAAGCAGCTTTTTATTGTTAACCGGTGTAATTACTTTTGCACAAAACAAAAACAATGAAATATTGGTTGAGCTTGATTTAGTGAAAATCAACAACGACCGAGTGTCTGTAAAAATTACGCCACCAAAAATTAAGACCGACGAAACAACTTTTTTTCTTCCTAAAATTGTTCCCGGCACCTATTCTGAGGACGATTACGGTCGTTATGCTGAAAATTTCAAAGCCTATGATGCTAAAGGAAATGAACTTGCGATTGCAAAAATGGATGAAAATTCATGGGTTATCAAAAATGCTAAAAAGTTGGCCTACGTTTCTTATTTAATTAACGATACGTACGATTCTGAATCCGGTACCCAATTCGGTCAAGGTGATATTTTTTCACCGGCTGGAACTAATATTTTAGAAGGTGAAAATTTTGTGATTAACACGCATGCTTTTATTGGCTACTTCAAAGATTTAAATGAACTTCCTTATCAATTAACAGTAAGCAAGCCTTCGCATTTAAATGGTGCTTCTGCAATGGTTGATTTAGATAAAAGTGATGCTGTAGATGTTTTCAAAACTTCTCGTTACGCTGAATTGGCCGACCATCCTATTATGTATACCAAAGGTAAAAGTGCTTCCTTTATGGTGGATAATATGGAAATCATAATCAGTGTTCATTCGCCAAACGGAATGTATACTGCCGAAGATTTTAAACCTGCTATGGAAACCATGATGAAGGCTCAAAAGAAATTTTTAGGTCCAATCAACAACACAAAAAAATACGCCATTCTTCTTTATTTATCAGACTATGAAAAAGAGGATGCTAAAGGTTTTGGAGCTTTGGAACACAACACTTCAACCGTAGTTGTTTTTCCGGAGGCAATGCCGGCAGATCAACTGAACCAAAGCATGGTAGATGTAGTTTCACATGAATTTTTTCATATTGTTACTCCGTTGAGTGTACATTCTAAAGAAATTCATTATTTTGATTTTAACACCCCTAAAATGTCTCAACATTTGTGGATGTACGAAGGAATTACTGAGTACTTCGCCAACTTATTTCAAGTGAATCAAGGTTTGATTGACGAAAGCGAGTTCTATGAAAGAATGGCGGGGAAAATTACCAATTCACAACGATTCAGCGACACTATGCCATTTACTAAAATGAGTGCCGAAGTCTTGAAAAAAGAATATAAAGATGCTTATTTAAATGTGTATGAAAAAGGTGCTTTGATTGCCATGTGCTTAGATATTGAATTACGTGAACTAAGCAATGGACAACGTGGAATTTTAGATTTAATGCAAAAGCTTTCCAAAGAATACGGAAACGAAAAACCATTTGAAGACAACGAATTATTCGACAAAATTGTTTCGGTAACTTTCCCTGAAATCAAAACTTTTTTAGAAACCTATGTTTCGGGAAGCACGCCTTTGAATTATGAAGAATATTTTGGAAAAGTAGGTGTAACCAAAACCAAAGTGCAAATTCGCGGTAATATTTTCTTAAAAGGACAAGTGCCCTACATTACAGTTAACCCAACTACCAAAGAAATTATCATTCTCCCCGGCATCGAATTGAATGATTTTATGAAATCGATGGGCTTACAAGGTGGCGACATTATTGTATCAATTAATGACACTAAATACAACCTTGACAATATTTACGATATGATAATCGGAAGTATGTCGTGGCAGGAAAACGACCCAATAACTTTTGTAATTAAAAGAGAAGATAAAGAACTTACCCTGAAAGGAAACGTTAAAGTTACAATGGACGAGATTGATGGCTATCAAGCCACAGACGAAGCAAAAAAAGCACTTCGCGAAGCTTGGTTAAAAGGATAAAAATAAAAAATTCTATATGAATCCCTGAATCGAAAGTTTCAGGGATTTTTTTTTTGCGTAATCACTTTTACAACTTACTCAAAAAAAACACCCAAGAATTTTCAAAAAATCCCTATTTTGCAACCAAATTAAAAGGAATGAAAAACGCACCTTACATTACAGATGATACCATCGTATTTGGCCTATTACTATTTTTATTGGCATTTGTATTCTATACTTCTTCCATAAAAGAAGGTTTTTGGAAAAAATTCTATGTTATATTCCCGTCTTTATTAATGTGTTATTTACTTCCTTCCGTTTTTAGTTCATTGAACATTATTTCGCCGGAATGGACAGAAATGGGTGAGAATGGTGAGATGGTTACCAAAAAATCATCCATCTATTTTGTAGCCAGTCGTTATTTATTGCCGGCAGCTCTAGTTCTAATGACACTGAGCATCGACTTAAAAGCCATGTTTAAGCTTGGACCAAAAGCGTTGATCATGTTTTTCACCGGAACAATTGGTGTCATCTTAGGTGGACCAATTGCAATATTAATCGTGTCAATCTTTTCTCCGGAAACAGTAGGCGGTGCAGGTTTTGATGCTGTATGGCGAGGATTATCCACACTAGCCGGAAGCTGGATTGGCGGTGGTGCAAACCAAGCAGCCATGCTCGAAGTCTATAAATACAATCCAAACAAATATGGAGCCATGGTTTTGGTAGATATTGTAGTCGCTAACATTTGGATGGCTGTTTTGCTTTTTGGAATCGGAAGAAAAGAAAAAATTGACAACTGGTTCAAAGCCGACAATAGCTCAATTGAAGAATTAAAAAGCAAAGTCTCCACCTATGCCGCAAGTGTGACCAGAAACCCTAGTTTAACTGATTTAATGATTATTTTAGGTATTGCATTTACAGCAGTTGGACTTTCGCATTGGGGAAGTAACACTATTTCAGATTTCCTGAAAGCAAATTTTGAATCCGTCAACGACCTAACGAGTTTTGTATCAACCTTTGGCGACCGATTCTTTTGGATGGTTACGATTGCCACAATATTAGGAATTGTCATCTCGTTTACAAAACTCAAAGAATACGAAGGTGCCGGTGCCAGCAAGATGGGCAGTGTTTTCATTTACATTCTAGTCGCTTCCATCGGAATGAAAATGGATTTAAGTTCCGTTCTAAGCAACCCGGGACTTTTAGTTGTGGGGTTGATTTGGATGAGCATCCACGTACTATTATTAGTCATTGTCGGAAAAATAATTAGAGCACCGTTTTTCTTTTTAGCCGTGGGAAGCAAAGCCAATATTGGAGGAGCGGCCTCTGCACCAATTGTCGCCTCAGCTTTTCATCCATCGCTAGCGAGTGTAGGAGTGCTTTTGGCTGTTTTTGGTTATATCATAGGAACATACGGAGCCATACTCTCTGCCATTTTAATGGAGATTGTAGCTCCAATTTAACAAATTAACAAAAATCGATTCAATAAAAAATGAAAAAAACCTTATTGCTTTTAGTAGCATTCAGTCTGTTTGTCGCTTGTAAAAAAGAAGAAACCAAAAGTGACTCAAACCTTCACATCACAGGTAATGTAAAGGGAATTAAACAAGGTAAATTATATATTCAAACGCTTCAAGATTCCACTTTGGTGGTAATGGATTCCATCATTTTTGACGGAAAGTCAACATTTGAAAGTCATTTAAAAATCGATTCACCCGAAATGCTTTACTTGTTTTTAGACCGTGGACAGTCAAATTCGTTAGACAATAACTTAGTGGTTTTTGCTGAACCGGGAAACCTTTCTATCGAAACTTCGTTAGAAACTTTCTATGCCAATGCCCAAATAAAAGGTTCAAAAAACCACGAACTTTTTCAAGATTTTCTAAAAATCAATTCCCGATTTAACAATGAACAATTGTTGTTATTGGAAAAAGAAATCAAAGCTAAACAAGAAAACAACCAAGCCAGTTTAGATAGTATTCAAGTAGCAAATGAAAAACTAATTAAAAGAATGTACTTGTATTCAATCAACTTTGCATTAAACCAAAAAGAATACGAAGTAAGTCCTTATATTGCCTTATCCGAAGTGCACGATGCCCAATTGAAATATTTAGATACCATTCATAATTCGATGTCGCCCAAAGTAGCTAAATCCAAATACGGCAAAATGCTCACCCAGTTCATCGCAGAAAGACGAAAAATAGAACAATAAAAAATACATATTTAAAGAAAGAGAAAACATTTCTGCTTTCTCTTTCTTTATTCCCAAAACTTGAAACTTGAAACCTTTAAACTAATTTATTGGGCGTGCCCCTCCGCAAGCTACGGGTCGGGCTATCCGCTGCAAGTCCTCGTTCGTCGTGCCTCCTCTCTGTGGGCTTTCCGTTGCTATCCCTCACGCAATTTTGTGTATCAATCCGATTTACAAGGAATAATTCAAATGAATTCCTAAACGATAATTTGCTTCAACCCTACCTCCTGTTAGGTTTTGATTAATTGGTAGCATCGCATTAATTCCGGTTGAAAACTTGCGATAACCTACTTCGACACCAATTTTACTAAAAAAAATATCTCCTTTAGTAAATGGTACGTCTTGATCAAATTCTTGATTTGCTTGAAATGTTTCTCCGGCAACGCCAACTTGCGGAACGACAATCACTTTTTTAATCATTGTACTGTAAAACAATGTACTACCATAATTAAATTGGTTGCCAAATTTATAGTTTTTGTCATTTTCTGTTTTTATAATATAATTCAAAGCGTTATTGAGTCCCCAATTTCCTTTTCGAATAATGTATTCAGTTGTCAATGAATAATCCCAACCTCCGGTTCCTACCTGAAAACTCGGGTTTACACTGCCGTTGTTAGCACTGTCAAACTTTCCTGTTGGAGCTTTTATCCCTCCTCCCACTAATATCCGATGTTTAAAACCTGAAAGTGTATCTTTGGTTTGAAAAATACGGTACAAAGCCATCAGCGTAATATCGCCCAAACCATCAACATTTTGTGTACCCGAAGATTTCACTCGTCTGTGAAAATGATAGGGAACCAAAACCGTGACTTCCAGTTTATTTGTTACGGGAATTCGACCCCAAATTTGTGCCGTATTGAAGTTTTCATCTATCCAAGGCGAATTATTAAAAACCCCATCACGACTCTGATAACTTTGATGAAAATAACGAATCCCAATAAAATTATCGCTTAACATGGAACTAAAACCCATACTTCCGCCATTGGCTGAGCATCCGCAAGCGTCACATTCCTCCAAGAGTGAAAAATACTGTTTTGTGCTAAACGGATTGGTTTTTGGATCATTGCCCGAAAAAACCGAGCTCGAAAAAAGCACGACTAAACCAAATAATATTCTATTCATTGTCATTATGTTTGATGATAAAACTCAGGGTTAGTAATGAATTTTTCGTCTGTTAAAGTTTTTAAGAAGGCGATGATTGCTTCTTTTTGTTCTTGTGTGAGTGGAATCCCTAACGTTCCGTGTTGTTGTAGTAATGGATCTAAATTTTGAGTATTTTGGACACCTGTTGAATAAAAATTCAAAACAGATTGCAACGAACCAAAACGTCCGTCGTGCATATAAGGTCCTGTTAGTTCAACATTTCGCAAACTCGGCACTTTAAATTTGTAGCGATCATAATCAAAACCGGTCACTGTTTCTCTTCCGAAATCATTCAGACTTGGATTTATGGGTAAACCATTATTTCGAAAAGAACTATCCGTAAAAACATCGGTAGCATGGCAACTGGCACAGTTGGTTTGAAACAAACTCAACCCTTGCAATTCTTGCGTGGATAAATTTCCACCCGGTTCGTTGCGAACGTATTTATCATACTTTGAATCGGCAGAAATCATGACTGTCATAAACTGAGCTAATGCATTTAAAATGTTGGATGAAGAAACTTGACCGTTTTCAAAAGCAGCTTCAAACATACTTACATACTGTGGATCTTGTTTCAGTTTTTCAACAATTCCCGGTAACGACTCATCCATTTCTACCGGATTATGAATCGGAACTATGGAAAGCATTTGAATGCTGTTGGAAGCACCATCATAAAAAAATTCACTCTGAAAAGCCATGTTTTGAACAGATGGAGCATTTCGGTTACCAATTAAATTGTTAATGCCGTGACTAAAATCGTGACCGTGATGTGTGAAAGCAGATGATTGCTCGTGACAAAAAGCACAGGAAATAGTATTATCTCGTGATAGTTTTGGTTCATAAAATAATTTTCTCCCCAAAGCCACTCCGTTTTTGGTGGGATAATTCAAAGAAATATCCTGTGCCATCTCCGGAAAATTTGACGGAATAACAAAATCATAAGGACTATCTTGATCGATGCTTTTATATTCATCTTCCTCACTACACGAAACGAAAACTACTAAAAAAAAACTTATAACCAAATGGCTAATTCGTCTGAAAAATAAATTCATGTTGTTTGTCTTTATGGTTAATCAATTTTACTAATAGAAGTAAATGAGAAAAGACCGGCTTTAGAAAATACAAAGCCGGCTCACTTTTCATCAAATAGCTGTCATAAATTTAGTTGTGGTGATCACCCGAACCATTGTGTACATGATCAACAGTAAACATATTTAATGTATTCCCTGCCACCGTAATCAAATTTGGACCACCCATTATGCTGGCGTTTGTTCCGGCTGGGTTTAAGTTGTCATGCAAAACAATTTTAGTTGTTCCGTCAATAATTTCATTAGCATCGGCAATGAAATGAATATTTGGCATTTCATTTTGTCTTACTCTTGCATTCGTTGGTAAATTCAACGTTACCACTCTATAATTGTCAGTAGACGAATTACTTCCTTGGTGAATTTGGAAATTCAACGGATCAGCATTGTGTGAAGAAGTAAATGTTCCTTCAAAATTGATAAAACGGTATCCTGTACTCCATGTCCAAACCATATTGTTAGCAGAGGCGTGGTTCCAGAAATCTTGTTGAGCAGTTTCTCCTTCGAGGTAACGTTGTTGGTCTACCCCAATTCCAAATTTAATTTGTTTATAATCGCCAGCAGGAATATTTTCTAAAACTACGGTAACTTTATCGGTTTCTTCACTGATTACGAAGTAACTGTCATTTTTTGGATATGTATATTCTGTACCATCTTCCTTTACCAATATAAAGTTACTCACGATATAATTGAATCGGTTGATGGTTAATGTTTCACCATTAGAGTTCGTGTATGAATTGCCTAAAATCAAAGCATCACCATTTACACCGTTGTCAAAGAATAATTCAACATCGCCAAAGGTGCCGTCAAGATTTTCAGCAGTATCATCGTCGCTACTACAAGCGGAAAAAAGGATAGAAAAAGTTAAGAATAATGCGAAATATTTAAAGTTTGTTTTCATTTTTATTTTAATTAATTTATAGGTATACGAAAATTGTTTTGTCAAGGTAACTTCTTGACAAAAAAAGTGTTAAGCAAAAGATGCTTTACTGTAAATACTATGAATGAATTAAAAAATGGGAGGCCTGAAAATAGAATGTAAATACAATTGTTTAGCCATAAAGTCCTCACCAGAACCTATTTTGGCTTTGTAAATTTGTTCAGTTATTATGTTGAAAAAATCATCAGTTAATAGTTGGCAAAAAACAGGTCCAACTTCAACGGAAAAAAACTTCTTGTTGCCATTATTAGACTCGGAATCGTTGGCATTGGCCATTTCTTTGGCGAGGTGACATTTACCGTTACATTCCATCTCCGGTTTATCACGGTTTACACATAACTCATTTTTAATATAGTCATAAAAAACCACATACTCCAGTACGGGAAGAACCGGCTTAAAGAGCATAAAAAGGGCAAGTATGACCGTAATTTTTTTCACAGTGCAAAGTTCACGAGTTTTTTGAATGTTACCAAACAAAATGGAGAATTTATTTTTTGGCCTTGAAGTTAAAGTTGAAGACACAATAGAAGCTCACTTATACAAGAAAAAAGTGAAACGAACATACTTCTTCTTATACTATAAAAAAAGGACAACCGAAAAGTTGTCCTTAAAAATTGAGCCGATAGAGGGACTTCCCGATAAAAATCGGGATAAACTTCTCGTCCCATATTCAATAAAAAAAGGATAACCCTAAAGTTATCCTTTCAAAAAAATTGAGCCGATAGAGGGACTCGAACCCACGACCTGCTGATTACAAATCAGCTGCTCTAGCCAGCTGAGCTACACCGGCGTCTCAATGTGAGTGCAAATATAATTTTGAAAATGAATATTCCAAAACAAAAAAGCACTTTTTTTATCAAAAAATTGGATTAAAGTGCATTAACTTTTTCAACTAATTGAATCGCAGCCGCTTCCAATTCTTTTTCTACTTGCTTTAAATGAGCTTTACGGCTCTCTACTTTTTTATCGTTTACTTTTGTAATTAACGTATCGAATGTAGCAATTGCCTCATCAATTAACGCACTTGATTGTTCAGTTGGTTTTCCCGTAGTTGTCATTTCATGGTAATAAACCGCCTCGATGATATCGCCCATTACAAAATTGATGTCCTTCTTTAAATTTCTAATACTTGCCATTTTATTTAATTTTAATTGCGGTGCAAAAGTACGTAAAAATTTAGAATTAAATGAATTAGTTTGAAAAACCTAAATTGTAATTTCTAATAAATTTGCCTTTCCTCTCAATAAAAATGATGTATATATTGCCGGAATTAAAACCGTATCACCGGTTTGATAAGCATATTTTTCATTATTCAAAAACAACTCAAAACTTCCTTCGGTACACATGAATACCATAAAAGAATCGCTGGTTTTTTCTATCAACAATTCCCCGTTAAGCGGAAAAATATTGGTTTTAAAATACGGGCAATCTACTAGTGAAGTGCTTTTGTTTTCTGTTGTCTTGTATTCTTTTTTAGCAAAAGTTGTTTTATAATTGATTGCATCCAAAGCCAATTCAGTGTGCAATTCGCGTTCGTTTCCATTAGCATCTACCCTATCCCAATCATAAATTCGATACGTAACATCGCTGGTTTGTTGAATTTCAGCAATCACGATTCCGGCACCAATGGCATGAATGGTTCCGGTTTCTAAAAAGAAAACATCCCCTTTTTTGACAGGAACTTCATTCAATAGTGAAATGAGCTTTTTATTTTCAATATGATGTAAATATTCCTCTCGAGAAGAATCTTCTTTAAAACCAACAATCAAACGGGCATTTTCATCCGCTTGCATGACATACCACATTTCAGTTTTACCAAACGAATTATGACGTGCTTTAGCCAATTCATCATTCGGATGCAACTGAATCGACAAATCCTCTCGAGCATCCAAATATTTAAAAAGTAAAGGAAACTGTTTACCAAAACGAGCAAAAACCGTTTTGCCAAGCATTTCTTCCGGATACAAATCAATCAATTCATTGAGATTTTTACCTTTGAAAAGACCATTTTTTACAACACTAACATCAGATGGAACAGTTGACAGTTCCCAACTTTCTCCTGTAATTTCAGAAGTGATTGGTTTGTTTAAATAATTTTTTAATTTGGTTCCGCCCCAAATGCGTTCTTTTAGAATGGGTTCAAATTGAAAAGGATATAAATTCATTTGTATTATTTTGAGGCAAAAATAAATTTAATTGTGTTGTAATTGCTTTTTTATTTTATGAATTGCAAATTTAAGTCGGTAAAGTACCTAAATCTTTGGATAAATTGAAAGACTATCTTTTTTTCAGCATTTCTAAAGCTTTTGTAATATGTGCTTTGGCCGTCACACTATCAAATATCATTTTTATAATTCCTTGCTCATTGATAACATAAGTTGATCTTCCGGGTAATAACCCAAAAAAATCATTTGGAACTCCAAAAAGATTTCTAATTTTTTTATTCGTATCAGAAAGCAAAATAAAAGGCAAATTAAATTTCTTTTTAAAACTCAAGTGAGACGCAGTGCTGTCAGAGCTTACACCTATAACTTCTGCCCCAAGTTCTTTAAAATCTTGATAACTATCCCTAAAACCACATGCTTGTGCGGTACATCCGGGTGTGTCATCTTTTGGATAAAAATACAGTACTATCCACTGTTTACCAAGGTAATCTTGACTTTTAAACTCGTTGCCGTTTGTATCAACGGAAATGAAATTTGGTACTTTATCCCCTACTTTCAATGCCATTTTAATTTCCTTTAAATGTTACAAAATTTCGCGGAGTTTCATATAAAACAATTTCTAAATCAAAAGAATCTTTGATGTGAATTCGCAATTTATTCCATATTACTACCGCAATATTTTCCGCGGTAGGATTCAAATCTGCAAAATCAGGCACATCCAAATTCAGGTTTTTATGGTCAAATGCATTTTCAATGTGCTCTTTGATTAAGTCGGAAAGAATTTTTACATCCATCACAAAACCGGTTTCTTGATCTATTTCTCCGGTAACACTTACTATCAATTCATAATTGTGTCCGTGATAGTTGGGATTGTTACATTTCCCAAAAACTAAATCGTTTTTTTCCATGGACCAGTCCTTTCTATACAATCGGTGAGCGGCATTAAAGTGTGCTTTTCGGGAAACTGTAACTCTCATTTTATTGAAATTTGAAATTGAATTTTGTTATTGATATTTTACAGTTTATGATCTTCTAGATAATGGTAAAACTCATCAAAAATGATTTTAAACCAAACAGTATAATTTTCAGATTGCGTTTGAATATCATCTCTGATGGCTTCTATACTCATCCACTTCCAACTTTCTACCTCATTGGGATTTATTTTTGGTGCTTCATTATAATACCCTATCATCACGTGATCGAGTTCATGTTCAGTTAAACCGTTATCAAACGGAGCTTTATAGATAAAGTGAAACAACTCTTTTAATTCTGTAGTAAAACCCATTTCTTCAAATAATCTTCGTGTTCCAGCCTGAATATTGGTTTCACCCTCCCGTTGATGACTGCAACACGTATTGGTCCATAACAAAGGTGAATGGTATTTGTGATGAGCTCGTTGTTGCAACATCACTTCATTTTTATCATTCAATACAAAAACAGAAAAAGCACGATGAAGCACTGCTTTTTCATGAGCTTCGAGTTTTTCCATCAACCCAATTGGCTCGTCGTTTTCGTTTACTAAAATTACTTTTTCTTCTGTCATAGCTGATTTATAGCTCATCAAAGGTAAGAAAAAGTTCGTTTTTATTTAGTTTTATATGGAATTGTGAAAAGTTTAACGGGTGTTGAATCAATTTTAGTAATTCAAACTCTCCTTAATTTTCAAAGCACATTTCTCTCCATCAATGGCAGCAGAAACAATTCCGCCTGCAAACCCTGCTCCTTCTCCACAAGGATACAAGCCTTTGATTTGAAGATGTTCTAATGTTTGAGCATCTCTCGGAATGCGAACCGGAGAAGACGTTCTACTTTCCGGAGCATGTAAAATAGCTTCGTTGGTTAAATAACCTTTCATTGATTTTCCGAATTGCAAAAATCCTTCTCGCATGATTTGCGTTAAAAATCCGGGAAAAACCTGACCCAATTCCACCGATGTAGTTCCTGGTACATACGATGTTTTTGGAATGGAAGCGGAAACTTTATTTTGCGTAAAATCAATCATGCGTTGTGCCGGCACTTTTTGTGTTTGTCCAGCCAAATGCCACGCTTTTTGCTCAATGGCTTTTTGAAATTCCATTCCGGATAAGGGTCCGAATTTGGCAAAGGGTTTAAAATCTTCCAGTTTCAATTCTACTACAATACCGGAATTGGCGGTGGCTTGATCTCTTTTGGAAGGCGACCAACCGTTGGTTACCACTTCACCCGGACTTGTTGCACAGGGAGCAATTACGCCACCAGGACACATACAAAAGGAATACATACCTCGACCATTTACTTGTTTCACAATGGAATATGGTGCAGGTGGCAAATATTCGCCTCTGAAGTCGCAACTGTATTGTATCGAATCAATTAATTCTTGAGGATGTTCAGCCCGAACGCCTAACGCAAAAGGTTTGGCTTCGATAAGGATTTTTTTTCTATCTAATAATTCAAAAATATCACGAGCGGAATGTCCGGTGGCCAAAATGACTTTATTCGCCGAAATCGTTTCTCCTTTTTGGGTAACGATGCCTTGCATTTCATTATTTTTAACAATAAAATCGGTCACACGGGTTTCAAACAAAACTTGTCCGCCACATTCGATGATTTTCTCCCGAATGTCTTGAATAATTTGTGGTAATTTATTGGTTCCGATATGTGGGTGAGCTTCTACTAAAATATCGGGAGAAGCACCAAAACCCACTAACAATTGCAAAATTCTGTCTACATCACCTCGTTTTTTGGAACGCGTGTAGAGTTTTCCATCAGAATAGGTTCCGGCACCACCTTCGCCAAAACAATAGTTAGAATCTTCATTAACGATGTGGTCAACGTTGATGGCTTTTAAATCACGACGACGACCGCGAACATCTTTACCACGTTCGATAACGATGGGCTTCAAACCTAGTTCGATGAGTTGAAGAGCGGCAAAAAGTCCGGCTGGACCTGCTCCAATGACAATTACTTCTTTTTGATTGGAAACATTCGGGTAGTTGGGTAATTCTATCTTTTGTTCAGTGAAAGATTCGCCCTGAAAAAAAATCACCAATTTTAAATTGATTTTGATGGCTTTTTGACGAGCATCAATCGAACGTTTAAGAATAGAAATATGCTGCACTTCATTCATTGAAACCCGAATCATTTTGGCCACATGATCTTTGAGTAAAAAATCATTGGCAGCTACTTCGGGTGATACTTGAATGAGCAGTTCTTTTGGCATTGTATTCTTTTTTGCAAAAGTAATTTTTTTAATTTTATGGAATAAAAAAAGGTTCAGCAAATGCCAAACCTTAATTCATTCAAATTTACTTTTTTATTATTTTTTCAAAAATTTATAGTTCAACGTTTGATTGTTTGTTTGAATACTTATCAAATACAATCCAGATTGAAGCGTTGAAACATCAATTGTATCATTTTCATTTAAATTATTCAATTCTTTTACTTTTGAGCCATTGATAGCATAAATCGAAACTTTATCAATATTCCACTCCGATTGGTTGGCAATTGAAATAAAATTTTCTGCCGGATTTGGATAGATTTGAATTAATTTTATTAATTGATTTTCCGTCAAACTTAATGCCACTTGATTATCTAAATAATCCGGAATTTCATTTGAATTAGTATCGTCATCCATTGGATTATTATTTCCATTATAATCCTCATCGATAGTAAGAACACCATCTCCATCATCATCATTATCGAGATAATTCGGAATTCCGTCTAAGTCGGTATCAACATTCGTTATTTCATCTAAACTTCTTCCTGCATCAAAAACATATTCAAATTCGGTTAAAACCATATCTCCGTCATCATCATTATCCAAATAATCAGGAATTCCATCATTGTCTGTATCATCATTAGCTAAATTCCCATCACCATTTTCGTCTTCTAAATCTGTAGATACAGAATCAAGATCATAATCATTTGCACAATCTATCAGCGTTAAAATAACGGGAGTAACAACACTATTAAAGGCTGCGTAGATTGTTTGAGTATAGGGATTAATATTAACATAATTTGTACCCGGAATCGAGTTTACTCCTAATTCTGCATCCATAAGTGTTTCATGGATAGTTACATTTTCCGGTGATTCGCTATTTATCGCTTCTTTTATTAAATCTAAGTTGAAGGAACCGTATCCATCCAAATTATCATCGCAAATTGTATAATTATAATTGGTGTTTTCAAACGGCCTTGAAAAACGCCATCCTTCTTGTGCTGCAACCCAAGCACCGGTATTTCTGCCGGGAGGAGTAAAAGCTATATTTCCTTCTAGATTAATAATTCCAGTTACTGCGTTACCTTGATTCCAAGTTGAATTGAACACACTTCTCTGTTTATAATCTGAACATCAACATAATTAAACGTTTCATAAATGATCATTTGAAATGAACTTTCTGTTGTAGCACATTGAAAATGAGGTTGATTATAAAAACTTACAATAAACTTTCGATAGGGTGCAATTCCAGTCAAAGCATAAGTTATAGAACCAACTTGGTTTTGATTATACAAATCATGATAACAGCCCAAAATAGAATTTTTTACAGGGAAATTAGTGCTAGGAATACTTTGATTTAATGTCCAAGGACAAACTGTACCGGCAAGATTTGAACGAAAGTCAATGAAACCGTTTGTGCTAACAACTAATTGATCGTAATCAATCCCAAAAAAATTAAAAGTAAATCCAATATCGATAGTTGGAGAATATATATCGTCTAATGAGGATATAGGAATTGCATTAAAAGTATAGGTTTGATGTGGTATTGGCGAAACTGTATAATCATTTTGAGCAAACAAAGATGAGTTTATTAAAAATAAAAAACACAATTTTAGAATTAAGTAGTTATTTTTCATATAGTTATTTTTTAGCAAATGTAATTTATTTATTTGTAGAATCAAATTCTTCAAAAGCTCTCAACGCAAACGAAGCCAACCAATGTTCTACTTCATAATTTCCATCCACCACAGAAGGAAGTGAAAAATTAAGGTGTTTATCGGCTAATGTCTTTAAGTGAGAAAATTGTTTTGGATACAACTTGATCAAATGATAAAAATTCCAAGCTCGGCTGAAATTTAGTCCGTCTAGATGAACCAAATGACCATCAGTTCTATCAGATACACGAGCTACTTCCCAGTCAAAATCGTTCTTAAAAATGGATTTATTGAACTTTTTCAACCACAATAAAAACTCTTTTTCCGATAATATGCGGCTCATGATTCCGATTTCTTCCATACAAGGCGAGAGAAAATCGGTGCCACTAGGTTCCCAATTGATAGGACAATTTTCATCGGATAAAAATAATCGTTTGGCATTTTCAATTATCAAATTTTGAAAAGATAAATTATTTGAATAAACCGCATAATCCCACGCAAATGTTAGTCCGAATGCAGTGTTATTGTGTGTTCCTGCCCGAACCGGATAGAGTAATTTTGGTAAAAACTCGGTATAACGAAGAATAATTAAATCAGATAGCGGTTTTAAATTTTTGGCTAATTCTTTCGCATAAGGTTCTTTGCTAATTTCTAATTCCAATTGAAGTTTTAGTAACCAATTCCAACCATAGGTTCGCTCAAATGATTTTTCATGATTTTTAGAAAAATAATTAATTTCAACTTGAATATTTTCTTTTGAAAGATTAGTTCTTAGTTTGTCAATAATTTCATTTTTATTAGCTAAATCAGGAAAATGATTTAATAAATAGACCAAACTCCAATGACCGTGCACAGACGAATGCCAATCGAAGCAACCGTAAAAAGCCGGATGCAATTGCTTGGGCGAAAGCATCTCTGTAGAATCCAACAATAACTGATTCAACTTATTGGGATATTCTTGTTGCAAACATTTGATAGGTAATGAAGCCAAATGATTAGCTTGGTCCAATGAAAGCTTTTGTGCATTCATCCCAAAAGAAAATAAAAGTAAACCAAAGAAGTAGTTTTTCATAAAATGAATTTATTTTTGCACTAAAAAAATGTCCAGAAAGATAAAATTAATTTGGGATTTTAGAGGTCCAACTTCTGCAAAAACAGCAGAGCATCATGAAATTCATTTAAAAGAATTCATTGTTGCTGAAAAACTTCTTCTGAACATCACGGGTTTTGAGGTGTATAACGAAATGCACGCTATAGCATTTATGGTGGTTACCGACGAAAATATGATAGCGGTTCGGGATGCTTTGAAACCTCATCGAGGGGAGATTTTTAGTGAGCAATAAGCAGTTGTTAGTGTTCAATAACTGCGTACTAAAAACTGCTTACTGAACACTAATTTGCTACTTCACTAATGAATTTAATTCGCATCAGACGCAATTCTTCAATATCATAATCGCCGTCAAATTCTTTTAAAGCGTCTTCAATTTTGTCTGTTTGGGAATCCATAAAATAGTCATGAATTTCATCTTGTTGGTCTTCGTCTAAAATCTCATCAATCCAATATTTGATGTTTAATTTAGTTCCTGAGTACACAATTTGTTCCATTTCTTTTAATAAATTATCCATCGTAAGCCCTTTTGCTTTGGCAATATCTTCGAGTGATAACTTTCTATCAATATTTTGAATAATGTATAATTTATTGGCAGAATTTGCTCCGGTTGACTTCACAACTAAATCATCAGGACGAATAATATCATTTTCATCCACATAACGGGCGATTAAATCTACAAATGGTTTGCCGTATTTTTTGGCTTTTCCTTCGCCAACTCCATGCACATTACTAAGTTCTTCAATCGAAATCGGGTATTTTAGAGCCATGTCTTCTAACGATGGATCTTGAAAAACCACAAATGGAGGCACACCCAATTTTTTAGCTTCTTTTTTACGTAAATCTTTCAGCATCGCCATCAAAGCCTCATCAGCAGTTCCGGTGGATTTTGAAGCCGCAACAATAGCATCGTCTTCTTCCTCACTGTACTCATGATCTTCTGTCATCATGAATGAAGTTGGGTTTTTCAAATAAGCCGCACCTTCTTCTGATAATTTTAAAATACCATACGTTTCAATGTCTTTTTTCAGTAATCCGGCCACTAAAACCTGACGAATAAGAGCCATCCAATAACGTTCGTCTTTATCGCTCCCGCAACCAAAAAAGTCTTGAGAATCGGTTCGATGAGCTTTAATTACGGCATTAATCTTACCCATTAAGGTAAAAACAATTTCTTTTGACTTATATAAATGTTTAGTATCTCTAACCACTTGAAGCACTTTGACCACATTATCTTTGGCTTCAGATTTTGGTTTCGGATTACGCACATTATCATCCATATCGCCTCCTTCACCGGTTTCATTATCAAATTCTTCCCCGAAATAGTGCAGCAGAAATTTTCTTCTTGACATAGAAGTTTCGGCATAAGCAACCACTTCTTGAAGCAAAGCAAATCCAATTTCTTGTTCTGCAACCGGTTTGCCTGACATGAATTTTTCAAGTTTTTCTACATCTTTATACGAATAATAGGCTAAACAATGGCCTTCGCCACCATCTCGACCGGCACGACCGGTTTCTTGGTAATAACTTTCGAGTGATTTAGGGATATCGTGGTGAATAACAAAACGAACGTCTGGTTTATCAATTCCCATTCCAAAAGCAATTGTAGCAACTACCACTTCAACATCCTCCATCAAAAACATATCTTGGTGTTTCGCTCTGGTTTTGGCATCTAAACCGGCATGATAAGGAACGGCACTGATACCGTTCACCTGTAATACTTGAGCGATTTCCTCTACCTTTTTTCGGCTAAGGCAATAGATAATTCCTGACTTACCTTTATTTTGTTTGATAAATTTAATAATATCCGATTCTACATTTTTTGTTTTCGGACGTACTTCATAAAATAAATTCGGGCGATTGAAAGATGCTTTGAATGTTTTGGCATCGGACATGTCCAAATTTTTAAGTATATCTTCCTGCACCTTGGGTGTAGCAGTGGCGGTTAGACCAATCACCGGAACATTTCCTAAATGTTTAATTATGTTTTTTAAGTTTCTGTATTCCGGACGAAAATCATGCCCCCATTCAGAAATACAGTGAGCCTCGTCAATCGCAATAAATGAGATGGGAACTGACTTGAGAAACTCTACATACTCTTCTTTTGCCAGTGATTCTGGTGCAACGTATAACAACTTTGTAATGCCGGAAACAATATCTTTTTTAACTTGATTGATTTCTGTCTTTGTTAAAGATGAATTTAGAACGTGAGCTATACCGTCTTCCGAAGAAACACTTCGTATAGCATCCACTTGGTTTTTCATTAAAGCAATCAGCGGAGAAACAACAATGGCTGTTCCGTTTTGAAATAATGCGGGAAGTTGGTAGCACAATGATTTACCTCCCCCGGTAGGCATAATCACGAAAGTATTTGTTTTATTCAGGATACTTTTGATGACTTGTTCCTGAAGACCTTTGAAGTGATCAAAACCAAAATACTTTTTTAATTCCTTATGAATGTCAATTTCGTTGGGATTCATTCTTATGTATGGGTATTTTATTTTAAATTTGCATCCATAAAGATACAACTTTCTTTTATTCATACAAATTTTATATATAATCCGTTTTGATTACAAAAGAAAAAATTTTAGCGACTGCCAGAGAAACCATTTTAATTGAAAGTCAAGCCATTTCAAAATTGGCAGATTTACTTACAAATGATTTTGTTGAAAGTGTTCAGTTAATTTATCAATCAAAAGGCCGCTTAATTGTTACCGGAATTGGGAAAAGTGCCATTATCGCTCAAAAAATTGTAGCAACTTTAAATTCCACCGGAACTCCGTCGATGTTTTTACATGCTTCTGAAGCTGTGCATGGTGATTTAGGAATGGTTCAACCTGATGATGTTGTGATTTGTATCTCGAAAAGCGGAAATAGTCCGGAAATAAAAATTTTGGTTCCGATTTTGAATCGATTTGGTAATACTTTAATTGCAATGACTGGGAATTTGACTTCTTTTTTAGCCAAAAACTCACAATTTGTTTTAGACACTACAGTAGAAAAAGAAGCTTGTCCGAACAATTTGGCTCCCACTAACAGCACTACTGCACAATTGGTAATGGGTGATTGTTTAGCCGTTTGTTTAATGGAAATGCGAAATTTTAAAGGAGAAGATTTTGCCAAATATCATCCGGGTGGAGCCTTAGGGAAAAAACTTTTGCTTCGTGTGAAAGACATGTTGGATGAATCAAAAAAACCAACTGTAGCTCCTGATTCTAATGTTCAGACTGTTATTTTTGAGATTTCTGAAAAAAGATTGGGTGTTACGGCTGTAGTTGAAAATGACAAAATTATTGGAATCATTACCGATGGAGATATCCGAAGAATGTTGAGCAAGACAGAAACCATAACCGGTATTAAGGCTCGCGATATTATGACCAAAAATCCAAAAATGATTCAACCCAACGATATGGTTGTTGAAGCATTAAATACTATGGAAGATTTCTCGATTACACAATTAATTGTAGCAGAAGATGACACTTACAAAGGTGTGATTCATTTGCATGACATTTTAAAAGAAGGTATAGTGTAATGGCAGATAATAGTCCGAAAGAAATGTCATTTTTAGACCATCTGGAAGAATTAAGGTGGCTTTTAATAAGAAGCACCTCTGCCATATTAATTCTTGCTTGTGCGGCTTTTTTTGTGAGCGATTTTATTTTTGAACAAATTTTATTTGCCCCAAAAGATCCAAACTTTATTACCTATCAATTTTTCTGCAAGATTACTCAGTTTTTTGGTGTTGAAAGTGTCGATATTTGCAACGTAAAAATGCCGTTTATTATTCAAAACACGAATATGGGTGGTCAGGTTTCTTTTTTGATTTGGACTTGTATCACAGTTGGATTTGTAGCCGGATTTCCTTTTATATTATGGGAAATTTGGAAGTTCATAAGTCCCGCTTTGTATGAAAAAGAAAAAAAATATGCCAAAGCTTTTATCATTGTTTCTTCTTTACTATTTTTTCTTGGCGTTTTGTTTGGCTATTATATCATCACACCATTATCTGTATTCTTTTTTGGTTCTTTTAGTGCCAGTGCAGAAATTGTGAATGAATTCAATTTAGAATCGTATACAAGCATGATTAAAACATCTTCCATTGCTTGTGGATTATTATTTGAATTACCGATATTCATTTATTTTCTAACCAAATTAGGACTAGTGACTCCTAATTTTTTAAGAAAATATAGAAAATATGCACTTATCATTGTATTGATTTTATCTGCTATTATTACTCCACCTGACGTTATAAGCCAGGTAATTGTAGCAATACCAATTATGATTTTATATGAAATTAGCATTTTAATTAGTGCTGTTGTTGTTAGAAAAGAAGTAAAACAATCCACTTTAAAATAGAAAAAATGTCAGATTTAGTTAAGGAATTTAATGATTATCGTTCAAAAATGAATGAAAAACTGTTGGCTGACAATAATTTAGTCATCAAACGAATTTTCAATTTAGACACTAATGCTTATGCAGAAGGTGCATTGGACGTAAAAACTAAAGAGTTATTAGGTTTGGTTGCTTCTGCTGTTTTGCGATGTGATGATTGTGTCAAATACCATTTAGAGACAAGCTATAAACACGGCATTACCAAAGAAGAAATGATGGAAGCAATGGGAATTGCCACATTAGTTGGTGGCACCATTGTAATTCCGCATTTACGAAGAGCGTATGAATTTTGGGAAGCTCTTGAAAATAGCAAATAAGATAATCTATTGTTAATATTAAAGTTTAAATGGGCTAAATTTGTTTATTTGCATTAAAATTTAACTCAGAACCTCAGTAACTTAGCTACTCAGCATCTAAAAATGAAATTAAGAGCCGAAAATATCGTTAAAACCTACAAAGGCAGAAGTGTTGTAAAAGGTGTTTCTGTTGAAGTAAACCAAGGGGAAATTGTGGGTTTATTGGGTCCTAATGGAGCCGGAAAAACCACTTCTTTTTACATGATTGTAGGATTAGTAAAACCTAACAGTGGTAAAATATTCTTGGATAATATGGAAATTACTGATTTTCCGATGTATAAACGTGCTCAAAACGGTATTGGTTATTTGGCTCAGGAAGCCTCTGTTTTTAGAAAATTGAGTATAGAAGATAATATTCTGAGTGTTTTGCAGCTCACTAAACTTTCCAAAGCGGAACAAGAAGCAAAAATGGAAAGCTTGATTGATGAGTTCAGTTTGCAACACATTCGAACCAATCGGGGTGATTTATTATCTGGTGGTGAACGCCGTCGAACTGAAATTGCTCGTGCTTTGGCAACTGACCCTAAATTTATTCTTTTAGATGAACCTTTTGCCGGAGTTGATCCGGTTGCTGTTGAAGACATTCAACGTATTGTGGCTCAATTAAAAAATAAAAATATTGGTATTCTGATTACTGATCACAATGTGCAAGAAACATTAGCCATTACCGACAAAACCTACTTAATGTTTGAAGGCGGCATCTTGAAAGCCGGAATTCCGGAAGATTTGGCTGCCGATGAAATGGTGAGAAAAGTTTATTTAGGACAAAATTTCGAATTGCGAAAAAAGAAATTAGAGTTTTAATTTCTACTGCAACAGCATATAATTCAGCATTTTTGGCGTTCCATTATAGATATTGATATCTACCGGTCCTTCAATACCGGGTACCGTTCCTTTTTCCGTGAATTGCCAAATTGTCCAATGGTCTTTTATATCTTCTACAAAAAAATTATAATTGGCAATCCAGAAGGTGTATCCGTCGAATTCATCCGCTAAAAAATCTTTGTAATAGCTTTCACCGGAATAAATGATGGGTTTCACGTTATAATGATTTTCCACTTTCTTCAACCAACGCTTCAACCCTACTTTCAAACTATCAATGGATTGGGTTTTTGGTAAATTTTCGATATCTAAAACCGGAGGGAAATCGCCTTTTTTAAGTTTAACTGTTTTTATAAAATTAGTGGCTTGTTCAATAGAATTTTCGTTTGGACGATAGTAATGATAAGCTCCACGTACAAAACCATTTTCTTTAGCCTTTATCCAATTTTGTTTAAAACGGCGATCTACTTTGTCTTTTCCGGCGGTAGCTCTGACGAAAACAAACTTCAATTGAAACGTGTCTTCAATGGTTGTAATTTCTTCCCAATTAATTTTTCCTTGGTATTCGGAAACATCAAAACCAAAAACTTTTTTATCATGACGCTTTAAGACCTGATAAATTCTGGCTTCTTCCACTTTGGTGGCATTGCTATTTTCAATCGCATGTTTAGAACGAAAACTAAAATAGTAAGCTAGAGCATCACGGTAATGATAAGCTGTAATTCCTATGATTAGTAGAATGAAAAAGGTAATGATAAAACTGATAATCCAACCCGAAAAAAAAGTTTTTTTCTTTGTTGAACGCCTTTTTGTCGCCGGTTTTCGTTTGATTTGCTTTGCCATAAATAAAGAAAGACAAAACGTTTAAGAGGTCATTTTATTTTGAATAATCGACAACAAAACATAAAGTAGTATAATTAAGGGTAAAGCAACTATTTGCAATACTGCCAACAAAACGACTGATAAAATCAAGAATATTATTTGGAATTTACTGTTTTGCCATGAAAAGCTCTTCATTTTCAGAGAGAAAAGCGGTATTTCAGCATTTAAAATATAGGCACTAAAAATAGCGATACCAATTAAAAGATAAGGATTGCTTAGGATGCTATATAAATCTTCAAATTGCGTGTGATTCATGATTACGGGAATACTCATTATTAGTAAAGCATTGGCCGGTGTAGGTAATCCAATGAAAGAATCGGTTTGACGCGTATCGATATTAAATTTTGCTAAACGGTAGCAGGAACCTAGGGTGATGATAAATCCGGCTAATGGTAAAATATGGTTCGCCGGAAAATAAGCATCCAGAACTGAAATTCCTTCATTTTGGTATTTAAATATTAATTGAAACATAGTAAAGCCAGGCACCACGCCACTTGTTACCATGTCGGCCAATGAATCAAGTTGAACACCAAGCGGACTTTGAACTTTAAAAATTCTTGCAAAAAAACCATCAAAAAAGTCAAAAAATATACCCAAACAAACAAAGAAAAAAGCCAAATCAAAGTTGTTTTTTGCTACAAATACCAGAGCTATGCAACCTGATAACAAGTTGAGTAACGTAATCAAATTAGGAATTTTTGCTTTTATATTCATCTTTTGAGGTTTGAAAACAAATTTAATACAATAAGTGAGAAACAAGTGCGTTTTTTAATTGATATTTTTAGTCATCTATTTTGATTATTTTTTATTTCGTAAAATCATAGAATGATACAAGCTAAAAATTCCTATTTTTGAAAAAAAATTGACGTTTGCTGTTTGAAAATAAAATTTTGCTTTGAAAAAAAATCTTTTTTTTGTTTTAATTCTGATTCCGTTTTTGGCGAACAGTCAGGCTGTGCGAAAATACTCGAATGAATTTATGAGTATTGGGGTGGATGCCGCTGCATTGGGCATGTCTAATGCCGTTACGGCTAGCACAGCAGATGTTAATTCCGGCTATTGGAACCCGGCAGGATTGGTTTTTTTGGAAGACAGTCAAGGTGCATTGATGCACGCTAGTTATTTTGCCAACATTGCCCAATATGATTATGCTGCTTTTGCTATGCCAATCGACGACCGCAGTGCATGGGGAATTTCTTTAATTCGTTTTGGAGTAGACGACATTTTAAACACAACCCAATTAATTGACAGCGAAGGAAATATTGACTACAACCGAATCAGTAAATTTTCTACTGCAGATTATGGAGCAACTTTTTCGTACGCAAGAAGTTTACAAGTTCCGGGTTGGCAATATGGTGTAAATGCCAAAGTGATTCGAAGAATTATAGGCGAATTTGCCAATTCTTGGGGATTTGGATTGGATATTGGAATTCAATTTGAACGCGACAATTGGAAAGTTGGATTAATGGTTCGAGACATCACTACCACTTACAATATTTGGAACATTGACGAAGAAGAATTTGAAAAAATAGCTAACGCCATTCCGGGTGAAAATCAAGATTTACCGGAGAGTACAGAAATTACATTGCCTAAAGCTCAGTTGGGAATTTCCAGAAAATTTGAATACCGCTATGATTATTCGATTTTAGCTGCATTTAATTTGAATATGCAATTTTTTAAAACTAACGATATCATTGCTACAGACTTTGTAAGTATTGATCCCGCTCTAGGATTTGAATTTGGTTATACTGATTTAGTTTTTCTACGTGCTGGTGTCGGTAATTTTCAGAATGTAACACAAATTGACAATACTGAAAAAATTGGATTTCAACCTAATATCGGTTTAGGATTTAAATATAAAGGCATTCAAGTGGATTATGCCTTAACAGATATTGGCGACCAAAGTGCTGCTTTGTATTCCAATATTTTTTCCGTAAAAGTGGATTTAGGAATTTTTAGATAAATTGTATGAAAATAAAATTACAATTTCTTCTTTTATTATTTTGCAGTTTTTTGAGTTTCGGACAAAATTATCCATTGTCTTCCGGAGCAAAAATTAGTATTTTGACTTGTGGAAGTGGTGAAGAATTACATTCTATTTTTGGTCATACTGCCATTCGAATTCAGGATAACAAACAAAGTCTGGATGCGGTATATAATTTTGGTATGTTTGACTTTGACACACCCAATTTTTATTTAAAATTTGTTAAAGGTGATTTGGAATATCATGTTGCCAAAGGCTCATTTGAAGTTTTTTTATATTCCTATCGAATGGAAAACAGAAGCGTCTATGAGCAAGAGTTGAACCTCTCGCCATCTCAAAAGCAAGAATTGTATGATAGCTTAGAAAAGATGCTTTATTCGGAGGAGCGGTTTTATATCTATAAATTTATTGATAAAAATTGTACTACGATGGTCGTAGATCAAATCCACAATCAAATAAAAGAACCAATTCTCACTAAAATTGATAATACAACTGAAAGTTATAGGCATGTTTTGAATCCGTTTATGGATAATCTATTTTATCAAAAGTTGGGTATTAATATTATGTTTGGCTATCGAACAGATCAACCTGCGGAGCAACTCTTTCTTCCGATTGAATTACTGAAAAGTTTAGAGCTTGCAAAAATTAATGACGAAAAAATTGCTTTAAAAACTGAGGTTTTGTTTGAAAAAAACGATTCAATTCAAACTAAATCGTGGTGGAATTCGATTTATACTTTTATACTATTTTTGGTTTTGATATTAATTTCAAATCAAAACAAAGTTTATTTAAGTTTTTTAACAATTCTGGGCTTATTAGGAATTTTTCTTTCTACGGTAGGATTCTTTTCGCTACACAGAGAAATTTCACAAAATTATAATGTATTATTATTTAATCCATTTTTAATTGGATTAGTTATTTCATTTGTAAAGAAAAATGTAGTTTGGTTTAATCGCTTTTTCTACTTTATATTATTTTGTTTTGCGGCTTACCTTCTTTTCATTTTAAATAAAGCTCATTTATTTTTAATGTTACCGATACTGATTTTGGTAGTATTAATTTTCTTTCGATTAAGAATTCGGATTTTGAAAAAGTAATTATTGTCCGCGATAAAACAGAATTGTACTGATGGTTTTAATCATGATATTAATATCCAAAAAGATACTTCTATGTTTAATGTAATATAAATCATATTGAAGTTTAATCAAACTATCATCAATTGAATCGCCATAGGAATAATTGACTTGAGCCCAGCCGGTTAGACCTGGTTTGACAACGTGTCTGGTTTGGTAAAACGGCATTAATTCTGCTATTTCATTAACAAACACCGGTCGTTCCGGTCTTGGACCAATTACGGCCATTTCTCCAAGAAGAATATTAATAAACTGAGGAAATTCATCAATTCTACTTTTTCGAAGAAACTTTCCGAATGGTGTTATTCTTGCATCATTAGTTGTTGCAAAAACTGCTCCGGCTGCCTCGGCATTTTTGACCATTGTACGAAACTTTAGAATTCGAAATTCTTCACCATTTTTACCGATTCGAATTTGCGTGTAAAATAATTTCCCTTTATTACCAATTGCATTGCCAATTAGAATTAATGGAAGGAGTACTAACCCCAAACTAATTCCTAATAAGGCAATAATAACTTCAAAAAAGCGAACAAAGAGTAAATACAGTTGATTTTGGTTACTTCTACTAAATGGAAAATATTTATAAAAATCCCTTGCCACAAATTGCACCGGTATTCTTTGTGTCAGATTCTCATAAACTTGAGTATATTCTTTTATTATAAAACCGTTTTCTAATAACAATAATAACTTATTATATAATTCAACCGTAATTTCTTCAGTTCGTTGTGTGGCAATAACGATTTCTGATATCGAATTTTTTGAAACAAACTTTTGCAAATTGTCCACTGAAAGAATTGAGACAGACTTATTTAGAATTTTAAAATCAGAACTTTCATCCGTATTTACAAAAGCAATGATATTATAATGTGGGTCTATACTCTTTAAACCAGAAATTAATTCATCAGCTAATTCTTTTTCAGAAATTAATATTACTTTTTTTTCGAAGCGATGTGATGCTAAATATTTTTGATAAAACATTCTCCAAAGAAGTAAAGCCAAAAAAATAGCAAGAAAAAAATACAAAATCTGAATACGGTTAGAAGGAAGAACAGGTGTAAAAATTGGTGTCAACAGATAAAACAAAACTGTTGTTGACGAAGTCAAAACAATGCTTCTAATGACTTGAAATTGATTACTGGCAACTTGTAGGTTATACATTTCAAATACTGATCCAACCAATAATACATAACCACCTAATACAATAGTCCAATAAAAATTTGAAGGAGTGATATAAAAATAATCGAAATTAAAAATTATACCAACAATGTAAAGCATTAATAGGACAAACAGCACGTCGAAAACCCTGAGAAGAATTTTTCTCTCTGAAACTTCAAAATGAATTTTCTTCTTTCCTTTCATTCTTTATGGCTGTTGAATTGAAGGTGCAATTTAACAATTTTAAGAAGATTTTCTCGGCTATTTTAAAATTTCTTTCCAATGGTTTTTAACAATTTGCCAATCGAATTGTTCTGCTAATTTTCTTCCATTAGCTGCTAATTCTTTTGCTAATTCGGGAGATTTAATTAACTCATTGATAGCATCTGCCATAGCTTGACTGTCAGAATCATTTACTAATAAAGCCGTTTCTTTATCTCTGACCAAATAAGGAATACCTCCAACATTTGTGGAAACAACAGGTAATCCGAGAGCTAAAGCTTCGATTAGGCTTACCGGGGTATTGTCAAAATGAGTAGTGTTAATGAAAATATCGTAGCTTTCAGAAAGTTTAATCCAATCTGTTTTTGATAATTTTCCGGTGAAAACAATCTCTAACGATTTATTTTGTGCATATTTTTTTAAGTTTTCAATTGTTATGCCATTTTCAGGGCCAACCATACATAATTGAATATCCGGAAAATAAATTTTTAATTTTTCCACAACATCAATCGCCATAGTCGGATTATAAATTGATCCTAATGAGCGAACCCATAATAGTTTGGGCATAAAACTTTTTCTTTCTATAAATGAATACTTTTCAATTTCAATTTGATTAGGAATATAAATACAATTTTTCCATGATTTTGTTTCTAATTTAGAAAATAGAAACTTTGATGGAACGCTATTGTAATAAGCATTTTTAAAAATCAAAGAGGTTAAAAATGGATAATTATCGATTTTTTCTGGTAATTTTCCCCCATGAAGAATGGGAATATATTTTAAATTCAATAGTCTACATAATTGACTAATAACTAAAGCATACCAAAAATTTAATGTACTGTAAGTATCAATAATTACATAATCTACTTTATAGGCACTTAGTAATGTGGCTTTTAACATACATAAAAATCTAATTAACTTATTTTTTTGCGATGAAGAAGTTATAACAATAAATCCTTCATTTTCCAGTAAAGGAGAAAGTGTTTCAATAGTTGAAATATTACTACCGTGTGAAGAAAGTTTATTACCTATATAAAGTAGTTTTTTCATCAAAAGATACTTTTATTAGCGAAAGAGCATATATAAACGCGGGTGCGGCAGTACGCATAGCAGCATGATTAATAGTCAGTGCCCAAAAAACAAAAAAAGATAGTACAAAAATATTTTCTTTAGTTACGTTAAACAGGGTTAAAGGAATGATAATCAAGATAAACAGACCAAAAATGCCAAAAGTGCCATGTTCTGCTAAAATTCTGGACAATTCATTGTGTGATGCTGCCGATATTCCTAATTCATCCTCTCTTATCTCTCTATTTCTCCCAACTCCAACTCCAAACGCAGGATTTTTATAAAACATTTGCAATTCGGAATTAATAAGATTTTCTCTACCAGTAAAAGATGATTCCTTTTTTCTTCCCAAAGAATCTTCATTTTTGTATCTGTTTTCTATTAACCCGCCCGTTTGAAATGAACTGTAAACCCATATTCCGATACCAAAAAAAACTCCGGTCATCATTGTTAAAATTAACTTTCTTTTTCCATTGTTATTTATAATGTATGAAATTACAATAACAAGAATTATGATAATGATAAGAGCCGTTATTATACCTCCTCTAGAAAAAGTAATCAATCCTCTATATGTAATTAAGCCTAACAATATTGTATTAATAATTAGAAGCAATCTATTTTTTGAATTAAATAAGATTTGAACAAAGAAAACAAAGATACCCAATCCCAAAATTGTTGATACCTGATTGGGACCAAAACCTCCTGAGGTAGCAAAATTTGAACCTGTATTTGTAACTACTTCTTTAATATTAGGGGTGTATAAGAATAAATATACTGATGTTGTAACAATAGGTAAACCCATAATAAAAAGAACATTTATAATTCTTTGAATTGAAATTTTCTTTTCCGCACAATACATTGCACTGATTCCGAGGCAAATAGGCCCTGAAAGATTAAACATGATAGCGTTTCTGATATCATATTCATGACTTAAATCCTGAACTGTTATTACTATAGCAGGCAAAAGAAGCAATATGTATACAAAATAGTATCCCGCAGATTTATTAATTCCTCTGTAAAACATACCCAGTAACATAAATAAAATCACCGAATATTTACCAGTTTCATAAAATACCATTCCTTTGGTCATTCGTAAAAACACTTCAATACCAACAAAATACGCTGCAAAATAAAGAGCTTCATTATTTTTATCTTTATTTATCATTGTATAAACTACTCCAAAAACTAAAACAACTATAAAATATATTAAAGAAACAATTTTTAAGTTGAATACCAAAAAAGCCAAAATGATATGTAGTCCTATCAGTAAAAAATACTTACTTACTGCGTATTTCATTCTATCTAGTGATTAAGAAAAATTAGAAAAAATAAATTTTTCCAGTTTATTTTTATAATTTTCAAAAGTAAACAATTTGGCAACACTAAGAATACTTTTTGATTTTTCTTTAAGCTCTAGACTATTTGTATTTACAGCCAATGATAAAATTTTTTCATAAGAAATATCACCGTTAATAGGCCATATAAATCCATTAGACGAATTGATGTAATGGGAAATACTTCCTACATCAGAAACAATAGGTATTACACCATAGCAAGCTGCTTCAGCAACTACTTTGGGAAATCCTTCCGCTTTACTTGGTAATAACAAAAAATGTGAACTTGCTACAAAATTATGAAGTTCTTTCTTTGGTAAAAAACCATGAAATATTACTTTATCCCCTAATTCCCGTGCTTCTTTTTTGTTTTTATTCAAATTTTGTCCGTCGCCTATTAAATGAATTTTATCAATCATTTCATAAGGAATATCTTTTAGTGCCTCCAATAAAATTGAAACACCTTTTACATTATCAAATCTTCCAACAAAAGAAAATACAAACGGAGGAGAAAACATTTTTTTATTAGCAATAATTTCTCCATTATTTATGTCCGTTTCTGTTAAACATGGATTTTCAAATGAAAAACAATGTTTTAGTTGGTCAGGCCAAAAACCATTTATTGTTACCCTAGAAAATTTAGCTAACTTTAAGATTTTCCTTTGAAACCCATAGGAAATAGATGTGTTTATTTGCCCCCAATCACCCGCATATTTATTCCACCATATTTTATTTTTTTTGTTAAAAAAGGAGTATACTATAGCAATTAAAGCCGGATGAGATGGTGCTCGAGTATGTATTATGTTTGATTTACTAATTTGCCTTGTAATTATCCAATACATCTTTGGATACTGAAGAATTATATTGCATAAACTTAATAAACCACTACCACCAACATTTTTTAAAGTTATTATTTTTATTTTTTGTGACTTTATTTTTTGTAACGATAAATCTCCAACTTTGTCACTTCTATCAAATCCAATCCATGTAATCTCATCAAAAAGATCTTCAATGTATTCCAACTCTCGCACAACGGGACCAAAAGCGAAAGACTCATTATCATTTCTAAACATTGCAGTATCAGAGACAATTGTTAATTTTTTTTGTTGACGCATAAATAAATTTCTATTAAATCACTAAAATATTTTTTTTCTCCGAATTCCATTTCAAAAACTTTATCAAAAAGATCATCTTGATATTGTTTACTTTGTATTAGACTTATTCTTTCCTCCCACTCATCTATTTCAAATGAATTTATAAAAAAATCTGGAAAATATTTTTTTAAAGTAATAGAAACCTCACCGGTTTCAAATGCTAAAAATGGAAGTTTGTGTGCAATGTATTCAATTAACACTAATGGTCCAGTCTCCGACAGAGAGGTATGAAGCCCAAAATGGGCAGTTTGTAGAATAATTTGAGCATTTGTAATATTAGTTTCAACAACAACGTTACTTTCGTTAGCTAAATTACTGAGTTCATTAAAATAGTTATCATTTTGATTCTGACCAACAAGTAATAAAGACTTGTTTAGTTTCTTTGCTAATTTTACAGCAAAAATATTATTTTTAATTGGTTTAATGTTTGACACTAATATGAAATCAAACTTCTTATCAGACAACTCAATAGTTTCAGTTTTTATAATAATATTTTCAAGCTTAAAAATTCTATCTTTATGTACTTTCAATTTTTTTTCAGCCCAATATGTTAGGGTCTTACTTACGCCAATGTAATAGTTTGGCTTGAATAACGTTGAAAAAAGAAAAGGAACTTTTGTATCTTTTTCAATTAGACCATAATGATCATGAAAAATTATCTTCCCTTTTATGGGAAACAATAAATTTACCAAAGAAATGTATCTGTAAACATGTCTGAAATGACAATGAATAATGTCAAATTTATTAAGAATTAAGCTGCAATATTGAATTTTTTTTAAACTCCATTTTTTAATACGCTTTACTTCAAAATAAGGAATGTTGGAATCTAATTGAGTTCTTAATACGCCTGCTTCAAGTAAAAACATAGCGGAAACTTCTATATTATTTTTATTCAAAATATTACACATATCAACAAAAACCTTTTCTCCCCCCCCAACATTAAGTTGATCTATCACTTGAATTATTTTCATTTACTTTTAAGCTTTATTAATTTCTTTTGCCGGAACACCAACTAAGGTTACACCTTTGTTTATGCAGTTTTTAATTACACATGCCGAGGCACCTATTTTTATTTCATCTTCCAATATAATTGGCCCAATTATAACAGCATTTGCTCCTAAACTACAATTATTTCCAATTATAAATGGATTATTAATTCCGGTGCTAAAACCTATTACATTCCCGCCAACGAGCGTAAGATTCTTACCTATAGTTACTTTTCCTGAAATCACGATGCCCATTGCAGGATGTAGAATTAGTAGACCTCCTTTTATATCAGCTCTATAATGTATATCCATATTTGTATACACTTGTAATAAGTTAATGAAAGGATAAAATACTATTCTGATATATTTATATTTATTCCCAAAAAATAAAAACAACGCCCTCTCAAACCTATAGACGAAACATCCGACAAAAGTTCTAGACATCCATAAAATAATGATTCTTGCCTTGTTTTTACCAAGCATTCTTTTACAGTCTGAAAAAAAAAAATTAAATTGATTAAACATTATCCTAAGAATTTAACATTTTAGATGCCTTTTTCCAAGAAATACTAATCTGCCACACAATTAATAGCAATAAAAATATCGAAAATAAAAACAACAAAGTCTTTATAAACTTATTTTTTTTGTATTTATAAGACGAAAGTGAAGGGATTATTTCTTTTGATAGTAAAAGTATACTTAATTTATTTCCAAAATATTTTCTTGAAAGATATAATACACTTGGAACAGGCCTTGGGCCGAAGAGTTTTTTAGGTCTCCATCCATCCCAACTACCCATTTGTCTTAATCCACCCTCACTTACTTTTAAATGTGTACGTTTGGCTTTGTAATTAGAAATGTTTTTAAATCCATTTAAATAGCAACGTAATCCAAATTCACCATCACCCATTCGTTGTTTTTCGAATTGTAAATCAAAAAAACCAATTTTATTAAAAATGTCTTTTTTAATTAACACATTACCAGTGTCTAATTGAGCACTCCATTTAAAATAACTGTAATCTTTGGGAACATCCGCACCAATTAGACTAATTGAAACCCCGGATGATAAATCCGCTTTAAAATAATCGAGGCATTTCAAGTGTTCTTCTATCCAATTCTCATCAACTAAAGAATCATCATCATACAACAAAATTAATTCCCCTTTTGCATGCTGAATAGCTTCATTTCTGGCTTTCCAAAGTGCCTTTTCTTTTTGAAACCAAAATGTTAAATTCAAATTCCATCCTTTATAAAATTCTTCTTTAAAATTATCGGTTTGATCGACAACAATAACTTCAAAATTTTTATACGTTTGTTTTTCTAAATCTATGAAGACATCCTTCAAATATTGGTAACGATTTAACGTAGGTATTACAACGGATACCAAAGGATTTGAATTTACAAGAATACTTTTAAAATTATTGTAATCAGCATACACAAAAATTTGTTTAGAATATTCTTGTCGATTGACATTTTTATGTTTTAAAAATGCTAAAACCTCTTTAATTGGATTGTTAAATGTTAAAATTCTTATTATAAGGACATAAAAAACCCAAGCTTTATGAAAATTTTTTTTCAAAAACAAATATTCATCTGCTATTGGCAATTGTAAATTCTCCCAAACATTTAAACCTGGTTCATACTTTTTATTAATGAATCCGGATTGAAATGCTGTCCATGCTAAATCTCTTTTCCTACTTTCTTCAGAAAAATAGCGAGTGTCTTTTTCTAAAAAATAGTGATTTTCTTCTAATTGTTTTTCAGTAGGAAAGTAGCCAAAATCAGCGTATGGTTTGAGATTATAATACCAAATTGGTATTTGATATTTTATAAAATTAAAAATCATTTTGTAAGGGTTCTATCGAATCACTCATTTGTTTATTCAAAAAAATAGAAAATTGTTCAGAACAAATTTTTCTGCCTTTTTTATTTACGTGAATATAATCAAAAAATAAATCCGACGAATTAAAAAGGGAGGAATGATTTAAAATCTTTATATTTTGTGGAAACTTGAAATTTACATTTAGCATTGGTGATTGATATAAAAGCAACTTAATATCATTAGAATGGCAAAAATCAATAATTTTATACAAATATGGATTATATAAATTAACGTTTATAACTTTTGAATTTAAATCCGGAGAATTTATGACTTTGCGGTTAATCGGATAACTGTAATTACCTTTATCATCAAATAAATTTCGCTTTTTAGGTTGAATTATTGATAAAATACCGGGAAAAAATAATTCTGAATTGAAATAACTAGTTCCTACAATAGGGAAATAGTTAGAAGTGGTGTAGATCCATTTATCCTTTCCCTCAATTTCTTTAAAAAAAACACTTACGTTTTCATCCCACAAATCTGGCATAAAACGATAATCATTATTATTAATTTGTGGTTTTTTATTTTCTAAATCATCCGGCATAACACTTAAAACTAATAAATCCGTTTTCTTTCCTGAGGCATAAAATTCTTGTAACATTAAAAAATGTGAGCTCAATCCGGAATCATCAATACTAATATTTAAACCAGTTTTGCTCGTAATTGAATCTATTAATTTAGTATCTAATGTGGTTAAACCTGTACTTGAACCGAGCACCACATAATCAAAACTCTTATTCTTTACTCCATTTTTGACAAATTGTTGCTTATAAAAACATGAATTACCTAAAAAATAAAGACTTAAAAAGGCAATCAGGTTCAATACAATAAAACTCGCCAAACCATAAATCATTATTTTTTTTAAAAATTTATTCATTTAATTAAAATTGAAAGTAAATAAAACTCATTTGATTTTTAAAAGATCCCATAAAGAAAATCATCAAAAGCAAGATAAACAAATTATATTTGGAGAGTTGGATTTCGTAATTATTTCTTTTAACATTTCTCCATTCTGTAATTACCAACCAAATTACTGATATTAGACAGATTAAAGAAATCAAACTATATTTCGAATTTTTATAAAAAAACTGAACACTAAAATCATTAAAGTTTGTCATACCGCTGATGTAATTCCATGATTCAGTTAAATTATCAGCTCTAAAAAATACCCAAGCCAAACATACAAAAGCAAAAGTGATGAGTATTTTTGGAAAATCTTTCAAACTGTAATTTGAATTTGCTAGAGAACTTCTATTCGAATTTGATAAAAGTAAAGGCAGAAAAAGTAACGCATGAATGAGACCCCAAATGATAAAAGTCCAATTTGCACCATGCCAAAATCCGCTAACTAAAAAAATGATGAATGTATTTCTCACACTTTGCCATTTTGAACCTTTGCTTCCACCTAATGGGATGTATAAATAATCTCTAAACCAAGTAGAAAGCGAAATATGCCAGCGTCTCCAAAAATCGGCAATATCTTTAGAAAAATACGGAAAATTGAAATTTCGAAGTAAATCCATTCCAAATAATTTTGAGGTTCCCAAGGCTATATCTGAATAACCACTAAAGTCTCCATAAATTTGAAACGCAAACAGAATGCTGCCCAGCCACAATTCCGGTGCAGAATAATTTGCAGTATTATCAAAAATCTGATTGACAAAAAAGGCACAATTATCGGCAATTACGACTTTTTTGAATAGTCCCCAAATAATTTGTTTCACACCTTGAATAGCTTTCGAATAATCGAAACTTCTTTTTTTCTTGATTTGAGGCAGTAAATGAGTTGCTCTTTCAATAGGTCCGGCTACCAGAAGTGGAAAATAGCTTACAAATAAAGCATATTCAACAAAATTATGTTCCGGTTCGATTCTTCTTTTGTAAATATCAATTACATAAGAAAGTCCGTGAAATGTATAAAATGAAATTCCAACAGGCAGAATAATATTTAGTGTGGAATAATGAACTTGAAAACCGAAATTACTTATCAAATCTGCAAACGAATCAAGAAAGAAATTATAATACTTAAAAACTCCTAAAAAGCCAATATTTACAGAAATCGTTAACCAAAACCAAAATTTTCTATTTGCATCATTTTTTGCTTTTTGCATCATTAAACCAGCAAAATAATCTAAGCCTGTTGAAAACATCAATAAAAAAAGAAAACGCCAATCCCAGCAAGCGTAAAAATAATAACTTGCTACCAAAAGTAAGCCGTTTTGCCATGCCAATTTTTGCTTTTGTAGCATCCAATAAAGCATGAAGACAAGAGGTAGAAAAAAAAAAAATTGAATGGAATTAAAAAGCATAATTTATTCCTTATTTGTCTTTATAAAAATTGTCAAACGCTACCTTTTGCTCAGTCAAATTAAACTCTTTTTTAACTCTTTCTATTGCGTTTAGTCTGATTTCGTTTTTGGATTCTTCACTCAGTTCAATAATATCTTTCATTTTCTTAGCCAATAAAATTGGATTTCTCTTGGGAACTACCCAACCTGTTTTTTCGTTTAAAATATTTTCAATCAGTCCATCTGCATCACTTACTATGCAAAGTAATCCCATGCATTGGGCCTCAAGAACAGCATTACAAAAACCTTCCTGAATACTATATTGAACATAAAAATCACTTCCATCTAAATATTCTCTCACTTTTTCATGAGAAATTCTACCTGCAAATGTAACGTTTTCGATTATCTCTAATTGATGTAGTGCAAATCTGAGTTTTTCCTCTTCAACTCCTTCACCAATTATAGTATAATGGAATGGAATATTTTCCCTTTTTAAAATCGAAAAAGCTTCTAATGTGTGTTCTAATCCCTTTATCCAATGAAGACGACCAACTGTTATAAACTGAAAGGTGTTCGTTTTTTTAACTTTGGTCTCAGGGTAAAAGAAATCAATATTTATTGCAGGTGTAATCTTTTTAATTACACTGCTAGAAATCCCTTTTTCTATCAAAGTATTTTTCATTTCTTCAGATAAAACATGGTACTTCACTTTTTTTGAAAACAATAAATTATAACAATTTGGAAATTTTGCAGGATAAATATAAAAATCAAAACCCCTAAAACTAACTGCCATTTTCGCATTAATAGCTTCTGCAACATTTTCACTTTGTAAAGCCATAGTTCCGAAACCAAAATGCAACCATGTAAGTTTATGAGGTAGATAATGACTATTTATAAAAACATTTTTAAATGAATCTTTATAACTGAAACCATCTTTTCTATTTAATTTGAATAGATTAAAAGCGGATTTAAAATTCGATAAACAATTGAAAATGATGAAAATAATTTCTAAAAATAAGGAAATTCTAAAAGTAAAATCAGGAGAAAAAAAAGTTTTACACGATTTATGTTTATTACGTGTTTTACTATTAGAAAAAATTATAACTTCAAAACCATTTTCTTGAAGACCTTGTATTTTAGAATTAAAAAAAGTTTCGGAATAGGCCGGAATATTGGGCAAAACCAAACCGATACGATTATTTACTTTAAGACTCATAGGTTTTGTTATAAAGCGTTATCATATCTTGAATCATTTTTTCTTTAGAATGATTTTTTTCAATTTGCTCTCTGGCTAATAATCGCATATTTAAACTGTCATTTTCAGAAAGTTGTGTCACCTTTAAGATTGCGAGTGCCATTTCATCTGGATTTCTGATAGGAACTAAAAAACCATTTTCATTATTCTTTATAACTTCATTCATCCCCCCGCAATCTGTTGAGACTACAATGGTTCCGCAAGCCATGGCTTCTAAAACAACATTGGCTATTCCTTCCTCTAAACTGGGTAAAAGTAACAAACTTGAATTTCGAATCTTTTCCATTACTTGGTCGAATTCCAGCTTTGGAATAAAACAAACTTCATCAACTAAGTCTATTTGCTTCCTATGAAAATAAAGTTCATCGTCTATATCAACACCTACAATTGTGTAAGTAAATTTAATATTCTGATTTTTTACTATTCGCATCGCATCCAAAGCATATCTATAACCCTTTTTCCAGTGATTTCTACCGATAGAAATGATTTGAAGTGTATCGGTTTGAGGTTTACTTTCATTAAAAATGATATTTTGTAAGTCTAATCCACTGTAGACCACTAAACTCCTTTCAGGATTAGCATTATATTTTGTAGCTTCCACTATGATTTTATTTGAAACACCATGAAATCCATCAATAGACGGAAAAACTTCTTTATAAATAGCTGCAAATTTTGGTTCGCAAATTGGTGTATAATTGATATGAGCACCCCGAAGGCTTACGATTAGCTTTATTCCGAATTCTTTGACCCAAATCCAATCAGCGATTGATTTCACCCATTGTACATGTAATATATCCGGTTTGTAATATAAAACAGGATAGTATCGTATTTTTAGTAAAATTGAGTTTTTAGAATTTAATTTTATCCATTGATCAATTTTTTTTTTGTTTTCATCTTGAAAAAGAAAAAGTAATATTGAGTATTTAAATACTAAAATAAATTTACTTATTCTTCCAGAAAAGCCAACAATTTTAATTCGCTTAGAAGGATAGGAAACTTTTTTTGTTAATCTCCCCACTAAAAGTATTTTTTGATTTTCAGTAGCCAATCCATTTATCAGTCTATCGATAAATGTTGGTGGTGGAATTTCTCCACAATGAATAGCTATTTTATACTTTTTCATCAGAAATCAGCTTTGAAAACAAAGATAAGGTTAAAAGTGTGCTTATTGGATGAGAATATTTTAGGTGATCCTCGTTTTTAAACTTATCATAAATTTCTTTAGTTAACTCAGGATTAATAAAATTGATAAAAGAAGTATTATCGAACAACCAATATCTTAAATTTTCATCATTTTCTATGCCTAAAAATTGATTTTCATAATTGTTAACTACCTTATTTTTAGTAATGAATTCTCTATCTATTTTTTTATACATTCGATAAGGTAAATTCCAGGGATGCTTATTCCAATGAAAATTATATAAATTAAAAGGTCTATGATCTTGCCAAGCAATTTTTGCTAAAGCCGGATTTCTCATTTTTATATAAGCAATTTGAATTTGTCGACCTAATAGATATTTTTCAGGAACAGAACAAATAAATTCACACATCCTATTATCGAAATAAGGTAATGTAATCGGCTTCACTGATTCAAAAAAAGATAAATTAACATTAGTCCATCTTGGAGCCCAAAACAAACTTTTGAATGCTCTAATTTGAGAATTAGCATTACTAGGAATGTCTATTTCTTTTAATAAAAAGCTAATTCTTTCTTTCAAATAATTGTCAAAATCGCCTTCCAGTCGCCATGATTCCCATAGCTTTCTGCCTAAAATTAATCCCCCTTTTTTTAACACTTTTTTTACCATTAAGTCAACCTGAGCATCAAGAGATAAGTGATCATCAACTTTCATGTCATCAAAAAGAACATCGCCCCAATGACCAAGACAAAAAACATCTCCCATATTGGAAAACTTATTTACAACTGCTGCTTGTCGAGGATGTGTAAACTCCGTATAACATTGGTTAATTGTTGCGATTATTTCTATATCTTTCCACAAATACCCTTCTGGTATAACCCATTTCTCAAATGGAAACTGGCAAACTTGGGCTATTTTTTGGGCAAAATAAGTTTCGTTAAGTCCATTTTCAAATTTGTAACTATAACTCACAACATTTTTTTTTAAATGAAGAAGTGCTGCTGCTTGTGTTCTGCTATCCAATCCGCCGGAAAGAGGCAGAATAACTTTTTTATCACCCACTTGTTCATTGATAATCGTTTCAAAAAGTATTGCAAATTCATTTACAACTTGTTCAAAAGGTCTTTCAATTGGGGAATAATGCCATTTAAAATAACAATTCTCTGAAACAATGTTTTGCTCATCTAAAGAATAATCAAAAGCTGATTTGAGAACTTTAAGTTCTTTAAAATAAGTATCTTGATCCAAAAAAAAACCTGTTGCGGCAAAAATACAAATAGCCTTTTTGTCTATCTCATTTTTGCAGCCAACAAAAGTTGATTTTGATGGAATAATTGAAGTTCTTAAATTCATTAAAATTAATTTTTGTGCATTAGACTCTGATATAAAATCTCATGCTCTAGAATGCATTTTTCAATCGTATAATTATCAATCGTATATTGTCTCAGCTTTTGACCAATTTGAGTTCTTTCGGTATGATTTTTTTGATAAAATTCATTGATTTTTTCACTTAAATCATAGGCATTTCCTGCTTTGAAAAGTAACTCCGGAAAATCTCTTAAAACATAATTTATTCCTGAAATATTTGATCCTAATACAGGTTTAGCCATGCTCATAGCTTCTACTAGAGCCATTGGCATACCTTCTTTCCGTGAATTATTCAATGTGGGAATAATGTATAAATCAGAATCTGTCAAATAGGGTCTTACATCAGTTTTTTTTCCTAAAAATTGCACTTGATTTTCTAAATTCAATTTTTTGACCAATTCTCGAAGTTCTTCAGCATATGGATCTCTATCATCCCCTAAAACGGTTAGAAATAATGAATTATTTTTCAATTCATTTAAAGCTTTTAGGATGATTTCGATACCTTTTACCGGTACTAAATTTGCAACGGTAATCATCTTAAAAATAGTGCTTTCATCTTTCGTGGAAAATAAATCGGGATTATAATAACTTGTATCTAATCCAAGTGGTATTAATTTTTGGTTTTTTTTCGATGGAAAAAAATGTATCATCTCATGGTTTATAGTTATGATAAAATTGGAGAGGTAGCTTTTAATTTTCCAATGTATGTTACCCCAACTCATAGCCTTTTTTGTGTAAATATATTTTGCTCCACCCAAACGAGCGGCAACTACTTCACTCCAATCACTACTCCAATTCCATGAATCAACAATATCAAATTTATGTTCTTTGATAAAATTTTTAAATGGCTTAATCCTTGAAAAAAAAGTTAAATAGGGTTTCATAGGAACAGTCATTTCTAAAAAATAAATCGGTAAATTGAGTGATTCAATTTCTTTAAAAAAAACGCCTTTATTATTTCTACAAGCTATTGAAATATCAAATTTTTCTTTATCTAAATTTTTAGCTAAGTCATAAACTACCTTTCCACTCCCTGAAGTATCAAAATTTGGAATTGTAAAGAGAATTTTTATTTTGCTTTGAGCCATATTCTGTAAAATGGATTGTATTTAGGATTTGGAACAATTTTATTTAAAATTAAACTAAATCTGTTAAACAAAAAAGCATTCAATTTAAAATTTAATAATCGTGGATCATTCATTATTTCTTTGATATGATGACCAGAATGATGTAATTTTAAAATATCGGCATTTAATTGCCTTTTTAAAATAGTCATCGCTTGAAAATTATTTTTAACAATCTCATTCACCCATAAATTTTTACGGAGATTAAAATAGGATAAAAGTATCCCATCCTTTTCTTTATTACGTTTTGATATGGTAGATTCTTGATGACGCAAATAAAAATTATAAACTTTATTATAAAAATATCCTTTTGCATATAGTCCTAACTTAATAAATAAAAAAGCATCTTGACCTGTCTTGGAGGTGTGAAAACCACCTAAAAAATCAATCACTTCTCTTTTTGCTAAGACGGCACCAGGGCCTTGAAGATAGAAAAAGTTTGATAACCAAATTAAACCAGCTAAAGGAGGTTCTAATAATCCTTCTTTGAGTCCTTCCAACGGTTGTAACATCGTTCTGCCGTCTGAGTATGTTCTTTGAGTTCTACAAAGCACATAATCCACATCAAAATGTTCAATTAATTTAACATCTTCCTCTAGTTTATTGGGATGAATATGATCATCACAGTCAATAAAAATTACATATTTCCCTTTTGCATTTTTAAGCCCGGTGTTTCTTGTATAACCAGAACCTTGATTAGTTTCTGAAAAAATTCTGAAATCTAAATTGGTTTTGGATAATTCTGTTTGTAAAATTTGAAGCGAATCATCCGAAGAATTATTATCTACGAAAATAACTTCAAAATCCTGAAAAGTATATTCTGATAAATTTTTGATAAACAAAGGCAAAAATTTAGCACCATTGAATACCGGAGAAATTATACTTACTTTTTTCATTCTATGCATTTTCGACTATAACATTTTAATAATTCTAGCAGGGTTTCCTGCAATCACACAGTTTGAAGGCACACTTTTTACAACAACCGAACCGGCTCCTATAGTAACATTATCACCAATTTCTATATCACCAATAATTACAACATTGGCTCCTACTTCAACATTATTACCAATTGTTGGGAGTAAAGTATTATCATTATTTTTATTCCCTATGGTTAGCCCATTTCTAAAAGTAAAATTTTTTCCTATTTTTTTTGCGTTGATAACAGTTGCATAAGGGTGATAGGCTATCATTCCGGGTTCTATCTCGGAGCTTCTAAAAAATTTACAATTATAATTTTTAGAAAATAAATAGTCATAAAACCATGATTTACTTTGTATTCGCCATAAAAAAACCACAGAAAACTCAGGATAATGAAGCAACAGATGACTAAACTTTTCTTTAATATTTTTAGTAAGATTTTTATTGATTCTAATCAAATAGTTATACTCAATTTCTTGTTGAATAAATTGGTTCTTTTTTACATGTTTTTCATGTAAAAAAAAAATAAAAAACTTACAAATAATAGTTCGAACTAGTTGTTTTACCCGCTTAGTATTCATTTATTAAATTGTTATATACTTCACTATGGAGTTATATTACTTTTAAGTAGTCAAAAGTAAAAAACAAATTTGATACTTCCGTTTTATAGCAACTATTTAATTTTTAAAAACAGCAACAATAGTAGAAGAGAAAAATTTAGTTGGTTTTTTTTCTATGTATTTATTTAAGAAAAATTTAAACACGAAACGATGTAATTTATAAATAATTTTTTGAAAAGTATTTAATTTTTGATGAACTGAAAACTGAAATCCTCCAAAGTATTCTAAGCAAATGGTTTCTAAATCATTCCGTTTTGCAAAGTCAGTAAACGTCTTAAAGTTCATACATTTCAAATTATGAACATCAAGATTTTTTTTATCAACTAACACCTTATACAAGAAACTATAATACCGTTTATTGGGAATCATAATTAACAAAGTCCCTCCTTTTTTTAAATATTTCAAATGGTTATCCATCACTACAGGATAGTCTTCAAAATGTTCAATAAACCCATTTGATATTACAATATCATATTGTTGTGTAGGTTGATGATTAAAAAAATCAGCTACTATAATATCATATTTTTCAATTCCAAATGAGTGAAATGATTCTTGTATAATTGTTTTATCAGAATTAAAATCTAAACTCGTTGGGACTAGGTTATATTTTGATGCGAGATAGGCTAAATAACGACCGGGATAACCGCCTATTTCAATGATAGATTGTGGAGTTTCATCATTGTTTTTTATTACTAAATCCCAAAATTTGTCGTATTTTGAAACGACCATTTCTATTTGTTTTCGCTGTGCGGTCGATTTTTTATAATAGGTTTCCCAATAATCTTGTGTGGTTAATTTTATCATTACACTAATTTGTATTTAACAAATCTAATCAAAAATATTTGAAAAGACGGACAATATTTTTTCCCCAACGACTTTGCTTTCAAATTCATTCAAAACAAATTTATGACCTTTTTCACCCATTTCCATTCTCAAATCAGGATTTTTGTAGAGCAAGATTAATCTTTCTACAAACTCTTCTTCGTTTTCACTATCAATTAAAAAACCACTTTCATTTGGAATCACTCCGTATTTAATTCCGCCAACATCTGAGGTAATAACAGGTAATTTAAAAAACTGAGCCTCTTGTAACACTAATCCTTGGGTTTCTGAACGTTGCGTATCCTTTTCTGCAATTCCGGGATATAAAAAAACGGAACCGTTGGCCATAATTTTAAAAACATTATCTTGATTCATTGCTCCGTAGAAAACTACATTAGCATCAATATCTAATTTTTCTGCTAAGGATTTTAACTGTGGTAACATTTCGCCATTTCCTATTATATGTAATACCACATTTTCACATCCTTTTTTTATCATTTCATAAACAATTTTTATGGCTCTATCCGGCCCTTTCCAATTAATGAGTCTTCCACAGAAAACAATGTTAAACGTGTTAATTCCTGTCTTTTCAATCAAATGCCGTTTTAAGTAATCTTGTTTAAAACCTACCGGAATTATATATTTATTTGAAACATTAGGTTTAACGGTGGTTAGAATATTTTGTAAATAAATGGAATTGGTTGTGATTGCACTAAAATGTTTAAAAACTCCTTTATAAATTGTTTTATAATGATTAACTTTTGTGGGAGTTAGGTCTGAACCATGAAAAGATAAAACCGCTTTTGAATCACCACACAAACCAAGTTCAAAGGCGTCTGCTACTTTTTTCCCATTAAAACCAAAATGACAATGAACTATATCAAATTTTTTTTTGAATAATAAAATCGGCAAATCGTAGTATACTTTTAGTTTTTTTAGATTATTTGCTAATTCAAAAGGGTTTAGCAAATAGAGGATTTTTTTGTGATTAATTTGAAAAAAGTACTTTCTGTAAAAAACAAATGCCGCTTTAATTATTTTCAATTTACTTCCCGCATTCTTAAAGTGAGTAACCGTAATTTTTTCTAAATTATAATCTGTAAAAATTTGGTGAACAGGTTGATTTTTGGGCTTTACATAAGCAAATACTGTTATTTCATTACCTTTGTCAATCAAATCGGTAATCTGATTTAACACAAAAGTTTCTGTTACAGAAGGAAATGTAGTAACAACAACTAAAATTTTGTAATTTGTTTTCATTCTTTTCGTAACTAAAATAAATCAACAGGGTGTAAAATTAGATTTATTTATGAAAAATAGACATAAAATCTATAGTAATTTAGTCAAAAAATGAATATCCTTTGTTGAATAGAGAATAGGAGACAACTCCGTAACTCATTTTAAGCAACGGAGTAAAAGAATTAATCCTTAAATATAAAACACAAGCTTTTTTATAATATACGAACCAATTATTTTGATGAGCGATTAATTTATTCCTTACCGTTTTTTTATGATAATCAGCAATATGTTTTAGAAAAATTTTCTCATTATCCGGATTTTGTTCTGCCAATATTTTTAAGTGTTTATACCTTGCTTTTATGGCTGATTCAATTTGAATATCATTGGCTTTTTGAATTTCTTTTTTAAAAGAATGCTGATGTTGATAATAAACAACCAACGGCTGATATATTTTAACTATTCTTGCTTTAGCATAAATCATTCGTAAGTTAAAATCCCATTCATCGTGATGACCAATGGCTTCATCAAATAATTCAGGTTGATTATCTAAAAAAGGTTTTCGCCATAAAATTCCACAGACAAAATAACTCACTTTATTTAAAAAATAATCTTCAATTAAATTTTCTGAATCAATTGAATTTATGTCTTGTAAAATCCCTGTAATTCTATCAACTCTTTCTACTTGAGCCAAAACACCATCCGATTCTGGATTAAAACCATTGATATAAGTTTCTAAAGCATGTGGTTTTAAAAAATCATCGCTATCAAAAAAATAAATAAATTCACCTCTCGCTTTTTCAAAACCATAATTTCTGCAGGAATTTGGACCTTTGATTTTATTTGAAGGTCTTTCGAGAAATTGAAAGCGATTGTCTGCATTTATAAAAAGTTGAACTACTTCTTCTGTATTATCATCAGAACCATCATCAATAATTAAACATTCAAATTCTCGATAGGTTTGATTACGAATACTTTCGAGCGTTTGAATTATTAAATTCGCTCGATTATACGTTGGAATGATGATGGAAACCAATTTACCCATTCCAATTAAATTTAAATCTTAACCATCTGTTTCTCAGCTTTTGAGGTGATTTCTTGAAAGCACTCATGACTTTACCTAAAAAAATTAGTTCTAACGCTTTTACTTTATCATACTTTAACAACAGAGGAAAAAACTCATTTAGGATAGAACTTGTTACTGCTTGGTGATTATTTCTGTTACTGGTAACAAATAATTTTATCAATCTATCATAAAAAAAATCTAATAACTCATTCGATTTGATTTTTTCACTTCTTTTAAAATTTTCAAAAAGGAAATACAATAAAGATTCTTTGTATCCTTTGTTATAAATGGCATTTTTTGCTGATTTTGAATCTTCATGTTGTCTGTAAAGAAAACCATATTCTTGAATTATTTTATAATCAGCTGAATTGCATTCAAAAAAAATTCGAGCAAATAATTCTGCTTCTTGTCCGCGTTTCATTGTAGTATTAAATAATTCTTTAGAGCTTAAAAAGGATTTTCTAAATAATACAGAGGGTGTTAAAATTTTTATCTTCCAAAGGATAAAATCGGCATACAAATTGTCTGTATTTTCTATTTCTAAAATTATTTTAGAATCTTCATTTGGAAACCAATTGAATCCGGAGGTAATAACAAATTGAATTTCAGTGGTAAATGCATTAATTTTTTTTTCTAGAAAATCCGGTAACATAATATCATCACTATCAAACCAATTGACATATTCACCCGAACTCAATTCAAACCCATAATTTCTGCACGAATTGGCTCCTTTTAATATAGATTCAGGTCTTTTATAAAATTGAATTCTTTGGTCTTTTTTACAAAATCCTGTGACAATATTTTCAGTATCATCTGTCGAACTATCATCAATTAATAAACATTCCCAATTTGTATAGGTTTGAGATAAAACACTATTTAATGTATCACCCAATAAATGAGCTCTATTATAAGTTGGTATTATGATAGAAACCAATCCATTAGTCATGAATAATATGATTTAATGATTCTTCTGTTACTTCTAGTTCAAAAAATGACTTATTTTTTTTAATCTTTTCTGTAGACCAATTCCACCATGCCAGCTCTTGAAATTGGCTGATAATGTGTGGTTCAAATCGGTAACCTATAATTTTTGCAGGACTACCGGCCACAATTGCAAAGGCGGGAACATCTTTAGTAACCACACTGTTAGCAGCTACAACTGCTCCATTTTCAATTGTAACGCCACCTAAAATGACAGAATGAGCACCAATCCAAACATCATTTTCCAGAATAATGTTTCCTTTATAAACCTTTTCATTTTCCCATTTTTCTTTAAAGAAATTTTGACCAATAAAATAACTGGTAGGCTTTTTAAAATTATGATTAAACGATTGAAAACTAACATTACGGGCAATAGAACAAAAATTTCCTATTGAAACTCCGGCAATTAGATTAGAATGAATATCAATGTTTGGTCCCCATAAAGAAGTAAAATTACCCGTTTTAATTTTTCCAAATAGTGTGGCTCCTAAAATTTTGTTATATTCACCTATTTCTATTTCGCCTTTAAGTGTGCTGTCTTTAACCGAAGAAAAATTTCCAATACTTACTTTTCCTTTGAATTCACTGGCAACAATAGCACAATTTTCAAAAATTATGACTTCTCCTTTGAGTAATGAACCTATAATTTTTGAACTTTCAGGAATTTTAATGGTAGTATTTATTGCGTTTAAACCATTTAAACGGGATTTAACTTTTAATAAAATTCGATTAAATAAGTTCATCACTATTCAAATAATTTTTTTTTAAAAAAAGTTACATTTATATCACTTTGCAAGTTGCTCTTTTGTTGAATGAAAGTATTCAATTTTTGTTGAAAATTAGTATCATCTGGATTCAAATATACTGCCTTTTGAGAGGAAATTAAATCTTGAAATGAAAAAACACCAATCTCATTTAACAAAACAGTAAAAACATTGAAGAAAGAGGCTTCTATAGCAGCACCTGAAAAATGAGTTAAATGCAATGAAGCTTTAGAAAGTAGCAACGGTAGTGGGTCTGTAGATGCTTCATCAAGGTTCACTAATTCTAATACACCTCTACTTTTTAAAAAAGATTTTATGGTATCCTTTTCATTTAACTGTCTTGGATGTAAACGAATGAACCACTCATAAGGATTATTTTTAATAAAATCTACTATTGATTCCGGAAATAACTGATTTAAGGTAAGCGGATTGGGTTGCAAAGTATAAAGAATATAATTTTGATGGTTGTAATTCAATTCTTTTGTTTTCCAATAATCTATCCAAGGATTGCCGATCACATCAACAGAATAATTTGCATTATTTTTTGTCCAATCTTGAATTACATCATGACTTCCTTTGTCCCAACACCAAAAGTTATTAGGAACCATATCATAACCGGATTCAGGCAAATAATACCAACTACTATAAGCTAAATGAACATTAGATTGAGGTCCGTGTTGCATCTCTACCGTTGTAATTTTCAATTGATTTGCAGCTGCTGTTAAAGCGAAAATATCATCTAAATAATAACATAAAATCAATACTTTTTCCGGCTTAATAATCTGAAAAACTTTTTTAAAAAATAACACCTTTGGATATAATTTTTCATGAGCCCATTGAGTAACAAGTTCTTTCGAATAGATTGTAATAAATCGATTGAAAAGTTTGTCTTTACTCAAAAAAACCAAAAAAGAATCGTATCCTTCTAAATGGACATTCTGAGGTAATTTATTAAATTTTTTTAGATACAAAAACCCTTTTAAAGCTTCAGAAAAGGTAAAAATTAAATCCTTGTTGTATTGTTTTCCAGAATTTAGTCCGTATTCAAAATAAATGGAGTCTGATTCGATTTCATATTTTTCTATCAAAATATCAAAATATCTGTTAAATCTAGCATTTCTATAGTCTACACGATGGGCATCTGCTCCTACGAAAATGTATTTTTTTTTAGGAAGCGATTTTAGCCATCTATAATATCTGAAAACTGCTCTTACATTTCTGTATGTAGATTTTAAAAAAATTTCTTTAGATTTTGGCTTTTCATCTCTGTTTTTTACTTCCGATTTTTCTATGGAATGTATCAAATAAAAAAAAAGTTTTATTCGCAAATAAGGCCAAAGATGAATTGAATCTATTTTCCATTGGTTGACCGGAAATTTATTTTCAATTTCTAAAACGAAATTTTTTATATCAATCCTTGATTTAATCATTTTGAATGGCTCTATAATCGTTTGGCAAACCAATGTCCATCCAATCGTCATTGGCTTTAAAAACTTTAACACACAGGTTGCTGTCTTTCGCCTTTAGAAATAAACCGGGCATGTCAAAAAATTCGTTTTTGGGAAGCAATTGTCTTACTTTTTCATTTAGAAGATAAATCCCCAAATTGACATCAAATTTTTTGGTGGGTTTTTCTTTTAAGTCCAAGAGGTTAAAATCTTGGTCATATTCAACTTCTGCATAAGGATTAGTATGGCTCATTTCTTTCACACACATAACTGCATCTGCATGGGAGAAACTATAAAAATCAACTAAATTTAAATAATCAATGTTTGAAATTACATCACCATTGACAACAAAAAAAGGTTTGGTAAACTTATTTTCAGCAATTAAACTCAAGGCTCCGGCGGTACCCAGTCGGGTTTTTTCTTCAATGTATTCTATGGAAACACCGAGTTTTTTTCCATCTAAAAAATAATCTTGAATAAGTTCTTTTTTATAATTGATACAAAAGATAAACTTATTAAAACCTTGATTTTTAAACGATTCTATGATGTACTCCACCATTGGTTTACCTTTAATATGAAGCATTGGTTTAGGAATGTCTTTTGTTAAGTCGCCCAAACGAGAACCCAAACCTCCGGCCATAATTACCACATAATTAGGATAATATTCTGCTGAAAAATTATGAAGCAAAAACACTTCCACTAATTTTTTGTTTTCATCAATCAAGGGAATATGAAGTCTTCTTTTTTCTTCTAAAAAAGACTTAATTTGATGCCTTGGTGTAGTGTGTGGTAACGTAATCGGATTGAAATTAATAATCTCATTCACCTCTTTTTTTTGATTCAACAATGCTTTACGAATATCACCGTCGGTTACAATTCCTATCAATTTGTTTTGGTCATCTACAATTGCCAAAAAACCCACTCCAAAGGCATCGAGTTTTGAAATCACATCTTGAAATGACTTTAAATCTTTAATATTCGCTTGAAATTGAATCATTTAGTTTTTTGTTTAGCAAAAATTCTGCATATTCAAAATCTTCTAGCGTATCTATATCTACTGAATTTTCTCTGGACATTAGATAGGCTAATGAAGTTTCGTTATAGTACTTTTTCTCTCTGATTAGACTCGCTTTAAAAACGAATATAGCACCGTTTGGATAATACGTCTTTCTTTTTTGTTGTCTGTTCAACAATTCTTCTTCAAATATAGGCGAAAAAGTTAAATCATTATTGACAAATTTATGCCATGAAACCGGATGATTTTCTTCAGTATAAGAAATAACCGAAGAGGCACTTTTACTTTGAAAAAGTTCGATAGACTCATCAATATTTTTAGATGTACGTAAAGGGGAGGTAGGTTGTAGAATAATGAACGAATCAACATCAAAACCAGATTCTTTCCATTTATCCAGCATAAAAATATAGGTATCTACCGCTAAAGCTTCATCTGAAGCTAAATGTGCTGGTCTTAAGAAAGGTACTTTGGCACCATATTTAATTGCAATTTCTGCAATTTCTTCGCTATCGGTGGAAACATATACTTCTGTGATGTATTTAGAATTTAAGGCTGATTCAATAGAATAAGCAATTAAGGGTTTATCCAAAAGTATCTTGGTGTTTTTTCCCGGTAATCCTTTTGAACCGCCACGAGCTGGAATTAGTGCAATCATTATTCAAAATTATTCCAATTAAACAAAGAATCCTCTTCAAGATCAGTGTTTAATTTTCTTCCTATTAAATAGTTGTATTCATTCGGAGGAATACCTGTTCCGGGTCTTTTATAGGCCAGGTCTGTTTCCTTTATCACATCTCCTTTTGTTAATTTCTTTGAAGAGACAATACTTCTTCTGAACTTTGATTTTTTTTGTTCTTCTTCATCAGAAACTGTTCGATAAACATTACCCAATGCTGCGGCAATTTTTTTAGAATCTTCACAAATGGTTTTCATTTCAACCGGATTAGCCGATATTTCATGATCCCATCCCGGTAAATCTTTGTCTAAAGTAAAATGTTTTTCTATCACACAAGCACCTAAAGCAACAGAAGCCAGAGGAATAGAAGCTCCAAATGAATGATCGGAAAAACCAATTGGCAAATTAAACGCTTGTTGCAACATAGTAATATTTCTCAAGTGAATATCTTTATCCTTGGGAGGATAAATTGAAATACAATGAAGCAGAACAATATTTTGATTTCCTTCGTTTCGAATGGTTTGTACAGCGGTTTCTATTTCCGCCAACGTTGACATTCCTGTTGAAACAACAATCGGTTTCATTGTTTTAGCGGCATATTTTAAAAATGGGATATTGTTAATATCCATCGAAGCGATTTTTAAAAATGGCACATTCAATTTCACTAACATGTCTATTTCTTCAATTGAAAATGGAGACGAACAAAAGTCGACTCCTTTTTCTTGGCAGTAATTCTTTAACTCTTCATGTTGGTCATCACGCAAATAATACTTTTCTACCATTTCCTTTAGCGACCCAAAATGTTTTTTTGGTGAATCGTCATAGGATTGATTCCGGTCATATTCTTCTTTTGCTATCAATGATTTTGGTGTCCAGGATTGAAATTTAACAGCATCACAACCGCACTCCACTGCACTATCAATCATTTTTTTTGCTAAATCCATATCACCATTATGATTGGCACCGATTTCAGCGATAATATAAGGTTCACAAAAATTATAAACTTCTTTATTTGGGCTTAATTGTATTTTCATAATTGTATTTCTTCCCACCAAAAGGGATTCTGAATAATTGTTTTTTCTTCTATTTTATTGTATTCATCTTCAAGAATATTTCTTTTGAATAGCATATATCTTGATGCTAAATCATTGAATTCCGTATAATTTTTTGCAAGGCTAATGTAATGATTTAATTTTACATTGAATCCTTTCAAATAATCTTCTAAAGTAAGTTTTTTTCGTCCCACAATATTTGTTTCATGTTGACGATAATAAGTAAATGAGCTAAAAGAAAAACCAACTTTACAATTGCTTTTTAGCAAAATACTATAAAAATACCAATCAATTGCTATTAGATTGGATTCAAAATGAATAAAATCTGGTAAAACTTTCTTTTTTATGGCTGTATTTCCTAATCCTAAAAAATTAAATGTTTTAATACTTTCAATCGAAATAGTATGTTTTAATTCTGGTCGATTTGACCAATAAGGACCGCTTATTTCATTTTTTTCTTTATCAACAAGAATGAGATCATTTGCAATAATATCAAACACTTCTAATTTTTTTTTAGAATCTTCTACTCTATTCTCAGAAAAATAATCATCGGTGTCACCAAAAATAATGGTATCATATTTCGATTGTTTTAAATAAGCAAAAAGTTGTGTTCTAACTTCTGCAATTGAGCCACTTAAGTTAATGATTTTGAAAGACAGCTCTCTATTTTCTATATAATTTTGTAAATTTCCTACACCATCATTAACTAATAATAGGTCAAAATGTTTATCTGTTTGATTTTCTAATGAATCCAGAAAATCATTTAGGTAAATTAGATTACCCGGAAAAATTACGCTACAAAAAGCAGTGTTTTTCATTATTTTATTTTTTTGGCAGGATTACCAACATAAATTCCGATGTCAAAAATTGATTTTAAAACTACTGCTCCCATTCCTATGACAGTACCTTCTACAATTTCTACATTTTGTTTCAATGAGGCATTTGTTCCTATTTGTACCAAAGATTTAAGAATAACATTTCCACTGAGAACTGCGGCTGGGGAAAGATGAACATATTCAGCTAAAGAACAGTCATGTCCGATTTGAACAGCTCTGTCAATTATACTAAAATCGCCCACTTTTACATCACAGCTAACGATTGAATTGGGCAAAATCACAACCCCTTTCCCTAAAAGAACTTTCGGATTAAGCAATACTGTTGGGTGAATAATTGTGGGAAAATATGTAAATTTAGGTAAATCATCTACGATTTTTTTTCGAATTATAGGATTTCCTATGGCAATAATCACTTGATATTCATTGACATCTAAATCAACTTGATTTCGTAAAGGACAATTTAAAAAAAAGTCACCATTTTTAACTTCTTTGTCAACAAAAACAACTTTCTCATCCATTGAAATGTTATTGAATTGAAAAATATCTTTTAAACAATAAAAAATATCTTTTGACAAGCCTCCACAACCGAAGATGGCAATTTTTCTATTAAAATCCAACATAACTATAAGTTGTAAATGTCTGATTTGTATTTACTCAAATTATCTTTGTTGCTAAACCATTCAATTGTTTTAAGAATAGCTTGAGTGAAATCAGTTTTTGATTCCCAATTGGTGAAATTTTTTAATTTAGTATTGTCTCCATAGAGTCTGAACACTTCACTTTTTTCGGGTCTGATACGATTTTGATCTGTAATTATTTTTGCTTTCGGATTTATATTTTGAATTAGGATATTCGCCACTTCCTGAATGCTGATTTCGGAATTGGTGGCGATATTAACTTCGTGACCAATTAATTCTTCACAATTTGCAATTGCTTCAAAGGCACGAACGGTATCTTCTACAAACAATAAATCTCGGGTTGGTGTTAAATCACCTAATTTAATATCTGTTTTACCACTCAAAAGTTGTGTAATAATAGTTGGAATAAAAGCTCTGGCAGATTGACGGGGTCCAAAAGTATTGAATGGTCTAACAATCGTGACCGGTAAATTAAAACTTCTGTAAAAAGAGTCTGTAATGGCATCTGCACCAATTTTAGAGGCAGAATAAGGTGATTGTGGTTGCTTAGGATGTTTCTCGTCTATTGGCACATATTGAGCAGTTCCATATACTTCGGAAGTAGATGTAACCAAAATACGTTTGACATTTAAATCTTTAGCTGCTTGAAGGATATTTAATGTTCCTTTGATGTTTGTATCAATGTATGAATCCGGTGAATGATAACTAAAAGGAATGGCAATAAGGGCTGCTAAGTGAAAAACAACACTACAATCTTTCATAGCTTCTCTGATACCATTTGGATCACGAATATCACCAGTGAAAATTTCAACTTTATCTAATAACTCCTTATCTAATGTATCTAACCAACCCCAAGAATTGAAAGAATTATAAAAACAAAAAGCTTTAACTTGGTAACCCTGATTAACAAGGTACTCAACTAAATGGGAACCAATAAAACCATCTGCTCCGGTAACTAGTATTTTTTTATTTTGTAAAAAACTCATTGTATTAACTTTTTTTGGGTATTCTAATTAAACAAGTTTTATAGATGCTTCTTGTATAAAACCTTTCGGTCTATTAAGGACACCGGAATTCCAATAATCACCTCGAATTACGATTAAAGTGTAAGCATCTTGCAAATAATCAATTGTTTGATGTGGCGTGTTAAATGATAATTTTTCACTAATCATATAATGTAGCGTATATCTACCCTCTCTGAACTGCAAACGCGGTAATTCAACTTCTATTGAACCAATATCTTTAACATCTAAAAACTTGATTCCTAATTCATCTGTTGCAATAGTTGTAACTAACTCATCATTCTCATTTTTAAATTGAAGTACAATTGTCAACTGTTTTGGATCTATTTCTTTTATCCTTTCATATTCAAAAATAATTTTATAATATTCACCACTGTGTGTTTCTCCCACAATCACACCATCCTTATTTTTTACAAAAATATTGTTAACTGTAAGTTTTTTGTTTCCTTTTCTGTCTATTCTTTCACTCAATTTAATTTCACTCTTTTTATAAGAGTTCTCTAAATAGTAATTAATAGCATCATCACTTGATCCGCTGAAAGTTATTCCTCCATGTTCTAAAACAATTCCTTTGGTACATAAACTTTTAACAGCTGCCATATTATGACTAACAAACAAAACGGTTCTACCGTCTGTTTTAGAAATATCTTGCATTTTTCCTATTGCTTTCTTTTGAAATTCGGCATCCCCCACAGCTAAAACCTCATCTACGACCAAAATCTCAGGTTCTAAATGAGCGGCTACTGCAAATGCTAATCGCACTGTCATTCCGCTACTGTATCTTTTTACGGGTGTATCAATGTATCTTTCACAGCCGGAAAATTCAATTATTTCATCTAACTTAGAGGCAATTTCTTTTTTTGTCATTCCTAAAATAGCTCCATTCAGAAATATATTCTCTCTACCGGTCATTTCTGGATGAAAACCGGTTCCAACCTCTAACAGACTTGCAATTCTTCCTTTTGTTTTAACACTTCCTGTGGTTGGAGAAGTTACTCTTGACAAAATTTTTAACAAAGTAGATTTTCCTGCACCATTCTTGCCAATGATTCCTAAAACCTCACCTCTTTTTACTTCAAAATTAATATCTTTTAATGCCCAAACATACTGATTGTTTGCTTTAGAACTTCTATCATTTACTTCGCCAACCTTTAAGTAAGGATCCTCTTTACCTCTAACGGTATGCCACCATCGATTTAAGTCATGACTTAATGTTCCGGTACCAATTTTCCCTAATCGGTATTGTTTAGAAAGATTTTCAACTTTTAACAGTATATCACTCATTTAAATCAATTATCAAAATTAAATTACATCAATAAAGCTCTTCTCTGTTCTGTTAAATACTAAAATTCCAAAAAGAAGAACAAGTAGGCCAAAAACCAAAGAGTACAAAAGATAAGATAAATCCATTGAACCTGAACCCAAAAAAGCATATTTAAAAAAATCTAAAATACCCGTTAATGGATTCAAATAAACCAAAATATGGTATTTTGGATTAATTTTTTCTAAAACCAATGTGGTTGGATATACAATTGGAGTTACATACATAAAAAGTGAGATTCCAAAAGTAACTACAAAATTCAAATCACGGTATTTAACAGTTAAAGAAGAAATCAACATACCAATTCCCATAGCCAAAATAGCTACCATAAATAATAGAACCGGTGTAAATAGTATCAATAACGTTGGTTTTATATTATACCCTTGGAAAATATAATAAATTAATACAATAATGAAAAAAATAAATTGAATACTGAATTTAACTAAATTTGAAACAATAACTTTTAATGGCATTATAATCCTGGGAAAATAGACTTTTCCAAAAATATTTTGATTGGCTGTAAAGGTCTCCGAAACAGCTTTTAAGCAATCTGAAAAATAAAACCACAAAATATTACCGGCAAGCACAAATAAAAAATAGGGTACTCCATCGGAGGGTATATCTGCAATTTTACTAAAAATTATGAATTGTATAACAGAAGTTAATAAAGGTTGAATGATAAACCAAATTGGCCCTAAAACTGTTTGCTTATAGAATGTTACAATATCCCTTTTTACAAACAACATCAAAAGATCTCTATAATGCCACAACTCTTTTAAATTGATTTCAAAAGCTGATTTTTTTGGAGAAATTTCAAATAACCAATCTTCGTTTTTTGTATTAGTCATCTTCAAAAAAAATTTTTTCAAATGTATTGTTTTTTTATGAGTTTATGTGTTGAAAATAGTCAGATTGTGGATAAATTATTACTCATAACTTTACTAATAAAAAAAATACTTATATAAAAGAAAAACCTCCGATTTCTCAGAGGTTTAATTCAAATTAATATTTAATTGTTTTATACTGTTCTTGAGCAGTCTATTGTTTGACTACTCTCACAGTTTTCTTCAAATCACCTTGTGTCACAATAACATTATAAACTCCTGATGGATAATGACCACCAAATAAGTACTTAGAAGTATCCGCTAAATTTAATTCATTTACTTCTAAAAGTCTTCCTGTTATGTCATATATAGTAACGTTAACTTTTTCGTTTTTTGCTGTTTGTAAATCAACTGAGAAACTGTTTACAAATGGATTTGGATAAGCAATCGCCTTGAATTCAATTGTAGCATTTTGATTCAATCCATTTACTTCTTGAATTGGTCTTTCTGATCCCGGGGTAATAATACTGCATGATTTACCATATGGTCCCCAAACACCGTTTAATTGAATTGCCACTCTTATTGTATATACTGTTGAAGGCAATAGTCCTGTAAAGTTATTTAAAGTAACTGTTCTCAAAGGTCTATCAAATGTTTGACTATAGGGTTGACCTATATTTTCCAATAAAAATCGGTATTGTTCTGCTCCTGGATAAGACTCTGCGAAAAGAATTTCTGTGTTTGAAGTTACTTGGTAATCGTCACACTGAGCATCTTGAATACCCGTTGTTGGGAATAATGGCGTATTTATATTACAAACCGAACCGTAAGACAGATATGTACCATCCGTATTTCTAACCGCTACTTCTACATTGTATGTTGTGTTATATTGAATATTTGATAACGAACTCATTCTGAAATCTCTGATTGGACGATCAATAGTTTGAACATCGATTGGATTCAACGTATTGGTTACTCTAAATCGGTATCCTGTTGCAAAAGGTACGATGTCTGCAAAGATTGAATTGTTGATGTTACTCAACGTTGTATTACACTGAGATGCCTGAATTTGTGTGGTAGTATCAGGTGTAGATACATTACATGGTGTTCCGTAGAACGGTTGCCATACGTTGTTGATTCTAACTGAAACTTCTACTGAATACTCAGTGTTAAATGCATAATTGGTTAATTGAGTGATGCGGAATGCTCTCAACAATTGATCGATGGTCTGAACTTGGTTGGTAGACAAATTCGTAACTCTAAATCTATATCCTTGTGCTCCCGCAACAATGTTGGCGAATACATAACTGTTTACTGCTGCCAAAGTGATTCCACATTGAGAAGGCTGAACTACTGTTACAATCGGTGTACATCCATTATCGATGATTCCATCACAATCGTTGTCTAAACCGTCGTAGCATACTTCTATAGCTCCAGGGTAAACCAAATTATTGGTGTCATCGCAGTCGGAACTATTCAAAACAAATCCTTCCGGAGCTCCCGTACAAGAATCTTGTGTTACTCCAATATCTCCAAACCCGTCACCGTCAGTATCCGCATAATACGTAATATTTTCATTTACAGTAATTAATGCTGTTCCGGAATTTCCTATTCCAACACATCCATTAGCACCGGTAACTGATACAATAGAAAATGTTGAAGTTGAAGTTGGAGAAACATTGATATCTGAACCACTTACATAATTATTAACTGTAAAATTTGTCGTACCATCTGAATAAACCAATGTATAAGGTGAAAGTCCTCCGGTAATACTAACTTGTAAAGCAGAACTTTCGCCAGAACAAATTGTTGCATTTCCTGAAAGTACTGCATTAGATGATTGTGATACACTAAAAGAATAATTGGATCCAAAATTATCATCATATCGCAACGTTGCTAGTGAACGACTTTGCTCTGAATCAGCATTTAATTGTGATAAACTTCTTGTACTTGTAAATATATAATAATAAACCGTAGTATTGCAATTCTGAACCGGAAGCGAAGCATTCCAAGTAGTACCCGAACCAACAGCTTGTACTAAAGAAGTTCCGGAACTAAAATCATTTATTCCTACACGATAACGAACATAAATATTTTCTCCAGCGGATGGAGTGTTGTTTGTGGAAATTGAAACTACAGGTTGACCATTAGAAAAAGTTTGACCCGAATTAGTAACGGTTACAGGTTCTGAAGAAGTATATCCAATGTAGACCTCTGAATTATTATAGCCTGCGTCACGCATAACAAAAGTATAGTAACCTACAGTACCCATATTTAAACCCATATCTTCTCCACCACCTTGTCTGGTAATATTATTAATAGCATTTAAACCAGCCTGACCTACTCCGGAAAAATTCCACTTATTTTGAAAACGATTAAAAGAAGGTCCTGAAATTAATAACCAACCTGCTCCACCACCACCAGGCATATTGTCTGGTGCAATATTACCTCCGGAACTTTGCACCCTAATTGTAGTAGCCCATTGACCACGACCATCCAAAGGATTACTTGTTGTAGTTGAAACTTTACGATAGCTTGTGGTACGATAATCTGAATTGTAGGGTGTTGTACTATATCCGTTTGGTCTACCCACCCATTGTATCGGCTCGCCGGAAAAAATATTTTGTGCCTGAATTAAATAGGGGAGCAGGAACAATCCTCCCAATAATAAAATTTTTTTCATAATAAAAAAGTTTAAATGATACGTTCAATTTATTCAAAATACAATCAATAATAAACCATCAATACAAGTAAAAGTTTAAATAATTGAGGCACAATCAAAGTTATAATTTATTATTTACATTTAAACATATTTCTTTTTCGAAAACGTTTTCGTGTTGATAAAATAATTAATATATATCAAAAAACTCCTCAAAAATTTGAGGAGTTCATAAAATATTAGTATTTAAAGATTTAAAACACTAGCTTTTTGGAGATGGAATTATTATTCTCATCTTTAATTTGAATAATAACTACTCGATTGGATTTTGACAATCCATTTATTACAAATTCTGAGGAGTTCACTTGATTGTGCTCTATTATTTTTCTTCCTTGTACATCAAAGATGATTATTGAATTCATTACAATTTTACCAGAGTTTATACTAATTGAATTATCATTAGTCAATACAGAAACAGCATTTGGATTTAATGTTGTCTCTAAACCTAACCCCTGGTTTGAAAATCTCAAAATAAAACGCGAATTATGCACACCACTTTCAGCAGTAAAAGTATAGATTCCTTCTTTTAAATTATGAATGGTATTTGTGAAAGTATCTTCCAAATAAATATTTTGATTATCAACAAAAATTCCATCAAAATTGGCTAAACTAATGGTATACTCACCGGATACAGTAATCTTAAATCCCAGAGGTATAATATCATCAGTGTTAAACGGTAAAGCTTTGGCTTGAATAATAAATTCTTCATTATTGATTGTCGAAGTTAGAGCAACATTTGAATCATTAATGAATTTACCATCCAATCCCAAATCAACTCCATTCGTTGCTCCTTCAGTATATCCAACTAACATTTGACTAAACACTCCTGATACATTGGTTAGATTCAACCAAATTCTATGTTTTTCAGTTCCTAGAACAGCAGAAGAAGATCTAAAAAACTGGTTATCAAATTCTTCAAACTGTCTTAATGAATTATTAAAGACAACTTCTGCTGCAGATGGTAAAGCTTTTACTACGAATCCTTGACCAACTTGAATAAAACCGTTTGGAGCTTCACTGGTAGCTGAACCTTGACTAACGCTTGGTTCAGTTCCACCGAATCTTGTGTAAGACGCATAAAAACTGCCTGTGTCACCTTCTCCAGAAGTATTATTTCTTCTTCTCCAGAAATAAATTGTTCCGTCAATGTTACTAACGTTATTTTCGATGAAACTCTCAGCACTAATAACGGATGGATAAGGATTACCTATTAAATTATAGCCTTCGCCTGTGTTAGAGAGTGAAACACTGATTTCACCATTATTTGGAGTTCCGATAAAAATTCCTTCCCATGAAGCGGGTACGCTATTTTCGTCTACATAAGGCACATGATTATTATCAACACGTATTAAATAGCCTTTGCCCGGCTCAAAATAAACAGCGTTAGGATTGGCAATAGAATCAAAAATATCGTTTGTGGTATTATACGAATAAAATCGGTTATTCATTGTTCCCGGAGAAAACTGTTTTAAAGTTTGAGGACTATTGGTTAATTCATCAGACAATGGTGAAGACCACATGGTATAATCCAATCTGAAAATTTCAGAACTGTTTCGTTTTACAGTAATTTTACCAAAGTTTTCAGGAGCTTCCTCTTCTATTTGAACTAAGCTGGCGTTGTTTTCAACTACAATTCCTTCGGAACCGGCATTATTAATAATTTCATTTAACACAATTAAACTAGTCCCTGAAGCAAGTGTAAACTGAAAACCTTCATTAACAGTCAAACTTTTACATTCATAGAAAGGAAAATCGATTCCTTCCTGTCCACCAGTATTATAATCATAATTTATAATCACGTCATAATCAATTGAGGGTTCAATATTAGGCATCCATCCATTCTCCGTCCAAACAATAAATGATGAAGCTTCAGTTAGTGTGGTAACTTCTACAACATTAGAATTAGGGCTAGTTTCAAAACCTGTCCCGCCATTTCCTTCTGCTCTTACTCTAAAATAGTAGTTTGTGTTCGGAGACAATTCATCAACAAAAACAGCTGTTCCAATTACAAATTTATTCTCAAATCCAGGTAAAAAATTTGAAAAATCACTCGTTTCACTAACGTCAATACGGTAGCCTATCGCACCTTGAGATGGAAACCAAACAGCTGTAAAAAAAGTATCAGAAATGTTAATTCCTTGATTAGAAACAGGGGCTAAAATAGATGTAGTTTCAAACTCAATAGCGGGTGACCAAGGGCTAAAAACAGGAGTTTCTGAACACTGAAATCGGACATAAAGAAAATAAGATGTACTAATTTGTAATTGGGATATTTCGGTGGTTAAAATGCCATCAAGTGTGGAACCACTTTGAACTAATCCGGTGTTCCCACTTCCCGGTAATCCCGATGTTCTTATTTCAAATCGGTAGGCAACACCCGGTGCAGAAGCTGATTCGTTCCAGCTGATCGTAGCCGAAGTTGAAGATTCGTTTGAAACTGCAATTCCAGTGGGAAAATCACACTGTGCTAAAGTTGTTTGAGAAAATAACAAACTCAAAAAAAAGCAGGTAAATATTAATTTTAAAGATTTCATAGTATTCATTTTGGATTATAGATTTGTAGGTTTTTGTTGTTTTTTTAATAAATAATATTTTTTGAGAATTGTTTTCCTGTATTTGTTGTCACGCAAACAATCCACATTTGTTGACTTGGTTTGAAGTTTACTACCGAAACCTCAGAAACACTTTGATAATTAGATTCAAATACAATTCTTCCACTCAAATCAAAAATTGTAATTTTTTCAATATTATCTTCTTTTATTTTTACTTGTACACCATTATGATTTGTAGCAATCTGCAAAGGATTTTGGTTAGAATTAAAATCTTCCGAACTAAGGTTTTCAATAACCATAATCGAATAATCTTCTGCTTCTCCATTTTCAATAGGACCACAAGCTGTTGGATAACTATTCTCTGAAGATTGACTGGTTCTAATTCTCATAATAGTTGATCCCAATTCTGCATCAGCAGGCACATTAATTGTTGCAGTAATGCCGGAATTAACATCTACACCACTAGAAACAATTCCCAAGTCAAATTCCTCACTCTCTTCGAAAATTGCATTTTTATTCCAATCTATCCAAGCTTTGGTATAATTCGTTCCTCCATTTGTATTCACTCGTACTGATAATGAATAACTTTGTTCACGTTCTAACTCAGTTTGAAAATTTGTAAAACTCGAATAAGCTTCTATTGAGGCAGAAGAATTATCAATCTCATTTAAGGTAACATTTGTAATCCCTACTGGATTTTCATTTACCACTAAAGCAGTACAATAACATCCTTCACCCCCGACTAATAAAGCTTGGTCGTTTATGGTTAACTGTGATTCAATACAAGTGGTTGTTCTTCTATAGTAAGTTGCTATTGATTGAGAAGTTGAATAAGTAGAACTGTTAGCTCCTTGAATATCTGTCCAAGGGCCATTATCATTTGGAGAAAATTGCCATTGATAGAACAACCCTGATTCTATAGAACCATTTTGAATTGATAAAGTGAATTGGTTCCCATCACAGTAAGGACCAGCTGTAGCAACAGTAATTCCGGGAGAAGGCAAACCAGTACATGGCTGAGTCATTGTAAACTGCATATTTGGTCTTCTCCGTCTGTTAACCGTACCCATAGGTGTAGAACCGGTTAAACTACATCCATTCACATTTTCCTCATTGGTGTATAAACCAGTGGTTCTGAAATCATTTTCATTAAATTCTGTACTTTGAACTTGAAAACTAGTACCAAAATCCTCATTACTTCTACATATTTCAACAATAATATTGCTAAACCCATTCCATTCAAAAGGAGTTTGTAAAGTAAAAGTATACCATCCTAACGCACTGATATTTTCTGAACTGGATTCATAATAAACCGGAAGATTTTCTACTAAAGTTGAAGGAAGAACAAATTGGTCTGTCATTCCCATTTTAATCTTAATATTTTGAGGTTTCAAGGTTAGAGGTAACGCCAATTCGGTAATGTTAATGGAAATTGAAATAATATTTCCTGAAATGGCATCTAAGTCAACTAATTCTTGACCATAATAAAGATATTGGCTTCTACTGTTTCTGTTAATGGTTGAAAAGGGTGAAACACCCAATGTACCATAGGTTGCAGTTCCGTTTCCAACCGTATAGGTATCTTGTGCTGAAGCAGCTTCTAAGCCCAACCAAAAGAAACAAATTAATACAAGTAAGCAGGTTGTAATTTTAGACATATTTATTTTTTTAAGCAATTTTAATTTATAACTAGGATACCTTTTCTAAACTAGAAAATCAATTTACGAGTTGACTTCACACCGTTTTCAAAAGTGACTTCTACAAGTAAAAGTTGATTATTTTTTTGTAGATTTCCAATCGTTAATTCTTTGGAGTTAACATTTTTATTGATTGATAAAACTCTTCCGCTTGCGTCATAAACGTTTATCGACTCTAAATTTTGGTTTACCGTTTTAATAAAGATAATTTCATTTTCGGAATAGCATATTAAATCTTTTGAAGTTGAATCAACTGGGTCAATACTCAACGTTTCATTTGTAAATCTCAAAACAAAACGATCATTAAACACTCCCGATTCAGAAATAAATGAATATACACCATCTTTGATATTGTGTATTGTACCTGTCTGAGTATCTACAATAAAAACATTTTGATTTTGAAAAAGACCATCATATTTGTATAAATTCAACTGAAATGAACCTGCGATTGTTGCCGAAAAGCCTAACGGCATAAAGTCATTCTCATCAAAAGGTAATCCTCTTCCTTGAATAATTAATTTTTTATCCTCAACAACACTGTAAATTGCAACAGGAGAATTTCCTAAAAATTTACCATCAAATCCCCAATCCAAACCATTAGTGGCTCCTTCAACATAGCCGATTAAAGTTTGTTTAAAAGCCCCATTTTCATGTTTAACTTCTAACCAAATTCTATGCTTTTCATTGTCAGAATTCAAACTCGAATCATTTGTATCAGACGTTCTAAAAAATTGTTTATTTTCTCCAATTGTACGCATTGAATTTGAAAACTTTACTGTTCCTTCTCCTACATCTTCTCCGCCGGCTACCATAAAACTTTGACCGGCTCCAATATATCTTCCTGGTTCTTGTTGGTTAACTCCATAACTTGGGTCATTTGGATCAGTTACTGTACCAGCCGCATCACCTAATCCAACACTACCGGTTAAATTGTAGGTAGCATAATCATTAGAATTATAATTTAATGCGTTTGACCCGGGATAAACACCACTTGGTGAAGAATTGTGAGTCCAATAGTGAATTGTTCCATCAATTTTACTTGCATTTTGCAATAAAAAGGCATGCGAATCAATCGCACTTGGGTACGGATTCCCAAGTAAATTCCAATAATTAGGGCCTAATGCATCTGAGTTTTTACCTTGTGTTGCCACAACAATTTCTCCATTGTTTGGGACTCCCACAAAAAGACCGTTAAAAACTTGACCTGTTCCTGTGGAAGGAAATCCATTTGGTGTTCTAATTATATATCCTTTACCGGCAATCATCGGAATATTGTGAACTCCATTCTGCCAATTTTGAACTGCAGCAGAATGATTCCAATGATATATTCTATTGGTCGGTGTACCGGGTGAAAAACTTATAGGTGTTTGATTGCTCACCGGTGAAGACCAATACGTGTAATCTAATAACCGTAGAGGCTGAGAATTTCTTTTATATTTTATTACTCCTTCATTTATAGCCAAATCATCTTCTTGTACTAAACTTGAATTGTTCTCAAATATAACCTCAACACCTTGAGCTACTTTAATTCTGTTTTTAAGTTGAACAGTATGCTCATTTCTAACAATGAAGGTACCGGATTCGATAAAGAGCGAACATGCTTCTACTAAATCACCATTAACAGCAGTATCAAAATTGCCGGTAATCTTAACAGGTTGATCATCTGAAGGTTCTACCCCAAAACTCCAAAATGAACCATCCCAAGTATTAATTCCAGCAACAAAATAAGGTAACGAATCAATGTAAGTTAAATCAGAACAGCAACAGGCTGTTGCTCTTTTGTAATACATATTCACTTCTTGTCTTTCTACGGTTAGTTTTGCAGAATTTGCTCCACTTATATTTATAAAATTTATTCCATCGGTAGAAGACTGCCATTGATAAAGTAAACCGGAAGATTTTTCTCCCTCTACAATTTGAATTTCAACATCTTCCCCAACACAAATACTACTTTCATCTTTATAAGTAGCAATGCCACCTACAGGATTACCATTGCATTTGAAAGTAAAACGAATATTTGGTCTGACTCTTCGATTTGAAGAAGGTGAAAGAGCAGATGTATTGGAAGGATTTCCGCTGGCAATCATTGAACAACCATTCGCACTAGATGAACTATTACTCGTTGTATATAAAGCCCATGTTCTATTATCTCCTGAAGAAAAATTTGTAGCTTCAACTTTTACATTAGAGGGTAATGGAGAGCCTACAGTTGTATTTGTTTTACAAATTTCAACAACTAAATTGGAAATTCCATCCCAATCAAAAAAAGTGTCAAATTCAATTTCAAACCAGCCTATTTGGGTAATATTTAAACTGGAAATAGTTTTAACTAGAACACTACCCGGTAAAGTATTCATATTATTGGGTAATGTTGTACTACTAACTTGAGCAATGGTTATGTTGTAATCTGTAATCTCAAAATCTGCCGTTAACTCACTTATATTAAATGCAAGCGAAGAAATTTGCCCTCCTTCAGTGTCTGCACCTTCATTATATAATTCATTTGCTAAGTATAAATAGCGGCTTCTCACAGATTTTCTATTGTGAGTAAAAGGGGTTATTCCTTGAGTATTTGTTGTAACAGATGACGGTGAACCAGAATTGGAACTTGCATCAAGAATATATTGACCATTTTGTCCATTGCTTTCCTCTATTGAAAAAAACAACAATAAATGAAGAATAGCTACTTTAAAAATAAAGTTTAAATTTTGATATAACTTGAACGTATTAATCATTTTCATATTTTGAGGCATATATTAAAATTTTTATCCCAATTAAAAACATAACAATTTCTTTTAGCTAACTTTTGCTTAGCTGATCAACTAAAAAACAAGTAAACTTTCGTGGTATTGTTTATTTTAGTTTACACTTTTTATTATTGAATGAAAACAGATAATTCTAATTATTTGTCAAAATTACACTACTATCAATCAGTAATAAATAATTAACGATGATAAGTTAAAATAATCGATGAAATACACTCTTGTAGAATAAAATCGATGTAATTAGCTTTTAAAAGACTTTGTGAGTAAAAATTTGCATTTTAAAGAAAAAAGAACTAGATGACATTCACTACTCGTCAATTACACAGTAATGGTATGTCTCGTGAAAATCAACTGAATTAATTTTTAACAAATCTAACAAGCATAAAAAAACCCCCGATTTCTCGAAGGTTTTTTTATAAATAGAATAACTAATTATGCTTGTCCTGTTGGGCCAAAACTTAAAGGAACTTGCGGTTGTTCGGAATCTTTAATTTCACCATGAGCTAATTCAAAACGATGAATATTTTCTCCTATGGCTTTCAACAAACGTTTAGCGTGTTGTGGCGTTAAAATGATTCTTGACTTCACTTTTGCTTTGGGAACTCCCGGCATCAATGTTACAAAATCCAATACAAATTCAGACGCTGAGTGATTGATAATTGCTAAGTTAGAATATATTCCTTCCGCAACTTTTTCATCTAATTCAATGTTAATTTGTCCGGGTTGTTGATTGTTATCGCTCATTTTCCTTAATAATTATATTCTTCTTTGGCGGCCATTAACTCGTTATAGTCTTCTTTAGAACCTACAATATTATTGTCATATTCTCTCATTCCGGTACCGGCTGGGATTCTGTGTCCAACAATAACGTTTTCTTTTAAGCCTTCTAACGTATCTACTTTTCCAGCAACAGCTGCCTCGTTTAACACTTTCGTTGTCTCTTGGAACGATGCCGCAGAAATAAACGATTTGGTTTGAAGCGAAGCTCTTGTAATACCTTGAAGAACAGGCGTTGCAGTAGCCGTAATAACATCACGTGCAACTACAAGGTTTTTATCCTCACGTTTTAACAATGAATTTTCATCACGCAACTGTCTTGGTGTAATCATCTGTCCTGCTTTCAAGTTCTGAGAATCACCGGCATCTTCTACCACTTTCATTCCGAACAACTTATCGTTTTCGATAATAAAATCTTTAGTGTGTACTAATTGCTCTTCTAAGAACAACGTATCTCCCGGATCTTCTACTCTAACTTTACGCATCATCTGACGGATAACCACCTCAAAGTGTTTATCATTAATTTTTACCCCTTGTAGACGGTAAACCTCTTGAATTTCATTCACCAAATACTGTTGAACAGCAGATGGTCCTTGAATCCTTAAAATATCTTCCGGCGTAATTGCACCATCTGACAAAGACATACCCGCTTTTACGAAGTCATTCTCTTGTACCAAAATTTGGTTAGATAATTTAACTAAGTATTTTTTAACCTCACCAAACTTAGATTCGATGATAATTTCACGGTTACCTCTTTTAATTTTACCGAATGTTACCACTCCATCAATCTCAGAAACTACAGCCGGATTCGAAGGATTACGTGCTTCAAGAAGCTCAGTAATTCTTGGAAGACCTCCTGTGATGTCGCCCGCTTTTGATGAACGTCTTGGTATTTTTACTAAAATTTTACCTGCCTTAATTTTCTCACCATCATCAACCATCAAGTGGGCACCAACCGGTAAGTTATAAGAACGAATTAATTCACCGTCTTTACCATAAATTAATAAAGTTGGAATTAATTTTTTATTTCTACCTTCCGAAATTACTTTTTCTTGGAAACCGGTTTGCTCATCGATTTCAACTTGGAACGATTGACCTTGTTCTAAATCTTCGTAAGCGATTTTTCCGGTAAATTCAGAAATAATAACTCCGTTGTATGGATCCCATTTACAGATTGTTGTTCCTTTATCTACAGTTTGACCATCTTTTACAAAAATGGTAGAACCATAAGGAATATTATGTGTGTTTAAAACGATTCCTGTATTTTCGTCAACTAATTTTAATTCTGTTGAACGAGAGATTACGATGTCAATTGCATTGCCTTCGGCATCTTCACCTTTAACCGTTTTTAAATCGTCTATTTCTAATCTACCTTTGAAACGGGTAACAATGCTTGATTCTTCCGACATACCGCCTGCAACCCCTCCAACGTGGAATGTTCTAAGAGTTAACTGAGTTCCCGGTTCACCAATTGATTGAGCTGCAATTACACCAACCGCTTCACCTTTTTGGGTCATTCGGCCTGTGGCTAAGTTTCTTCCGTAACATTTTGCACAGATACCTTTGGCTGCTTCACAAGTTAATGGAGATCGTACTTCTACTTTTTCTAATGGAGATGCTTCGATAGCTTTCACGATAGATTCAGTAATTTCTTGACCACCTTCAACCAACACTTCCAAATTCAATGGATTGATTACATCTTGAAGAGCTACACGACCTAAAATTCTTTCTCCTAAGGTTTCAACAATTTCTTCATTCTTTTTCAAAGCAGAAACTTCGATTCCTCTTAACGTACCACAATCTTCTGTGTTTACGATAACATCTTGAGAAACATCATGTAATCTTCTTGTTAAGTATCCGGCATCGGCCGTTTTCAAAGCCGTATCGGCAAGACCTTTACGAGCACCGTGGGTAGAAATAAAGTATTCTAAAATGGATAGACCTTCTTTAAAGTTAGAAAGAATTGGGTTTTCAATAATTTCACCACCACCAGCAGTTGATTTTTTTGGCTTAGCCATCAAACCACGCATACCGGTTAACTGACGAATTTGCTCTTTAGAACCCCTAGCCCCAGAGTCAAGCATCATATATACCGAGTTGAAACCTTGTTGGTCTTCACGGATATTTTTCATCGCTAACTCAGTTAACAAGGCATTTTTAGAAGTCCAAACGTCAATAACTTGGTTATATCTTTCGTTATTGGTAATCAATCCCATGTTATAGTTCATGGTGATTGCATCTACTTCTTCTCTTGCATCGGCAATCAACTCTTGCTTTTGGTGGGGAATAATGATATCACCTAAACTGAATGATAAACCACCACGGAATGCAAATTTGTATCCCATGTCTTTCATGCTATCCAAGAAAGCTGCGGTTGTGGGAACATTCGTTACCGATAAAATTCTACCAATAATATCTCTTAATGATTTTTTGGTTAAAACTTCATTGATATATCCTGCTGCTTCCGGTACTACTTCATTAAATAATACTCTACCGGCAGTTGTTTGAATTAATTGATAAACTAATTCACCATTTTCATTGAAGTCTTTCGCTCTAATTTTTACGCGAGCATTCAACTCTAATCTTCCTTCGTTTAAAGCAATGTTTACTTCTTCGGCCGAATAGAAAGTTAAACCTTCACCTAAAATTTTGTGTTCCGGAGTTGACAAACGCTCTTTGGTCATATAATATAGACCCAAGACCATATCCTGAGAAGGAACGGTAATTGGAGCTCCATTTGCAGGATTCAAGATGTTATGTGAAGCCAACATTAATAATTGGGCTTCCAAAATAGCTTCCGGTCCAAGAGGCAAGTGAACTGCCATCTGGTCACCATCAAAATCCGCGTTAAAAGCCGTACACACTAATGGGTGTAACTGAATCGCTTTTCCTTCGATTAATTTTGGTTGGAATGCTTGAATACCTAAACGGTGCAACGTAGGAGCACGGTTTAGTAATACCGGATGTCCTTTGATTACATTTTCAAGGATATCCCATACCACAGGCTCTTTTTTGTCAATAATTTTCTTAGCTGATTTTACTGTTTTAACAATTCCTCTTTCGATTAATTTTCGAATAACGAATGGTTTATACAATTCAGCAGCCATATCTTTTGGCAAACCACATTCGAACAATTTCAATTCCGGTCCAACGACAATTACTGAACGAGCAGAATAATCCACACGTTTTCCTAATAAGTTTTGACGGAAACGACCTTGTTTACCTTTCAAAGAATCTGAAAGCGATTTTAATGGTCTGTTTGATTCTGTTTTAACCGCAGAAGCTTTTCGCGTATTATCGAATAATGAATCCACCGCTTCTTGCAACATACGTTTTTCGTTACGCAAGATTACTTCTGGAGCTTTGATCTCCATTAATCTTTTTAAACGGTTGTTACGGATGATAACCCGACGGTATAAATCATTCAAATCCGATGTTGCAAAACGACCTCCATCTAGTGGTACCAACGGACGCAATTCTGGCGGAATAACCGGAATTACTTTTAAAATCATCCATTCCGGACGATTTTCTCTGTTTTCGTTTGCCTCACGGAACGATTCAACAACTTGAAGACGTTTTAATGCTTCTGTTTTTCTTTGTTTAGATGTTTCATTGTTAGCCGCGTGACGTAAATCATAAGACAATTCGTCTAAGTTTGTACGAGCCAATAAATCCATGATACACTCCGCACCCATTTTGGCGATGAATTTATTTGGATCATTATCATCTAAATATTGGTTTTCCATCGGAAGGGTATCTAAAATATTTAAATACTCTTCTTCTGTTAAAAAGTCTAATCTTTCTAATGGCTCACCATCAACATTTTTAGCAATACCGGCTTGAATTACTACGTATCTTTCGTAGTAAATAATCATATCTAATTTCTTAGAAGGTAAACCTAGAATGTATCCAATTTTGTTTGGAAGCGAACGGAAATACCAAATGTGAGCAATCGGCACCACCAAATTGATGTGTCCGACTCTATCACGACGTACTTTCTTTTCAGTAACTTCAACACCACAACGGTCACATACTATACCTTTGTAGCGAATTCTTTTATATTTTCCACAAGCACATTCATAATCTTTTACAGGACCAAAGATTCTTTCGCAGAAAAGACCATCACGTTCTGGTTTGTGGGTTCTATAATTGATTGTTTCAGGTTTAAGAACTTCTCCTCTTGATTCTGCCAAAATAGATTCTGGTGAAGCCAATCCGATGGTGATTTTGTTAAACCTTTTAACGGTATTTTTATCTTTATTATTTCTATTATTCATCATAGTCAATAAAATTTGTTGTTTTTGTTTCAAGTTTTAAGTTTCAGGTCGCAATTCACTTGAAACCTGAAACTTGAAACAATACTATTATTCCTCTAATCGGATGTCTAAACCAAGTCCTTTCAATTCGTGCATTAAAACGTTGAATGATTCTGGTAATCCCGGTTCCGGCATTGGCTCACCCTTCACGATTGCTTCGTAAGTTTTTGCTCTACCGATTACGTCATCTGATTTTACCGTCAATATTTCTCTTAAAGTACTAGAAGCACCGTATGCTTCAAGAGCCCAAACCTCCATCTCTCCAAAACGCTGACCTCCAAATTGAGCTTTACCACCCAATGGTTGTTGCGTAATAAGCGAGTATGGTCCGATAGAACGTGCGTGCATCTTATCATCAATCATGTGACCTAATTTCAACATATAGATTACTCCAACTGTTGCTGCTTGGTGGAAACGTTCTCCGGTTCCTCCATCATATAAATAGGTATGACCAAATCTTGGAATTCCTGCTTCGTCTGTTAATTCATTAATTTGATCGATTGTAGCCCCATCAAAAATTGGCGTTGCATACTTTCTTCCCAAATTCTTTCCAGCCCATCCTAACACAGTTTCATAAATCTGACCGATGTTCATACGAGATGGTACACCAAGAGGATTCAATACGATATCAACTGGCGTTCCGTCTTCCAAGAATGGCATATCTTCATCTCTTACTATACGAGCAACAATACCTTTATTTCCGTGACGACCTGCCATTTTATCACCCACTTTCAACTTACGTTTCTTAGCGATGTAAACTTTAGCTAATTTTAAAATTCCGGCTGGTAATTCATCTCCAACAGTAATAGTAAATTTCTCTCTTCTTAACGCACCTTGTAAATCGTTTAATTTGATTTTATAATTGTGAATCAAATCGTTAACTAATACATTGGTTTCGTCATCGGCTACCCATTGACCTTTTGTTAAATGAGCAAAATCTTCAACGGCATTCAACATTTTTTGAGTATATTTTTTACCTTTTGGTAAAACTTCTTCTCCTAAATCGTTCATTACACCTTGCGATGTTTTTCCGTTTACGATGTTGAATAATTTATCAACCAATTTGTCTTTTAATTCGTTGAATTTTACTTCGAACTCCATTTCTAATGAAGCCAAATCATCCTTATCTTTTGTACGCTTACGTTTATCTTTAACGGCTCTTGCAAATAATTTTTTGTCAAGAACAACACCGTGTAATGATGGAGAAGCTTTTAATGAAGCATCTTTAACATCACCAGCTTTGTCACCAAAGATGGCACGTAATAATTTTTCTTCCGGTGTTGGATCTGATTCTCCTTTTGGCGTAATCTTTCCGATAAGAATGTCGCCAGGTTTAACTTCGGCACCAATTCTAATCATACCGTTTTCATCCAAATCTTTTGTCGCTTCTTCTGAAACGTTTGGAATATCATTGGTTAATTCTTCGTTACCTAATTTGGTATCACGAACTTCCAATGAATAATCATCAATATGGATAGAGGTAAAAATATCATCACGAACTACTTTTTCAGAGATTACAATTGCATCCTCAAAGTTGTATCCTTTCCATGGCATAAATGCAACTTTAAGGTTTCTACCGATGGCTAATTCTCCGTTTTGTGTTGCATATCCTTCACAAAGTACTTGACCTTTTGTAACTCTATCCCCTTTTCTTACGATTGGTTTTAGGTTAATGCAGGTACTTTGATTGGTTTTTTGAAATTTAATCAATTGATAGGTTTTATCATCTGAATCAAAACTTACCATACGTTCAGCATCCGTACGATCGTATTTAATGGTAATTTTTTCAGAATCAACATACTCTACTACTCCATTTCCTTCTGCATTAATTAACACTCTGGAATCTGAGGCAACTTGTCTTTCTAAACCGGTACCAACAATTGGAGCTTCAGGACGTAATAATGGTACAGCCTGACGCATCATGTTTGATCCCATCAAAGCACGGTTCGCATCATCGTGTTCCAAGAAAGGAATTAACGAAGCGGAAATCGATGCAATTTGGTTTGGAGCAACGTCTGTGTAATGAACAACATTTGGTTCAACTACAGGGAAATCACCTTCTTCACGGGCGATAACTTTATCGGCAGTAATTTTTCCATTGTCATCCATTTCGATGTTTGCCTGAGCAATCATTTTTCCTTCTTCTTCTTCTGCACTTAAGTAAATTGGTTCCGATTTTAAATCAACCACACCATTCGTTACTTTACGATAAGGTGTTTCGATGAATCCCATTCCATTTACTTTCGCATAAACCCCAAGCGAAGAAATCAAACCAATATTTGGTCCCTCCGGCGTTTCAATCGGACATAATCTTCCGTAGTGTGTATAGTGAACGTCACGCACCTCGAATCCGGCTCTCTCTCTAGAAAGACCACCTGGTCCTAGGGCAGACAATCTTCTTTTGTGTGTAATCTCTGCTAATGGATTTGTTTGATCCATGAATTGAGATAACTGGTTGGTTCCGAAGAAAGAGTTGATAACCGATGATAATGTTTTAGCATTAATCAAATCGATTGGCGTGAACACCTCGTTATCTCTAACGTTCATTCTTTCGCGAATAGTTCTAGCCATACGAGCAAGACCTACACCAAATTGTGCAGAAAGTTGTTCGCCAACTGTTCTAACACGACGGTTTGATAAGTGATCAATATCATCAATCTCTGCTTTAGAGTTGATTAATTCAATCAAATATTTCACGATAGTGATAATATCCTCTTTGGTCAACACTTGTTTTTCCATTGGGATATCCAAACCTAATTTTTTGTTCATTCTATAACGACCAACTTCACCTAAGTTATAACGTTGATCTGAGAAGAATAATTTATCTATAATACCACGAGCGGTTTCTTCATCAGGCGGTTCTGCATTACGCAACTGACGGTAGATATGCTCAACGGCTTCTTTCTCTGAGTTGGTTGGATCTTTTTGTAATGTGTTGTGGATAATGGCATAATCTGCTTGGTTATTATCCTCTTTATGTAACAAAATAGATTTCACGTTAGAATCGATGATTTCCTCCACATTATCTTTGTCGATAATTGTATCACGATCTAAAATGATTTCGTTTCTTTCGATAGAAACTACTTCTCCAGTATCTTCATCAACGAAATCTTCGTGCCACGTGTTTAACACACGAGCCGCTAATTTACGTCCGATGTATTTTTTTAGTCCTGTTTTAGAAACTTTAATTTCCTCTGCAAGGTCAAAGATTTCGAGAATATCTTTATCTCTTTCGAAACCGATTGCACGGAATAAAGTAGTTACAGGTAATTTTTTCTTTCTATCGATATACGCATACATAACGTTATTGATATCGGTAGCAAATTCTATCCATGACCCTTTAAAAGGTATTACACGGGCAGAGTATAATTTGGTTCCATTAGCATGGAATGACTGTCCAAAGAAAACACCAGGTGAACGGTGTAACTGCGATACAACAACTCTTTCAGCACCATTGATAACAAAAGTACCGCTAGGCGTCATATAAGGAATAGTACCTAAATAAACATCTTGTACAATTGTTTCAAAATCTTCATGTTCAGGATCAGTACAATAAAGTTTCAATCTGGCTTTTAAAGGCACACTATAAGTTAACCCTCTTTCGATACACTCTGAAATAGAATAACGAGGCGGATCTACAAAATAATCTAAAAATTCAAGTACGAAATTGTTTCTTGTATCGGTGATTGGAAAATTTTCCATGAAGGTGTTGTATAGACCTTCGTTGCCTCTTTCGTCAGATTTCGTTTCTAATTGGAAGAAATCCTTAAAAGATTTTACCTGAATATCCAAAAAGTCTGGATATTGTGGTATATTTTTAGTAGAGGCAAAATTCAATCTTTCAGTCTGATTTGTTATCATCAATGGACAAAATTTTGATTAAAAAAAAGTAATTTTTTGTGTAATTACACTGTTTAACTTATACTTTCTTTTTTAAAACCGATACATCTCTAAAAACAAATGGTATAATTCATTCATATTTTTTCTTCGTATCGATCAAAAATTTTTTCGTATATTAAACTAATATGATAATAAAACTTGATTTAATTTTATTATACGAAAAAGGGTTTAGGCCGTTGGAGGTTAATCCAAGACCTAAACCTAGTTCTTAAAACCTAAGTTAGCTTATTTAAGCTCTACTACAGCTCCAGCTTCTTCTAAAGATTTTTTAAGACCTTCAGCCTCATCTTTAGTTACACCTTCTTTTACATTTGAAGGAGCAGCATCAACTAAATCTTTAGCTTCTTTAAGACCTAAACCTGTTAATTCTTTAACAGCTTTAACTACAGCTAATTTAGAAGCTCCAGCATCTTTTAATACTACAGTAAATTCAGTTTGCTCTTCAACAGCAGCAGTTTCACCACCACCTACAGCAGGACCAGCAACTACAGCGGCAGCTGCAGGCTCGATTCCATACTCATCTTTTAAAATTGTTGCTAATTCGTTAACCTCTTTAACTGTTAAGTTAACTAATTGTTCTGCGAATTGTTTCAAATCTGCCATTTTTTCTATCGATTTAAATAGTTTGTAAAATATAATTTATTAAGTGCGTTCTCGCGGGGTTCTTATCTTTCCGATAAGGTTTTAACAATTCCTGCAATTTTGCCACCACCCGATTTAAGAGCAGATACAACATTTTTAGCAGGAGATTGAAGAAGACCGATAATTTCTCCGATAACTTCTTCTTTTGATTTAAGAGCTACTAAAGCATCTAATTGGTTATCGCCAATAAAGATAGCTTGATGAATGTAAGCTCCTTTTAAAAGAGGTTTATCCGATTTTTTACGGAATTCTTTAATGATTTTTGCAGGAGCGTTTCCGTTCTCAGCAATCATTATTGAAGTATTTCCTTTTAATATTGAAGGTAAGTCTCCATAATCATTTGAAGAAGCTTCCATTGCTTTTTCCAACAAAGTGTTTTTCACTACATTTAATTGGATACCGGCTTTAAAACAAGCTCTTCTTAGATTTGAAGTAGTTTCAGCATTAAGGTTAGAAATATCTGCAATGTAGACAACATTACTATCAGCCAACTGTGCAGTTAAATCTTCAATAACTCTTGATTTTTCTTCTCTAGTCATAATATAATTGTTTAACTACCAATTAAACTGCTTTAGGGTCTAAAGCAATTGCAGGACTCATAGTACTTGACAAGTGAATTGACTTGATATAAGTACCTTTTGCCGCAGTTGGTTTCATTTTGATTAATGTTTGAATAATTTCGTGTGCATTATCTACAATTTTGTCTGCATCGAAAGAAACTCTTCCGATTCCTGCGTGGACAATACCGGTTTTATCAACTTTAAAGTCGATTTTACCAGCTTTCACTTCTTGAACAGCTTTTGCAACATCCATAGTTACCGTACCTGTTTTTGGGTTTGGCATTAAACCTCTAGGACCTAAAATACGACCTAATGGACCTAATTTACCCATTACAGCAGGCATTGTGATGATTACATCAACATCTGTCCAACCGTCTTTGATTTTTTGTAAATAATCGTCTAAACCTACGTGGTCTGCACCAGCAGCTTTAGCTTCCGCTTCTTTATCTGGAGTAACAAGTGCTAAAACCCTAACATCTTTACCAGTTCCGTGTGGTAATGCAACCACACCTCTTACCATTTGATTCGCTTTTCTAGGATCTACTCCTAATTTTACAGCGATATCAACAGACTCATCAAATTTTGCAGAAGCAACTTCTTTTAGTAATGCAGAAGCATCTTTTAGAGAATATAGTTTACTTTTTTCAATTTTTGCTGCAGCCTCTTTTTGCTTTTTTGTCAATTTTGCCATGTCTTTCTTTTAATTAAAAAGGAGCAACTCCTGATACTGTTATACCCATAGAACGAGCTGTTCCTGCTATCATACTCATAGCAGCCTCGATAGTAAATGCATTTAAATCTACCATTTTGTCTTCGGCAATTGTTCTAATTTGATCCCAAGTAACGCTAGCTACTTTTTTACGATTTGGTTGACCTGAACCTGACTTTAGCTTCGTTGCATCCAATAACTGGATAGCAGCGGGTGGAGTTTTTACAACAAAATCAAACGATTTGTCTTTGTACACTGTAATCTGTACTGGTAAAACTTTGCCGGGTTTATCTTGAGTTCTAGCATTAAATTGCTTACAGAACTCCATGATGTTAACTCCAGCAGCTCCCAAAGCAGGTCCGACCGGTGGCGAAGGATTCGCGGCACCTCCCTTTACTTGTAGTTTAACTACTTTACTAACTTCTTTAGCCATTGTGTTTTAAAAAAATTTAGCACATCTCAATTGGAAGCAAGATGCGGTTTATAATAATGTAACAAATTATACTTTTTCTACTTGCATAAAACCTAATTCTAATGGTGTTTTTCTTCCGAAAATTTTCACCATTACTTCAAGTTTACGCTTGTCTTCATTAATTTTTTCAACAGTTCCATTGAAACCGTTGAAAGGACCATCAATTACTTTGATGGTTTCACCAATATTGAACGGTATATTTTGAGTATCGGCAGTAACCGCCAATTCATCTACTTTACCTAACATTCTATTCACTTCAGACAAACGCAAAGGCACAGGATCTCCACCTTTTACTTCACCTAAAAAACCAATTACTCCTGTAATAGATTTAATAATGTGGGGAATTTCACCTATCAAGTTAGCTTCAATCATTACATAGCCAGGAAAATAAACTTTATCCTTGGCTATTTTCTTGCCATCTCTTACTTGCACTACTTTTTCTGTAGGAACTAAAACCTGAGCAATATGATCTGCTAATTGAAGACGATTAATTTCGTTTTCGATATAAGTTTTAACCTTATTCTCTTGGCCACTTACAGCTCTAACGACATACCACTTTTTTAAACTACTATCAGCCATAACAGATATTATCCTTTTATCAAATTAAAAAATCCTGATATTGCTTTTCTGAAAACTTCATCAACACCCCACGTAGCAAGTGAAAATACAATTGTAAATACTGCTACAATAATGGTTAAACGTTGTACTTCTGCCCAAGGTAACCAAGTTACATTCGTTTTAAGTTCTTGAAAAGCTTCTGTTATATAGTTAACAACTTTTGTCATTATAATTGATTTTTGCACGGATGGAGAGATTCGAACTCCCATCAACGGTTTTGGAGACCGCTATTCTACCCTTGAACTACACCCGTTTGTTAAAAGCCAGTCACACTCCGAAGAATATGAACTGGCTTTATATAATTTATGAATTAGTCAACGATTTCAGTAACCTGACCAGCACCTACAGTTCTACCACCTTCACGGATAGCAAAACGTAAACCTAGGTTAAGAGCGATTGGGCTCAATAAAGTTACGTCGATAGTTAAGTTATCACCTGGCATTACCATTTCAACTCCAGCTGGTAAAGAAATAGTACCAGTTACGTCAGTTGTTCTTACATAAAACTGTGGACGGTAGTTGTTGTGGAATGGTGTGTGACGACCACCTTCTTCTTTTTTCAAGATATAAACCTCTGCTTTAAATTTAGCGTGTGGTTTTACTGAACCTGGCTTACAAATAACCATACCTCTACGGATATCAGCTTTGTCAATACCTCTCAATAATAGACCTACGTTATCTCCAGCTTCACCTCTGTCAAGGATTTTACGGAACATTTCAACTCCAGTTACAGTAGAAGTTAATTTATCTGCACCCATACCGATGATTTCAACTGGATCCCCTGTATTAGCAACTCCTGTTTCGATACGACCTGTAGCAACAGTTCCACGACCAGTAATAGTAAATACATCTTCAACAGGCATCAAGAATGGTTTTGCATTGTCACGCACTGGCTCTTCGATCCAAGCATCAACAGCATCCATTAATTCCATGATTTTATCAACCCATGCAGCATCTCCATTTAATCCACCTAAAGCAGATCCTTGGATAACAGGCCCATTGTCTCCATCATAATCATAGAACGATAATAAGTCTCTGATTTCCATTTCAACTAGCTCTAAAAGCTCAGCATCATCAACCATATCCACTTTGTTCATGAAAACAACGATTCTTGGAATACCAACCTGACGTCCTAAAAGGATGTGCTCACGTGTTTGTGGCATTGGACCATCTGTTGCAGCAACTACAAGGATAGCACCATCCATTTGAGCAGCACCAGTAACCATGTTCTTTACGTAATCCGCGTGACCTGGACAGTCAACGTGAGCGTAGTGACGATTAGCTGTTTCATACTCTACGTGTGAAGTATTGATAGTAATACCTCTTTCTTTCTCCTCAGGAGCGTTATCAATTTGATCAAACGATTTTGCTTGACAGTAACCTTTTTCAGACAATACTTTAGTAATTGCCGCAGTTAATGTAGTTTTACCGTGATCTACGTGTCCAATTGTACCTATATTTAAGTGCGGTTTGGAACGATTAAAACTTTCTTTTGCCATTTTACTTAATTTTTAATCTTAGTTATATAATAGTGTTTAAATCTTACGACTTTGAGCCAATGACGGGATTTGAACCCGTGACCTCTTCCTTACCAAGGAAGCACTCTACCCCTGAGCTACACCGGCAAGAAATTAATCTTTCAAGCTAAAAATTGTGGGGAGAGCAGGATTCGAACCTGCGAAGATGTAATCAGCGGATTTACAGTCCGCCCTCGTTGGCCGCTTGAGTATCTCCCCTCAAATTTTTTTAAACTTTTAAATGAACGTAAATGCTTTGAAATTAAAATCTTACAAAACATTTTCTAACTATTCTTCTAATTGAGCCGATAGAGGGACTCGAACCCACGACCTGCTGATTACAAATCAGCTGCTCTAGCCAGCTGAGCTACACCGGCGTTACTCAATAAAAAAAGCCCGCTATTTCTAACGGACTGCAAATGTATAGATTTTATTTGTCAATCAAAACATTTTTTAAAAAAAATTTGTTCTATATATGTGTTCTGATTTTTTCTTTTCTTTTTAAAAGCAAACGTTCCAATGCTTCGGTTGAAGAATCAACTGCTTCTTCAAACGTTTTACACTGTTTCTTTACCATAAAATCATCGCCCGGCACATGAATTTTAATCTCAACAATTTTATTTTCTTTCTCACTGGTAGATTCTACCTTTAAAAAAACATCTGCAACAACAACTTTGTCATAATATTTTTCCAATTTATCCATTCGAATTTGAATGAAATCTACTAACTTTCCGTCAATATTAAAGTTTACAGCATTAACATTTACCTTCATAATCTAATTTTTAAGGTTAAACAAACTTAGCGAACTATTTTTGGTTTCGAGGATGAGCATTTCCATATACTTTTTTTAACTCCGACAAACTACTGTGTGTATAAACCTGAGTTGATGCCAAACTCGAATGTCCTAATAATTCTTTAACTGAATTCAAATCGGCTCCGTTATTTAATAAGTGCGTTGCAAACGTGTGCCGCAAAATGTGAGGACTCTTTTTTACCTTCTCGGAGACATTACTAAAGTACATATTTATTAATCGATAAACAAATGTATCATTCAATTTAACACCTTTTTGTGTTAAAAATAATTTGTCATCATCTTTAATTTCTTGAAGCTGACTACGTTGAAGAATATAGCTTTTTAATTGATTAATTATGATTGGCAGTAATGGAATGATTCGTTCTTTATTTCTTTTTCCTAGAACTTTCAAAGTTGTATTTGAAAAATCTATTCCACTTAAACTTAAATTAATAAGTTCTGTTCTTCTTATTCCGGTAGTGTAAAACAAATCGATAATTAATTTGTCACGAATTCCTTCAAAACCATCCGGATAAACAATTTGATTTAGAACCAAATCTACTTCTTTTTCCGAGAATGGAATTTGAATCTTTTTAGGTGTTTTGAGTGCTTTGTGTTTAAGCAGAGGACTTTGTTCAATTTGCTTAATTCGAAGCAAGAATTTATAATAGCTCTTTAAAGATGATATTTTTCGGTTTACTGACGAGGATGAAATCCCATTATCTACCAACGAGACAATCCAACTTCTGATTTGCGAATAAACTACTTGATCGATAGAATCTTGTTCAAAATGAACCTTATTAAATCTTTCAAATTCTTCTATATCAGTCAAATATGCCTTTACAGTATGCAATGAATAATTCTTTTGTATTTGAAGATAATCCTTGAAAGCTTGCTGATTTGATTGCATAAAAAAACCGTTAGCCTCAAAGTTACAAAACTTATCAAACTAACGGTTTATTTTATATAAAAAGCTATTAAATTTCTACACTGTCTCGCAATGTTTGAATGTACTGAGCTTTTTGAACTTGTGCTCTTCTCACAACAGATGGTTTAATAAAAGCCTGACGTGCTCTTAACTGACGAACAGTTCCCGTTTTATCAAATTTTCTTTTGTAGCGTTTTAACGCTCTGTCGATATTTTCTCCGTCTTTAATTGGTATAATTAACATAATCTAGACACCTCCTCTCTTTTAGAAGTGCAAAGGTATTAATTATTTTTCACTTATAAACGAAAATACTTAATTATTTTACTGCCGGTTTATAGTTTTGATTGTCAATAATCATTTTAGACAAAATCTCTTTCAAGATTTCGGAAGTTCCACCACCAATTGGTCCTAACCGACTGTCTCTTAACAATCGAGCCAAAGGATATTCTTCCATATAGCCATAACCTCCCAGCATCTGAAGACAACTATAAATAGTTTCATCGGCCACTTTGGTGGATTTCAATTTAGCCATGGTAGCTTCTTTTACTACATATTCGCCTTTGTTTAATCGAGCCACAGCAGCATAATTAAAAATTTTGCAATGCTCAACATCGGTAGCATGTTCCACCATTGTATGTCGTAATGCTTGAAATTTATTGATGGTAGTTCCGAAAGCTTCCCGCTGCGACATGTATTCTATTGTGTATTCCATCGCATACTCAGCACGAGCATGAGCATTAATGGCCATTATTAATCGCTCCAATGCAAAATGTTGCATAATATAGGGAAAGCCTTTTCCTTCTTCTCCCATTAAATTTTCTGATGGAATTTCTACATTATCAAATGAAATTTCTGCAGTATCTGACGCTCTCCAACCTAATTTATCAAGTTTTGTAGCTGAGATCCCTTTTGTAGTTGTATCTACTAAAAATATACTAATACCTTTGTTACCCAATTCAGGTTGTGTTTTTGCAGCCACAACATAATAATCGGCATATACACCATTAGTAATAAATGTTTTAGAGCCATTTATCACATATTTATCTCCTTTTTTAACAGCTGTAGTTCGCATACCAGCTACATCACTTCCGCCAAAAGGCTCGGTGATGCATAATGCTCCTATTTTATCGCCTGAAATACTAGCTGCTAAATAGTCTTTTTTAATACGTTCATCACCTTCTGCATTTAAGTGAGTCATAGCCAAATAAGAATGTGCCCACATTGCCGCTGCGAATCCCGAAGATTTTATTTTTTGTAATTCTTCTAAAAATATAACCGTATAAAATAAATCTAAATTCATCCCGCCATAAGCTTCAGGATAGGTTAATCCGAAGAAACCCATATCACCAAACTTTTTCCAAATAAATCGTTCGATGGTTCCTGTTTTTTCCCATTTTTCAATATGAGGAGCGACTTCTTTTTGTAGAAAATCGCGTAAAGTTGCTCTAAATAATTGGTGTTCTTCCGTAAAGTATTCTGAATTCATAAAATAAAATTATTTGCTTAAAATGAGCTATTTTTTTAAAATTCCAAATATAAGGCGATAATTTTGATTTTTTCACTAGTCAAACCCTTAATTTTTGTTAAATCCTCAATATTTTTTATTTCACCATTCATGCTGCGGTAGGTTACAATCTCCTTAGCGATTGAATAATTGAAGTAAGGGAATTTGGCTAGTTCTTTTATGGAAGCATTATTAACATCAATTTTGTTCAATTTTGGTTCTGAAGTTACTATAAAATGCTTGTTAAGGTTTTCTATTACTTCCGGACTTAACCCCCAAATGAATTGCATTTGTTCCATCGATAAAAATCCACCAAGACTTTCTCTATTTTTTAAAATTCTTTCAGACAGAGCAGGACCAATTCCATACAATTTGATTAAATCCTCTTGTGTGGCTTGATTAATATCAATTTTCACAATGGATTTTTTATTATCAACTTTTTTATTTGTAAAAGAAATATATTCTTTCTTGGGTTGATTAACCCAATCCGGAAATTTAAAGTAAGGTGAAATTGCATTGAGCAAACTATCTGAAACACCAGTAACGGTTTGAAATTCCTTTGCAGAATTCACGTATTTATTTTGTTTTCGAAAAGCAAAAAGTTTTTCTAACTCTTTTACCGACATTCCGAGTTTATATCCTTTATAATCCGTAATAAAATTGGGATTGAATGGATAAATTACCGGTTTTGTATTGTTATCAGAATTTTTTAAACTATCAATAACCAATTGCATTCCTAACCATTCATGATTAGAACTATCCGTTCGAGTTTGTTGATTTGAAATCCAAAAGAAATAACCTATTTGAGTAACTATAATCAGTAGGAACAACAAAAAAATCCCATTTCGTTGTTGTTTTGCCAACCGGAAATAGGATTTAAAATTCATATTTTCAATTCAATGTTATTACTCATATTTTTTTATTTCTCCAGACTTGAGTCGTTTGAAATAATCTTTTAAATCAGCTTTTACCTCACTGGAAAGGAAATACAATCCCAAGATGTTAGGGAATGCCATTCCTAAAATCATCATATCAGAAAAATCAATCACCGCACCTAGACTTGCAGACGAACCTAAAACGACAAAAATTAAAAAGAGGGCTTTATATATATTTTCCATCTTTTTTGTATTACCAAATAAAAACGTCCATGATTTCATGCCGTAATAAGACCAAGATATCATCGTTGAAAATGCAAAAAGTATAATTGCAACTAACAAAACATATTTAAACCATGGCAAAACACTGCTAAAAGCAGCTGAAGAAAGAGCAGATCCTGTTAATCCTTGTGTATCGTGTGCATATCCAGTAAAAATAAGGACTAAAGCAGTCATCGTGCAAACCACAATCGTATCTACAAAAGGTTCCAATAAAGAAACAATACCTTCACTTACTGGTTCATCGGTTTTAACCGCTGAGTGAGCAATAGCTGCCGACCCTACACCGGCTTCATTTGAAAATGCAGCTCGTTGGAAACCAACAACCAACACTCCTACTACACCACCTGTAATTCCGTCTGCTGTAAAAGCTCCGGCAAAAATCTCACGAAAAGCATCACCAATATGAGCAATATTTACAAAGATGATAATTAAAGAAGTAACCACATAAATCCCAACCATAAAGGGTACTATTTTATCAGTTACACTAGCAATTTTTTTAATTCCTCCTATAATTACTATCCCAACAAAAAAAGCAACCACTAAGCCATACCAAAATCCTTTTCCTTCAAAAACCGGAAAAACATTTGCTAATTGGGCAAAAGATTGGTTTGCCTGAAACATATTTCCACCTCCAAAAGATCCTCCTATGGCTAAAATTGCAAAAACTACGGCCAATACTTTTCCTAAACCTGCATATCCTTTTCTTCGCAAACCCTCTGAGAGATAATACATTGGTCCGCCGGACACTTCGCCTAAATCATTTAATTTACGGTATTTAACTCCTAAAGTACATTCTACAAATTTGGAAGACATTCCTAAAAATCCGGCCAATATCATCCAAAAAGTAGCACCTGCTCCACCTAAGGAAATTGCGACCGCAACTCCCGCAATATTGCCTAAACCTACCGTTCCGGAAAGTGCTGTTACCAAAGCTTGAAAGTGCGAAACCTCTCCTTCGTCTCCCGGTTTATCATAATCTCCTCTAATCAGTTGATAAGCGTGTTTAATTCCTTTTAGGTTAATGAAACCCATATAAATTGTAAAAAAAGTAGCTCCCACTACTAGCCATAATACCACCAAAGGCATATCGAAACCAAAAGATTCAAGAGGTTTGTAGAAAAAAACACTTGCCATTGCATCCACTGCAGGCTTGATAATATCATTTATCTTTTCATCTAAGCCTTTTTCTTGACTAAATGTTAAAACAGGTAGTAATAATGTAAAAATTGAGAGTAACTTTTTCATAAAGTTATTTTTTGATTAAAATTTTAGTTTAGCAAGATGCAAAAAAAATTGCGTTTAAAAAAAGTATCATTCAATTTTTTTTAAATTTTATTACAAATCAAAAACAGAACTTCTTTTGGTATATATCATATCCTTTAATTTTAACCAAAAAGCTAATGTGAGGTAAACTCCAAACCACAAGCCAACAGTTACAAAAGAAATATATATAAAAAATAAACGCACGTTAGAAGCTCGCATACCTAATTTATCAGCTAATCGCGAAGATACATGAAAACCATGCTTTTCAAAAAAAAGACGAATGTTAGTGATCCAACTCATTTTAATTATTTTGGATTTACAAAAGGAGATTCTTCTTCTTCAACAGCAGTAACAAAATAGCGGGTGTCGCCCCACCAAATAAAAGTTCGGTATCGTTCAATATAGCTCAGCTTAACGTATCTCCCTTGAAGATTTTCCATTTTTGAAATAACTTCTTTTTCTTTTGTAGGAACTGTAAACTGAAAAATTTGGGCTCCGGATATTCCTTGACTCATCTCTCCTTCCCACGTTTTAAAAGTCACTCCTTTTTTACTAAATTTAATTAATTCGCCTGAACGTACTCCTTCTGAATAAGGAACATAATAGATAAATGCAAAATAGCCAAAAAATGCAACAATCAATAAAACTATAAAACGAATAAAATACTTTTTCATTTTTTGTCCGAAACTCAATTTGACTTCATTATTTTTCATGACGCTATAATTAAGTAGTAAAGTTAATCAACTTTTGTCCAATTGCACAATTCAAGCATTTATTTGTGTTGCAATATTCTTTTTTTAATTGCAGTAATGCTTGTGATTGGTAACTATTGTTTGAAACTAATCCAATACCATTAAACTTATCAATAATTGTATTTTTTTCTGAAATAATTTCAGAGGCCAACCCAACAAGTAACTCAGGGATTATATTTCCATGAACATGACCAAAAGCAAATTTAATGGGAAGAATACAATTCAAAATGAGTAAATCGATAAAATTTTTTGTTACTCTTTTATTTTTTATGGCATGTGGTTTATCAAAAACATAATTCGATTGCCAATATTCAGATACATTACAATTAAAAAAAAGATAAATTTGATTTATTGAATGAACATTAACCAAGCTTTGAAAAAGTTGATGTTGTTTTACTACAAGTTGAGCCAATTGAGCTAATCGAATGGTTGGAAAATTATCCGGACGATGCTTGAAAAACTGCACCGATTGATAATAATCTATTTTTAATTCGTATTTATGTTTAAGGTAATTCCAACGCTTTTTTAAATCATTAAAATAAATGTCTTCGTTTTCACTTTCCAGGAGTCCAGTAGCTCCAAAAAAAAGTGCTTCTAAAGATTCTACTTCATATCGTTCTTTTTTAATAATGGAATAAGGTATTGATTCCGCCATTTTTAAAAATGCTTCACCATTGGTATTGAGCCCGAAACTTTTTGCTAATAATTGGAAAAAAGTGGCTTCCCAATCGAAAGAGTTTTTTTGAAGGAGTTTTTCTACTTCATTCGCTTTTATTTCCAAACGTTCAAAAAATAAACGTTCAATCCAATTCGAAATTGTAAATTCATCTACAAATGAAATTTGATTTTCACAATTTATCCATTTTTTTTGAGCGAATAAGTTATTATATTGACTTAAAATTTCTGTTGGGATTTGTTGTTTTAGTTCTAAAACCGGAATGACGGTATTATTTTTCCGAAACACATCGGTGTCATGTTCCCAAACAACATGCAGAATAACATTATCGTAATTTGCATCGGTTTGATGATGATGTACATACCAATCAGAGGATTTAAGATGAATTTCTATATTTCCTGCCCACTTTTGATTATCGATAACAATTTGAGCATTAAAAAAATCGGGGCCGGCTTGTTGAATGTAATAGCCGGAATGAATTATAGTAAGTTCTTGTCCGGAAACTGTTTTGAGGTTGGTAAAGGCAAACTTTTTATATTGCCAAACGTAATGGAGAAAATCTTCTTTCATGGCTTGTAATTTGAAAATTGTGGCTTAAATAGTATTGCTAAAGTAATAAAAAAAATCCAACCTGAAAAGATTGGATTTTGAAATTTATGATTTTAGTACAACTATTTTATCGAACTGATGATATCATGTTTTGTAATAATATGGTATTTTCCATTTTCTAACTGAACCAAAACAGCTTGATTATCTTTATTGATAAGTTTAGAAACTTCTTCAACCGGTGTGTTCTCCATTACGATTGGATAAGGTTTGCCCATGATTTCACGAATTGGCTTTTCGGCGATATTTTTATCTGAAAAATAACTTTTGAATAAGTCAGATTCATCAATCGATCCCACAAATCCAGAAGTGTCAATGACCGGTATTTGTGAAATATTGAATTTTTTTAACCGGTCGATAGCATGAGAAACTAATTCTTCGGTGCGAACAATTACTAATGATTTATCTCTGTGATTTTTAATTAAATCGGCTGCTGTGGTAATTTCTTCGTCTAAAAATCCACGTTCACGCATCCAATCGTCGTTGAACATTTTACCAACATAACGACTACCCGAATCGTGAAACAAAACAACAACAACATCTTCCGGTTTAAAATGTTCTTTTAATTGTAACACTCCTTTGATAGCTGAACCGGCTGAATTACCCACAAAAATTCCTTCTTCTAAAGCTAATCGTCGGGTGAAAACCGCAGCATCTTTATCGGTTACTTTTGTGAAACCGTCTATTAAAGAAAAATCAACATTTTTTGGCAAAATATCTTCTCCAATTCCTTCTGTGATATAGGAATAAATTTCATTTTCGTCAAAAATTCCGGTTTCGTGGTATTTTTTAAACACAGAACCATACGTGTCAACGCCCCAAATTTTAACGTTAGGATTGTGCTCTTTTAAGTATTTTGCTACTCCTGAAATGGTTCCACCGGTTCCTACTCCAACCACAAAATGCGTTACTTTTCCCTCAGTTTGTTCCCAAATTTCAGGACCGGTTTGTTCATAATGAGCAATAGCGTTGGATGGATTGTCGTATTGATTTACATACCATGAATTCGGAATTTCAGTTCCTAATCGTCTGGAAACAGAATAATACGAACGTGGATCGTCTGGCTCTACATCGGTTGGGCAAACGATTACTTTGGCTCCAACAGCTCGAAGAATATCCATTTTTTCTTTGGATTGCTTGTCGGTAATTACACAAATTAACTTGTAGCCTTTTACGATTGCTCCTAACGCCAAGCCCATTCCGGTGTTTCCGGATGTTCCTTCGATTATGGTTCCTCCAGGTTTTAAACGACCGTCTGCCTCGGCATCTTCGATCATTTTGATAGCCATACGGTCTTTCACGGAATTCCCGGGATTAAATGTTTCTACTTTCGCAAGCACTAAACAATCCAATTCTTGGGTAATTTTATTGATTTTAACAAGCGGCGTATTTCCGATTGTTTCTAATATATTTTTTGCAAATTTCATTTTGTTTGTTTTACGGTGGCAAAGATAGGGATTTTTGGATTATTCAAACGTTGGATTATTGGATGGTTTGATTTTTGAATTCAATTTTTTTATGGTTAATCTCCTAGCCCCGACAGCAGCAGCATCCTTTTGCAAAGCAAAAGATATAGCGGATGGCGGGAAAATGAATAGCTGTAAAAGCCTAAGCCTTTCCGCTCCTTATAAGAAGAAATTCCATTCGAGTCCGAAACGAACAATAAAATCCCTGTACGGATTATTGGGTGCAGAATAGTAATTGAATCCGGTCATTGCGGCATTAAAATGTTCTGCTTTGAGATAGATTCTTGCTGTTTTTATTTTGGCATTGATAAAGAAATCAACCATTGGGAAATTCCCAATTTCTTGTCTGTTTTGTACATAAAAATCAGCTACCACCGGATTGTAATCGTTAGCGTAATACTTACTAAAATAATTAACTGTTACACCGGTTTGAAGGAAAAGTGCTTTTTTGAAAAAATGACCGGAAAAATATAATGTGCTTCGAAGTGTTAGTTCGGGAACGTTTAAAACGTCATCTTCTTGATCTACTTTTTGATAAAGCACGGTGTTGTCGAAACCTAATTTCCAGAATTTTATTTCTTTTCCGGCTTTTATACTCAGGTAATTGATGGTTTTATCGTATTGCTTTGGTGTAATCAATAGTTGATCCTCCGGTGCTGTGTCTTGGCCGAAATAGAGAAAATCATTGAGTGTAGTGAGTTGAAGTGCCGCATCAATCCATTGGGTTTTGGCAGTTACTTCGATGTTATTTACTTTTTCATTTCTAAAATTATTTGCCCAATTGTAGTTGACATAACTGCTTTGGAAAAGTGAAAAAGTATGATTTGGCAATCGATTTAGATTTTGATAGCGTAAATCAATGCTGTTTTTGTCATTGTATTTAAAAAGTAATTTTCCATCAAGATTGGATAAACTTTGGTCTGTGATAGAAGTAGAATAACTGAACTTTCCGTTCCATTTATTTTTTTGGTAGGTATACTGACCGCCAACAGATTGAATTTCATCGCTTAGATTACTGGGGATAAGCTGATCGTCTTGAACGATTACTCTGTTATAAAAATAATTGAATCTAAAATCTTCCAGAAAAAATTGGAACTCACCCAGTGATTTATTTTCGTATAAAGCTCCGATTTTGTTATACATTCTGTTGTAACGGGTTTCATCGTTGATGTTACTAAGCACATAAGAATCACCAAAACGGTTTACTACACGATTCCCCTCGTCTGAGATAATTGTTGTGGCAACGGTAGTCTGTTTATAATTAAAAAACTTATGCTCATAGTTGAGTTGATGGTGTAAGTAAACATTATTTTGGGCATCGTTTTTATTAATTCTGAAATAATGGTCGTAAAAATAGCGATTCCCTTTAAGAAGAGTTTCTGCATCATTTAGGAACACTTGCACTCGAGCTCGATTTCTGAAATCTGCTTCTCCTCCTTCAAAATCTTCTAAATTGATAATACCTCCATTTTCTCCATTTAAAATATCTTGGGCAGTAAAATGAGCTTTAAATTGATAGCGATTACTTTTTGTTTGATAGCTGGTTGAGAAACGAAAATTTCCGGTACTGGAAAGTTGGTTGATATATTTTCCGAGGGAACGTAATCCTTTGTAGGCTATCGAAAAATTTAGTCTTTCGGATGTGTTTAATGTAATGAAGGCATCGAGATTTTGACCTTGTTCCATCACGGTTTTAAAATATAATTCCGTTAAAGGAGTTGGCACACGATAGTAATGAATATCATTTGCGGCTAAAAAATTAAAATGTTTACCGGTTAAACCAATTTCGGGATAAGGATTGAACTGATTTAGTCCAAAATCCAGCGTTGTATAGGTTTGTCCTTCATTTGCAAATTGTTGTAAACCAAAAATATCTTTACGCAAGTAATTGTATTTATACTCTTTTTGAATGGTTAAAGAAGTGTCATAATGTGTGGTATCTCTTTCAATAGTGATGATTTTGTATTCGGAAATATTTGCTGTGGATTTATAAGTTATATCAGAAGAATTAGATTCTGAATCTGTTCTATCTAAAATTCTATTTTGATTAACTATATTATCCTCCTTAATCTTCTTGTTTTTTTGAGAGAAGGACAAAAAGGAAGTTAAGAAAAATAATATACATAAATATCTTGTCATAAAAATTTTTGACAAATGTAAATCAAATATAAATATTAAAACAATAAGAAGATTACAAAAAAAAACCTGTGATAAAATCACAGGTTAATTTTTATGTTAAGAAATACAAATTATGGTCTTGAAAAATTAATTTCAGTAGCAGCAAAGAAACCTGCACTAACTCTAACTTGAAATCTCATGTAAATTGTTTGTGCACAAGCAGAAAAATTACCTGTACCTCTATCAATCCATGCTTGTCCATATGTAGAGTTTACATACAATGGATTGTCTGTATAAACTGGAAAATCCAATTTAAAATTCGATGGATTAGAATCGTTAAAATAAACTTTAGTCTGAGAACTTGGATTAACATCCCAAATATTAGACATAATGATTTCATTCAATTCAGATGCTGGTCCAGCTACAAAATCTGAATTGTAGACAGTATATCCAACTTCATCGGCATCCCAAGAACCTACAAAATCATCTACAGAAAATGGACAAAATTGATAAATATCTAAGGAATAAATATTATCAAAAGTAGCAACTTCACCATCTTCAATAGTTTCTAAATTTAAAATCAATTTAGAACCGGTTGTTGAAGCATTTTCGTAGTTCCCTAAAATCTTAATGTAACCTACATTAGAATTTGCAGGAATCACAAAAGTTGACTGATCAATAGTATACTGATTAGTAGTCGCTGTAGACTCAGGATCAACAGTAATGTTGAAAGTTCTGTCTGAAGTAGAGGTAGTTGTAATTCCAACTTCAATCAAATGCTCAGGGTTTGGAACTTCTTGAATAAAAAAAGCTCCAGTTGTTCCTGATGTGAAGTAAGCAATACTTCCATCTGCCGGATTATAAATTTCCGGATCTGCATCTCCACACGAATATAGTGTGATGGCAGTAAATAACGTTAATAAAATTCCTTTTTTCATAGTTTAATTTTAATATTGAGGGTTTTGTACTAAATTTTGATTAGCAAATATAGCTGACTGTGGAATTGGCAGAGTAAATCTGTAATCACCAGGTTCTAATGTTTGTGCAAAAGTATTTAACAAAACATCAGAATCTAATCTATTAATTCCTAAGTTAAATCGCTTTAAATCAAAGAATCTGTGGCCTTCAAAAGCCAACTCTCTTCTTCTCTCATCAAGAATCTTTGTAATAGCATCTTGTTGTGAAGCAAAAGAAACATTAGGCAAAGCAGTAGGAGCCAATCTTCTACTAGCTCTTAATTGATTAATAAAACCTTCACCAGCTACAAAATCAGGTGAAGCTTTTAGAGCATGAGCCTCTGCTAGGATTAAATACATTTCAGCTACTCTAAATAATTTAATATCTGCTAAACCATAATTAGAAGCAGGTCCAGAATATTTTCCAACTCTAATATTATCAAGTGTACTACCTGTTTCAATTAATGCACCAACTTGTCTTCTTAAATCAGTTGAAGTAAACTGATTGAATAAATCGTTAGAAACATTAAAGAAGACATCACCATTAACATCTCTAAAAACCCTACCAATTTGAGTATTACCGGTAACTCGCTTTAATTCAAAAACAACTTCAGCATTACCTGCGTCAGTCCAAATGTCAAGATATTGGGTAGGATTGGCTGCTAAAGGAACAGCAGAAACAACTTCCTGAGCAAAAGTTATAGCTTGCTCATAATTCTTTGAATATAAAGCAATTCTAGCTCTTAAAGCTTGTACACCTAATGGTGTAATTCTAGTTATATCTGAGTTATCACTAAGGTCGCTCAAGGTTTCATAAGCAATAGCTAAATCATTATTAACAAACTCTAAGACTTCACCAACAGTGTTTCTTGGTAATGTTTCAAAAACAATAGGTCTATCAACAATAGGTATGGCCAAAGCTGAAGCATTGTCATAAGAAGTTGAAAAAAATCTGAGTAAATCAAAATGAGCCATAGCTCTTATAGCCAAAAGTTCAGCACGTGCTTGTTCTTTAAAATCCTCATCTTCTTGTGTAATTGCTGGAACACCATCAATTCTACTCAAAACAGTATTGGCTCTCGCAATGGTTACATAAAATCCAGTGTAATATCCATCTGGCGCAGTAGTTCCGTTATTTATGGCCCAAGTATGAACCTGAACGCCTTGCCCACGATTTGAGGACGGCTTTCTACACTCATCAGTAAAATAAGCAGACCACTCTATAAAACTTTGACCACCGATACCTGCGTATACACCTGTTACTGCAGTTGTTAAGTCTGCAATATTAGTAATGGCGTTTTCGTCAATAATCTCATCAGCTGCATCAATTTCATACGCATCTGAACAAGAACTAAACAAAGCTGTAGCCAAAACTGCTGACAAAAAAATACTTTTAATTTTCATAATTACAATTTTTTAAAATTTAACATCAACACCAAAAGTGAATATTCTTGGCGTTGGATACTCATACTGAGCAATGTTATCATCATCCTCAGGATCAAAACCTGTAAACTTGGTCCATGTAAACATATTTTGACCTTGTAAATAAACTCTAAACCCATCAATAAATTTAATTTGATCAATAACTTTTGGTGACAAAGTATAACCAATTTCAATATTTCTTAATCTTACATAAGAAGCATCTTCAATGTCCTTAGAACTAAACTCTCTATTGAATTCAAAACTTTGAACTTCTGTAATATCACCAGGATTTTGCCACATAGTAAGCATAACAGTTGATTGATTGTACTGTGCAAAATTTGGGTTTTCGCCAAAAAATGTTTGATTATTGTAACGATCATACTGAGCTGCAAAAGTGAATAAAGTAGAACAATCAAAACCTTTGTAAGAAAATCTATGTCCAAAACCTCCTGAATAAAAAGGTTCATATGTACCCCAATTAGCAGTAGAATTAGCCTGACTAAATTGATTTGTTACATTGCCTTCCAAATCATAATACAAGGGCTGACCATTAGCAGGGTTTACTCCTGCCCAACCCACAGCAAAGTGGGAACCAAAAGGCAAACCTTCTCTTACTATGGCAGTACCTTGAACAAACTCAGTTACCTGACCTAAATCTTCAATGTTATTCTTGTTATAATTGAAATTACCATATAAACTGAAAGAAGTGTTTTTATTTTTTATTAAAAAAGCTTCTATAGAAAAATCTATACCCGTATTACTCATTGAACCTGCATTGACATCCAAAACTCTACCTGGAAGACCGCTCTCAGCAGGAAGTTGTTGCTCAATCAAAAGCTTATTAGTAATATTTCTGTAAAATTCAACAGTTCCCACAATTCTAGAATTATTAAATAAAGCAAAATCTAAACCGATATTAGCTTTAGTTCCTTCTTCCCATTGCAAATTAGGATTTGGGCTACTAGTTTGTACAATACCTTGTGCACCACCATATTGTGTAGTACCCCAAGTTGCATATTGTTGAAAATCACCGATTCCCTCTTGGTTACCTGATGCACCATAACTTGCTCTCAATTTTAAATCTTTGAAGAGTTTATTCCCCTCCATAAATTTTTCATTGATAACATTCCAGTTAGCCCCTACAGCCCAGAAAGTACCCCATTTATTAGCCTCTGCAAAACGATTAGAAGCATCACGTCTGATTGATAAATCCACTTTAAATCTATCATCATAACCATATTTTGCTATACCAAAATAAGAAAAAATTCCACTATTAACAACACCACCACCAACTGCTGGTATAAGACCATTTTCGGCTGAACCAGGAGTTATTCCAGCTGGATAACCAACTAAAGATGGATTAATTCCATAACCTGTAAAAGTTCCCGATCTAAAATGATCCTTGAAGTACTCCATATAAGCCCCTAATTCAAAATCATGTTTTTCATTAAAAGTTCTGTTGTAAACAAGTCTAGAAGTTGTATTAAACCTACCTCTGTATAAGTTGGTTTGTTGATATAGACCAGCCTGCCCAATACCAACTGTTGAACCGTAAAATGTATTAGGATCTTGACCCCTTGTAAAGAAATCATTAGTGAAATCAACACCAAAATCAACACGTGCTGTAAAATATTTTGCAAATTTAGTTTCACCAAAAATAGAACCTACAATTTTAACCTGATCATTATTACGTTTATTTTCCAATAAGTTTTCATAAGCATTTGGACCGATTAATCCAGGACCAACATTATAAGTTCCATCTTCATTAAATACAGAATCATAAGGAGAACCTAAATAAGCAGCTGCATAAGGATTTTGCAATGCAACAGCATTTTCAGAATCAATAAGATTTTGTTTAGTGTAACCAAGAGATATATTGTAACCGAGAGTAGTTTTATCGGTAGCTTTTAAATCCATATTAGTACGAAGCGTAAATCTTTTTAGATCTGATCTTTCTGCAACCCCTTCTTGATCAAAATAATTAAGAGATGTGAAATATCTTACTTTTTCACCACCCCCACGTACAGATAACTCATGAGATTTGGTAACACCAGTTCTAAAAAAAACATCAGACCAATTTGTGTTAGTTTGTGAAAGCTCTGCAATCTGAGCATCAGTAAGTCCAGCTCCCCTTCCATTATTAACTAAACGTTGAAAATTTAAAAGCTGTTCTGAATTCATCATTTCAAAATTAGGATCACCAATTTCTGTGATACCGAATTGTGATCTATAAGTAAATTGGGCTTTTTCGTTATATTTACCTTTTTTAGAAGTTATAACGATTACACCGTTAGATGATCTAGAGCCATAAAGTGACGTGGCTGCCGCATCTTTCAACACAGAAACGCTTTCGAAATCATTAGCGTTTAGTGCCGCAAAATCCCCAGAGGTAATCGGCACACCATCCAAAAGGTAAAGAGGATCAGCACCACCAAATGTACTAGTTCCCCTAATTCTCACTTTAGATGAAGCACCCGGTTGACCTGAACCAGAAGCCACAGTTACTCCAGCAGCTTGACCTTGTAAAATTTGGTCAAAAGAAGTGAATGCCCTGTTTTCAATTGTACCTGCTTTAACAACCGAAATAGCTCCTACTACTTTTTGTTTAGATTCTGTAGCATAACTACTTACTACTACTTCGTCCAACGATAGAGCATCTTCTTCCATCGCTACGTTAACTGTGTTTGATGCACCCACAGTTAATGACTGTTTTTTCATACCTACGTAAGAAAATTCTAAAATTTCTCCCTGATTCGCTTTGATAGAATACTTTCCATCAAAATCTGATTGAGTACCTCTTGTTGTTCCTTTAACAAGAACAGTTACTCCAGGCAACGGAAGACCTGCCTCAGTTATTGTACCGCTAATAGTTTTCTCTTGAGCAAAAGAAAACTGAAAAATAAACGCAGTTAATAATACATAAATCCATTTGAACTTTGATCTCATATTAAATTTATTAGAGTTAGTTATCCTGCAAATCTCTTAAATAAATATTAAAAAAACAAATATAAAGATGTTAATATATAACGATTAATAATCTTTAACCAATATAAAACAATTAATAGATGTTAAATACATAAAAAGGTTGCGTTAAATATCAATTATTTTTTAAAGAATCTATTTTAACTTTTATCCTAGTAGCAATTTTATAATCTTTATACTTTGAATCAAATTTTTTAAAATGATTCTCAATATCTGTAATTGGATAATTTGGAAAATCAAACAAACCTTCAACAAGCATTAGTGAAACGAAATTATTCGGTTTTTTTGATAAATGTTCATTCATGTTAACTATATGCTTATAATTTATTTTATAATGAATTTTAAGCAACGAATCTATTACTTTATTATCATTATTCTCCTTAGATTTTTGCATCAGTAAACTATTCGATTTTTTAAAATTTTTAATTTCATTATTAATTTTAAAGGCTTTTAAATTATAATCGAATAAATGTTTATTTTCAAAACCACTTTTTACAAAAGAATTAAGAAGCGAAAAACCGTTAAAATATATCACAACATTATCTTCCTCTAATAAAACAGGTAATTTTTCAGACTCACCTTCAATGGATATGTATCTCAACACAGGCTCTTCAAAATTTCCTTTAAAAAAAAACCCACTATTAGTTATAATAGTGGAGTCTAGTTTTATTGGTAACAAATCATGATCTTCTTTCAAAAGATATACTTTCCTATTATTATATTCTTTCAAATTAACTCCTTGTATATTATAATCTGAATCTTTGTGATTACTGCAGGAGAACGTTAAGATCGAAATCAAAAATAATACAGTTCGTATATTAAATAATTCAAAACTACTTAAGAACAATTTTTTTAACAAGAGTAGAATCATTATTAGTAATATTTATAAAGTATACTCCTTTTGCGAAACCAGACAAATCTAACGAGACTTTAGACGTTTCAGAATTAAATTTATACAAACCGAAATCTTTTACCAATCTACCTTGTGTATCAATCAAATTTAGAGCAATATCAGAATTAAATAAATCAGGAAACTCAAAATTAACAATACCTTCAGTTGGGTTGGGATATACTACTAAATTTTCAATTCCCTCTTGATTCAAAGATAAAGATTCATCGACTCCTGAGACAACTAGAGAAAAATTTTGACTTCCTCCACTCAAATTACCTTTATGAGAAACCGTTATAGTATAAGCTCCTGAAGGATTTGACACATCAATACTTTCAACATTATCATAAGGATTATCATCTTGAATTGCTCCTCCTTGAATAAAAAATGGATTCAAAACCCATGGATAAAATGTTTCAGAATTTTTTGTTACCCTAACATCCAAATCATTGACTAAAACCGAAGTAGGATCATCTTCTACTCCATTACTTAAAGGCCCTGCAGGATCATTCCAAACTACCGTTATTCTCATAGGCGATCCATTAGAAATAACATTTCTTGAATATGTAGAACCTTGTGTTAGAGTCAATTCATCAATTATTGAACTTGTACCTTTGTTTGAAATTAGCAAAGCACTTTTTTGTGCATTTAATAAGCCCCATCCAAATCTATAATCTGGACCTTCACTATCACCAGTTTCTTCCGCACCATTAATCATAACAGCTTTTAGAGTCGCGGCTCTCATAAAATTAGAAT